>CAVWZR010000018.1:340000-510784 GCA_963759515.1 uncultured Actinomycetota bacterium | reverse complement strand
GTCGCCGCGTTGGCCATGGACGAGTGGTCCGCCGACGACCTGTTCGACCTCGCGCGCCGTTCCGCGTCCTACGCCGCCCTCCCCCGCCAGGCGTTCGACGCCACCCTCGACCTGCTCAGCGGCCGCTACCCGAGCGACGAGTTCGCCGAGCTGCGCCCGCGCATCGTGTGGGACCGGGTGACCGGTCAGCTGACGGGACGACCGGGCGCCCAGCGGCTCGCCGTCACCAGCGGCGGCACCATCCCCGACCGCGGCCTGTTCGGGGTGTTCCTCGTCGGCGGCGAAGGCCCGGGACGCCGCGTCGGTGAGCTCGACGAGGAGATGGTCTACGAGTCCCGCGTCGGCGACGTCTTCGCCCTCGGGGCGACCAGCTGGCGGATCGAGGACATCACCCACGATCGGGTCCTGGTGACCCCGGCCCCAGGTGTCCCGGGTCGGCTGCCCTTCTGGAAGGGAGACACCCTGGGCCGCCCCGCCGAGCTCGGCGAGGCCATCGGCGCGTTCACCCGCGACCTCGGATCAGCCAAGCGTGAGGTGGCGGTCGCGTCCGCTGCGGCGCGCGGCCTCGACCCCTGGGCGGCCGACAACCTCGTCGGCTACGTCCACGAGCAGCTCGAGGCGACCGGCGTGCTCCCCAGCGACCGGTCCATCGTCGTGGAGCGGTTCCGTGACGAGCTCGGCGACTGGCGACTGGTCGTCCACTCGCCCTACGGCACACCCGTCCACGCGCCCTGGGCGCTGGCGATCAACGCGCGACTCCGCGAGAGGTACGGCGTCGACGGCCAGGCGATCGCCTCCGACGACGGCATCGTGATCCGCATCCCGGACACCGACGCGGAGCCGCCCACGGGTGAGGTCATCGCGTTCGAGCCCGACGAGATCGACGACCTGGTCACCCAGGAGGTCGGCGGCTCGTCGCTGTTCGCCTCTCGCTTCCGTGAGTGCGCCGCCCGGGCGCTCCTGCTCCCGCGCCGCGATCCCGGCCGACGGTCGCCGCTGTGGCAGCAGCGTCAGCGCAGCGCCGCACTGCTCGAGGTGGCGGTCAAGTATCCGTCCTTCCCGATCGTGCTCGAGGCCGTGCGCGAGTGTCTCCAGGACGTCTACGACCTGCCCGCGCTCGTCGCCCTGATGCGTCGGGTCCAGAGCCGCGAGGTCGGCATCCACGACGTCGACACCCACCAGCCCTCGCCGTACGCCCGCAGCCTGCTGTTCGGATACGTCGCGCAGTTCGTCTACGAGGGTGACTCCCCCATCGCCGAACGCCGGGCCGCCGCGCTCGCCCTCGACCAGGGACTGCTGGCCGAGCTGTTGGGCCGCGCCGAGCTGCGCGAGCTGCTCGACCCCGAGGTGCTCACCGAGGTCGAGGCGATGCTCCAGCGCACCGATCCCGAGCGGCGGGTCCGCGACGCCGAGGGTGTCGCCGACCTCGTGCGCTGGCTCGGGCCCCTCACCGCCGACGAGGTCGCCGACCGGAGCACCGAGGGCAGCGACGTGCTCGAGTGGCTCACGACCCTGGCCGACGCGCGACGCCTGGTGGCCGTGCGGATGGCCGGCGAGGAGCGCTGGGCCGGCATCGAGGACGTCGGCCGCCTGCGCGACGGTCTCGGCGTCCCGGTGCCACCCGGGGTGCCCGACGCCTTCACCGAGGCCGTCGACGATCCCTTGGCAGACCTGGTCGGCCGCTACGCGCGCACGCACGGCCCGTTCACGGTCGCCGACGTCTCGGCCCGGCTCGGGCTCGGCGCGGCCGTGGTCCGGCAGACGCTGCAGCGCCTGGGGTCCCACGGCCGGGCGCTCGAGGGCGAGTTCCGTCCGGCCGGATCCGGCGCGGAGTGGTGTGACGCCGAGGTTCTCCGGCTGCTCCGGCGGCGTTCGCTGGCCAAGCTGCGTCGCGAGGTGGAGCCGGTCGAGCCCTCGGCACTGGGTCGTTTCCTGCTCGCCTGGCAGCACATCGGCCGGCCACGGCGTGGGCCGCGCGGCGTCGACGGCCTGCTCACGGTCGTCGACCAGCTCGCCGGATACGCCGCCCCCGCGTCGGCATGGGAGTCGCTGATCCTCCCCAGCCGAGTGGCCGACTACGAGCCGGCCCTGCTCGACGAGCTCACGGCTTCCGGCGAGGTCACGTGGGTCGGCCATGCCAGCCTGCCGGGCACCGACGGGTGGGTTTCGCTCCACCTCGGCGACCAGGCCGCGCTGACGATCCCGGTCGCCGGCGACTCCGAGCTGTCCGAGGCCCACCAGGTCGTGCTGGACGCACTGGCCCCGGGTGGTGCGTGGTTCTTCCGTCAGCTCGAGTCCGCGACCGGCGCGAAGGACCGCGAGCTCGCCGAGACACTCTGGGACCTGGTCTGGGCCGGGCGCATCACCAACGACACCTTCGCCCCGCTCCGCGCCCTCACCGGCTCCGGGTCGGGCACCCACCGCACGCGACGGCCGGCCCCCCGCGCCCGGCCCAGCCGGCCGGGGCTCCGTCCTCCGCCGCCCCACACGTCCGGTCGCTGGGCGATCCTGCCCGAGCCCGATGTCGACCCGACGCGGCGTGCGCATGCCACGGCCGAGCGGATGATCGAGCGGTACGGCGTGGTGACCCGCGGGGCCGTGATGTCCGAGCGCACGGCGGGTGGCTTCGCGGCGGTCTACAAGGTGCTGTCGGCGTTCGAGGACTCCGGGCGATGCCGGCGCGGATACTTCGTCGAAGGCCTCGGCGCGGCCCAGTTCGGCACGGCCGGCGCGATCGACCGGCTCCGGACCTTCACCGAGCTCGGCACGGGCTCGATCAGCGAGGGAGGGGACAAGCCCGAGGCCGTCACCCTGGCTGCGACCGACCCCGCCAACCCGTTCGGCGCCGCCCTGCCGTGGCCCGAGCGCGAGGCATCGGGCGGTCATCGCCCGGGCCGCAAGGCCGGCGCGCTGGTCGTGCTGGTGGACGGAAGGCTGACCCTCTACGTCGAACGCGGCGGCCGCACCCTGCTCACCTGGAGCGACGACGCGGCGGTGCTGCGCCCGGCTGCCCTCTCGCTGTCCGAGGCCGGGAGACGCGGCGCGCTCGGCCGGATGACGGTCCAGAAGGCCGACGGCGAGCAGATCCTCGGGGGCGGCTCGACTCCTCTGCGCGAAGCCCTCGACGCGGCCGGGTTCGTCTCGACCCCGCGCGGGCTGAGGCTGCGTGGTTGACGGTGGTCGGCGGTGCCTGAGGGCGACACCGTGTGGCGGGCGGCCAGGCTCCTCGATCGTGCGCTCTCCGGGAAGGTCCTGACGACGACGGACTTCCGCGTCCCGGCGTACGCCACCTGGGACCTCGCGGGCGCGACCGTCGCGGAGACCGTGTCGCGGGGCAAGCACCTGCTGACCCGCATCGACGCGGACCACGCATGGACCCTCCACACCCACCTCAAGATGGAGGGCGCCTGGCGCGTCCTCGACCCCGGTCAGGCGTGGCCGCGCCCCGGCCACACGGCCCGCGTCGTGCTCGAGACCGCCGGACAAGGTGGCCGTCGGCTTCCAGCTCGGCATCGTGGACCTCGTGCCGCGTGATCGCGAGCCGGAGATCGTCGGTCACCTCGGCCCCGACCTGCTGGGACCTGACTGGGATCTCGACGAGGCGCTACGTCGGCTCGGCGCGAGTCCCGACCGACCCGTCAAGGAGGCCCTGCTCGACCAGCGCAACCTCGCGGGGGTCGGCAACATGTACGCCAACGAGCTCTGCTTCATCGCCGGGGTGGCGCCCGAGACGCCCGTGAGCCGCGTCCCGGACCTGTCCCGGATGGTGGGCCGGGCCCAGCAGATGCTCGACGTCAACCGGCGCCGTGCCGTCCAGTCGACGACCGGCGACCTCGCCCGGGGGCGCACGTTCTGGGTGCACGGCCGGCGTGGGCAGGCGTGCCGGCGCTGCGGCACCACGATCGTGGAGTCGATGCTGGGTGAGCCGGGGCGCGAGCGGGTCACGTTCCACTGCCCGAGCTGCCAGCCGCTGCGCTGAGCCCCGGCCTCAGCCGGCCAATCGGGCCAGCGTGCGCGGCGTCTGCACGTCCAACCAGGCCACCAGGTCCCGGAACGGGACGCACTCGGTGTCCGGGCGACCGCAGGTGTGGTCCACGAACGACGTCAGCGCGTTCACGTAGGCGTGGTGGTTCCAGTCGTTGAAGTGGTTGCCGAGGATCACCGGGGCGCGGTTCCCGTGCCAGGAACGTCGATAGAGGTCGTCGTACGTCGCGAGCACCTGCCGCTGGTCGGCACGCGCCTGCGCGACCGTGCCGTCGACGCCACCACGCTGGGTGAAGAAGTAGTTGTAGTCCATCGTCGTCACGGGGTGACCGGTCCCGTGGAGCGGGAACGCGGTCATCCCGACCTGCCAGAGCCCGGTCCGCTGGTCACGGGTGGGCCAGGTCAGGGGGCCGCGGGTGATCGAGGAGTCGTAGCGGAAACCGTGGGCGGCCAGCGCGGGATACAGCGCGGACGGCCGGCCCTCGAGGCACGGCGTACGACCGCCGGCGACGTCACCGCGTCGCAGGTGCAGCCGCACCGACCGGGGCAGGTGGTTGTCGGCGCGGTAGTCGCGGACCAGATGGAAGAACTGGTCGAGCTCGATGTTCCAGTCGCGCGTCGTCCAGGTGTCGCCGCCGCTGGGCAGGCCGGCGGACGCACAGAAGTGGCCGTTGAAGTGGGTGCCGATCTCCATCCCGGCGTCCAGCGCACGGTCGAGGTCGGCGATCTCGACGCGTACGTCGGCGGGCGTCCCCCAGCCGATCTCGGAGGTCCCCGGAGCGTAGTGCGGCGGGTGGTACTCGTCCCGGGTGTCGTAGCTGAGCAGGTAGGTGCCGGACAGGAACCCGGTGAACCGGAACGGAACTCGGGCGGCCACGTCCATCCAGTGCTGCCACTCCTCGTGCCAGCCGACCCCGTCGAAGCTGACCACCACGAACTGGGGCGGCCGCTCGCCCGGCTTCAGCCGGCGGGGCACGAAGCCGTCGGGCAACGGGACGCCGGCATGCGGGCGGGCGAACGTCGCCGGCGGACGGGCTGGAACAGCGGGAGCGGACGTGCCAGTCGCGGCGGGTGTGGGTGTCGGTGCCGTCGATGGTGCGGCGGCCAGTGCCGGCGTTCGCGCACTGCCGTCACGGACGAACCCGTCCAGGACGACGAGACCGGCGCACAGCGCGACGAGGGCCGTGCCGGTCACCATCACGCGTCGGATCACATCGATAGGACGATGCGGTCCGGAGAGTTGTTGCCCCGGAGCCTCGGGATCAGAGGTCGAGGTCGCTCAGGCCGGGGTGGTCGGCGGGCCGAGGCCCGGCGAGGTCCCAGTGGAACTTCCGATCGGCCTCGGCGATCGCGAGGTCGTTGATGCTCGCGTGCCGCCGGGCCATCAGGCCGAGGGAGTCGAACTGCCAGTTCTCGTTGCCGTAGGAACGGAACCATGCGCCTTCGTGGTCGTGCCACTCGTAGGCGAACCGCACCGCGATCCGGTCGTCGCCGAACGCCCACAGCTCCTTGATCAGACGGTAGTCCAGCTCCTTGGCCCACTTGCGGGTGAGGAACTCCACGATGGCGGGCCGGCCGGAGAAGATCTCCGACCGATTGCGCCACCGGCTGTCGGGCGTATAGGCGAGCGACACGCGCTCGGGCTCACGGGTGTTCCACGCGTCCTCGGCCTTGCGCACCTTGGCGACCGCGTCGTCGCGGCTGAAGGGCGGCAACGGGGGCCTGGCCTCCGGGGCGTCGGACGCCGTCGCCTCGGACACCGTCAGGCAGCCGACGCGACGACCGGACGGCGGGTCGTGATCGGCGTCGGGGCACTGGCAGCCTCTTCGACCGCCACGGCCTGGGAGACGTCGCGCAGAACCTCGGAGAGCGGGGCCTCGAGGGCGGAGCACAGCGACGCGAGGAGCTCGGACGACGCTTCCTTCTGACCGCGCTCGATCTCGGAGATGTATCCCAGGCTCACCCGGGCCTCGGCCGACACCTGACGCAGGGTCAGCCCGCGCTCCAGACGACGCTCACGGAGGACATCGCCCAGCAGCCTGCGGAACAGGGCCATCGCATCCTCCTCAGCGTGCTCGATCGGCTTTCTCGCGGCGTTCTGTGAGACGAACGCTACCCGAGCGGGGGTTGTTCCCCACGGAGAATCCCACACAGGGCCGACAGCGCCTCTCGACACGCCCGGTCCTGGATCTGGTGCCGGCCGCCCACCAGCTCCATGCTCAAGGCCGACACGCCCTCGGGGCCGGCGATGCCGACGAACACCGTCCCCACGGGCTTGCCCTCCTGCGACTCGGGACCCGCGACCCCCGTCGTCGCGAGCGCGTACGTCGCCCCGGTGGCGTCGCGGCACCCCGCGGCCATCGCCTGGGCGCACTCGCCCGACACCACGCCGTACCGCTCGACCAGGTCGTGGGGCACGCCTAGCAAGGCCTCCTTGAGCGCAGTGGCATAGGTGACGAACCCGCCGAGGTAGCTCGCCGACGCCCCCGGGACCGCGGTGACGACCGACGCCAGCCGCCCACCGGTCAGAGACTCAGCGGTGGCCAGGGTGGCACCCGCGGACCCGAGCAGGGTCAGTGCCTCGACGGCGTCCGGCTCGCGCGACGTACGTCGCCTCCTGCCCGCCCTCATGTCCGGCGAGCCTAGTGCGCGGAGCTAGGGTCGCGACGTGACTCGGGCCATCGAGGACTACGCGCTGATCGGCGACCGTCACACCGCTGCGCTCGTCGGTCGGAACGGCTCGATCGACTGGCTCTGCGTGCCGCGGTTCGACTCCCCTGCCTGCTTCGCGGCCCTTCTCGGCGACGAGGAGAACGGCCACTGGCAGCTGAGCCCGGTCGGGGACTACGACGTCTCGCGGGCGTACGTCGAGAACTCCGCGGCGCTCCAGACCACGTTCACGACCGACTCGGGTGTCGTCACGCTGCTCGACGTGATGCCCACCGGCGACGACCGGATCGACGTGGTGCGGCGGGTCACCGGGGTCAGGGGCACGGTCCGGATGCGGCACGAGTGGGTCGTCCGCTTCGACTACGGCTCCGCCCGGCCGTGGGTACGCCGACGACACGAGGACACCGACGCGCCGGCGATCACGGCGGTGGCCGGCCCCGACAAGCTCGTGCTCCGCGGTCCGCGGCTTCCTCAGCCGGACGACCACCGGCACGTGGACGAGTTCGACGTCCGCGACGGCGAGATCCTGACGTTCTCCATGACCTGGCTCCCCTCCCATCTGCGCACGCCCCCGCCGCACCGGGCCCACGTGGACGAGACGATCCACGAGGAGGTCGACTGGGTCGCGCGGCTGGACCTCAGCGGCGTCCCCCAGGCCGACGTCGTACGCCGTTCCCTGCTGACGCTGCACCTGCTGACCCACGCGGAGACGGGCGGGATCGTCGCGGCGCCCACGACGTCACTCCCCGAGGACTTCGGGGGTGAGCGGAACTGGGACTACCGCTACTGCTGGCTGCGCGACGCCGCCCTCACCATCTCCGCCCTGATCGAGGCGGGCGCCACCGACGAGGCGAGGTTCTGGCGCGATTGGCTGCTGCGCGCGGTCGCCGGCGACCCGGCCGACCTCCAGATCGTGTACGCCGTCGACGGCGCCAGGCATCTGCCCGAGCTCGAGCTCGACGATCTCCCGGGGTACGCCGGCTCGCGTCCGGTCCGGATCGGCAACGGGGCGGTCGACCAGCAGCAGACGGACGTGTTCGGCGAGGTGATGCTGGCGCTGGAGTCGGCGCGCGACTCCGAGCTCGGCCAGACCGAGGACGCGTGGAACCTCCAGCGGGTCCTGATCGACCACCTCGCCGACACCTGGGCCGAGAAGGACAACGGCCTGTGGGAGATCCGGGGTGAGCTCCGCCACTTCACGCACTCCCGGGTCATGGTGTGGGCGGCGTTCGATCGCGCCGTGCGGGCGGTCGAGCAGCACGGCCTGAAGGGCGACGTCGATCGGTGGCGTGACCTGCGCGACCGCGTGCGGGACGAGGTGCTCAGCGAGGGCTTCGACCGCGAACGCAACACGTTCCGTCAGCACTACGACACCACCGAGGTCGACGCGGCGCTTGCTGATGCTCCCGTTGGTCGGCTTCATCGACGGGCGCGACCCGCGGATGGCCGGCACCATCGCCGCGATCGAGCACGACCTCATGCGCGACGGGCTCCTGCTCCGCTACCGCACCGGGTCCGGCGTCGACGGGCTCTCCGGCGACGAGCACCCGTTCCTGGCCTGCTCGTTCTGGCTGGTGTCGGCGTACGCCCGGGCGGGACGGCTCGACGACGCGCACGCCCTCTTCGACCGGTTGGTCGGGCTGACCAACGACGTCGGCCTGCTCTCCGAGGAGTACGACGCGGGGCAGGGCCGGATGGTGGGGAACTTTCCGCAGGCGTTCAGCCACCTGGCCCTGGTCCAGGCCGCGTTCGAGCTGCGGGAGACCGCCGCCGGCTGAGCCGGCGGCGGCCGCCTCTCAGTGATCAGTGCGGATGGCCGTTGGTGACCGTCAGGTCGACCGTGGCACGGCCGGGCGCGGTCACGTCGTCGCCCAGGTAGCGCACCTTGACCGTGTAGACACCCGGGTCGTCGAACGGGCCGATCACCAGGCTCGCCTGACCACCGGACAAGGTGACCTTCCCGACCGTGACGCCGTCGACCTTGATCTTCACCTTGCCGGTCGGGGTGATCCCTTCGGCGCCGGTCACGGTCACGTCGATCCGCGACGTGTCCTTCTTCTTCTTGATCACCGACGGCGTCGCGGTCGCGGTGACCGTCGAGCCCTGCTGGCTGAAGGGCACGTCCAGCCCCACGAGCTCCGGGTTGTGGTCGGAGGCGCGGAACTGGTTGTCCTGGTACAGGAGCGTGGCGTTGTAGTTGTAGCGGCTGTACTCGAAGCCGACCGACTCCTCGGCGTTGATCTGCCAGACGTCGCGCGCGGTGACCAGGTTCGCCGCCGCCGTGTTGGCCAACACGTGATCGAGCGAGCCGGCCTGCCCGTCGAACTCGTACGACGTGTCACGCACGTCGTCGCTCGGCTGGTTCACGAACCCGTTCTGGTAGAGCACCTGCATCGGGTCCTCCTGGGTGTAGGAGTTGAAGTCACCCACCAGGAAGATCCGCTTGGTGTCGTCGGCCTGGGCGGTCGCCTTCGCGAAGTCGACCAGCGCGCGTGCCTGCTGGATCCGAGCCGGGTTGGACAGGCCCTGACCGGTGCCGTCGTCGGGTCCCGAACCCTTGGACTTGAAGTGGTTGACCACGACCAGGAAACCGTCGGAGTCCAGAGCACCCGCGCGCTTGAACTCCTGGGCGAGCGGTTCGCGGGCGTCCTCGAACGGCTGACCCGGACCCGACTTGTCGGCGAGGACCTTCGACGCCCCGACCAGCTGCACGGTGTTCGGGTTGTAGATGAACGCGGTGCGGATCACGTCCTGCTGCTCGATGGGTGGGAGGTCCGCGGCATCGGGAGACGGGGCGTAGGCCCACCTGGTCGTCCCGGCGTCGGCGTTCAGGGCGTCGACGAGCGACTTCAGCGCATCGTCGCGATCACTCTCACCGAGTGCCGTGGAGTTCTCGACCTCCTCCAGCGACAAGATGTCGGCGTCCATCGTGTTGATCGCCCTGACCTCCTTGGCGACCTGCCGCTCGAGGTCCGCCTTCGGGTCCGCGAGGTCGGTGCCCCCGCTGGACTCCGCAGCACCCCGCGGTCCGTTGGGCGCGCAGTTGTTGTCACCCACCGGGTCACCGGTGCGGTCGTTGAAGAAGGTGCACGTGTGCCCACCACCCTCGGCGACCCAGTCCTTGCCGGTGGTGTTGAAGTAGTTCAGGACGTTGAAGGTGCCGAGCTTGATGTCACCGCCGACGTCCTGGGGTGCCTGGTTGGCGGTTCGGGTGTCGCTGAACGTCGCCCACTCGTGACCGTCGCCGGTGACCTGGCTCGTCGGCTGGAGCTCCCAGAGGTTGTTGCGGTAGTCCAGGATCATCGGCTGGTGCAGCGTGGCCGTGGAGCCGATCCGCACCGGGTTCGTCGGGGTCAGCCAGGCCATGGGGTCGTTGTTGTGCGGACTCGACAGGTAGCTCCAGCTCGCCCCGTCGTTGAGCACGACGCCACGCGCGAAGTTGTCGGCCTGCACGGCCGCGACCTGAGCAGGCTCGATGTTCGGGTTGAAGAGGTCCGTCGGCTGCCACAGCTGGTGGTCGCCCGTGGCCAGCCCGATCTCACCGAAGCCGTTGGTGTCGAAGTTGTCCGACACCGTGAACTCGTCGGTCGGCTCGATGAGCTCGCTCTCGTGCTCCTCTCGGCCCGAAGCGCTCGCCGGGTAGGCCATCTGGCGCGCCTGGACGCCGCCGAGCGGCGGCGTGCCGAGGTCCACGACGTCGGCGGCGTCGACGTTGAGCTCGGTCAGCCCGAAGAACTCCTGGACACCACCGGTGACCTGGACGTAGTCGCCGACCTGGACGTCCACGTCGCCGCTCGGCTGGTGGACGAAGACCGCGTCGGAGGCGCCCGGTGTGGCGTCGTCGCCCGACCCGGTGCCGTCGGTCTGCAGCACGTAGCCGAAGAAGCCACCCGTCGGGTACGCCGCGGTCACGACGCCCTGGGTGATCACCGTGTCGTTGTTCAGCGGCGAGCTGTCACCGGTCCCCTGGATCTCGGCGATGGAGTGCTCGGTCGGAGGCTCGGTGACCGGGTTGCTGTTCTCCGGCGTCGGGTCCTGGAGGCTGAAGTCCGCGAGGTTGCTGTCCGTGTCCGCGCCGGCCGCGGACCGGTTCAGGGACTTCGTGGCCGACGCGGGGTCATCGGTCGGAGCGGTCTCGAACGACGTCGCGGTGTCGGCCCCCACCATGTCGACGACGCCCGCGACGTTCTTCATGTCGCCGGCTGTCGTGATGGCGGTGCTCTGGCTCAGCAGGAAGACCTGCCCACCGGCGCCAGCCATGCTGAAGCCCGCCGGCCCCGCATCCGGGGTGGGCAGAGCGGCGCCGTTGGCACCGGTGGCGCTCATCTGGATCAGGTAGTGCCCGTGAGCCGGCACCGAACCGGAGAGCCGGAACGGCGTGCCCCCGCTGCTGCCGGTCGCCGAGCGGTAGTGGATGTAGTCGTCCGCGACGCTGATGGCAGCGTCGGTGGGGTTGTACAGCTCGACGTAGTCGGCGTTGCGAACCGCGCCGGCGTTGCCGCCCGCGCCGTACACCTCGCTGATGACCACGCCCGTGCCGCTGGTGTTCGCGGCTGCGGGGGGGATGAGGGCGCCGCCACTGACGACGGTGGCAACCGTCGCCATGGCGACCACCAGGGACCGAGATCTGGACATGCTCGAACCTTTCGGGGGACTGATCGGAGGGACTACTGGACGACGCGGATGGTGAACGTCGTCTTCACGGACTTGTCGAAATCACTACCGAGGTAGTGGACCCTCACCGTTTTCGTGCCGTGGTGGGTGTAGGGCGAGAGCATGAGCGTGACCCGGCCGTCGCCCAGCTTGGCCAGATAGGTGCGCCCACCGCTGGTGACCGAGACCCGGCCGGTGACGCCGTGGCCGGGGCTGCTCAGCTCGACCACCACCTTCGGCGAGGTGCGTCCCGCGTGGACCGTGTCGGGCTTGCTCCTCGCGGTCACGTCCGGAGTCGCCTTGGCGACCGAGACGTCGAGAGCGGTCGCCGAGCCGGCGTGACTGCTGTCACCGGCGTACGCGACGGTCAGGCCATGGTGCCCGGGGGGCAACGCCGTGGCGGCCAGGCTGACGTCGCCCTGACCGTCGACGACGGTCCCGCTGCCGACCTGGTGCGAGCCCTCCCAGACGGTGACGTCACCCGAGGCGCCGTCCGGGCTCACGGCCACGTGGACCGACCCGGGCGTTCCGTAGGTCATCGGCTCGGCCGTTGCCGAAAGGGTGCTCGCGGTCGACGGCTTGCCCACCGTCGTCATCGACGGGGTCGCCACCACGGTGAGCGGCGAGCCGGACGGCACGCTCGCCGGCACGGTCAGGTCGATGTCGACGGTCCCGTCCGTCACGGGGAACGAGCCGAGGAGGACGCGCCCACTCTCGGCGTACACGTCGACGCCGGTGTTCTCCGGGCTGCCCAGCGACGTCAGGTTCAGGCCGCTGAGTGAGAACGTCACGTGCTCACCGCCCCGGACGTACGCCGGCATCCCGGACTCGTCCACCTGCTGCCGGGCGAAGTCGGGTCCGAGGTTCGGGTGGTCCCTCAGGTACTGGATCCACAGGTCGCGGTCGACCAGGCCGGTGTCGTGCGAGGTGCCGTTGGTGAAGGCGGTGAAGTTGTCACCACCCGTGCCCAGGAACGAGAAGGTGCAGACGGTGTAGGTCCTGTCCGGGTCGAGCGGCTGGCCGTCGATCCGGACGGAGGTCACGCGCTGCCCTGCGGGCAGGCTCGGGTCGCGGGTCACCTGGACGTTGTCGGAGAGACCGAGGCTCAGGTACGGCCGCTGCGCCCCCGACGGCTGCCACTGCTCCTCCAGCACCTGCTCGAGGTCGCTCCCCTTGAGGTCGACGGTCCAGATGTTGTTGACGAACGGCAGGACGTTGTTGGCCTCCGCGAACGTCAGGACGCCGTCGGTGTTCGCGGGGTTGTCGGTGGTGTCTCCGGCGTAGAAGAACTCGTTGCGGAGCCCACCGGGGTTGGTGATCCCGAGATCGGCGTGGCCCATGTCGGCCGGCAGGCCGTCGCGGAGCGCGTTGGCCACCAGGTCACCCATCGTCGACTCCGAGGCGCGGTCGTCACGGGTGCCGCCGGTGTACTGGCCGTCGACGTAGGAGCCGCCCGTGAAAGCCGTCGTGATGTCGGAGGTGACGCTGCCGACCGGTTGGTTGCCGATCACGTCGGCAGCCGCCTTGGCCGCGGTGACCGTGTCGTCCACCGGACCGAGGACGTCGGGGTACTGATCGATGAACGTGCTGTTGTCTCCGGTCGTCGGCACCGCGTTGTTGTGCGCCGTGTAGCTCTGGACGGTGCCCGTGCCGCTGTCCACGGTCAGGACGACCTGGCCGATGTTGCTGCCGTACGAGCCGGTCTGGAGCATGGGGCGGGTCGCGAGGTCGCCGCCGGTGACCGGCGCGTCGTACACGTAGGCCTGGTGGGTGTGGCCCTGGAACACCGCGTTGACCTGGGGACTGAGGTTGTTCGCCATGTCGGCGAACTCGCCGCCGTGAGCGAGGGACTCCTCGAAGCTCTCGGTGCCGTCGACGGCACCGGCGTGGACGACGGCCACGATCACGTCCGCCTCGCCGTTCGCGTCGTTGCCGTCGCTGAGCTCGCCGGCCACCCGGTTCAGGGCCGGCACGACCGGACCGAAGTCGAGGTCGGCGATACCCCCGGGGCTGACCAGCGACGAGGTCTCCTGGGTGACGGCACCGATCACGCCGACCGTGACGCCGTTGACGTCGTAGGTCTCGTACTCCGGCAGGACCGGCGTCGTGGTGCCCTTCTCGTAGACGTTGGCGCCGAGGTAGTCCCAGCTCGCATTGGCTCCGCCGTCGATGACGCGGTTCTGCAGGTCGTCCCAGCCCTTGTCGAACTCGTGGTTGCCCACCGAGCTCGCGTCGAGACCGATCTCGTTCAGCACGTCGATCGTCGGCTGGTCCTCGGCGACGGCCGACGTGAACAGCGAGGCGCCGATCAGGTCGCCGGCCCCGACCAGCAGGTTGCCGTCGGCCGGCGTCACGGCGGTGTCGCGCAGGTGCTCGATCTCGTAGGCCCACTTGACCGTGATGTTGGGATCGATGCGCCCGTGGAAGTCGTTGATCCCGAGCAGGTTGATGGTGACCGGATCGGCCGCGTGGGCCGAAGGAGCCAGCCCGGCCACGGCGCCACTCAGGGCGATGGCTGCGGAGCTGAGGAGTGCGAGACGTGCGCGAAGACGGGTCGTCCGAGACATCGAGATGGGGGGTCCTTCCGAGCCGAGACCGAGAGCGCCGAATTGCACGACGGCCGTGTGGTGCGCGTCACCCTAATACGACGCAGCCGCCAAAGCACCAGCAGAACGTGGCTGCCTCGTGAACGTCACGTGGCGCGGATCTGCTCGCGCTGCCGCCACACGTCTCGGAAGAACTCGTAGCCGGACCAGAGGGTCATCGCGACCGCCACGGCCAGGATCGCCTGGTTGACGTAGAAGAGCACGGTCCCGATGTCGTGGAGGGCCCCGTCGACCTGCCGCAGCGGCAGGCTGAGCCCGGTCAGGGCCACCGCCTGGAGCGTGGTCTTCACCTTCCCACTCTGGGCAGCGGGCACGACCACGCGCTTGAGGATCGAGAGCCGCAGGAGCGTCACCGACCACTCGCGGAGCAGCACGAGCGCCGTGACCCACCACCAGATGTCGCCGACGATCCAGAGGCCGACGAACGCCATCCCGGTCATCGCCTTGTCCGCGATCGGGTCGGCGATCTTGCCGAAGTTGGTCACCAGTCCGCGCGAACGAGCGATGTCGCCGTCGATCTTGTCGGTCATCATCGCCCCCGCGAACACGGCGGTGGCCACGCAGCGCCAGGCGACCGAGTCGCCGCCGTCGTGCAGGAGGGCGTACCCGAACACCGGCACCAGGAGGATGCGGAGTCCGGTGAGGACGTTGGGGAGGTTCCAGTTCCCGACGGTCGCGGCCTGCTCGGTCACCGACGAGCCTCCGCGACCAGGTCGGCGCCCTCGCTCGCGACCACCGTCGCCGGCACCAGGTCACCCACGGCGTAGGAGCCGCTCGGGAGGCGTGTGGTGCCGTCGACCTCCGGCCCCTGGTGGTCGGCGCGTCCCTCGACCGCCCGTCCGTCGGGGCCGTCCTCGACCGACTCGACGAGTACGTCGACGAGCTCCCCGACCCGCTCGGCTGCCCGGTCGGCCGTGAGCTGCTCGACGAGGTCGGTGACGTGCTCGACCCGGCCCCGGATCTCATCGTCGTCCAGCTTTCCGTCGAACCCCTCGGCCTCGGTGCCGTCCTCGTCGGAGTAGCCGAAGACGCCCGTCACGTCGAGTCGAGCGGCGACCAGGAAGTCGCACAGGGTCCGGAGGTCCTCGTCGGTCTCCCCCGGGAACCCGACGATCACGTTGGAGCGCACGCCGGCCTCGGGTGCGAGGTCGCGGACGCGGCCGAGCAGCGCGAGGAAGCTGTCCGGGTCACCGAAGCGGCGCATCCGTCGCAGCACCGATGCGCTCGCGTGCTGGAACGAGAGGTCGAAGTAGGGACTGACGCCGGGCGTCGCGGCGATCGCCTCGACCAGCCCGGGCCGGGTCTCGGCAGGCTGGAGGTACGAGACGCGCACCCGCTCGATCCCGTCCACCGCGGCGAGCTCCGGCAGCAACGTCTCGAGGAGCCGGAGGTCGCCGAGGTCCTTGCCGTACGACGTGCTGTTCTCGCTGACCAGGAACACCTCGCGCACGCCCTCCTCGGCCAGCCAGCGGGCCTCCGCGAGCACGTCGTGGGGTCGACGGCTCACGAACGAGCCGCGGAAGCTGGGGATCGCGCAGAACGAGCACCGGCGGTCGCAGCCGCTGGCCAGCTTGAGGGGCGCCATCGGCCCGCCCGTCAGCCGGCGGCGTACGGCGCGCGGACCGCTGGCCGGCGCATGCGTCCCGAGCTCGTCCAGGCCGTGACCGGGGACCGACACCCCGCTCGCGTCTCGGTCCGCCGGCGAGATCGGCAGGAGCTTGCGGCGGTCCTGGGGCGTGTGCGGATGCTGCACGTCGCCGGCCAGGATCGACCGGAGCCGGGCGGCGATGTCGGGGTAGTCGTCGAAACCGAGCACCGCGTCCGCCTCGGGAAGGGAGTCGGCCAGCTCCTTCCCGTAGCGCTCCGCCAGGCAACCGACGGCGACCACCGCCTTCGCACCACCGGACTCCTTGAGGTCAGCGGCGGCGAGCAGCGTGTCGACGGAGTCCTTCTTCGCCGCCTCGACGAAGCCGCACGTGTTGACCACGACCGTCGCGGCGTCCTCCGGGTCGTCGACCAGGCGGAAGCCGTCGGCGGCGAGCCGGCCGGCGAGCTCCTCGGAGTCGACGTCGTTGCGCGCGCAGCCCAGCGTGACCAGGGCAACGGTCACGTCCGGGAGGTCCCGGTGGGCGCGGGGTGTCGTCGTCATCAGGGCCGAGTATGCCGCCCCGCCCTCACGACTCCCGGAGTGGCGACGTCACCGGCCTCGTGCGGCGTAGGAGCCGCTGGCGGGTCGACCCGCGGGCCCCATGCGCCCGCGGTCCTGCCCGGCCACGGTCACGCGGACCGATCCGTCGGTCGACTGGACCTCGACCGGCGTCGCCGCCCGGACAGTGTGCTGCTGCCCGTACGCGAGATCGCCGGAGAACACCAGAGCGCCCCGACCGTCGCGGACGACGACGTGCACACCGCCGCCGGAAGCGGTCAGGGTCACCGGCACCGGGTCGCCCACGGGGACCTTCGTCTGGTGGTTGGGGCCTCCCGAGCCGCTCAGGACGGCTCGGTCCGCGTCGTCGGGCCCGCCGGTCACCAGGCGGGCGACGGACCAGCACAGGACGAGCGCCATCACCGCGGCCACCAGCACCGACCAGTTCGGGCCACCGCGCGTGGCGCGGATGGAGCCGGCACCGGCGAGCTCTGCCTCGAACACTCGCCGAGGGTCGATCGGGGCGTCGGCGTACTGCTCGTCGTACGTCGCCAGGGCGGGCGCGCCCTCGACGCCCAGGACGCGCGCGAGGGTGCGCAGGTGGCCCCGGGCGTAGAAGTCGCCACCGCAGGCGCTGAAGTCGTCGACCTCGATCGCCTCGATCACGTGTGGCCGGATGCGGGTGCGGTCGGCGAGCTCGTCCACCGACAGGCCCAGACGACGGCGCGCGGACGCGAACTGCGGCCCGATGACGGGGTCGGTCGCCGGGTGGGCGGCGTAGTCGTCGATGAGGAGGGCGTCCGCGACCTCGGGGGCCGCGTGGAGGTCCGCCCAGACCTGGGTGTCCTCCTCGAGAGGCTCCTGGACGCGGCGTACCTCGGCTCGCGCGGCGACGGTCGTCTCACGGGCCGGGGACGGCGTCTCGCTGGCCTCGATCTCGGGCTCGATCTCGGGCTCGATCTCGGCGGGCAGCTCGTCGACCAGGTCCGGGTCGAGCTCGTCGGAGTCGCCCCGGACGGGTCGCTCGAGGCGCGCGGCGACGACGCCGATCAGGTGGGCGACCGCGGGGCGCGGGTCGGGCAGCCGGGACCAGAGGGGCTCGCGCGCGCTCGGCGCCGCGGGCTCGTCCAGCTCGGACCACTCGGCCTCGGGCCTCGGGCTCGGGCTCGGGTCGGGGCTCGGGGACCGGCTCGTGCTCGACGACCGGCGTACGCCCGTCGGAGAGCTCGCGCAGGGCGACCGTGAGGCCGCCGGGCGCTCCCACGACCTTGGTCCCGAGTCCGAGCGGCACCGCCAGTGGCGAGCGATGGAACCGGGCGTTGAGCCGAGCGGTCCGCCGAGCGGGCGCGTCGAGGTCCTCGAGCACGCGTTGCACGTAGTGGGTGCGCACGACCAGCAGTCCGTCACGCCACCAGCCGCGTCGGGTCTGGTGCTCCACCTCGTGCAGGCCGCCCCAGGGGAGGCCGACCCAGGTGCCGCCCAGCCTCAGCCGCACGCCGAGGTCGTCGGCGACCAGGAGCGGCGTGCGCGCATCGAGCAGGGCCGCGAGGTTGACGACGCCGACGACCGCGAGGACGCCGGCCACGACCCAGTCCGTGACGCTGCCGCCGCCGGCCGCACGCGCCAGGTAGGCGACGGCGACCAGGGAGGCACCGGCCCCGAGGCCCGCGGCGATCCCCGGGCGTCGGCGTACCTCGAGCAGGTGCGCCGGTGCGGTGGCCGGCTCCCCGATGGTCTCGAGGGCGGGACCGTCGTTCGTGTCGGTGGTCTCGGTGAGGTCGGTGTCGATGCTCATGTCAGGCCCCCATCTCCCCGTTCAGGGTGGCGATCACGCTGTCGATCTCGTCGGGTTTCACCAGGACGTCGCGGGCCTTGGAGCCCTCCGAGGGCCCCACGACTCCACGACTCTCGAGGATGTCCATCAGGCGCCCGGCCTTCGCGAACCCGACCCGCAGCTTGCGCTGCAGCATCGAGGTCGAGCCGAACTGGGTGGACACGACCAGCTCGACGGCCTGGACCACGAGGTCGAGGTCGTCGCCGATGTCGTCGTCCAGCTCTCGCTTGGCCTGCTGCGGTGCGGTCACGTCGTCGCGGTACGTCGGCGTCAGCTGCTTCTTGCAGTGCGCCACGACCTGGTGGATCTCGGCCTCGGTGACCCAGGAGCCCTGGACGCGCACCGGCTTCGAGGCGCCCATGGGCAGGAACAGGCCGTCGCCCTGACCCACGAGCTTCTCGGCGCCGGGCGTGTCCAGGATGACCCGGCTGTCGGCGAGGCTCGAGGTCGCGAACGACAGCCGCGACGGCACGTTGGCCTTGATCAGGCCGGTGACGACGTCGACGCTCGGCCGCTGAGTGGCCAGCACGAGGTGGATGCCCGCCGCACGCGCGAGCTGAGTGATGCGGACGACGGCGTCCTCGACGTCCCGCGGCGCGATCATCATCAGGTCGGCCAGCTCGTCGACGACCACCACGAGGTAGGGGTACGGCGCGACCTCGCGGTCGCTGCCCGCCGGCACCTTCACCTTCCCGGCGCGCACTGCCTTGTTGAAGTCGTCGATGTGCCGGTAGCCGAAGTTCGCGAGGTCGTCGTAGCGCAGATCCATCTCACGGACCACCCAGGCCAGCGCCTCGGCGGCCTTCTTCGGGTTGGTGATGATCGGCGTGATCAGGTGCGGGATGCCTTCGTAGGCGTTCAGCTCGACCCGCTTGGGGTCGATCATGATCATCCGCACCTCGTCGGGCGTCGATCGCATCAGCAGCGAGCTGACCATCGAGTTGATGAAGCTCGACTTGCCGGAGCCGGTCGCACCCGCCACGAGCAGGTGAGGCATCTTCGCGAGGTTGGCGACGACGAAGCCACCCTCGACGTCCTTGCCGAGGCCGACCACGAGCGGATGGTGGTCGGAACGCGCCGTGTTCGAACGGAGAACGTCACCGAGGGAGACGATCTCCTTGTCGAGGTTCGGGATCTCGATGCCGATCGCGGACTTGCCGGGGATCGGGCTGAGGATCCGCACGTCGGCCGAGGCGACGGCGTACGCGATGTTCTTCGACAACGCGGTGACCTTCTCCACCTTCACCGCCGAGCCGAGCTCGACCTCGTAACGGGTCACCGTCGGCCCGCGCATGTAGCCGGTGACCTGCGCGTCGATGTCGAAGTCCTCGAGCACGCCCGTCAGCCGACCGACGACCTCGTCGCTGGCCCGCGACTTCGCCTTGTGCGGCGATCCCGGCCGCAGCACGTCGTTGGCGGGCAGGCTGTAGACGACGTCACCGGAGAGCTCGAGCTGCTCCATCCGCTGTGGCAGCGGCGTGTGCGGCGGCGCCTCCATCTCGCCGGTCGTGTCGGCGGCCTCCGCTGCGGGGTCCGTGACCGCGATCGCCTGGGTGACGTCGGTGTCCCCGGCGTCGGCATCGGCGTCGGTGTCGCCGCCCTTGCGACGGCGCTTCTTCAGCTCGCGTTCGCTCAGGACCGGGCTGTCGTACGCCGGATCGCCCATCTCGGGGTCGAGCTCGTCGTCGCGCAGCCTGCGCCGACGACTGCGGACGCCGTTCTCCGGCAGGTCGGATGCGGGCTCGGCGGGGCGCCCGAGCATCCGGTCGCGGAACGCGGCCAGCTTCACCGGCACCTGGTAGACCGGCGTCGCGGTGATCACCAGCAGACCGAAGAAGGCCAGCAGGAGCAGCACCGGCACGACGACGTACGACGTACGGAGCAGGTCGAGCAGCAGGCTCGACACGACGTAGCCGATCGCGCCTCCGGCGTCGCGGAGGTCGGAGGAGTCTCCGTTGACCGGCACCGGGTTGCCGGCCGCGATGTGGACGGTGCCGAGCACGCCGAAGCCGAAGGTGACCCAGCCGACGACCTGGCGACCGGCCGGCCCGTTGCTCTCGGGGTCGCGCATCGTCCGCCAGCCGACCCACACCAACATCAGTGGCACGAGCCACCCGACCTTGCCGACCGAGCCGCCGGTGACGGCCCGGATCGCTCGCATCAGGTCGCCGGGCAGCTGCCACCAGACCGCGGCGGCGACCACGACGGCGAGACCGAGGAGGAACAGTCCGAGGCCGTCGCGACGGTGCTCCGGCTCGATCTCACGGGCGGTGTGTCCGATCTTGCGCGCGATGGCGCCGACGGCATGGGCGATGCCGACCCAGATCGCGGCGATCCCGCGGCCGAGCGAGCTGAACAGGCGCAGGACCGGACCGCGCCCCGAGCGCACTGCTCGGGGCGCCGGGCGTCGCCTGCGCGCGCTGCTGCGTGAGCGCGTGCTCGATCGCTTCTTCGTCGTACCCCGGGATCGCGTAGAAGCCTTGCTCCTGCTCCGCGAACCCGGCGGGGAAGACGTACGGGTCGCCATGGTGACGAATCTAAGTCACCGTCACTCCAGTCACACGCACCACACGCCGGGGCTACGTCCGCCTCTCCAGCAAGCCGCGGAGGTACTGCGCCTGCCCGAGATGGGCGTTGACCTCGTTCACGACACTGACCAGGCGGACGCCGAGGGTCACCGGTGGGTCCCACGCCTCGTCGACGACACGGTCGAGGTCGTCGGGCTGCACGGTCGCGACGTATGCCGCGCTGCGGGCGGCGACCGCCTCGTAGTAACCCGCCAGGAGCTCGCCGCTCGCGCGGACCTTGCCGACGTCGGTGGTGCTCATCGAGTAACCGTGCTCGCGGACGTCGAAGGGCAGCCCGAATCGCTCGGCCCAGCCCTCGGCGACCCACACCTGCTCGGTGCCGGCCACGCCGGCCACGTGGTCGTCCTCGATCCGGGTGAGGTGCCAGACGAGCCACGCGATGGAGTTGGCCCCGGGGTCGGGTCGCCAGGCCAGGTCGTCGTCGCTGAGGCCCGCGACGAGCTCCGGCATCTGCTCGCGGACGCGCCCGAGGGCGTCGGCGAGGACGTCGTTCACGTTCATGCGTCCACCCTGGCACCCGCCTCCGACACTTCCCTCTTGACGCGACCCTCCTACAGACTAGTTTTCCAACTGTTTAATTAACTGATAGGTGAAGTAGGTGCCATGACGACCGCGACCACGGAGGACCGGCTGACCGAGACCTTCGCCGCGCTGGCGAACCCGACGAGGCGGGCCATCCTCGAGCGGCTCGCGGCCGGGGAGAGCAACGTGCTCGAGCTCGCAGCGCCGTTCGAGATGACGCTGCCGGCGGTCTCGAAGCACCTCAAGGTGCTGGAGCGCGCCGGACTGGTCGTCCGCGGGCGGCACGCGCAGTACCGCCCGTGTGCGCTGGATGCCACGCCACTCGCGGAGGTCTCGAGCTGGGCCGAGCAGTACCGCCCCGTGTGGGAGAGCCGGCTGGACCGGCATGGACCAGTACCTCGGGCAGCTTCAGTCATCGGACGAAGGAGGCGAGAGCGCATGGCTGACGAGCAACCCGGCGACGGCGTCAGGATCGAGAGGACCTTCGACGCCCCGCTGTCGCTGGTGTGGCGGATGTGGACCGAGCCCGAGCACTTCGCTGCGTGGTACGGGCCAGAGGGTGGCTCGGTCTCCGAGGTCACCTTGGACGTGCGCGTCGGCGGCCACCGCCGGCTCTGCATGCAGGTCGGCACCGGTGACACGGTGAGGCGGATGTGGTTCGGCGGAGAGTTCCTCGAGGTCGTCGAGCACCAGCGACTGGTCTATACCGACTCGATGACCGACGAGCAAGGACATGTGCTGTCACCGGCCGCCCTCGGGTTGCCACCCGGTCACCCGGCCACGACCGAGGTCCACGTCGACCTCGTCGATCTCGGCGGCAGCCGCACCCGCGTCGTCATGACGCATGTCGGCGTGCCGGAGGGGTCGCCTGGCGCCAGCGGATGGAACACGGCATTCGACCGCTTGACCACGCGTCTCGAGGCCGTGCGCGGGTCCTAGCCCAGACGTGGGCTGCCATGATCGGCGCCGTGCAGGTCCTCTGGCTGGTGCCCGCCGTTCTCGCGCTGGTCGACTGGTACGCCGTCGCCCGCGAGGACCGCCGTACCGAGACCTGGGCGAAGCCCGCCGTCCTCGTCGCGCTGATCGGCACGGCACTGGTCCTCGGCGCGGCCGACAGCACTCCCGGACTCTGGATGCTGGCCGCTCTGGTCCTGGGCCTCGCGGGAGACGTGTTCCTGCTCGGCGACTCCGACACCCGCTTCCGGCTCGGGCTGGCCAGCTTCCTGGTCGGACATCTCGCGTTCGTCGTCTCGTTCCTCCGACTCGGCCTCGAGCAGCCCGGGTGGCTGTGGCTCGCCTGGCTCGTGCTCTTCGCCTGCCTGATCACCACCCGCCGCGTCGTGCCCGCGACCTTCCTCCGCGGTGGACGCGCCCTCGCGTTCCCGGTCGCGGTGTACACGGTCGTGATCGGGGCGATGCTGATCGTCGCCTTCGACACCGGCGAACCGCTGATCGCCGTCGGCGCCACCGTCTTCGCCGCCAGCGACTCGATCCTGGCGGTGAACCGGTTCGTGTCACCCCGGCCCTGGGCGCCGGTCGCGGTGATGGTGACCTACCACGTCGGCCAGGCGTTGATCGTGGCCGGCGTGCTGGCTGCAACCTGACCGATCCTCGGTTCCAGACTCTCGAACCATCCTCGAACGCCACCTGCCGCGCTCGCCCAACGCGTTCCCAGAGCACTGGGCAGAGCACTGGCCGACCACTGGGCCGGCACTGCAGGGCTGTCATCAGTTCGTTGACAGGCGTGCAGTGCTCACACGGAGGCCCGGTCGAAACGATCGGTTTCCGGGTTGCGAGGATGACGACCCATGACCGAGAGCCGGGCGGCGTTCCTGTCCGCCGCCGCGTCATTCAGCGACCAGGTGGCCGCCCTCGCAGGGAGGGACCTGACCGGCCCCGGCCTCGGGGACTGGGACCTGCGAGCCCTGGTCGGGCACACGTCGCGCTCACTGGTCACGGTCGAGACGTATCTGGCTCGGCCCGCCGACGAGGTCGAGGTGCCGACGGCCGCGGCGTACTACGTGGCGATCGCGCGGGCCGGCGGCGCGAACACGACGGCGATCACCGAGCGTGGACGGGAGGCCGGCGTGGCACTCGGCGACGACCCGGCTGGTCACGTGCGTGCTCTCCTGGACCGGGTCGTCGGGATGTTGCCGGCGTACGCCGACGACTACGCGCTCGTCACGATCGTCGGCGGCATGCGTCTCGACGAGTACCTCCGGACCCGGATCTTCGAGCTGGTGGTGCACGGCCTCGACATCGGCGACGCCACGGGCGCGCGTCCCGGCTTCGGGGACGTGGAGCTCACGGACGCCACGCGACTGGCGGCCGAGGTCGCCGTCCTCTCCGGTCGCGGGCCCGACGTCCTGCTGGCCCTGACGGGGCGCCGCCCGTTCCCCGACGGACTGACCGTCGTCTGACCAGGCATGCGCACGCGCGGCGCGGGGTACAGGTCTGGTGGCTTTCTCATCCTCACGAGGAGATGGAGACATGGTCGCCACGCACGACGAGACCCGCACCGAGACCGACCACCTCACGATGCACGATCGGCTGCACATGCCGCGTTCGCGCGGTGCCGCCAGCGGACTGCTGATCGTCCTGCTGGGGCTGTGGGGCGGGCTCATCCCGTTCGTCGGCCCGGCCTTCGACTACGGGTTCACCCCGGATGCCACCTGGCAGTGGACGGACGGCCGCCTGCTGCTCGAGGTGCTGCCGGCCGTCGCCACCGTGCTCGGTGGGCTCGCCATGATGGCCAGCTCGAGCCGCATCAGCGGGTCGGTCGGTGCCTGGCTGGCTGCCGCCGGTGGCGCCTGGTTCGTCGTCGGTCAATGGGTCAGCACCCTGTGGAACGACGGGGTGATGCAGGCGGGTGAGCCGACCGCCACCACCGACCGCGGCCAGGTCGCGCGAGTGGCTCGGGTTCTTCCTCGCGCTGGGTGTCGTGATCGTGTTCCTCGCCGCGATCGCGCTCGGCCGGATGAGCGTGGTGTCGGTGCGCGACGCGCGCATCGTCAGCCGGCGCGCCCACGAGGACGAGAACACCGACGACTCGACCGATCGGCGCGAGGAGTCGACGACGCCTACGCCGTCGGGGCACCACCTGCGCCGGCACTCCGACGCGACGTAGCGCCGAGGCACCTGAGCCGCCTTGCGAGCAAGCTCGCTACGGCGTTCGCTGCGGCGTTCGCTGCGGTGGATCGCTCACGCTTCGATCACGACGGGGATGATCATCGGCCGACGGCGGAGCTCACGGTTCACCCAGCGACCGACCACCCGGCGTACGACCTGCTGGAGCTGGTAGGCGTCGTTGGTGCCGTCGCGCACCGCCTGGTCGAGGGCGTCGATGATCGGCTGCTTGATGTCGTCGAAGGCGCTGTCGTCCTCGGCGAAGCCACGGGCGTGGATCTCGGGTCCGGTCGAGACCTTGCCGCTGACCGAGTCGATGACCACGATCACGGAGACGAAGCCCTCCTCGCCGAGGATGCGACGGTCCTTGAGGTCGGACTCGGTGATGTCGCCGATGTTGGAGCCGTCGACGAACACGTAGCCGCAGTCGACCTTGCCGGCGACGCGGGCGTGGCCGTCGATGAGGTCGACGACGACCCCGTCCTCGGCGATCACGACGTTCTCGACACCGGTCGCCTTGGCCAGGTCGGCGTTGGCCCTCATGTGCCGGAACTCGCCGTGCACGGGGAGCACGTTGCGCGGCTTGACGACGTTGTACGCGTAGAGCAGCTCGCCGGCACTCGCGTGGCCGGAGACGTGGACCAGGGCGTTCCCCTTGTGGACGACCTTCGCCCCGAGCCGGGTCAGGCCGTTGATCACCTTGTAGACGGCGTTCTCGTTCCCGGGGATGAGCGAGCTGGCGAGGATGACCGTGTCACCCTCCTCGATCCGCACGAAGTGGTGGTTGCGCTGGGCGATCCGCGACAGCGCCGACATCGGCTCGCCCTGGCTCCCGGTCGAGATCAGCACCTGGCGCTCGGGCGGCAGGTCGGCGAGGTCCTTCGCGTCGACCATGACGTTGGGCGGGACCCGGAGGTAACCGAGGTCCTGGGCGATCCCCATGTTCCGCACCATCGAGCGGCCGACGTAGCCGACCTTGCGGCCGTGACGCACCGCGGTGTCGAGCACCTGCTGGACGCGGTGCACGTGCGACGCGAAGCACGCCACGATGATTCGCTGGTCGGTGTCGTAGAAGACGCGGTCGAGGACCGGGGCGATGTTCTGTTCGGAGGTCGTGAATCCGGGCACCTCGGCATTGGTCGAGTCCGTGAGGAAGAGGTCGACCCCCTGCTCGCCCAGACGAGCGAAGGCGCGGAGGTCGGTGATCCGGCCGTCGAGCGGGAGCTGGTCCATCTTGAAGTCGCCGGTGTGGAGCACGAGCCCGGCACCGGTCCGGATCGCCACGGCGAGCGCGTCGGGGATCGAGTGGTTGACGGCGACGAACTCCAGTCCGAACGGGCCGAGGTCCAGCGTGTCGCCGGCCTTCACCTTGTGGTGCACCGTCTGCTTGAGCCGGTGTTCTTGCAGCTTGGAGTCCAGCAGGGCGAGGGTGAGCTCGGAACCGACGAGCGGGATGTCGCCGCGCTCGCGCAGGAGGTACGGCGTGGCGCCGATGTGGTCCTCGTGCCCATGGGTGAGGACGAGTGCCTCGACGGTGTCGAGCCGGTGCCTGATCGCGTCGAAGTCGGGGAGGATCAGGTCGACGCCGGGGTGGTTCTCCTCGGGGAAGAGGACACCGCAGTCGACGATCAGAAGACGTCCGTCGTACTCGAAGACGGTCATGTTGCGACCGACCTCACCGAGCCCGCCGAGCGGGTAGATCCGTAAGCCCCCCTTCGGCAGATCGGCCGGTGCGGAGAGCTCTGGATGTGGGTGACTCAAGTTGTGTTTCTCTCTCTAGGGGGTCACAGGAGCTGGGAGGCCTCGAGGCCGGCGCGGAGCGCCGCCAGCTCGTCGTCGTTGAGCGGCACGAGTGGGCCGCGGACGTTGCGGTTGTCGAGGACGCCGAGCAGCTGGAGGCATGCCTTCGCCGTCGTCGCGCCGTAGTTGGTGCCGCCCATGATGGCCTCGGTGGCCGGCAGGAGCCGCTGGTAGGTCTTGAGGGCCGCCACCGTGTTGCCGTCGAGGTAGTCCTCGATCATCGAGCGGATCGGCCGGCCGGCCGCGTGGCCGACGACGCTGATCACGCCGCCGGCGCCATGCGCCAGCCAGCCGAGGTTGGCGATGTCGTCGCCGCTGTAGACGGCGTACCCCATCTCCTGGAGGCGTACGCCGCGGGCGAAGTCGCCGACGGCGTCCTTCACCGCCACGACGGTGTCGCCCTTGATCCGCTGGTAGGTCTCGAGCGTGATCTCGGTGGCGGTGCGTCCCGGCACGTCGTACAGGACGACCGGGGTGCCGGTGGCGGCGACCACCTGCTCGAAGTGATGGAGGACGCCGGCCTGGCCCGGCTTGCTGTAGTAGGGCGTCACGAGGAGCAGCGCATCGGCGCCGAGCTTCTCGGCCTGCTGGGCGAGCTCGATGCTGTGCGCCGTGCTGTTGCTGCCGACGCCGGCGATCACCGTCGCCTTGTCTCCCACGGCGTCCTTGACGACCCTCAGGATGTCACCCGTCTCGGCCACGGTGCAGGTGGGACTCTCGCCCGTCGTCCCGCTGACCACGACGCCGTCGTGCCCGTGGTCGACGAGGTGCTCCGCAATCGCCGCCGTCCCGTCGAGGTCGACGGCCCCGTCGTCGGCGAATGCTGTGGCCATCGCCGTCAGCATCCGCCCGAAGGGCGCCGGGGACGTCATGGCGTCAGGCTACTCGGAGCGCTCCTGCAACGCGGTGAGCACCGCGAGGACACGTCGGTGGTCGTTCGGGGCGTCGTGCAGGCCGAGCTTGGTGAAGATGTTCGCGATGTGGCTCTCGACCGTCTTCAGCGCGACCACGAGCCGATCGGCGATCGCGGAGTTCGACCGACCCTCGGCCATCAACGCCAACACCTCCCGCTCCCGTTCGGACAGGGCATGGACGGTTCGCGCCGGTCGTGCGCGTGCATCATGCTGCGCACGATGTCGGGATCGAGCACCGTGCCTCCGGCGACGACCGTGTCCAGCGCCCGGCGCAGGGTGGTGACGTCGACGACCCGGTCCTTGAGCAGATAGCCGAAGTGCGACGCATCACGCTCCAGCAGCTCGGCGGCGTGCTGGGTCTCGACGGCCTGCGAGAGCAGCAGGATCCCGAGCGTCGGATGCGCCGCCTCGCAGCCGCACCGCCGCTTCCGCGCCCTCGTGGGTGTAGCTGGGTGGCATCCGGATGTCGACGATGGCCACGTCCACCTCGTGGCCGCCCAGGTACTCCTCCAGGGCCTCGGCGTCCCCGACCGTCGCCATCACCTCGACCCCGTCTCGGCCAGCAACCGAGCCAAGCCCTCGCGGAGGAGGGCCGAGTCGTCCGCGATCACGACGCGCACGGCAGCACCGCTTCCACCCTGGTGCCGTGCGGGGGCCGCTCGGCGATCGACAGCGTCCCGCCGAGGGCGGCGACGCGATCGGCCAGCCCCTGGGCTCCGTGACCGGTCGGATCGGCACCCCCGATGCCCTCGTCGACGACCACGACCTGGACCCGCCCGCGCTCGGCGGTCACGGTCACCTCGGCCGCGTCCGTGGCGGCGTGCTTGACCACGTTGGTCACCGCCTCGGAGATGACGAACCAGGCAGCACTCTCGATCTCCGGCGAGAACCGCCGGTTCACCACCTCGTGCCGGATGCGGACCGGGACTCGGCCGACCATGTCGACGACGGCGCCGAGCAGCCCGCCGCCGGCGAGCGCGGCCGGCTGCAGCCCTCCGGCGAGGTCTCGGAGGTCGCGCACCGTCTGGCCGAGCTCTCCGATCGCCCGGTCGACCTCCTCGATCAGGGTCTCCCGCCCACCGTTGAGCCGCGCCGACTGAAGCTGCAGGGCGAGCGCCAGCAGGCGTTGCTGTGCGCCGTCGTGCAGGTCGCGCTCGAGACGACGACGTTCGTCGAGGTGCGCGGTCGCCAACCGGGTGCGAGACCGGCGCACCTGTTCCAGCTGCCGCGCCACCTCGGCGCGCAGCGCCACGTTGTCGATCTCGGGCCCCGCCGCTCGGGCGACGGCCTCGACCACCTCGCGTCCGACCCGGGACCCGTCGAACTCGAGGATCGCCGCCACCTCTCCGCCACGGCGTACGTCGACGACGTCGCCGATCGGAGTGGTCGGATGTCCAGCGATCGTGATCCAGCTGGCGTCCTGGGCCGGGTAGAGCAGGCGGGCGCCCGGGTCGCTCAAGGCGTCGCGCAGCAGGACCTCGACGTCTGCGGGGCCCCGGGCCAAACCTGCCCGGACGGTCTCGACCGCGTCGAACCGGTCGCGGTTCACCCGCCTCTCGGCCGTGCGGCGGGCCCACACGTAGACCGACCGGGCCACCCCGACGGCGACGAGCGTCGCGAGCGCCGTCGGGAGCTGGGCGCTCGCGTCGGCGGGCGTGGTGCGGTTGACCATCGCGAGCACCAACAGGAAGACGCCGACGACGGCGGCCGCGGCCGCGGCATAGCCGGCCGAGTCCGTGACGACCCGCTCGACGGCATAGAGCTTGTAGCGCAGGACGGACAAGGCGGCCCCGACCGCCAGGCAGACGATGGCGAGGCTCATCAGGACGCCGGCAACCTCCGCATGACCGGCGAACGACACCGCGAACGACGCCACCACGCACGTGCCCACGGCCAGTGCGCCGGCCACGAGCCACAGCAGCTGCTGTCGGACCCCGGCCCCGGCGCGTCGCCAGGCGAGCACCAAGGCCACGACAGATCCCACGACGCAGAGCCCGACACCGCAGACGGCGACGAACGCAACGGCCGACGCGACGTCCCCGAGTGCTCCGGGAAGCGCCCACGGACTGACGACGTCCTGGTAGGGAGCATCCAGGTGAACGGGTCGCACCAGGGCGGTGACCTGGTAGACGACGCCGGCCACCACCGTCGTGGTCGGGAGGCGTGCGATCAGCCGGCCCCCAGCGGTCGCCGGTGGGGTCAGGAGGAGCACCAAGGCGATGAAGACGAACCACCACGCCCAGGAGGAGTCGCTCAGCGTGGCGGCGACACCCGGAAGCGGGAGGTCGGTACGCCGGAACACGGCGACGTTCGCATAGGCGTCGAAGAGACCGCTGGCTGCCATGGAGCTGCCGAGTCCCAGGAACGCCCAACCTGCGGGTGGCGTCGGCCGGCGGCCCGTCAGCACCACCCCGACTGCCCAGGTGGCGACCATGGCCGTGAGGTAGGGCAGGTCGGAGCTTGCGACGAGGGCGTCGGAAGGCCCACGACCTGCGCTGTCGACCAGCGGGCATCAGCAACAGGCAGGCAGGGGCGAGCGGCCAGGTGAGCACCCTGGCGAGGACGCGGCCGCCAGCACCCATGCGGTCATGGTCGCAGGAATCCGGCACGCCGTACTCAGGGTCAACCCGGATTCCGGAGCCGTGGCTGCCCGGTCGTCAGCGGTGCACCGGCTCGCCCACGCTGGGTCGAGACCGTCCATCCATCGCAAGGAGCTTCGTCATGGCCACCACCACGACCACCCCACACGCCGGCACCGAGCTCGAGACGTCCGGGGTGATGCCCCGGAGAATCGCGGCCGTCGCCGCGGTCGCCGTCGGCCTCGGCCTCTTCTTCACCGTGGCCGCGATCGACGTGCCGCACGGCGCCGGTGACGCCGAGCTCATGCGCTGGTGGCAGCAGAAGTCGAACCGGACCTCGGGCATCTTCTCCGGGCTGGCGGCCGTCGGCGTCGCGTTGGCCTTTCCCGTCGTCGCCGGCTACCTCTTCCAGCTGAGACGCGCGACTCGCGCCCCGCACTGGCGCTACTTCGCCCGCTCGATGGTGACCGCCGTGACCGCTCTCTGGCTCGTCACCGGCGCCGTCCGGGCCGCGATCGGCCGCTTCGTCGACGTCATGGACGAGCCGCTCTTCGGGCCTGACGCGCTGCGCCTCGCCACCGCTCTCAACTACTCGCTGCTCGGCCTCTCCGGCATGGCGGTCCTCTCACTCGCCATCTTGTCGATCTCGGTGCTCGTCCTCCGCACGTGGGTGCTGGCCCGCTGGGTCGGATACGTCGGGCTCGGCTGTGGGCTCGCCATGCTCGCCTCCGTGATCGCCCAGTACGGCTCCTACACGACCATCCTGGGCGTCTTGTGGGCCTTCTGCCTGGCGGTCGCCATCTGGCGTGGCCACGACGACCCGGTTGTGGAGGCTCCCGCACAATGAGTGGATGGACGACAGGTCGTGGGACGAGCGGGTCATGTCCACCGTGGCCGGCCACCGCATCGGCGGCGTCGACCACGTCGCCACCTGGGTGAGCGAGACCGGGCAGTCTGCGACCGTGCTCGTGATCACCGGCCTCATCGCGATGCTCGTCGTGCTCTGGCGCGGGTGGTACCGACCGTGCCTCGCCGCGGCCGCGGCGTTCGTGTCCGCCACGGTCGCGGTCGGCGTACTCAAGCCGGTGTTCGACCGCGCGCGCCCGCCTCGCGACCTGGCGCTGGTGTGGGCCGACAGCCCGTCGTTCCCGTCGACGCACGCGACGACAACGTCGGCACTCGCCGCTGCGGTACTGGTCTCCGTCGTGTGGGGCACCTGGCGGCGAGCCGCCGTGGCCACCACGGTCCTCGGCAGCCTGGTGGTGTTCGTGGGCGCCTGCATGGTCTACCTCGGGGCCCACTGGCCGACCGACATCCTCGCCGGCTGGCTCCTCGGCGGGGTCCTCGGCGGCGTCCTCGGGTGGCTCGCCCGGCCGCGCACGCCGGGGGCGTCCGAGCCGGTCGGGCGTGCCAGGGTGAGGCATGCCCGATGACGAGCTGAACGACATGGCCCGGCGGGTGCTGGACGGCAACCGCTACCTGGTGCTCGGCACCGTCGAGGACGACGGGAGCCCGCGGCTGTCGCCGGTGTACTTCACCCCGGCCCGCTACCGCGACCTCTACTGGGTCTCATCCCCCGACGCCCAGCACTCCCAGAACGTCCGCGCGAGACCGGAGGTGACGATCGTCGTCTTCGACTCCTCGACGCTGCCCGGCCAGTCGGAGGCGGTCTACCTGAGCGCGACCGCTCGGGAGGTGCCTCGGGACGAGCTCACCGCGTCGGTCCTCGACGAGGCCTTCGACCCCGCGGGACGTGGGGCTCGGGCGTTCACCCTCGACGAGCTCAGTGGCGACGGCGACCTGCGGCTGTACGTCGCCACGGCCACGACGTACGAGGTGCACGTCCGAGGCAGCCACCCGACCCATGGCGCCGGCATCGACCGGCGCATGTCTGCCGACCCGACCTGAAGCAGCGGAGTGCCCGGCGCGACGGGCTGACGTCGTCATACGTGCGGCATGACCTCGGCCGCGAGGAGCCGGAGGTGGTCGAGGTCGTGCACGTCGAGGGTCTGCAGGTAGATGCGCTGCGACCCCAGCGCGCCGAACTCTGCGATCCGGTCGACGATCTCCTGCGGGGTGCCGGCGAGACCGTCGCGGCGCAGGCCGTCCACGGACTCACCGATCGCCTCTGCCCGACGTGCTAGCTCCGCTTCGTCGGCCCCGCAGCACACGGTCAACGCGTTGGAGTAGACGAGGTCGTCCGGGTCGCGCCCGATCTCCTCACAGGCCGCCCGGACGCGCGTGATCTGCTGCTCGGTCTCGTCGAGCCCGACGAACGGCAGGTTGAACTCGTCGGCGTAGCGCGCCGTGAGCGCCGGCGTCCGCTTCGCACCCTTGCCGCCGATGATGATCGGCGGGTGCGGACGCTGCACGGGCTTGGGGAGTCCGGGCGAGTCGGTGATCGCGTGGCGGGTGCCGGCGTACGAGAACGTCTCGCCCTCCGGGGTCGCCCACAGGCCGGTCAGGATCGCCAGCTGGTCCTCCAGGTTGTCGAAGCGCTCGGCGGTCGACGGGAAGGGGATGGCGTACGCCGCGTGCTCGGCGGCGTACCACCCGGCGCCGATACCGAGCTCGACCCGGCCGCCGCTCATCTGGTCGACCTGCGCGACGGAGATCGACAGGGGACCCGGGTAGCGGAACGTCGCCGACGTCATCATCGTGCCGAGCCGGATGGTGCTGGTCTCGCGCGCGATGCCGGCCAGGGTCACCCACGAGTCGGTCGGTCCGGGACGACCGTCCACCCCCATCGCGAGGTAGTGGTCGGACCGGAAGAACGCGCCGAACCCCAGCTCCTCCGTCAGCCGGGCGACCGCCAGCTGGTCGTCGTACGTCGCCCCTTGTTGGGGTTCGAGGAAGATCCGCAGCTCCATGCGACCACCCTGTCATGCGGAGCGAGCTCTGGCGGCTCGGTGGTTGAGGAGCTTGCGCTTCTGGTCGGTGGTTGAGGAGCGCCCTCTGCGCCGGTGATTGACGAGCTCTGTGTCGTCGGTGGTTGAGGAGCGAGCTCTGCGCCGGTGGTTGAGGAGCGAGCTCTGTGTCGCCCGGTGGTTGAGGAGCGAGCTCTGCGAGCGTCTCGAAACCACCCTCTGACGAGAACGTCGGCACCGTCACGGACCGTGGGTGGTTGCGGTCCTTGGCTGAAGAGAGGGACCGCCGGTTTTGTCCCCGGCCGCCGACGCCGGGCTCCGGTGTGCCTGTGGAGAATAAGTGGCCCCGATATTCTCATCTTCTTTTCAGAAAAGAATGCTCGATATTGCTGTGGATAACCGGTCTGACTGTCGGTGGGCTCTGATTCGATATACCCATGTCGATCTCGGACCTCCACCCCCAACCCAGCCCCGCCGCGGTGCTGGCCGACGTGGTCGCCACGGTCCGAGGTCTCGACGCGACCTGGTGGACGCACCAGACCGACCACGACCTGGTCGCGACCGTGGAGCTGGTCGAGCAAGCCCGGTCCGCGTTGGCCGCGGTCCAGGCCGGGGCGGTCGCCGAGGCCGACACCCGTGACCTGGGCAAGACCAAGCTGGCCTACGGGTCGACCGGTGACTGGCTCACCCACCTCGGCGGCCTCCGCAAGGGCGAGGGCCGCCGGATCGTGGCCCGCGCCCACGCCCTGACCGGACCACTCGCAGCGACCCGCGACGCCATGACCGCAGGGACCGTGTCGCCGGAGCAGGCCGACGTCATCGTGCGCTCGATCGACCTGTTGCCGTCGGGCACCGCGGTCCGGGCTCGGGGTGAGGCCACGCTGGTCGAGCACGCGAAGTGCTTCGACGCCACCGACCTGGCCCGCACCGGACGGCACCTGGTCCACGTCGTCGACCCCGACGCCACCGACCGCAAGCTCGAACGCCTCCTGGACCGGGCCGAACGCGCCTCCCACCACAGCCGCTACCTGTCCATCGTGGGTGACGGTGCCGGCGGAGTCCGACTCAAGGGCCGCGGCTCCGCCGAAGACGGCGCACTCCTCAAAGCCGCCCTCCTCCCACTGACCGCACCCGCCCCCGCCGTCGACGACCACCACGGGCACGACGGGCACGTGAGCTGGTGCAGGACCCGCGCGATGCCGGTGCCCGACTGTGGGACGCCCTCGTGCAGACCGCCCAACACGGGTTGGACAGCGACCTGCCACCCGACTCCCACGGCGCACCCACCCGCCTCCTGGTCACCACCACCCTCGACGCCCTGCGCGACGGCCTCGGGTCCAGCCTGGCCCACGACGCTCTGAACGAGCTCTCGGCCGCGACCATCCGGCGGCTGGCGTGTGACGCCGAGATCATCCCCGCCGTCCTCGGCACCCACGGCGAGCCCTTCGACGTCGGCCGCACCAAACGACTCGTCACCCCAGCGATCTGGGTCGCCCTGGTCCTCCGCGACCAACACTGTGCGTTCCCCGGCTGCGACCGACCACCCCTGATGTGCCACGCCCACCACATCCGGCACTGGATAACCGGCGGCACAACCAAACTCGACAACCTCGTCTTGCTGTGCGGCCACCACCACCGCACCCTCCACCACACACCCTGGGAAGTCCGCCTCAACCCCCACGACCACCACCCCGAATTCAAACCACCACCCAAACCCGGCGTCGAACAGAAACTGGATCAGATATCGGCCCCGTCGCACATAGGGAAGTCGGCTCGACCCATGCGGCTCAACGCGGCTCGGGCCGACCCCCCGTCGTGCGACAGGCGGCGGCCGCGAGCGCGTGGCCGTCGCGCAGACAGACCTCGGGGGCTGCGTCACGAGCCCGGGCCGTCAGGAAACCCGCCGCGAAGGCGTCGCCCGCACCCGTGGTGTCGAGCTCGGGACGATCCAGCGGCTCGGCAGCCAGTTCGACGGAGGCCTCGCCGTTGCTCCAGACCGCGGCGCCGGAGCCGGCGGTGATCACCGCCTCTCGCCCGGTGGCCGCCAGTCGACCCGCGAGCTCGACGGCGTCGCCGGGACCTCCTGCGAGGACGGCGGCCTCCTTCTCGTTCGCGAACAGGAGGGCGCCGTCGGGAACCATCTGGAGGAACTCCGCGGCGCCCAACAGCTCGAGCGGCGCAGCGGAGGCCGCACCGACGGACACCGTCATCCCGACGGTTCCCGCGGTCGCGAGCGCATGGAGGGCGGCGTCGCGCGAGTCGCGCAGGAGCGCGTAGCCCGACACGTGCAGGTGATCGCCGGAGCGGAACTCGTCGACCGGTACGTCGTGCTCGAGGAGGGCGAGGTTGGCGCCGGGATCGGGCACCATCGTCCGCTCACCGCTCGGGGCGACCAGCACCAGGCACGTGCCGGTCGGCCGGGTGCGGTCGACCCGGAAGCGGACGTCGACACCGAGCCGGTGCAGGCTCTCGACCTGGGACTGCCCGGCGGCGTCGTCGCCGATCGCCCCGATGAACGTCGTGCTCTCCCCCACGCGAGTCAGCCACGCCGCGGTGTTGGCGGCCGAACCGCCACCGACGTAGGAGATCACGCCCGGGCTGTCGGACCCTTCGGCGAGCGGTCCGAAGAGCCGAGCCACCACGTCGACCATGAGGTCGCCCAGACAGAAGAAGGTCACGCGTCCGACCTCGTACGAGCGGCGTACGCCGACGCGATCTCGGCCGCGAGTCGAGCATTGGAGCGCACCAGCGCGACGTTCGCCGTGAGTGACCTCCCCTGGCTCTCGCGGTGGAACCAGTCGAGCAGGTACGGCGTGACGTCCTTGCCGTGCACCCCGTCTCGGTCGGCCGCCGCGAGGCCGGTCTCGAGCAGCCGGTCGTGCAGCGAGCGCTCGAGCTCGTCCGTCCGCGGTGATGGGGTTGGCCACGAGGATGCCCGAGCCGCTCGTGCCGACCCGATCCCGGGCGGCGAGGATCTCCGCCACCTCGTCGGCCGACTCGACCCGCCAGCCCACCTCGTGCCCGGAGTCGGCCAGGTAGAACCCGGGGAAACGATCCGTGCGATAGCCGAGGACACCGACGCCCAGGGTCTCGAGGCGCTCGAGGGTCGCACCGACGTCGAGGATCGACTTCACCCCGGCACACACGACGAGCACTCCTGTGTGCGCGAGCGTCGTCAGGTCGGCGGACTCGTCGAACGTGTCCTGCGCGCCGCGGTGCACACCCCCGAGCCCGCCCGTCGCGAAGACCGTGATCCCGGCCAGGGCCGCGAGGTGTGCCGTCGAGGCCACCGTCGTGGAGCCGACACCGCCACGTGCCGCGATCGAGGCCAGCTCGCGGACGCTCACCTTCACCGCGTGCTCGTCGTTGGCCAGCCGGTCGAGCGCGACGTCGTCGAGGCCGATGCGGGCCTGGCCGTCGACCACCGCGACGGTCGCAGGAACCGCCCCTCCGTCACGAACGGCCTGCTCGAACTCTCGCGCCAGACGAGCGTTGTCGGGGCGGGGCAGACCGTGGCTGATGATGGTGCTCTCGAGCGCCACCACGGCGCGGCCCTCGGCGAGTGCGTCGCGGACCTCGTCGTGCACCAGCACGTGCGCCCCCTGTGATGTCTCGCTGGTCAGCTGCTCACGGGCCGGTCGAACGCACGTCGGACCAGCTCGAGGGCCTCATCCTGCCGCACACCCAGGGCGCGCATCGCCTCGGCGTACGACACCGCCGCCTCCTTGGCCGCCCGCTCGCTGCCGTCTCCGTTCACGACGGTGCCGTTGCGGCCTCGGGTGCTCACGACCCCGGTGTGCTCGAGCTCGCGGTAGGCGCGGGCCACCGTGTTGGGTGCGATGCCGAGCGTCTCGGCCAGGGCCCGGACGGTCGGCAACCGCGCCCCCGCCGCCAGCTTGCCGGATGCCACCTGCGCCGCGATCTGCGTGCGGAGCTGCTCGTACGGCGGGTCCCCACCGCCGACGTCGATCTGCAGGTCGAGCGTCACCGTCGCTCCCACCAGACCCACGTGAACCCGTCGCGCGGCTCGCGCTTGGTCTCCACCCACTCGTCGGGGTCGAAGGCCGGGTAGAAGGCATCGCCGTCCGGGGAGAGGTGGACCTCGGTGAGCACCTGGTGCGTTGCCAGGGGGAGGGCCTGCTCGTAGATCTGGGCACCCCCCACGACGAACGTCTCCCCCGGCTGCCGCGCGGCGAGGTCGAGCGCGTCGGCAAGCGAGTGAGAGACCAGGGCTCCGTCCGCCGACCAGTCGCGACTGCGGGTGACCACGATCGTCGAACGGCCCGGAAGGGGTCGGCCGATCGAGTCGTACGTCGCCCGGCCCATCACGAGCACGCCGCCCATCGTGGTGGCCTTGAAGTGGGCGAAGTCCTCGGCGAGGTGCCAGGGGATGCGGCCGTGGTCGCCGATCACCCGGTTGTCGGCGTACGCCGCGACCAGCGTCAGCCGGCGTGGCTCCTCAGACGGCAATGGGGGCCTTGATGCCCGGGTGAGGGTCGTAGCCCTCGACGGCGACGTGCTCGAGGTCGAAGGCGTCGATCTCGGTGACCGACGGATCGAGCCAGAGAGTGGGCAGCGGACGCGGCTCTCGGGTCAGCTGGAGACGGGCCTGCTCGACGTGGTTGGTGTAGAGGTGGGCGTCGCCGAGGGTGTGCACGAAGTCGCCGACGCCGAGCCCGGTCACCTGGGCGACCATGTGGGTCAGCAAGGCGTACGACGCGATGTTGAACGGCACGCCGAGGAAGACGTCGGCCGACCGTTGGTAGAGCTGACAGCTGAGCCGCCCCGGTGCGCCCTCGGCGCCCGGCGCGACGTAGAACTGGAACATCGTGTGGCACGGAGCCAGCGCCATCTCGGGGATGTCGGCGACGTTCCACGCGGAGACCAGGTGACGCCGGCTGTCGGGGTTGCTGCGGATCTGCTCGATCACCTGGGCGATCTGGTCGACGTGACGCCCGTCGGGCGCCGGCCACGAGCGCCACTGGTAGCCGTAGATCGGACCGAGATCGCCGTCGGTGTCCGCCCACTCGTCCCAGATGCTGACCCCGCGGTCCTGGAGCCACTTCACGTTGGTGTCGCCTCGCAGGAACCACAGCAGCTCGGCGAACACCGACCGCGTGTGGACCTTCTTCGTGGTGACCAGCGGGAAGCCGGCGGACAGGTCGAACCTCATCTGGTGGCCGAACACGCTGTGCGTGCCGGTGCCCGTGCGATCGGACTTCTCGACCCCGTCGTCGAGGATGCGCTGGAGGAGCTCGAGATAGACCTGCATGAGGTCAATCTAGGACGCCGCGCTCGGCCAACAGGTCGGCACGCCGGAAGGCGTAGCCCACCATCCAGGTCGGCTCGAGTCGCCACATCACGACGTCGCCCCACGAGAGCGGGGACGAGCCGTAGTGCGAGGTCCAGTGGGCGTCGACCGCGGCCAGCTCGTCACCGGCCAGCTCCACGACGTGACCGTGGCTGAAGACCGCCAAGGCTTCGCCGTCGACATGCGCGATCGAGACGGCCGGGCGGCGGACGAGGTGACGAGCCTTCGCGGACGTGCGGCTCGTGGAGAACGTCCAGGTGCCGTGCAGGAAGTGGCCGTCCATCGCGCTGATCCGCGGCTCGCCGCCCGCCGTCACGGTGGCGGCCGAGATCACCTTCATGCCGGTGAGCAGATCGGCGATGTGCCGCGCGCTCAGCGTGCGGTCGTCGTTGATGATCTCGCGCAGGTGCTCGGTCGCACGGGTGTGCGACGCGTCGAGCAGCGCCTGGAGACGCGCGAGCTCGTCGGGAGTCTCGAACATGCCACGACGTTAGGCGCCGAGACCGACAGTCCCCTTGATCGTGGTTGCCGCGTCGCCCCCGACCCAGACCGTGTCGCCCTCCTTCTCGACGTGGACCCGACCGGCCCGACCCAGAGCGGTGCCCTGCGAGGCGACGTACGACGTCGGGAGCCGGTCGCCGGCGAGCCACTGGCCGATGCTCGCGTTCAGGCTGCCGGTCACGGGATCCTCGACCACCCCGATGCTCGGGCAGAAGGCGCGCACCTCGACGGCGCACTCCGAACCCGACGGATACGGTCCGGCGACGCCGATGTCGAGTCCCCCGAACGACGACCAGTCGGGCTGCACGGACAAGACAGCGTCCGCGTCGCGCATCAGGACGACCACCCAGCCGGGACCGTTGTCGCCCCAGGAGATGTCCACGACGTCGTCGTCCGACAGCGCCAGGGCGGTCATGATGTGGGCGCGCTCGGCTTCGGTGACCGGACCCTCGCGGAGAAGGGGAGGCGCGGCGAAGGCGAGCCGTTCGGTACGTCGTACGCGCAGCAGGCCCGCGCCGCACTCCTGCACGAGCTCGACCTCGTTGCGCGGCACTCCCCCGGCCTCCAGCCACGCGTGCGCACTCCCGATCGTCGGGTGTCCGGCGAACGGCAGCTCGGTGCTCGGGGTGAAGATCCGGAGCCGGTAGTCGGCGTCCGGGTCGGTCGGCGCGAGCAGGAACGTCGTCTCCGACAGGTTCGTCCAGTGGGCGAACTGCTGCATCTCCGCGTCGCTCAGGCCGTCGGCGTCGTGCACGACGGCGACGGGGTTTCCCTTGAGCGGCTCGGTGGAGAAGACATCGACCTGGGAGAACGCACGCATGTGGTCACGCTAGTGCCGGCCGCACGATCAGTTCGCCCGAACCCTTGGTGATCGGAGGGGGTTCCTGGTCGGATGGTGCGGTGCCCCGTCTCGGAAGTCCCCTTCGGCGACTCCTGCCCCCGACACCGCTGTCCCGGCGGTTGTCGACGCAGTCGCTGCTCTTCGCGACCGGCCAAGGCACGTTCCTCACCGGTTCCGCGGTGTTCTTCACCCAGGTCGTCGGGTTGCGAGCCGCGCAGGTCGGTCTCGGGCTCACGATCGCCGGTGTCGTGTCGTTCCTGGTCGCCTACCCGGCCGGGAGGCTGGTCGACCGGCTCGGACCGAAGCGGATGTGGACCGCCGGGACGGTGGCATCGGGCGCCCTGTTCGCCGCCTGGCCGTTCATCGACAGCTTCCTCGGTTACGTCGCGATGGTGGTCGGCTTCGAGATCATCGCGAACGCCGGCGGCGCCGGACGCAACGCCTACATCCTCGACGTGATGTCCGAGGAGGAGCGGGTCGCCACCCAGGCCTACATGTACTCGGCGCTGAACGTCGGCTTCACGCTCGGCGCCGTCATCGGCGGCATCGCCCTCGCGTTCGACGACCTCTCGGTGATCCGCTGGCTGCCGCTGCTCACGGTCGGGATCGCCGTGGTGAACGCCGGCTTCATCGTCCGGCTGCCGCGGGCGCCGCACGACGTGCGGTCGGCCGACCGGACACGCGGCGGGTCAAGCCTCCCGGACGCGGGCCCCTGCGCAACGTCGGGTGGCTGCTGGGCAGCCTGTTCAGCGGCACCATGTTCACCAACCAGGTGCTGCTCAACGTCGTGATCCCGCTCTGGCTGGTGCAGGCGACCGACGCGCCCCACTGGCTCCTCGCCTGGTTGTTCGGCACCAACACGGTGCTGTGCGTCTTCCTGCCCAGCTACACCTCGCGTGGCCTCGTGACCCTCTCGGACGCCCTCCGCTCGGTGCGCATCTCCGGCGCGTTCTTCGTGGTGGCGTGCCTGATCACCATGGCGACCGACAGCACCGACGGCTTCCTGACGATCTTCCTGGTCTGGCTCGGACACGTCGCCGTCACCGGGTGCGAGCTGTACTTCTCCGGGGCCAGCTGGGCCTTCCAGGCCAAGCTCATGGACCCGGCGCGACGCGGTGAGTACACGGGTGCCGGTGAGGTGTTCACCACCGTGGGTGAGCGCTGGGCCCCCGCCCTCTACACGTTCCTCGTGTTGTCGTGGCACCCGTCCGCCCTTCCCGGCGCCGGCTGGCTGGTGATCGCGGGCATCGGCCTGCTCGCGGTCGCCGGACTCCATCCGTCCGTACGGATGGCCGAGCGGTTCCTGGAGCGCGAGGGCATCGTCGACGGCGAGGTCGCGATCGGCGATCCGGACCCGGGTGTCGCGCCGTCGCTCACCTGACAAAATCAGGTGAGGTCGGGGGGTGGTTCCTGATCCCATGGGAACGTGCCTCTCGGATCCACGTTCCGACGCCTCGTCCCGCCGACCCCGCTGTCGCGGCGGCTGGCGACGCAGTCCCTGCTGTTCGCAACCGCCGAGGGCACCTTCCTCACCGGCTCGGCGGTGTTCTTCACCCAGGTCGTCGGGCTCCGCGCTGCGCAGGTCGGTCTCGGGCTCACGATCGCCGGTGTCGTGTCGTTCCTCGTCGCCTACCCGGCGGGCAAGCTGACCGACCGCATCGGGCCGAAGCGCATGTGGGCGACCGGCGCCCTCCTGGGTGCCCTGATGTTCGCCGCCTGGCCCTTCATCGACAGCTTCACCGGCTACGTCGCGATGGTCGTCTGCTTCGAGATCATCGAGAACGCCGGGAGTGCCGGGCGCAACGCCTACGTCCTCGACGTGATGCCCGAGGACGAGCGGGTGGCCACCCAGGCCTACATGTACTCGTCACTCAACGTCGGCTTCACCCTCGGCGCGATCATCGGTGGCATCGCCCTCGCGTTCGACAACCTGACGGTGATGCGGTGGATGCCGTTGTTCACCCTGGCGATCGGGCTCGTCAACGCCGCCTTCATCACCCGCCTGCCGCGTGCGCCCCACGACCTGGCGCGCTCGGATCCCGACCGTGAGACGCCGTCCGTGCAAGCGAAGGGCCGCGGTCCCCTCCACAACGTCGGCTGGATGCTGGCCAGCCTCTGCAACGGCACCCTGTGGACCAACCAGGTGCTGCTGAACGTCGTCATCCCACTCTGGCTCGTGCAGGCGACCGACGCTCCGCACTGGCTGTTGGCGTGGCTGTTCGGCACCAACACGGTGCTGTGCATCTTCCTGCCGCAGTACACCTCGCGCGGCGTGGCCACGATCTCCGACGCCCTGCGGTCGGTGCGCATCTCGGGCGCCTTCTTCCTGGCCTCGTGCCTGATCACGATGGCCACCCACAGCACCGCCGGCTTCGTGACGATCTTCCTGGTCTGGCTGGGGCACGTCGCGGTCACGGGCGCCGAGCTCTACATCTCGGGCGCGAGCTGGGCCTTCCAAGCGAAGCTCATGGACCCCGCGCGACGGGGTGAGTACGGCGGCGTGGCCGAGGTGTTCAGCACGCTCGGCGGCCGTTGGGCACCCGCGCTCTACACGCTCCTGGCCATGTCGTGGCATCCGGCCGGTCTGCCCGGTGCCGGCTGGCTGGTCATCGCCGGCATCGCGCTCCTGGCCGTGGCCGGGATGCACCCGGCCGTCCGCATGGCCGAGCGGTACCTCGAGCGCGAGGGCATCGTCGCCCACGAGCTGCCGATCGACGAACCCGAGACCGGTGTGGCGCCCTCCCTCACCTGAGGGGTTCGCCGTCGGTTGGCATGCTGGTCCCATGGTCGAGCTCGTGTCGTGGTCCCAGCAGGTCGCCTCGTGGCGGCGCGAGGTGCACGACCTCTACTCGTACGTACGAACAGCCACGGATCCTGCCGCCGCGCATGCCCAGTGGGTCGAGCGCCGCACCGCGCTGTTCCACGAGCACCCGGCGACGGCCCGGCAGCCCGACCAGGAGCTCCACCACGCGGCGTACGACGAGGCGTTCCGTTTCGTGCTGGAGATGCAGCCGGCCGAGCCGGAGGAGTGGGCGCCGACGACCGGCACCGACGGCGCGGTGCCGTTCACGCGGGCGGGCAGGTTCGACATCCCCGGGATCGGCGGCCTCGACGTCTGGTGGCTCGGCTCCTACGGCAACGGGATCTTCCTGCCCCTGCGCGACGCGACGGCGGGACACACGACGTACGGCGCCGGGCGCTACCTGCTCGACACGGTCAAGGGCGCCGACCTCGGCCGTGAGGGTGACGCCTGGGTGATCGACCTCAACTTCTCCTACAACCCGTCGTGCGCGTACGACCCGAACTGGGCCTGCCCCTTGGCGCCACTCGGCAACCGGCTCGAGGCGGAGGTCCCGGTCGGCGAGCTCTCGCCTTCAGGTGGCTGAGGAGGTCGCTCTGCGACCGTCTCGAAACCACTGAAGCCCGGTGGTTGAGGAGGTCGCTCTGCGACCGTCTCGAAACCACCGCCACGCGAAGGTGCAGCGTCACGCCGAGAGTGACATCGGCCCGTAGATCTCGCGGTCGTGCTCGAAGAGCGTGACCGCGTCGACTCCCGCGGCGGAGAGCTCCGCCCAGACCTCGCCGACCCAGGACTCGGCGTCGGCCTGCGACGCGAAGCGCTGGTGGGCGTACTCCTCCGGCACCTGGGCCTCGGCGCTCGAGGAGTCGAGCAGCTTCCACCACCACGGCCGCTCGGCGGGCGAGGGCTGGCGGAAGGTGGCCGGCTGCTCGGGCAGGTTCATCGCCGGGTCACGACTCCCGGACGGACGTGTCGACGAACGGCAGCTTCGTGGAGGCGAAGATCTCGCGGCGGGTGCGGATCTGCACGCCGAGCTCGGCCTCTGCGTCGACGAACGTCGGCACGAGCGCCATCCCGATCCCCTTCTTCAACGTCGGCGAGAACGTGCCGGACGTGATCTCGCAGAGGGGTACGTCGGGCGCCAGGCTGACCAGCATGCCGGGCCGGGGGATGCCGCGTTCGAGGGCTACCAGCCCGCGCAGCTTCCGCTGCGGCCCCTCCTCCTTCTCCTTCACCAGCGCGTCGCGGCCCCAGAAGGCGTCCTTCTTCCAGCCGACGGCCCACCCGAGCCCGCCCTGGTTGGGCGTGACGTCGATCGTGATGTCCTGCCCGTGCAACGGGTAGCCCATCTCGGTCCGCAGGGTGTCGCGCGCCGCAAGGCCGCACGGCAGCATGCCGAACGGCTCGCCGGCCGCGAGGAGGCGGTCCCACAGGACACCGGCCACCTCGTTGCGAGCGATCAGCTCGTAGCCGCGCTCGCCGGTGTAGCCGGTGCGGCAGACCACCACTCCGGTGTCCTCGAACGGCGCCTCGGCGAACGACATGTACTCGTGGCCGGTGGGGAAGCCGATGGCGGCCAGCACCTCGTCGGACTTCGGCCCCTGCACCGCCAGGACGGCGTACTGGGTGTGGTGGTCGAGCACCTTCACGCCGTCGGGCACCTGGGCGGTGAGCCGCCGGGCGACCTCCGCCGAGTTCGCGGCGTTCGGGACGAGGAGCACGTGCTCGTCGTCGTGCAGGTACGCGATCAGGTCGTCGACGATGCCGCCGGTCTCGGGGTCGCAGCACAAGGTGTACTGAGCCTTGCCGTGCCGGATCTTGCCGAGGTCGTTGCTCAGCGTCGCATTGGCGTACGTCGCGGCGCCGGGGCCGGTGAGCATCAGCTTGCCGAGGTGGCTCACGTCGAACACCCCGACCGACTCGCGCACGGTGGTGTGTTCCTTGACCACGCCGGAGGGGTACTCCAGCGGCATGGACCAACCACCGAACTCCGCGAACTTCGCCCCGAGCGCGACGTGCCGGTCGTGCAACGGCGACTGGAGCAGCGGCGTACCGGCGTCGCCCTCGTCGGTGTCGTCGGCCATGCCCGGGAACTTACACCGGGAGGGACGCCTGGTTCGGGAGCCCGGGCCCTGGTCAGCACGTGGTTAGGGTGACCCGGTGACCAGCTACCACCTACGGGGCGCGAGCCCGGCGAAGACCCGCGCCGATGCCGTGGTCGTCGGCGCGTGGAAGGGCACGCGCGGGGTGTCCCTCGCCGACGGCGCCGAGGACGTCGGCGCGGCGTTCGGTCGGTCGCTGCGTCCTCTGCTCAGCACGCTGGGCTTCACCGGGAAGGCCGGGGAGGTGGCGCGAGTGCCCACCGCCGGCAAGACGGCGACCCCGCTCCTCGTGCTGGTCGGGATGGGCGAGAAGCCGGCCGACGCGGCCGCCCAGCTCCTCGCCGTACGCCGCGCCGCCGGGGTGGCGGGACGATCGACGTCCAACGCCGCATCGGTCGCACTCGCCCTGCCGGCCGCCGACTCCGCACTCGTCCGCAACGTGCTCGAGGGCTACCTGCTCGGCGGCTACGCCTTCTCGCGCTACCAGGCGAAGACGCCCGACAAGCGCGCCGGCACGGTCACCGTGCTCAGCCCGGTCGCGCGACGCCAGGAGGCGGTCGCCGCGTTCGAGGGGGCGCAGGTCGTCGGGCCCGCGGTCAACGCGGTCCGCGACTGGGTGAACACACCGGCCGGAGACCTCACCCCGCCGGTCTTCGCGGACGAGATCGTGCGGGCTGCCAAGGGCACCAAGGTCAAGGTCACGGTGCTCGACGACGCCCGTCTGGCCAAGCTCGGCTGCGGCGGCCTCCTGGGTGTCGGTGGCGGCTCGAGCGCCCCACCGCGCCTGGTCGAGCTGCGCTACTCCCCCTCGGACGCGGTCGCGCACGTCGCCCTCGTGGGCAAGGGCATCACGTTCGACTCCGGCGGGCTGAGCATCAAGACCGCGTCCGGCATGGAGACGATGAAGTGCGACATGGCCGGGGCCGCCGTGATCACGCAGGCCACCTTGGCCATCGCCGCGCTCGGGCTGCCGGTCAAGGTGACGGCGTACGCCTGCCTCGCCGAGAACATGGTCTCCGGCAGCTCGATGCGTCCCGGCGACGTGCTCACGATCTACGGCGGCAAGACCGTCGAGGTGCTGAACACCGATGCCGAGGGACGTCTCGTGCTGGCGGACGGACTCGTGCGGGCCACCGAGCAGGATCCGGACGTGATCGTCGACGTCGCGACCCTGACGGGTCACATGATGGTGTCGCTCGGCAACAAGGTGGGTGCGATCTTCGGCAGCGAGGAGGTCGTCGTCCCGCTCGTCGACGCCGGCCGCCAGAGCGGCGAGAAGCACTGGCCGATGCCCATCCCCCAGGACGTCGTCGACCGCGTGCACGGCAGCAAGATCGCCGACCTCGCCCAGCACGACTGGACCCGATGGGGCGGCGGGCTCTTCGCGGCGGCGTTCCTCCGCGAGTTCGTGGGCGAGCGGCCGTGGGCCCACCTCGACATCGCCGGGCCCGGCTACAACAACGGGACAGCGGCCGGCCACTGGCTTCCCGGCGGCACCGGCTTCGCGCTCACCACGCTGGTCGACTACGCACGCGCTCTCGGTACGGCGGGCTGACGAGCCCTAGCGGCCGCCGCGCTCTTTCTGTCGCTTGATGTACTCGCGCATGCGCTGAGGGATGCCGACCACGCCGGCTTCGTATGCCTTGATGTCGCGGCGTCGACAGAACGAGTAGGCCCACTCCGCCGAGGGCACGCGACGACGCGTGAACTCGCCGTCCCAGGCCACGAGGAGCAGGGTCACGTCGCTGACGGCGGTGCGCGGCTCGACGAAGCCCTCGATCCCCTCGCGCGTGCTCACGAACTGCACGAGGTGCTGCTCGTCCTCGCTCGTCGACGCCAGCACGCGCGTCGACCCCGTCCGCGCTGCGTCGCGACCGGGCCGGCGGAAGCGCGACCCGCGACCGCGTCCGAAGAGTCTCATGACCCATATGATGCACGCTGCTCCCAGCTCGCGCCCGGGTCTTCGCCGCGGTTCCCGGACCCTGTCGCCGCCTTCCTGGTGAGCCGTCCGGGCCCTTTCCGGGCGTGATGTAAAGAGTGCAAGGATGGTCGGGTGACCGACGGCGAGTTCGACGTACTCATTCTCGGGGCAGGATCCGGCGGCTACGCATGTGCGCTCAGAGCCGCCCAGCTCGGCCTCTCGGTGGGCCTGGTCGAGAAGGGGAACCTCGGTGGCACGTGCCTGCACGTCGGGTGCATCCCGACCAAGGCGCTCCTGCATGCCGCGGAGGTCGCCGACCAGACGCGTGAGTCACAGCAGTTCGGCGTGACGGCCACCCTCGAGGGCATCGACATGGCCGGGGTGAACACCTACAAGGACAAGGTCGTCTCACGTCTCTTCAAGGGGCTGACCGGCCTGATCAAGGGCCGCGGGATCACCGTGATCGAGGGTGAGGGCCGGATGACCGGGCCGCGCCAGGTGACCGTGGTCCCGAACGACTCGACCGGCGAGGCGACGTACACCGGGAAGCATCTGGTGCTGGCCTCCGGCTCGTACAGCCGCTCCCTGCCGGGCCTCGACATCGACGGGCAGCGGGTCCTCACCTCCGAGCAGGCACTGCGGCTCGATCGGGTGCCCCGCTCGGTGATCGTGCTCGGCGGCGGTGTCATCGGGTGCGAGTTCGCGAGCGTCTGGGCGAGCTTCGGGTCCGAGGTCACGATCGTCGAGGCGCTGCCGCGGCTGGTCCCGGTCGAGGACGAGGCCTCGTCGAAGGCCCTCGAGCGCGCCTTCCGCAAGCGGAAGATCCAGATGCGCACCGCGACGCCGTTCCAGAGCCTCAAGGTCACCGACGAGGGCGTCGCAGTCACCGTCGAGGGGGGCGACGTGATCGAGGCCGAGCTGCTGCTCGTGGCGGTCGGTCGCGGGCCGACCACCGACGGGCTCGGGTACGACGAGCAGGGCGTCGCGATGGACCGCGGGTTCGTCCTCGCCGACGAGCGCTGCCGCACCAACCTCGACGGCGTGTACGCCGTGGGCGACATCGTGCCCGGCCTCCAGCTGGCCCATCGCGGCTTCCAGCAGGGCATCTTCGTGGCCGAGGACATCGCCGGGCTGGAACCGGCCGCGATCGACGAGACGGGCATCCCGCGAGTCACCTACAGCCACCCCGAGGTCGCCTCCGTCGGGCTCGACGAGGCGGCCGCCCGCGCGGCGTACGGCGATGACGCGGTCGAGACCCTCACCTACGACCTCGGCGGCAACGGCAAGAGCCAGATCCTGATGACCCAGGGCTTCGTGAAGCTGGTCCGCCGCACGGACGGACCGGTCATCGGCGTGCACATGGTCGGCGACCGGGTCGGCGAGCTCATCGGCGAGGCCCAGCTGATCTACAACTGGGAGGCGCACGCCGAGGACGTCGCTCCCCTGGTCCACGCACACCCCACCCAGAACGAAGCGCTCGGCGAGGCGCACCTGGCCCTGGCCGGGAAGCCCCTCCACGCGCACAGCTGAGCCAGCCTGACCCCAGTCGACCCCCCAGACAGGAAGCGATCCCCACGCCCATGGCCACCGAAGTCAACCTCCCCGAGCTCGGCGAATCCGTCACCGAAGGCACGGTCACCCGATGGCTGAAGCAGGTCGGCGACGAGGTGGCGGTCGACGAGCCCCTGCTCGAGGTCTCGACCGACAAGGTCGACACCGAGATCCCCTCGCCGGTCGCGGGCACGCTGCTGGAGATCAAGGCGAACGAGGACGACACCGTCGACGTGGGCGCCGTCCTCGCCGTCATCGGTGCCGCGGACGAGGCGACCGGCGGTACCGATGCTGACGGCGACGGCGACGGCGACGGCGACGGCGGCGGTCAGGAGACTCAGCAGCCGGAGGAGCCCGAGGAGCCCAGCCAGCCCGAACAGCCCGCGTCGGACGAGCCGGCCGAGACCCCGCTCGACCAGGAGCAGAACGAGCGCGAGGAGGCCCACGCGCAGGCGGAGCAGGCGGACACGCCGGACGAGCCTCAGGACCAACCTGCGGCGCAGGAGAAGGACGACGCACCCCGAGAGGACGTCGCGGCCGCCGCGGCCGGAGCCGCGCAGACGTCGGGCGACCAGACCGTGGTGCGCCTGCCCGAGCTCGGCGAGTCCGTCACCGAGGGCACCGTGACCCGCTGGCTCAAGCAGGTCGGCGACGAGGTAGCGACGGACGAGTCACTGCTCGAGGTCTCGACCGACAAGGTCGACACCGAGATCCCCTCCCCGGCGGCCGGCACCCTCCTCGAGATCAAGGTTCACGAGGACGAGACGGTCGACGTCGGCGCCGAGCTGGCCGTGATCGGCTCCGCCGACGCCGGCCAGACCCCCGCCGAGCCCGCGTCGCCCGCGCCCCAGGAGGAGCAGGAAGAGCAGGCAGAGCCCGCCGAGGAGCCCGCCGAGGAGCCGGCCGGCGAGTCGGCCGAGTCGGCACCGGCGGAGGAGGCACACGAAGAGCCAGCGGAAGAGGCACGGCCGGAGCCGGCCGCCGAGCCCGAGTCCCAACCCGAGCAGCCGGAGCAGCCGGAGCAGCCAGCCGCGGCGGCGTCGTCCGGTGGTCGCGACTCCGCGGCGTACGTGACCCCCCTGGTGCGGAAGATGGCCACGCAGCACGGCGTCGACCTGGCGAGCATCGCCGGCACCGGTGTCGGTGGCCGCATCCGCAAGCAGGACGTGCTCGCGGCGGCCCAGCAGCAGGGCAAGGACACCACCCCGGCGCAGCCGGCCGCAGCCGCAGCAGCGGCGGCCGAGCCGTCGCCCGCGGCACCGCCGGCATCACGGGCTCCCGGTGCGCCGGTGCCGTCCCCGCTGCGCGGCAAGACCGAGCCCATGACCCGTCTGCGCAAGGTGATCGCCCAGCGCATGGTCGAGTCCCTCCAGGTCAGTGCCCAGCTGACGACGGTGGTCGAGGTCGACGTCACCGCGATCTCGCGCCTGCGCGATGCGGTCAAGGTCGACTTCGCGTCGCGCGAGGGCGTGAAGCTGTCGTTCATGCCGTTCTTCGCGAAGGCCGCGATCGACGCGCTCAAGGCGCACCCGAGCCTGAACGCGGCGATCGACACCGAGAAGGGCGAGGTCACCTATTTCGACGTCGAGAACCTCGCGATCGCCGTCGACACCGAGCGCGGTCTCCTCACCCCGGTGATCAAGGAGGCGGGCGATCTGTCGATCGCCGGGCTCGCCCGGAAGATCGCCGACGTGGCCGAACGCACCCGGACGAGCAAGATCACTCCGGACGAGCTGTCGGGGGGCACGTTCACGCTGACCAACACCGGTAGCCGCGGTGCGCTCTTCGACACCCCGATCATCAACCAGCCCCAGGTCGCGATCCTCGGCACGGGTGCCGTGGTGAAGCGTCCCGTCGTGATCGACGACCCGAACCTCGGCGAGACGATCGCGGTCCGGCAGATGGTCTTCCTGGCGCTCACCTACGACCACCGCCTGGTCGACGGTGCGGACGCGGCGCGCTTCCTGGGTGAGGTCAAGGCCCGGCTCGAGGCCGGGCAGTTCGAGGTCTGAGCGCTTCGCCTGAGCCCGCGAAGGCGAAGGAGAGCGAGGAGATTGAGGTCCGAGCGCTTCGCCTGAGCCCGCGAAGGCGAAGATGAGCGAGGAGATTGAGGTCCGAGCGCTTCGCCTGAGCCTGCGAAGGCGAAGATGAGCGAGGAGATTGAGGAGCGTCCGGCTCGGGCATGAACGAAGTGAGAGGGCGAGCGGCGCGTCTCGAAATCCAGTGAGGTGAGAGGATTGACGGATGCACGTCGTCGTCGGAGGCGCGACCGGGTTCCTCGGCCAACACCTGGTCGAGGCGCTGCGCACGCACGGCCACACCACCACGTCGTTGGTACGCCGCGAGCCCGAGACGGATACCGAGTCCCGGTGGGACCCGTCGTCCGGACTGCTCGACGCGCAGGTGATCGAGGACGCCGATGTGGTCGTCAACGTCGCCGGCAGCCCGACCATCGGCAACCCTCACTCGAAGCGCTGGGCTCGCAACCTGCGCGAGTCCAGGGTCACCTCGACCCGAGTGCTCGCCGAGGCCATCGCTGGCTCGGACAAGAAGCCGGCGTTCCTCGCCGGCAATGCCGTCGCCGTCTACGGAGACCACGGCGACGAGGAGATCACCGAGGCGGGTGACAGCCGAGGTCACACGTTGATGGGTGAGGTCACCCGCGCCTGGGAAGAGGCGGCCGGCCCGGCGATCGAGGCCGGCGCACGGGTCTGCGTGCTGCGGACCGCACCGGTGATGGACCGCGAGTCCGAACCCCTCCGCATGCTCCGTCGCGTCTACCGACTGGGGCTGGGCGGACGGGTCGGCAACGGGCGTCAGCACTTCCCGATGGTGTCCCTGCGCGACTGGCTCGGAGGTGTCGTCCACCTGGTCGAGCACCCTGATGCCCACGGGCGGTTCAACCTGTGCTGCCCGCGCACGCCGACGTTCGCGGAGTTCAACCAGGCGCTCGCGCGGGCCGTCGGTCGGCCCGCGATCATCCCGGTACCGGCGGCGGCCATCCGCATCGGCGCCGGCCCACTCGCCCCCGAGCTGCTGGGCTCGGTCAACCTGGTCCCGCAGGCCCTGGTCGACGCGGGATTCGAGTTCCGCGACCGCGACGTGACCGACGTCCTCGCCTCGGGCCTCGCCGGCCGACGCTGAGCAGCCGACCCTCGGCCTCGCGGGCCGGCGCGACCCGCCGGAAATTCAGAGGCAGGACGTCGGTGCTGGGACGTACCTTCATGAGGCCGTGACCACCACCGATCTCGCCCCCGCCGACCTACGCCCGACGACGCCTCCGCCGCCGGCGCTCCCGCCTGGGCGGGTGCCGGTCGACTGGCGCCGGATGCGTTCGTCGTTCGCCGGCGTCGCCATCGTGTGCTCGACGTTCAGCGCCATCGGCATGTCGCTGGGCTCGGTCGTGGCCGGGCGCCTCGCCCTGCACCCGAGCTCCGGACTGGTCCGGCTGCTGACTCTCTGCGTCGTGGGCGGCGCCCTGCTCGACACCATCGGACGCACCCTGTGGTCCGGTCTCGTGGATCGCGCCGAGGGTCGACTGCGCGCCGACCTGCTCGACGCCGCGATGGCCCAGCCGCTGTCGGAGCTGAGCGAGCAGGCCGTCGGCGAGGTGCTCGACCGGGTGGACGACGACACCCACGAGGTCGGCACCCTCCTTCGGCGCGACGTGTGGATGGTGATCCGCACCATCATGGCGGCGGGTCCGCTCTGGTTGGTCGCGGGCTTCACCTGGTGGCCGGCGTTCATCCTGTTCCCCGTCTCCGGGATCGCCGCGGTGCTCGTCGTCCGACCGTTGCTGCCGCGCATCTCCGAGCTGAAGGTCGTCGAGGAGATGGCGTGGACCGATCATGCCGCCGCCATGGAGGAAGGTGTCGCGGCGCGCGACGACCTGCGCACCAGCCTCGGCCAGTCCCACGTGCTGCGGCGCTGCACCGAGCTCGCCGGTGAGGTCCACCGTCGCTTCGCCACCGTGCTCCGGCTCGAGGCGCGCGTCGGTCGCCGTACCGGCGTGCTGCTGCACGGGGTGCTCGCCGCCACGGCCCTGACGGGCGTGATCCTGGTCGCCGACGACCGCCTCTCGACGGGCGCGCTGGTCACGCTGTTCCTGGTGACGACGATGTTCGTGGGCCAGGTCGACCAGCTCGCACGTCACCTGCCCGACCTCCAGGCCGGGCTCGGCGCCGTGATCCGGCTCCGTGGTCTGCTGGCGTCCCCTCCCGAGCCCGAGGGCGGTCGAGCACTGCCCGACGGACCGCTCGGCATCCGGTTCGCCGGCCTCCACTTCGCCTACGCCCACGGCACCTTCGCGCTGTCGGGCGTCGACCTGACCGTTCCCGCCGGCACGACGTGCGCGCTCGTCGGCCGCACCGGCTCCGGCAAGTCCACGCTGGCCTCCCTGCTCTCACGCGCCGTCGAGCCCGAGCCGGGCTCGCTGCTGCTCGGCGGAGTCGACGTCCGCGACCTCGAGCTGCAACAGCTACGCGCGGCCGTCGGAGTCGTCACCCAGCGCACCGAGATCCTGGCCGGCACCCTCGCGGAGAACATCACGCTCTTCGGAGACCTGCCCCGCGAGACCATCGAAGAGGCGGTCGAGGAGCTCGGTCTCACGGCCTGGGTCGCCGGCCTCCCGCGGGGTCTCGACACCCTGCTCGGACCCGGTGGCACGAGCCTCTCCGCCGGCGAGGAGCAGCTGGTCGCGTTCGCACGACTCCTGGTCCGCGACGTCCGGGTCGTCGTCCTGGACGAGGCGACCGCCCGCATGGACCCACTCACCGAGGCCCGCGTCGTCGCCGCTGCCGAGCGACTGCTCAACGGGCGCACCGGGCTGCTCGTGGCCCACCGACTGTCGACCACGGAGCGAGCCGAGCAGGTCGCGGTGCTGGAGAGCGGACGCGTGATCCAGCACGGACCGCGTGACGAGCTCGCCCACGAGCCCGGTCCCTTCCGCGACCTGTTGAGCGCGTCCGCCGGCGAGTCCGCGCTGCGCACGGTCGACGAGAGCCTGCACACCGGTGCGGTCGGCACGCAGCGTCGCACCGGTACGCCGCCCCCTCCGCCGACGCTCCGTCATATCCCCTCGCTCGCCCGCGCCACGAAGAGCGCGCTCTTCATCGAGCCGCAGTGGGGCCTGTTCGGCATGGCGCTGTTCCTCGTGTGCGCCCTGACCGGAGCGTTCGGTGCGCTGACCGGGTGGTTGTGGGGCCACATCGTCTCCGACCTCCAGCACGGCGACCGCCCGTTCGGTCTGACCGCGCTCCTGGTGGTGTCGCTCCTGGGCTCGCCCGCCCTGCTCGCGGTCGCGATCCGTCGCTATCCCCAGTGGTGGATCGCGGTGATGCTCCGAGCCCGCACCCGGGTGCTGCACGGGCAGACCAAGGCCCACCGGCTCGATCGCACCCCGCCCGGCGAGGTGGTCGCACGCACCATGGATGCCGATCGACTCGCGAGATATGCCGACCGCTGGGTCGACTTCCTGAACGGCCTGGCGATCGCAGTGGTCACCGCGTTCGTGGCCGGCACCGTCCTCGCGGGCGCGGTGCTCCTCGCGGTGATGACCGCGTCCGCGGTGGCCTCCTCGTTCGGCCGGAGGGTGGCGGGGCGCTCCGCTGCGGCCTCGTCGGCTGCCCGAGCCAGGTTCGGCCGGTCGCTCGTGTCGTCACTCGACTCGGTCCGCACGGTCAAGCTCGCAGCGGCCACTCCCGACGTCCACCGCCACCTCCGTGAGGTCGACTCCGGCCGCGTGGAGGCCGCGGTGAGCGAGCATCGCATCCAGGCGATGCTCGACGGCGTCCCGATCGTGATGGTGCAGGTCGGCGTGGTCTCCGCCTGGGCCATCTTCGTCGGCGGGGGCTGGGGTCTCGCGACCGCTCTGATGGTCGCGGGTGCGGTGAACGGCTTCGACTGGTTCGGCCGGGTCGCCGGCTCGGTCATCACGGAGGCGCCGGGCACCCGCGCGTGGATGCGCGCGACCAGCCGGCTCGCCGGCGGTGGTGACCTCATGCACCTGCCCGACGGCGTCGACCTGGTGCACGGCATCGCGCCCGATCCCCCTGCCCAGGTGAGCGATCCGCTCCGCGAGCTGCGCGTCACCGACCTCACCGCCGTCCACGACGACGGCACGATCGGGGTCAGTGGCGTCGACCTCGAGGTGACGCCGGGTGAGCTGGTGCTGCTGCTCGGTCAGGTGGGGTCCGGCAAGTCCAGCCTGCTCGGGGCCCTGGCCGGACTCGTGACCAGCACCGGCGAGATCCGCTGGAACGATCGGGTGCTGTCCGACCACGAGGTCGACCTGCGCCCGGGCCGGGTCGCTCACGTCGCGCAGGTCCCCCGCGTGTTGTCCGGCACCTTCCGCGGCAACGTCGCGCTCGACCACTCCGACCGTCAGGTGCTGCCGTCGCTGGCGACGGCGCGGATGCAGCGCGACGTCGACGACGCCGGCGGGGCCGACTCCCTCGTCGGGCACCGCGGCGTACGTCTGTCGGGTGGCCAGGTGCAGCGTCTGGCTCTGGCACGAGCCCTCGCGTGCGACGCCGATCTGCTGCTCGCCGACGACGTGTCCTCGGCGCTCGACGCCACCACCGAGGTGGAGCTCTGGACCGCCCTGCGCGAGCGCGGCGCCACGGTGATCGGGGCGACCTCGAAGGCCGCCGCCCTCGCCCAGGCCGACCGGGTCGTGGTGCTCGTCGAAGGGCAGGTCGCCGACCACGGTCCCTGGTCGCAGCTCGCCACGCGCTGGAGTCACCTGGCCGGCTGAGCCTCCACCTCGTCGACCACCCAGCGGCCGTGTCGGAGCACGAGCCGGATCCGGTGGCTGCGCCACGTGCTCGTCGGCAGGGCCGTACGCCGATGCCCCTCGACCGCGACCGCGTCGACCGTCCGATCCGTCGCCCGGACCACGAGGCGACGCGACCCGGCGATCAGCACCCTCAGCTCGCCGACCTGCTGCCGCAGCCCGGTGACCAGGAGACCGCGGTGGCGCCACCGGCGGAGGTCGGCGACGTCTCGCGCGCCGGTCGTGGACGAGCGGGTGTAGAGCCGCATCAGCGCCGGCACGTCGCCGCGTGCCCATGCCGACCCTCGCGCGTCGTCCCACGCCGCGAGGACCCGCGAGGCCCGGGCGACGACCGACGATGCGGGGTCGAGTTCGCGCGACGACGGCTCGGAAGTCGCGGCACCGCCCGCCGCGACACCGACGCCGACGACCGACGCCGACGCCGACACCGGCGATCGTGGCAGTCGTGAGGGTCGTGGCCAGCAACAGCAGCGTCCGAGTGCGCATCTCACCACTGTGACGGCACCGCGCGGCTCGTCGCCGAGTCTCTCCACAGGGTCCTACCGTGACCGCATGTCCCTCTCGCGGCGTGGCCTCCTGCTCGGGGCCGGAGGCGGGGTGGCGGCCCTGGCCGCCACCGTGGTCGCGGTCGACGAGGGCTGGCTGCCGGGCGAGTACCGGCTCCGCCGCCTCCTGGGACAGACCGGCCCGGCGGGACACATCCCGGACGTGCCTCCGGGCACGGTCGTCAGCGGCTCGTTCGCCTCGCGCGACCGACTCGGCACCCGGGTCGGGTGGTCGGTCATCTACCCCGGCCCGCGGCCCGAGCCACTGCCGGTGATGGTGTCGCTGCACGGACTCAACGGCGACCACACCACGGCGGTCACCACGCTCGGCCTGGACCGCTTCCTGCCCGCGGCCGTTCGTGCCGGTGTCCCGCCGTTCGCCATCGCCACCATCGACGGTGGGAACACCTACTACCACCGGCGGCCCACCGGCGAGGACGCCGGCGCGATGGTGCTCGACGAGCTTCTCCCCCTGCTGGGCCGCCAGGGTCTCGCCACCGATCGACTCGCCTTCCAGGGCTGGTCCATGGGCGGGTACGGCGCACTCCGGCTCGCCGCGCTCGAGGGCGCCTCGCGTGTCCGGGCGGTCGCCGTGCTGAGCGCGGCCTTGTGGATCGACCCCGGCGACGCCTCGTCGAGCGGCTTCGACGACGCCGCGGAGTACGAGGAGTTCTCCGTGATGGGCCACCAGCGCGACCTCGACGGCATCGCCGTCCGCGTCGACTGCGGCCGCGAGGACTCGTTCTACTCGGCCGACCGCGCCTACGTCGACGGGTTCGAAGGCCCGGTCACCTCGACGTTCGAGGCCGGCGCCCACGACCCGGCGTACTGGACCCGGATGCTGCCGGCCCAGCTCGCGTTCGTGGGGCGGAGGTTAGGCTCGTGACGTGAGCGACCTGGTGTTCCGCGAGGGCGGGTTCGGTGACGACGCCGTCGACTACCTCGCCGCCTGGGACACCCAGCGCGCCCTCCACGCCGAGGTCGCCGCCGGCGACCGCCCCGACACCGTCTGGCTGCTCGAGCACCCGCCGGTGTTCACCGCCGGCAAGCGCACCGCCCCCGGCGACCGGCCGGCCGATCCCGGCGGCGCGCCGGTCATCGACGTCGACCGCGGCGGCATGATCACGTTCCACGGACCGGGTCAGCTCGTCGGCTACCCGATCGTCCGGCTGCCCGATCACGTCAAGGTCGTCGACTACGTACGCCGGGTCGAGGAGGCCCTGATCCGGGTCAGCGGTGACCTCGGGCTCGAGTCGGCTCGCGTGCCCGGGCGCAGCGGCGTCTGGCTGCGCGCCGACGCCACCCGGCCCGAGCGCAAGATCGCCGCCCTCGGCATCCGGGTCAGCCAGGGCGTCACCATGCACGGCTTCGCTCTCAACTGCGACGTCGACCTCGCGTGGTACGACCGCTTCGTCCCCTGCGGCATCGCCGACGCCGGCGTGACCTCGTTGTCCGCCGAGCTGGGTCGCGACGTCACGGTGTACGACGTGCTCCCGAGCGTGCGCCGTCACCTCGCCGACCTCCTGGCCTGGACGGCGTACGACCCGACGCCCGACTACGAGCCTCGGCCCGACCCGAGCCGTCAGCCGCTGATCGAGCTGGTCACTCCGTAGCGTCCCGCCGGGCGCGGTAGTACTCGGCCATGGCCGGGTAGTAGTCGCGTTCGAAGTCCACGGCGGCCGGATCGCCGCCCGTCTCTGCGGCGACGAGCCGGTCGAGGTAGTACTCCCAGCCGGGCCCGACACTCGGCACGTCGTCGTGGCCGACCTCCGGCTGGCTGAAGGACAGAGTCGTCACGCCGTCGCTCTCGGACAGGTCGGCGTCGAGGTACCACGCCTGCTCCCCCAGGTACGTCGTGACGGCCAGCCGGTGCGGCGGGCGACACTCGCGGATCTCCAGCTGGTGCTCGTCCGCGCCGTCCTCGAACCCCATGCGCCAGAGCACGTGCCCCTCGGTCGGGTCTCCCCGCCACGTGCCCAGCCAGCGCGCGAGCCGCTCGGGCTCGGTGATGGCGGCCCAGACGTCCTCGATCGGTGCGTCGAAGGTCCGGTCGAGGTGCAGGGTGAGCCGGTCGGCGAGATGGGTGACGCGGCCGTTCGGAACGGGACTCATGCGGTCTCCTGTCGGGTTCCGGCGCGGGTACGCCGGTCGCGCGCGGTCCGGCGTACCTCGGTGTCGAGGGCGTCGAGGGCGTGGGCCGTGACCGGCGAGCCGCCCAGCGCGAGGCGCCGGAGAAAGAGCGTGACCGGGCCCAGCGCTCCGGGCACCAGGACGTAGTGGCGCTCCCGACCCTGGTCGTGCGCCACGACCAGCCCGCACTCGGTGAGCACGCGGAGGTGCTTGCTCACCGCGGGCCGCGAGATCGGGTGACGCGCCGCCAGGTCGACGACGCGCACCGGCCCGGTCGCCACCTCCTCGAGGAGGGCGCGGCGGACCGGGTCGGCGAGGGCCGCGAAGACGTCCACCCGCGAAAGGTAACCGATCAGTTACCAATCCATCAAGCGCCGAACGCCTTCCGCACCTCGGCGGCGTACAGGTCGACGAGACCCTCCTGCCAGCCGGTGCGCATGCCCTCGACCTGCGACGCGATCTCGTCGCCGTGTCGCTCGAGATGACGGTGCTCGAGCACCACGGCGGTCGTGCCTGGCCGCTCCTCGGTGAATCTCACCTCGACCTCGCTGCACAACGCCGGGTCCGTCTCGATGGCCCACTGCGCGTTGATGTCCCAGCTGAACACCACACGGCTCGGCGGCTCGTAGGCCAGCACCCGCGACCACCGGCACTCGCTGCCGTCGGTGCCGACGTCGTAGACGTGACCGCCGACGAAGGGCTCGAAGACCATGTGGCTCAGCGGGGCCTCGATGACGTGGTGGTCGGCGTTCCACCAGTCGTTGATCTGCTCGGTGAAGAACCGGAAGGCCTCCTCGATCGGGACGTCGACGGTCGTCGTCGCGGTGATCGAGATCGGCTGGGTGTCGGTGGTCATCGTTGCTCCTGTCGGGATGAGTGGTGCTGCTCGGCGGCTCGGGCGAACGCGTCCAGCGAGCGCTGCCAGAACCCGTCCAAGTAGTCGCGCAGGCCGGCGAGCCCCTGGGGGTCCAGCTGGTAGACCCGTCGGGTGCCGTCGGCGTGGGCCGTGACCAGTCCGGCCTCGCTGAGCACCCTCAGGTGCTGGGACACCGCCGGCCGGCTGACCGGGAGCTCGCCGGCCAGCTGCCCCACCGCCTGCGGACGGGCGGCGATCCGCTCGAAGATCTCGCGACGGGTCGGGTCGGCCAGCGCGGTGAAGGCGCGGGCGATGGTCAGTTGGTTAGTCATGGCTTACCGTAAGTTACTACTTACCAATGCCTCTCGCAAGGCCCCGCCCGAGTCGGTTTCGGCTGGCCCCGCCACGTAGCATGGGTGGGTGACCAAGGCCCCCCACGCCACTCCCGACGGCCGCAAGCTGCTGCGCTTGGAGGTCCGCAACGCGCAGACCCCGATCGAGCGCAAGCCGGAGTGGATCAAGACCCGGGCGAAGATGGGTCCGGCGTACACCGAGCTCCACGGGCTGGTGAAGTCCGAAGGTCTCCACACGGTCTGCCAAGAGGCTGGTTGCCCCAACATCTTCGAGTGCTGGGAGGACCGCGAGGCGACGTTCCTGATCGGCGGCGACCAGTGCACCCGGCGCTGCGACTTCTGCCAGATCGACACCGGCAAGCCGCAGCCGCTCGACCGCGACGAGCCCCGCCGGGTCGCCGAGAGCGTGCAGAAGATGGGCCTGAAGTACGCCACCATCACCGGCGTCGCCCGCGACGACCTGCCCGATGGCGGCGCCTGGTTGTACGCCGAGACGGTGCGCGCCATCCACGACCTGAACCCGGACACCGGGGTGGAGAACCTGATCCCCGACTTCAACGGGCAGCCCGACCTCCTGGCCGAGGTGTTCGAGAGCCGACCCGAGGTCCTGGCGCACAACGTCGAGACCGTGCCGCGCATCTTCAAGCGCATCCGGCCGGCCTTCCGCTACGACCGCTCGCTCGACGTGCTGACCGCAGCCCGCGCGTTCGGCCTGGTGACCAAGTCCAACCTGATCCTCGGCATGGGCGAGACCCGCGAGGAGGTCAGCCAGGCCCTGCGCGACCTCCACGCCGCCGGGTGCGAGCTGGTCACGATCACCCAGTACCTCCGCCCCTCCGTGCGACACCACCCGGTGGAGCGCTGGGTGAAGCCGGAGGAGTTCGTGGAGCTGGCGGCCGAGGCCGAGGAGATCGGCTTCTCCGGCGTGATGTCCGGCCCGCTCGTGCGTTCGTCGTACCGGGCCGGTCGGTTGTACCGTCAGGCGATGTCGGCGCGTACGCCGGCCTGACCCCGCACCCCACTACCTGGACACGGAGCACCATCCGCATGGCCAAGAGCCCCACCCCGAAGCCGGACGAGGCGCCGAAGCTGAACCGTCGGCAGCAGTTCGGCCAGACCTACCAGATGGCGAAGAAGAGCGACCCGGCCATCGGACGCTGGGTCGCGGGCGCCGGCCTGCTCGGCCTGGTCGTGGGCTTCGGGATCTTCTGGCTCGTGGTCGGTCGTAGCAGCACGCTCGGCCTGGTCCTGTCGGTGGTGGGCGGCCTCATGGTCGGCGTCCTGGCCGGCCTGATCGTGTTCTCCCGCCGCGCCCAACGCGCCGTCTACGGCCAGATGGAGGGCCAGGTCGGCGCCGCTGCGGGTGCGCTCGGTCTGCTCAAGCGCGGCTGGACGGTCGACAGCGCGATCGCCTTCACCAAGCAGCAGGACGTCGTGCACCGCGTGATCGGCCCGCCGGGCATCGTCCTCGTCGGCGAGGGCAGCCAGGGACGCCTCAAGGCCCTGATGACCTCGGAGCGCAAGCGCCACGAGCGGGTCGCCGTCGACGCCCCGGTGCACGAGATCGTGGTCGGCAACGGCGACGACCAGGTGCCGCTGGCCAAGCTCTCCCGTCATGTGCAGAAGATGAAGCGCCAGGTGCAGCCGGCGGACATCACCGACATCCTCGCCCGACTCAAGGCGATCGACGCCTCACGGCCCGTGCTGCCGATGCCGAAGGGTCCCGTGCCGACCTCGATGAAGGGCTTGCGCGGCCAGATGCGCGGCCGCTGAGGTCGGACCAAACCGGTTCGGCCCGACTGACGGCGGACGGGCGCCACGCGGCACCTGTAGGGGCGGACGACCCTGTGATGCTCAGCCGCTGGTGGTCGCTCCCGGCAACTCGGTGATCTGCGACGCCGGAGGCGCAGCGATGTGGACGTCCGCGCCGTAGTCGGCGTACGTCGCGGTCACCTTGCTGACCTTCTTCATCAGCATCGTGAACTTGGCCATCCGGCTCTCGCCGTCGAGCCACATGTCGTAGGTCATCGTCTTCGGCAGCGACGCGGTGCTCGGCAGGTTCTTGAAGACGCTCGAGGCGGCCTTGGTGTCGATGACGACGCGGTAGTGCTCGAGCTGGCGGCCACCCACCGTCTGGCTGCCGAGGTCGGTGACCTTCCGGAAGGAGTCGGGCGACATCCGCGAGATCATCTGGTTGGGGTTGTAGCTGTCGAACGTGTCGCCCAGGTCGCCCAGCGCCCCGTTGGGGTCGCTCAGGTCCATCTTGAAGTACTTGCCGCCACCGGTGCTCGGGTCCTGGATGTACATCACGTTGTCCACGATGCGCATGTCGGTGGGCGTGCCCATGCCGGTGAGGTCCATGGAGATCTGCATCGCCGGGTGGTCGCCGGTCATGTCGAGGGCACCCTCGGCGTACACGGTCTGCCCGGCCATCTCCAGGGTCATCTTGAAGCGAGCGGTCGTCAACGAGCGCGCGGCCGTCTTGAGCCGGTCGACGAACGCGGCCGGGTCCACCGCCTTCGCGCCGTCGCCGCGGTCGGTCGTCGTGGAGCTGCTCGGCGTACTCGGGTTCGATGATCCGCCGGCCTGCGGGTCTGCGGCCTGCGTCGAGTCACCGTTGCCGCAGGCGGCCAGCGACCCGAGGGCCAGGGGTACGACGGCGGCAACGGCCGCCTTGCGAAGGGTCAGGCTGCGCATGGGGTCCTCCGGGGCTCCACGTGGTCTGGCCCCGCTCCAGCGAGCGAAACCGAGTGCCCGTTCCCGGGCTTGGTTTCAGGGTAACCGGGCACCCGAGGGCGCCAACGCGGAACCGCTCAACTGCCCGTGGCGGGCTTCGGACGCAGCGGGACGACCGCGGACCTGGAGGCGAGGTCGTGGAGGCCACGACCGTCCGGCCGGAAGACCAGCGGCGGGATCACCAGGCAGATCAGCACCTGGCGGAGCAGTGCCGCGAGCAGTGACAGGGGTCTCCCGCTCCCGTCCGCCCGGACGACCCGGAGCCGGGTGGCCAGCTGCCCGAAGGAGCCACCCGCCAGCGCCATGAACACCGCCGACTCGCCGATGAACAGCAGGTTCAGGTACAGCGACGGCAGGCTTCCGTTGCCGAACCAGTCGCCGCCGTAGATCAGGAGCATCACGCCCCAGCACGCGGCGTAGTCGACGAGCAGCGCGAGGATCCGCCGGTCCCAGGACGCCGTGTCGAACGGCAGGTCGGGAACGGGCACCGGGTCAGCGTACGGGCCTGTTACACCAGCGAAACACAGGGGATACGGTCGAGAAACTGGTCGTCCCTACCGTGTGGTGGTCACCCAGCCGGGGCGACATGACGAGGAGGACGAATGTTCGCCACCAGCGACGAGCTGCTGAAGTACGTCTCGGACGAGCACATCGAGATGGTCGACGTGCGGTTCTGCGACCTGCCCGGGATCATGCAGCACTTCACGGTGCCGGTCTCGTCGTTCGGGCAGGACGTGTTCGACAACGGTCTGAACTTCGACGGCTCCTCGATCCGGGGGTTCCAGGCGATCCACGAGTCCGACATGTCGCTCTTCCCCGACCCGACCACGGCGTACGTCGACCCCTTCCGCACGGCGAAGACCCTGGTCGTGAACTTCTTCATCCACGACCCGCTGACCGGCGAGCCCTACTCTCGCGACCCACGCAACATCGCCCGCAAGGCGCAGGCCTACCTCCACTCGACGGGCATCGGCACCACGGCGTACTTCGCCCCCGAGGCGGAGTTCTACGTCTTCGACTCGGTGCGGTTCGAGACCAAGGTGAACGCTGGGTACTACCACATCGACTCCGAGGCGGGGTACTGGAACTCCGGCTCCGAGGAGAACAACCGCGGCTACAAGGTCCGCTACAAGGGCGGGTACTTCCCGGTCGCGCCGTACGACCACTTCGGCGAGCTGCGCGACGAGATGGTGATCGAGCTCGAGCGCGCGGGGCTGACCGTCGAGCGGGCCCACCACGAGGTCGGCACGGCCGGCCAGGCCGAGATCAACTACAACTACGCCGAGCTGCTCCAGGCCGCCGACGACGTCATGAAGTTCAAGTACGTCGTGAAGAACGTCGCCTGGCGCAACAACAAGTCCGCGACGTTCATGCCCAAGCCGATCTTCGGCGACAACGGCTCGGGCATGCACTGCCACCAGTCGATCTGGGACGGCGACGAGCCGCTCTTCTACGACGAGACCGGGTACGCCGGCCTGTCCGACACCGCGCGCTACTACATCGGCGGCATCCTCGAGCACGCCCCGTCGCTGCTGGCGTTCACCAACCCGACCGTGAACTCCTACCACCGCCTGGTGCCCGGCTTCGAGGCCCCGGTCAACCTGGTCTACAGCCAGCGCAACCGCTCGGCCTGCGTCCGCATCCCGATCACCGGCTCGAACCCGAAGGCCAAGCGCATCGAGTTCCGCTGCCCCGACCCGTCGGCCAACCCCTACCTCGCCTTCTCGGCGATGCTGCTGGCCGGCCTCGACGGCATCCGCAACAAGATCGAGCCGCACGAGCCCGTCGACAAGGACCTCTACGAGCTGCCCCCCGACGAGCACGCCGACATCCCGACCGTGCCCGGCACGCTGAACGCCGTCATCGACTCCCTCGAGGCCGACCACGAGTTCCTGCTCGAGGGCGGGGTGTTCACCAGCGACCTGATCGAGACCTGGGTCGACTACAAGCGCACCCAGGAGATCCAGCCCGTCGCGCTTGCGCCCCCACCCCCACGAGTTCGAGCTCTACTACGACATCTGAGCGCGGCAGGCCCTACTTCCTCGATGATCGGACGTCGATGAGCAGCGCCGTCGTGAACGCCGCGGCGATGCCGAGGGCCAGCAGGACCGTCAGGACGTGCGAGTCGTAGTGACCAGAGAGCACGATCGCCGCGCCGACGGCGAGAACCGCCATCACGGCGGCTGCGATCTTCCAGTCGTCACCGATGAGGAAGTCGTACCAGAACCCGAGGAAGCCCTTGAGGAACCGCATCTCATACCTCCGATGTCTCGAGCGAAGCCGCCGTGCCGCCGGTGACGGGGACCCGTAGGGCCGACACGAGGACCCGGCTCAGCGCGAACCAGCCGACCAGGAGCACCAGGATCACCAGGTCGTCACCCGGCCAGGACAGGCTGTCGCCGCTCGCGCTGAAGATCCCCAGACCCTCCAGCGCCCAGTAGGTGCCGAACGTCGACAGCAGCAGGCCCACGCCGTACTTGAGCGTGTTCTCCGGGACCGCGGTCAGGGGCTTGCGCACGACGACCGCCAGAGCCAGGACCACGCCCAGAGCGGCGACCGCGCCCGCCACCGCGACCGGTACGTCGTCGGCGTTCAGGCCGAAGGTGATCACGATGAACACCACCTCGACGCCCTCCAGGAACACGCCCTTGAAGCTGACGACGAAGGAGAACCAGTCGAGTCCGAGCCGCACGTCGGAGGAGGCTGCGCGCGCATCGGCCTCCTGGTCGGCGAAGATCGCGGCCTCGTCGTGCATGGCCTTGCGACCAGAGGACCGCAGGATCGCCTTGCGCAACCACTGGAGCCCGAAGATGAGCAGCAGGCCGCCGATCACCAGCTGAAGGGCAGCCTCGGGCAACCAGGTCGCCAGGGCGTACCCCGCGACAGCGGTGAAGCCGGCCAACGCGACGAGCGCGGCCACGACTCCCCACAGCGTCGACCGCCAGCTGCGGGTCATGCCCATCGCGAGCACGATCGTGAGGGCCTCGACCATCTCCACCAGGGCTGCGACGAAGGTCGCCAGGCCCAGGCTCCAGACGGCACTCGATCCCATGTGTCCCCTCTTCTCGTCGCGATTGTAGGCAAGCGTCAGGAGGCCGAGGATGCGTGCTCAGCACGGGCTGCTGGGTCCGACCGGCCGGCGCGAGCTCAGGGGCTGCACGGATGCCATCCGGCGCCGCCACGAGGAGACTCGGGTCATCGATCGCATCGAGGGGGAACCGTGATCCACCGTGGTCGCCTGCGGAGAGCACATCTCCTGCTTGTTCCAGTCGCCATCGCGGCCCTCCTGCTCGCCGGCTGCGGTGGGGACGAGGTAGGACCGTCCGGGTCCGCGACATTGAGCACCTCCCCCAGCACGTCGACACCGAGCTCGACCTCTGAGGCGAACCCGCACGAGGTCTCCGGTCTCTTCGACATCGGCGGCGGACGTCATCTCTACGCCGAGTGCGACGGCACGGGTTCGCCCACGATCCTCCTGGAGGCCGGCGACGAGGACGGCGCTGCCGCGTGGGAGGCGGTCTATCCCGAACTCGTCGCGCAGACCCGCACGTGTCGCTACGACCGTCTGTCCAACGGAGGCAGCGACCCGGCAGGTGGATGTCGCAGGGCCGAGGACCTGCGTCACGACACCGAGGCGCTGCTCGGCGCCCTCAAGCTGTCGGGTCCGTTCCTGCTGGTCGGCCACTCGGGCGGTGGATTCCTGATGGCGAACTACGCCTATGCCCACACCGACCAGGTGGCCGGTCTGGTGCTGGTCGAGACCCCGCACGCGATCATCCCGGCGCGGGAGTCGCCCGAGCTGATCACCGCGCTCGCCTGCGACGCGGCCACCAACATCGAGCACCGGGACTACGTCCAGGTCGAGAACTACGCGTGGTCGCACCGGCACCGGCTCGGCAGGATCCCGATGACGGTCATCTCCAACGACTACGGGTCAGGTGGAGAGGGCGAGGAGCAACAGCACAACGTCGCTGAGCAGAGGGGTTGGCTGGTGCTGAGCCCACTGGCCCGTCAGGTCGTCGTGACGAGCGGTCACGATGTCCCGCAGAACGAACCCGAGCTCGTGGTGCACGAGATCCTCGAGGCCCTCGACGCCACCCGCACGTAGCCTCCGGGATCTCCACCTGCTGGCCCCGTCGGAAGGTCACGCATGTCGGCTGCGAACCACGTCAGGAGCCGGTCGAGCACGGTGGCGGCGCTCGTCTAACGCCTCGCGCTCAGTGAGGCCCGGAGGTGGGCGATCTCGTCCTCCAATCTCAGCACCCGGTGTATGCCGGCAAGGTTGAGCCCATCGTCGAGTAGCTCTGCGATATGACGAAGCACGACGATGTCTGCCTCGCTGTACAGCCGGGTTCCACCTGGCGTCCGCGCCGGTTCGAGCAAGCCCCTGCGCTCGTACACACGCAGGTTCTGGATAGGCAGATCGGCGCGCTCAGCGGCCACTGAGATCGCGAACATCGCGCGATCGTCGGGGAACGCGTGGCTCTTCATGACAGACCCCTTCTCCGGAGACTTGACACTATCTGAATCCTGAGCTACATAAAACCTATAACGTCCAATACACCAGAAGGGAGACATTCGATGCTTCTTCGGACCACGGACCCGTTCCGGGACTTCGACCGCCTGGCCAGCCAGCTCCTGGGCACCTCGGTGGGGACCACGAATCGCCCAGCCGTCATGCCGATGGACGCGTGGCGCGAGGGCGATGTGTTCCACCTCGAGTTCGATCTGCCCGGTATTGCGATGGAGTCGATCGACTTGGACGTCGAGCGCAACGTGCTCACGGTGCGGGCCGAGCGGGTCGCCCAGAACGGCGACTGGGAGATGCTTGCCTCTGAGCGCCCACGCGGCATCTTCAGCCGCCAGCTGGTACTCGGCGACAACCTCGATCTCGACCAGATTCACGCGGACTACGACGCGGGAGTGCTCCGTCTGACCATCCCGGTGGCCGAACGCGCCAAGCCCCGCAAGATCGAAGTCGGCAGCAAGTCCGGGCCAGCTGCTATCGAGGCGTGACCACGCCGGGGCACGCTCCGACCACACCGAACCCGACATCACGCATGCATCGGGGCGGAGCGTGCCCCTCAACCCCGGGCGCCTCGCGAAGGAGACGTCATGACGATGACCGCCCGCATGAATCCAGAATTGGCCGGCACTCCCTGCAGCGTCGCCGAGTGCCTCGAGACCGCCGCAAGCCTGGGGGCCGCTACCGTCGCCGTCGACCCACGAACTGGCGCACCGCCTGACTTCGAGATCGTCACGTTCGGGCTACCGCTCTGCGTGAACCACGCCCACCTGCTACGCCGAGGCTGCACCTTGCTCGACTTCCACAGCGGGATCTGACCCGGCGACTTCCGAATTCCACCCCTTCGGGTGCGATTGGCGGATTCGCTGCTGGGTAATTCGAAAGAGCGACCGGCACTTACGCAGGCGCCGGCCACGTTCTGAGGCCCGCCGCGGACACTCGTCCAGGGCAGGCGGCGGGCCTCACCAACACAGGACCGCCAGGGTCCCGGACGACCAGGATCGCGACCCCGACCAGCGGGTACGAGGTGACACCGCCGCCGGAAGAGAGGAGAGGCTCGTGGAGATCCCACCTGCGTGTGGCCCGGTGAGCAGACGCGTCATCGACGTCATGCGGGGCCGCAGAACGTGGCCGCCCGGAGTGGCGATCGGCGACGGACCCGTGCTCGACGACCGAGACGTCCAACTGGCGTTGTGGCTGATCTACGAGCTGTCCTACCGCGGTTTCGAGGAGGTCGACCTCGCCCTCGAGTGGGACGCAGACCTGCTGCGGTTGCGCGTCCAGCTGGAGCGGAAGGTCGAGCGAGAGCTCCGGACGGCGACTCGTGCCCGTGTTGACGAAGCGCTGAGGGAGGGGGGCGAGGTCGGCGACCTCCTGCTGCGGATGGTCCAGGACGACCAGGGTCCACAGCTGTCGGCGTACCTGCGGCGCGACGCGACGTTGGCCCAGCTGCAGGACTTCCTGCGCGAGCGCAGCGTCCAGCAGCTCAAGGAGTCGGACCCGCAGGCCTTCCTCCTGCCGCGCCTGCGCGGCGAGGCCAAGGTCGCCATGGCCGAGCTCCTGTACGACGAGTTCGGAGGCGGCCGGCCGGAGCGTCTCCACCAGAACCTCTATGCCCAGACCCTGGTCGCCGCCGGCCTCGACCCCGGCTACGGGGCGTACGTCGCCGACGTCTCCGCGATCTCGCTGGCGTCCGCGAACGTGATGTCCATGTTCGGCCTCAACCGACGACTGCTCGCGGCCGGCTGCGGCCATTTCGCGGCGTTCGAGGCCTCGAGCTCGATCCCCTCTCGGCGGATCGCCGCGGGTCTCGACCGGGTCGGCCTCGGCGCCGCTGCGCCGTACTTCCTCGAGCACGTCGAGGCTGACGCCGTGCACGAGCAGATCGCGTCGCGTGACGTCTGCGGAGCGCTCGTCGCGGATGACCCGGCGTGCCTGCCCGAGGTGCTGTTCGGGGCCGCCTGCGTCCTCCACCTCGACGCGCTCTCCGCCGGTGAGTTGACGACACGCTGGACCTCAGAGTTGGCCGAGGCGACGACGGAGGTCGCGTCGTGAACTCGCTGCGTGTACGCGCCTGCCCGCACGGTCCGCTTCTGGTGCGGGGAGCCGACGTCGTGGTGGACGAGGAGGGCACCGAGCACCCGGTCACTCGGCCGGTCGTGGCGGTCTGCGTGTGCGACCGCTCCGCACGCAAGCCCTGGTGCGACGGCACTCACAAGTCGGTCCGGAGCACCGTGCCATGAGCGACGCACTGGTGGAGTCGATCGACTTCGAGGGCCTCCGGATCACGTTCGACGCCCGCGTGCTTCGGCCGCGGCCCTGGACCGCTGGACAGTCGAACTGGGCCGCTCGCCTTCTCGCGGATCTGCCCGCCGGCCCGGTTCTCGAGCTGTGCTGCGGGGCGGGCCACATCGGTCTCGCCGCCATCACAAGGAACGACCGCCACCTGGTCTGCGTCGACGCCGATCCCGTCGCCGCCGAGTTCGCTCGCAACAATGCTCAGGCAGCCGGTCTCGCCGACCGCGTGGAGCAGCGCCTCGGCCTGATGGACGACGTGCTGCTGCCCGGCGAGACCTTCCCTCTGATCCTGGCCGACCCACCGTGGGTCGTCAGTGACGAGGTCAGGCGGTATCCGGAGGACCCGCCGTTCGCCATCGATGGAGGCCCGGAGGGGCTGCACGTGGCTCGCCGGTGCTGGCGGGTCATCGAGCATCATCTTCACCAGGACGGACAGGCGCTGCTCCAGCTCGGGACGGTCGACCAGGTAGCGGCGCTGGTGTCGATGGGCGATGGTTCCCTCCGGTGCGTGGAGACTCGGCAGTTCGAAGGCGGTGTCGTGGCCCGGCTCGTCCACGCACCATGATCCTGGTTCGGACGTAAGACGCGAGCAGCCGGCGTGTATCTCCCCCGCCACCACTTGGACTCGGACCGCGTTCAGGCTGCGCTGCCGTCGTCGGTCCCTAGGCCAGCGCCGCCGGGCGTCGCTCGTGCTGATCCAGCTCGTCGGCGGCCATGAGCTGCTCTCGCAACCGTTTCATGAGGTCGGAGAGGAGACGTGAGACCTGCATCTGGGTCACGCCGATCGCGTCGCCGATCTCCTTCTGGGTGGCTCCCTGGAAGAAGCGCATCTCCAGCATGAGCCGCTCGCGACGGGTCAGGCGTCCGAGCAACGGCGCGAGCACCGTGCGCGCCTCGGCGCTCCCGAAGTCGGGGTCGATGTCGCCCAGCCATTCCTGCACACGTCCGCCCTCATGGGTCGTCGATGCATCGAGCGAGCTGGGGGTGAAGCATCCGATGGCTGCCAACGCCTCCACGACCAAGCCGACCTCCAGACCGCTGCGCTCGGCGATCTCACTCGGGCGAGGGGCACGACCCAGCTGATGAAGGAGGTCGTCCTCGACCTCCCGGATCCGGGTCTGCGCCTCCTGGACGCTCCGGGGTGGTCGGATGGTCCACCCCTGGTCACGGAAGTATCGGCGGATCTCGCCGCGGATCGTGGGGACCGCGAAGGACAAGAAGTCGCGGTCCTCGGCGTAGACGTAGCGCTGCACGGCCTTGACCAGGGCCAGATAGGCGACCTGTTCCAGGTCGTCGGCGGCGAGGCCGCGCCGGCGGTATCTGAGGGCGATCTGGCTTGCCACACCCATGTTCGCCTCGATGACCCGCACCTCGAGCGCTGCACGCTCCGAGGCCGACGGCGCGATGCTGGCCGCGTGCAGGAGCAGGCTGGTGAGCTCGGCTCGCGGCAGATCGTCGAGTAGTTGCTCCGACGCGACGTCGGCCGATTCGTTCGTGACCGCAGACACGGCAATGCCTCCCCGAGTGACTCCCCGGTTGCCAGGACCCCGCGTCTAGAGGCAAGCACCACGACTCGCATGTGCTCATGTGTCGATCCACCGGATGACGCAGGGCACACACCAGCCATGAACCAAGCCCGAGCCTAGGCACACGGCGCCGCCGCCTCAACCCCCTGAAGGGTGCAGATACACGCCTGACACCTGGGCAGGCGGCGCGTTCCGACGCGCGGGTGTGAGTCCGCCGTGTGGACACCTGCCCGGCTGGGTACCGAGGGCCTACGGCCGGATCGGGCCGCGGACCGGCTCGGGTCGAGGTTCCGGCGTCGAGACCACGGCGTCGGGACTGCCGGCCGGAGATCGGAACCGGGTCGGGGTTACCATCGACCACACGTTGTTGAGCAGAGGCAACGGCTCCTACCACCACAGACGTATCCCGTCAGCGAGGTCCGGCAAGCGAAGCCGGGAGGACGGCTCGACGTCCTCCGAATTGAGCCAGCCGTGTCCCCCGACAACGGATCGCGCCACCATGAGCATGCCCGCGAGAGCGCACTCGACGGGCTCGCCACCTCGGCGGTCGAGAACATCCCAGGCGTCGACTTCGCCAGCATCACGCTCTACCGTCTGGACCACTCGCTGCGCACGGTGGCAGCCACGGACCCACTCGCGGAACAGACCGACGCCCTCCAGTACGAGCTGCGAGAAGGTCCTTGTTACGCGGCCGTCACGCGCGAGCGCCTGGTGCTGGTCAACGATGTCGCGGTCTCGCGTGACTTCCCCCGCTACGGAAGCAAAGCGGCCGAGCTCGGAGTGGGGTCACAGGCCGCCCTCCAGCTCACCCACAACGGCGACCGCGCCGGCCTGAACCTCTATGCCCGCCAGGCACACGCCTTCGACCGCTCCACCGTGCAGCTCGCCGAGCTCTTCGCCACTCAGGCCGCCGCACTGCTGGACTACGCCGTCCAGGTCGAGCAGCTGAGCGAGGCACTTCACACCCGCACGGACATCGGCACCGCGGTCGGCATCCTGATGGAGCGGTACGGCATCGACCGCAACCAGGCCTTCGCGTTCCTGCTGCGGAACTCCAACGACCGGAACGTCAAGGTCCGGCAGCTGGCTCAGCACGTCATCGAGGGCACCTTCCAGAGCACAGTCGACGAGGAGACCAGATCCCAGACGTGGCCCTGAGCCACCTCCGGACCCGGCGCGGCCGATCACGCCCCCATCGCGGCGAAGGCCGCGACGAAGGCCTTCGGGTCGCGTGCGTAGAGGTCACTCATCTGTGCCGACGTGGGGTCGGGGTAGATGTCCTCCGTGCCGGCCTCGACGCCGTCCAGGATGGCGGTGGCGACGCCCCGCGGCGCGGCCTTGGGGGCCTCGATCCCTGCCAGCATGTCGGTGTCGATCCCGCCCGGGTACACGGCGTGCACCGTCACGCCGGCACGTGCCAGCGTCGGACGGAGGGACAGGGTCAGGGAGTGGGCGGCAGCCTTGGAGGCCGAGTAGCCGGCCATGGGCGGCGCCGGTGCGTACGACAGCAGAGTGAGCACGTTGACCATGGCGCCCGCGCGTGCGGTGAGGACCGGGGTGAACGCGCGGATCATGGCGAAGAGCCCGGTGTAGTTCACGGTCATCTCGTCGTCGACAGCCTGAGGCGAGGCTTCGAGCGCGGGAGCGAACGAGGCCGACCCTGCGTTGTTGATCAGGAGGTCGACGTCAGGCGCTTCCGTGGCCAGCCGTCCGGGCGAGTCCGGACGAGTCAGATCGAGAGGCAGCGCGACGATACGAGGGTCCTGGCGGACCGAGTGCGGGTCGCGGGCGGCGGCGTACACCCGGGATGCGCCACGCTCGAGCAGGACGTCGACCAGTGCGCGTCCGAGGCCTCGGTTCGCGCCGGAGACGAGGACGGTCTTTCCGGAGATTTTCATGTCACAACGATGCGCTCGCAGTGTGACACGAACAATGCCCGCAGTCTCCATCTTCTTGTCTCATCGTCGCAGGTCGTTTCGATGTTAGGGGCTTCGAGTCCTAGCATGACTTCGTGGACGTGTTGTCCGACGTACTCGCCGTCGCGCAAGTCGAGTCAGCCTTGATGGCGACCTTCGATGCCCGCGCTCCCTGGGGTGTCTCCCTCTCCTCGCGGCGCGGTGCCTACTTCCACGCCGTGGTGGCCGGCACCTGCTGGTTCGTCCCGCACCTCGAGGACGGCGGAGCCGGCAGCCCGCGCATGCTCACTCCGGGTGACCTCCTGCTCCTGCCCGCCGGGTCGCCGCACGAGCTCGCGAGTGAGCCACCGGGTCCGGGGCGAGCCCCGTTGCGGGCGTTCACCCCCGATCTCAAGCGCAGCCTGATCACCCCCTCCGGAGAGCTGGTCATCGAAGGTCCCGGCGCACGGGCCCGCGTCCTGTGCGCCGGGTACAGCTACGGGGCTGACGTTCACCCGGTGCTCGGTCTCCTGCCGCCCGTTCTCCACGTGCCGACCGCTCAGCCCGACGCCGGACCGTGGCTACGCACGGTCGTCGACCTGCTGGCGCACGAGGCACGCGGTGGAGCCAGTGCCGGGGCCGACACGGCCGCCGTCCGCCTTCTCGACCTCCTGCTCGTCCATGTCGTCCGAGCGTGGCTGGCGGACGACTCAGCAACGTCGGGGTCTCCCGACACCGCGGAACGGACGGTGGCCCCGTCCTGGCTGGCCGGCCTTCGCGACCCCGTCACCGCCCGCACGCTCTCGGTCATGCACGAGAGCCCGGGCGATCCGTGGACGCTGGGCACACTCGCTGCGGCCGTGCCGACCTCGCGCGCGACGGTTGCACGTCGATTCGCCTCGCACGTCGGTGAACCTCCGCTCACGTATCTCACCCGGTGGCGGATGGAGCTGGCGGCATCACGCCTGCGCACGACGAACCTGTCGGTCGCCGCCATCGCCCGAGAGGTCGGCTATACCTCGGAGTACGCCTTCAACCGAGCCTTCTCGCGCGTCCAGGGCTGCCCCCCGGGTCGCTACCGGCGGCGCCTCGCCTCGCACGTCGAGTGACCGGTCGCGCGGCTCGGCCCGGGTCCGGGTGTAACGCCGGCCGCGCTCCGATGGACTCTCCGATGGACTCTCCAGGGTCCACACCAGCCACGACCGCGCGCTGCGTCGCGCACCTCGAGAGGGGCACTCGTCCGATGTCGAGCACGCCATCACTGTTCTGCGACATCGGGCTCGCGCGTCGGATCGAGCACGCGGAGGCGGACCTGATCGGCGCGGCCAACGCTGCGGCACGACGCCGTAGTCGACAGCGGCTTCCTGATCCCGATCGTCGGCGGAGTGGCGAGCTACGCCGGCGACGGCTCGCCGTACAACAAGGTGGCCGGGGTCGGGTTCGACGGCATCCCCTCGTCGGAGGAGCTCGACTCGATCGAGGCGCGGTTCACCGCTCGAGACGCGCCGACCCAGGTGGAGCTGGCGCACCTCGCCGATCCCGGCCTCGGGGAGCTGCTCACCGAGCGCGGCTACCGGCTCGAGTCCTTCGAGAACGTGCTCGGCCGAACCCTCGACGAGACCGGGCCGCCGCTCCCCCTGCCCGAGGTCGAGATCCGCCGCGAGCCCGGACGAGGAGTTCGACGACTGGCTCGCGGTGATGGCAGACGCCGCTGCGCACGAGGACACCCAGGGCGTGCCCTGGCACGAGGAGTTCCCACGCGACATCTACGAGGACGCGATGCGCGACGGCGCGGCCGCCGGGATCCGCCGCTACGCCGCCCTCCGCCAGGGTGCTCTCGCCGGCGGGGCCGAGCTCCGGCTCGTGGACGGGATCGCCCAGTTCGCTGGGGCGGCGACCAGTCCCGCGCATCGAAGGCGCGGGAATCCAGAACGCGCTCCTCGGCGTGCCGGCTGGCCGACGCCGCGGCCGAGGGCTGCGACCTGGCCGTGATCGTCACGCAACCCGGGTCGAAGTCCCACCAGAACGCCCAGCGGCGCGGCTTCCATCTGCTCTACACCCGAGCCGTGCTCGTGAAACCACCCGCCGGCTGATCCACGGGTCGAACGGGATCAGCTCGCTGCTTCTCGCGCGCCTTCCTCGAAGAACCGGACCAGGGCCGCGGCGTCCGCGACGTCTGACATCGGGCGTACGGCGCCGAAGGGCGCGTTCCAGAAGGCGCCCTGCCGGGCCTCGTGCGGGCCGACGTAGGCGTAGGGCAGCTCGTGGTGGCCGTCTCCGGGACTCACGCCGTAGTTGACGTCACCCAGGGTGATGGCGATGTCGAAGTGCTCGGGCCACAGGACCGGCTCGACCTCCGGCGCGAATGCGCGCAGACCTTCGTTCCCGACGTCGAGCGCCTGCTCGACCACGGCGACCTCTGCCGGGTCGAGAGCGATCCGCTCGTCCGACCTGACGTGCGGCCCGTCGTGGTAGACGTGGTCCAGGGACTGCGCGGTCAGCCCGAGCTCAGCGGCCGCCTGACCGAACGTCAGCCCGTCCACGGGGATGCGCGACCCGCCATGCACCAGGTCGCCGCCCGACAACCTCACCGCTGGGTCGTCCCACGTGCGGATCCCATCGTGGTCGGCCCGCAGCCGCATCGACCCGCCCGCGACGTAGCGCGGTCCGGCGAGCACGAGCTCCGCGAGCCCGTGGAGGCTGTGGCGGGTGGTCGCGTACGACGCGGACATGGCTCCTCCGAAAGTCTCTGTAACGCTGCGGCGCCCGGGCACCACTGTCCCCCGTTCGTGCCGGCAGGAGCGGAGGCGTTACATGACGGCCGAGGTCACGAAGAGCGAGACAGCGCACCCCACCGGGCGGCCGACGGTGACCTGGCACCGGGTCGACGAGTCCGACCTGCCCGGAGAAGGCCGGGTCCGGACCGTGGTCGTCGACGGTCGCAGCGTCGCGATGAGTCGCTGTGCGGGACGCTTCGGTGCCCTGGAGAACCACTGCCCCCACCAAGGTGGTCCGCTCGGCGAAGGCTCGATCGAGAAGGGCTGGTTGCGGTGCCCGTGGCACGGATACGACTACAGCCCGGACACCGGGACGCCACCGGAGGGCTTCGCGGACGGAGTCCCGGCGTACGACGTCGAGGAACGCACCGACGGTTGGTACGTCGCGATCCCCGACCTCCCGCCGGCCACTCGCACGGTCGGTGACGTCGTCGTCGAGACGCTCGTCGCGTGGGGCGTGACCACGTTCTTCGGGATGGTCGGTCACTCGAACCTCGGCTTCGCGGAGGCGCTGCGCCGAGCGGAGGAACGCGGCGAGATCACCTACGTCGGCATCCGGCACGAGGGTGCCGCGGCATTCGCCGCCAGTGCGTACGGCAAGCTCACCGGTCGGCCGGCCGCCTGCCTGGCGATCGCCGGGCCGGGCTCGACGAACCTCCTCACCGGCCTCTACGACGCCAAGCTCGACGGCGCACCGGTGATCGCGGTGTCGGGGCAGGTGCCCTCGAACGTGCTCGGCCGGGGAGCCTTCCAGGACCTGCCGCTCTCCCGCGTCTTCGGCGACGTCGCGATCAGCACGACCACGTTGCACGCCGGGAGCGACCACGCCGAGCTGACCGGGATCGCAGTCAAGCGCGCGATCGACCGACGTGGGGTCACCCATCTGGTGCTGCCGGACGAGGTGCAGGTCCTGGCGAGCGACGCCGAGCCCCACACACCCACGGGGCGCCTGGCGGTCCGCACGCAGCCCCCCGATCGTGCCCTGCTCGACGAAGCGGCAGCGCTGGTCGACGGAGCGGACCGGCCGGTGATCGTGGCGGGCCACGGCGCCAGGGAGGCACGAGATGCGGTGGCCGCGCTGGCCGAGCACCTGGGCGCGCCGGTCCTGACGACGTTCAAGGCGAAGGGCCTGGTGCCCGACACGCACCCGCTCGGCGCCGGGGTGCTGGGTCGCAGCGGTACGCCGGTGGCCAGCTGGCTGATGAACGAGTCGGACCTGGTGATCGCCGTCGGCGTCTCGTTCTCGAACCACACCGGGGTCGCCGAGTACAAGCCGATCATCCAGATCGACGACGTCGCCGAGGCACTCGGGCGGTTCCACTCGGTGACCGTGCCCGTCCTCGGTGACGCGGAGGCCACCCTCCGCCTGCTGCTCGCACGCACCGCCTCCAAGGGGAACGGGCAGCGCGAGGACGTCGCAGCCCGCTGGACGATCTGGCGCGAGGAGAAGTCGCGGCGTGCCCGCGAGGACCGGGGTCGCGGAGTGAATGCGGCCGCGGTCTTCGACAGCCTGAGCCGCCACCTCCCCGACGATGCGGTCGTCTGTGTGGACGTCGGCAACCACGCCTACTCCCTCGGTCGCTACCTCGAGTCGCGCGGACAGCCGGTGCTGATGTCGGGCTACCTCGGCTCGATCGGGTTCGGATACCCGGCCGCGATGGGTGCCTGGTCGGCCGACCCGACGCGTCCCGTGGTCGTGGTCACCGGTGACGGCGGCTTCGGCCAGTACGCCATGGAGATCACCACGGCCGTGAAGTACGGCATGCCGATCAAGCACGTGCTGCTCGACAACCACGGGCTCGGCAAGATCAGCAAGGAACAGCTCGCCGGCGACTTCCCGGTGTGGCAGACGTCGCTGGTCAACCCCGACTGGGCGGAGTTCGCACGACTGTGCGGTGCGACCGGGCTCACCGCGCGATCCCTCTCCGAGGTGGATGAGGCGGTCTCCGCCCTGCTCGCGACCCCCGGCCCGGCCCTGCTCCACGTCGAGCAGGACGGCGAGCTGGTGTGACCCCCCGACTCTCGAGCCACCGACCGACTCACAGAGACAGGACGATCCGATGACCGACACGACGTACGACTTCACCGGCCTGCGGGCCCTCTTCATCAACTGCACCCTCAAGAAGTCCCCGGAGCCCAGCAACACCCAGGGGCTGGTCGACGCCAGCCGCACGATCATGGAGAAGCACGGCGTGCACGTCGACGTCGTGCGCGCGATCGACCACGACATCGCGACCGGAGTCTGGCCCGACATGCGCGAGCACGGCTGGGAGACCGACGACTGGCCGGAGATCTTCGAGCTGGTCAAGGCGGCGCACATCCTGGTGCTGGCCGGCCCGATCTGGCTCGGCGACAACTCCTCGGTGATGAAGCAGGTCCACGAGCGGTTGTACGGCGGGTCGCACCTGCTCAACGACCAGGGCCAGTACCTCTACTACGGACGGGTCGGGGGCTGTCTGATCACCGGCAACGAGGACGGGATCAAGCACTGCGCGCACAACGTGCTCTACACGCTCCAGCACATCGGCTACACGATCCCGCCGCAGGCCGACGCGGGGTGGATCGGCGAGGCGGGCCCGGGGCCGTCGTACCTCGATCCGGGCAGCGGCGGTCCGGACAACGACTTCACCAACCGCAACACCGCGTTCATGACCTGGAACCTCATGCACCTGGCCAAGATGCTGGACGACGCCGGCGGTGTCCCGGCGTACGGGAACCAGCGCTCCGAGTGGGACGCCGGCTGCCGCTTCGACTACGCGAACCCGGAGTACCGCTGAGCACCGCCACCGTGACCCGGCCGGCGCCCCGCATCGTGGCTCGAGCGTGGCGGGACCCGCCCACGCCTCGCTACGGTCTGCGCATGGCGGGGGCGGTGGACGCGGGGAGACGTCCGGACGAGCACGCGCTCGTCGCCGCCCTGCGCTCGGGGGACGAGCAGGCGTTCGCCGGCCTCGTCGACGGCTGGTCGGGATGGATGCTGCGCCTGGCACGCGAGCACGTCCCCTCTCCGGCCGTGGCCGAAGAGGTCGTGCAGGAGACCTGGTTGGCGGTGTTGCAGGGTCTCGACAAGTTCCGTGGCGACGCGTCCCTGCGCACGTGGGTCTACCGGATCGTGGTCAACCAGGCCAAGAGGCGCGGCATCCGCGAACGACGCTCCATCCCGTTCGCCAGCCTGTCGGAGGACGACACCGGCCCGACCGTGGATCCCGAGCGGTTCCAAGCCCCGGGGGAACCGCATCCCGGGGGGTGGCGCCGGTTCCCGGAGGAGTGGCCGGAACAGGTGGCGCTCGGCCGTGAGGTGCGCGAGGTGGTGACCTCGGCCCTGACCGAGCTGTCTCCGCGCCAGCGGACCGTCGTGGCCCTCCGCGACCTCGATGGACACAGCGCGGACGAAGTGTGTGAGCTCCTCGACATCACAGCGGGGAACCAACGCGTCCTCCTGCATCGCGGACGGGCGGTCGTCCGCGCCCACCTGGAGCTGTACTTCTCCACCACCGCTACTCGGAGCGAGGTGTCGTCATGACCTGCGAGGAGTTCGTCGAGCTCGTCACCGCCTACCTCGAGGGGACGATGCCCGACGAGCACCGGCTGGCGTTCGACGAGCACATGGCCCTGTGCCCCGGCTGCGACACCTATCTGGCGCAGTTCCGCACCACCATCGACCTGCTGGGCGAGCTGCCCGAGGAGTCGCTCTCGTCTCCGGGTCGCGAGCACCTCCTCCACGCCTTCGCCGAGTGGCACCGGTCGGTGGAGGACGAGGACGGCTCGTAACGGATCCACCCCGGGTGTGCACTGACCGCCTGAGATCCACTCAGGAGGGACACCATGCCGGACACCGGGTTCGACAACCTCTTCATCGTCGCCCTGGTCGCGCTCCTCGCGCCCCTGTGCGTTGCGATCGTGCCGGTGCTGCGGATTCCTGCCGTGGTGCTCGAGATCCTCGCCGGCATCCTCTTGGGACCGGACGTGCTCGGCGTCGTCGACGCCGACGTACCCGTCGAGGTGCTGGCCGTGATCGGTCTGGCCTTCCTGCTCTTCGCCGTCGGGCTCGAGCTCGACGTACGCACGCTGCGAGGCACCACCCTGCGATTGGCGGTCGCGGGGTACGCCGTCAGCCTCGCGCTCGGCACGGGCGTCGGGCTCGTCGCCACCGCGGCCGGCTGGGTGTCGTCGCCGCTGCTGCTCGCGATCGCGCTCTCGGCGACGTCGCTCGGCCTGGTGGTCCCGGTGGTCAAGGACGCCGGGGTCCTCGAGTCGACGACCGCCCGGCTGACGGTCGCCGCGGCGACGTTCGCCGACGTGGCGGCCATCGTCCTGCTGACGCTGCTGTTCTCGGAGGAGGCCAGCGACGTCAGGTCTCGGATCGTGTTGCTCCTGACCTTCGTCGGTCTCGCGACCCTCGTCGGGGCCGGGCTGCTGGTGTCCGAGCGCTGGGGCTCCCTGTCGCGCGTCGTCCAGCAGCTGCAGGACACGACCGCGGAGATCCGCGTGCGCGGTGCGGTTGTCCTGCTCCTGGGATTCGTCGTGCTGGCGCAGCGCTTCGGGCTCGAAGCCATCCTCGGCGCCCTCTTGGCGGGAGCTGTCGTGGGTGCCGTCGACCGTGACTCCAGCACCCACCCGCACTTCCGCACCAAGCTCGACGCCATCGGCTTCGGCTTCCTGATCCCGGTCTTCTTCGTGACCAGTGGGATCCGCCTCGACGTCGCCGGCCTGACGGCGGACGCGGGCGCACTCGCGCGGTTGCCGGTCTTCCTGCTCGCCCTGCTGCTCGTCCGCGGCGTGCCCGCTCTGCTGTACCGCCGCTACGTCTCGAGCGGCGAAGCCGTGGCTGCCGGGCTGCTGCAAGCCACGTCGCTGCCGTTCCTGGTCACCGCCACGATGATCGGCACCGAGCTGGGCGTCGTCTCACCGGTCAACGCCGCCGCCCTGGTGGGAGCGGGGGTCATCTCGGTCCTCGTGTTCCCACCGGTCGCCCTCGGGCTGCTTCGGGGATCAGCAGCGCGCTCGGCGCAGTCACGGTCACCGGCCAAGCGCGTCCTCACCTAGGACGGTCAGGAAGCCGCTTCCCACCGGTAGCCGACTCCCCACACCGTGGACAGGCGCTCCGGTCGCGACGGGTGGGCCTCGATCTTCTCGCGCAGCCGGCGGACGTGCACCGTCACGGTCGACTGGTCTCCGAACGACCAGCCCCACACGTGCTCGAGGAGCTCGTCCCGGGAGAAGGCCTGACCGGGATGGCTCACCAGGAAGCGCAGGAGGTCGAACTCGCGGACGGTGAGCGAGAGTCGGCGTCCGGCCAGGGTGGCCGTGTGCTCGGTCGAGTCGACGACGAGGTCGCCGTCGGTGACCGAACCCTTGCCGTCGCGGCTCTCCTGCTCTCGCCCGAGCGCCGGGTCGACGCGGAGCACCAGCTCGCGTGAGCGGTGTGGCTCGAGGACCTGGTCGTCGGCGTCGAGCTCGAGCCCGACGACCTGGTCCGTCCCGGATCCGAGCGCGGTCAGCATGATCACGGGTACGTCGTCGTCACGGGTACTCAGGCGAAGACAGACCTCCAGGCCGTCGATCCCCGGCAGCATCAGGTCGAGGACGACCAGGTCTGGGCGCTCGTCTCGGAGCTGTGTCAAGGGGGTCTCTCCGTCCGCGGCCTCGCGGGCATCGTCCCGGCCGCACACACGTTGGTCACCCCGAGATCGCGACCGTTACACGGTCATCGACCACCATCACCCGCGCCGGGCTCGGGCGCCGGCTCGAGCTGCTGCTGTGGGGTACGCCGTCGCTGGGCCAACCGCGCGACCACGATGGCGAGGCACACGACGACCACGACACCCGTCCAACCCGCCCAGTAGGGGCGGTCGAGCAGGGTCAGGTTGTCCCGACGAGCGCCGAACCGGCCCAGGACCGGGACGGCCAGCAGGGTGAGCGGTCCGAGGAGCACGAGCCCGACGGCCCAGGGGCCGAGGTGATCCGGCCTCGCCACGCGCAAGGCTCCCCAAGCGACGGCAACGGTCACGGGAGCGAGCACCGCGTCGTGGAGCAGTACCCCGGCCACCAGCCACGTGAGAGCGGGCTCGAAGTTCTGCCAGCCACCGTGCTGGACGAGCAGCAGTCCGCCGTACGCCGCGGCGGCCAGTCCGGCGAGCATCGTGCCGGCGCGGATCATGCGCGCACCTCCAGCGAGTCCAACCACTTGGTCTGCAGGACGCCCGGGCGGTCCGGCGCGATCAGGCGGCACGGGAAGCCGTGGTCGATCGAGAGCGTCTCGCCGGCCAGCTCCAGCGCCACCAGGGTTCGTGGGTCGTCGGCGAAGTTCGCCTGCAGGGTGGTCACTCGGAAGGCACCCGCCGGCTGCAGCGACGTGACGGTGACGTCGCTTCCCCGTGGCGCCCCGACCCGGTCGAGGAGGGCGCGGACGGGAACGCCGGTCCAGGTCGCGCCCGCGCTCCACCCCTCGACGCAGGCGATCGGAAGGGACGCGGTCGTCTGTGGCATGGCACGCAGGTCGGACAGGGAGAAGGACGCCGACTGGTCGCCGGCCCTGATCGTCAGCCGGTACGCCGCACTGGTCGCGGTGGGGACGACCCCGGCGGCCCGGGCCGACTTGTTGATCGGCACGCCCTGGGGCCCGTCGCCGGAGCGCACCCCGAGCACGGAGACCCGGCGGAGCCACGGGACGCTGATCCCCACCGTCGTCAGGGTCACGAGAGCGGCAGCACCCCAGGTCGTCCGCAGGAGCCCACGACGGCTGAGCACCTCACGCCCGGGCGCGGTGCCGGGTCGGTCGAGCGCGTCGCTCTCGACATCGGCGCCGAGCGCCGCCCGGATGATCGGGAGCTTCACCGCGATGTGGACCAGCAAAGAGCCGATGGCCACCCAGGCGATGGCGTAGTGGGTCGCGCGGAAGTGGAAGTGCCACGGGTACCACTGGGCCGTGTTCAGCAGGCCGGTGGCGAGCTGGAAGATCGCGGCCGCCACCAGCACCCCGATGGAGACCCGTTCCATCCCGTGCACGACGAGCTCGGCGATGCGCCGCGGCGGACGGGCGAACAGCTTGGGAAACACCGTCCAGAGCTTGACCAGGAGCAGCGGGACCGCGGCCGTGCCCGAAGCGACATGGAGACCTTGCGTGACCCGGTAGCCCCAGCTCGGGCTGGTCGGGAAGGGGATCGGCTGGTGCGGCTGCTGCGCGTAGTGGCTGATCAGCCCCGTGAGGAAGGCGACCCCGAAGCAGATCCCGAGCCAGAGGCCGACCCGTGCCGTCATCGCCGGGCTCCGCAGCCGTGACCGGAAGTCGTCCTCGCGCGGGATCGGCGACCTCATCGAGCCACCCCGAGCACGGCGGCGTACCGGTCGTCGAAACGGTGCTCCTCGAGGGCGCGGAGGCCCGCGGCGCCTGCCACGGCGGCGATCGCGTCCGTCCCGACCTGGGTCCAGGGGAACGGCTCGCTCCGGCCGAGCTGGGTCTCGAGGCTCACGTGCCGGGTGAGGATGCCGGTGCCCGGGGGCGCGACCTCGACGACGACACGTCCCTGGGGAGCAATCAGCTCCCGGACACGGGCGAGCAGCGCCACCGGGTCACCACCGATGCCGATGTTGCCGTCGGCGAGCAGGGCGGTGTCCCAGCGCCCCTCACCGGGGATCGGGTCGAACACGTCGCGCTGCAGCGTCGCCACCCCGCGTCCGAGGCTGAGTCTCACCGCCTCGGGCACGAGGTCGATGCCGAGCACGACCTGTCCGCGCTGCGCGAGCGCCTGAGCCATCCGGCCCGGACCACAGCCGATGTCGACGGTCGGTCCGTGGCACAGACGCAGCATCGCCTCGTCGGAGCGGTCCGCCTGGCGCAGCCAGACGTCCGTCGGCAGCAGGCCTTGAACGCCGTCGGCGTCGAGCAGGAAGCACGGCGACCCGCGCAGGGCAGACGCGAAGACCGCAGCCACGGGCAGGCGGGCGTCGACGACGGTCATCGCGAGACCTCTCGCCACGTCCGGAGGAAGTGGCCCCCGGCAACGCCCGAGGCCACCGCCTCGGCATCCACAGCCGTGTCGACGTCTCGCAGCATCCGGGCCGGGTGGACCCGTAGCCCCGCGCGCTCGAGCGCCGTCCGCGTCGACCGGTAGGTGTCCGGGCGTGACATCGGAACGTCGGCCAGGCCGGCGGCCGCCGCTGGGTCCTGCAGTGCCAGGACCCACCAACCCCCGTCCTCCGCCGGACCCAGCACGGCGTTCCCGTCTGTCGACGCCGACGCGACCTCGTGCAGGTCGTCGGCGCTGAGCTGTGGTGTGTCCATCCCGACCTGCACTGTCGGCCCCGGGCCGACCGCGTCTGCGTGCGCGTGCGCGAGCCGCTCCCCCAGCGACGAACCCCGCTGAGGATGGACGTGCCAACCCTCGAGCTCGTCGCGCAGAGCGCGCTCCGAGCAGGCGCCGCGCAGATCGCCGTCGAGCGCGAGGTGACACTCGTCGAAGGCGGCCCTGCTGACGACGAGCGTGTCCAACAGCGCAGCCGCAGCGACCCGCGCTGCGGCCTCCATCCCGATCGCAGCAGCGAGGCGGGTCTTCACCCGCCCCGGCACGGGTGCCTTGGCGACGACGAGCCCTCTCATGCCGCCAGGACCTTCCAGAAGTCGTGGACGGTGCGGGCCGTTCCTCGCATCGAGCCGCTGACCTTCGACCGGGTTCCGGCGGCGCGCGGCCGGTAGGCGATGTCGTACTCGGCGATCCGCCAGCCCGCCTGGGTTGCCTTCCTGAGCAGCTCGAGCGGGTAGCCGAACCTCCGGTCCCGAACATCCAGCGCGAGGAGGTCGCTACGACGGCAGACGCGCATCGGGGCGAGGTCCCGGGCCGGGAACCCGGTCGTACGTCGCAGCCAGGACACGACGATCGCGTTGCCGAGCCGTGCGTGCCACGGCCAGACGCCGCCGGAGACCGGGCGACGGCGGCCGAGCGCCAGGTCGGCGTCGCCGTCCAGGACGGCGCGCAGCAGTCGGCCGACCTCACGCGGGTCGAACGAGCCGTCGCCGTCCATGACCGCGACGTACTCCTCCTCGGCGGCCAGGACACCGGCGTGCACCGCCGCGCCGTATCCCGGACGGGACTCGACCACGACCCGGACGCCGTGGGCGCGCGCGACGTCCGCGGTGCCGTCGGTCGAACCGTTGTCGACCACGATCACGGTCAGGTCCGGAGGCATCTCCGCGAGGATCGCGGGGAGCGCCAGCGCCTCGTCACGGCAGGGCAGCACGAGGGCGCAGGAGGGTGAGGGGGCCACGTGATGGACGCTACGAGCGCAGCGACCCGGAGAGGAGGAGCAACCGATTACGGAAGGCTGACATATGGGCGCCAGCCCTCGTCGTCGAGCAGCACCCTCCCTAGCCTGACCGGGTGCCCGCTCCTGCCGTCAGCCACGCCGAGGCCCCGGCTTCGGGAGCCGACCTGGTGGTGGTCGACCGCGCGGCGAGGCGCGGACTCGTCGCGGGGGTCGTCCTGGTCGGGCTCGCGATCGCGGTGCCGCTGGTCACCGGCTGGTCGGTCCACGCGACCTCGCACTTCCCCCACACGGTCGCGCCCTTGCACGCCGTGTGGCATCCCGTCGTCGGCGTCGGAACGCCGCTGGCCGTGCTCGTCGGCTGGCTGGGCGTCACCCGGGGCGAGCGGCTCGCCGGGACGCTGCCATGGCGCCGGCTCCTGGCTGCGACGTACGCCGCGACCCTGGCCTGGACCGTCGCGCTCGCGCTCGTGTACGGACCGAGCGGGCTGTCTCGCGACCTGAACAGCAGCCAGGAATACCTCGTCACGGCGCGCACCGTGCACGACGTCCCGGCGTTCCTGAGCGGGTTCGTCGCACGCATCCCGTTCAGCGCCGGCGATGCCCACTGGCCGATCCACGTCGCGGGCCATCCTCCCGCCGCCACGCTGTTCTTCGTCGGGCTCGTCGGGCTCGGGCTCGGGTCCTCGTTCGCCGCCGGGTGCGTCGTCACTCTCATCGGCACCACGACGCCGGTCGCGGTGCTGGTCACGATGCGTCGGCTCGGTGCGGAGGACGCCGCGCGGCGGGCCCTCCCCTACGTCGTGCTGGCGCCGGCGGCGATCTGGGTCGCGGTCTCCGGGGATGCTGTCTTCGCCGCGATCGCCGCCTGGGGACTCGCCGCGCTCGCCGTCTCGGTCAGCACTGACCGGGCCCGCGTGCGATGGTCGGCGGCGGTGCTCGCCGGGCTCCTGCTGGGTCTGCTGCCGGTCTTGTCCTACGGACTCGTCCTGGTCGGCGTCCTGGTGCTCGCGGTGCTGGTTCTGACGCGCGGCTGGCGGGTGCTCCCCGTCGCGGCCGTGGCGGCGACGATCCCGACCCTGGTCCTCGCCGGCTTCGGGTTCTACCTGTGGCAGGCCTATCCGGTGCTGCACCAGCGGTACTGGGACGGGCTCGCGCCGGACCGCCCCGCGGCGTACTGGATGTGGGCCTCCCTGGGTGCGCTGCTCCTCAGCACCGGTCCCGCTCTGGGCGCGGGTCTCGGGGCTCTGGCCGTGGCTCGGCGAACCGCCGATCGTGCCGTGCTGTGGCTCGTCGCGGCCGCCGCATCCGCCATCGTCCTCGCGGACGCATCGCAGATGAGCAAGGCCGAGGTCGAGCGGATCTGGCTACCGTTCGTGCCCTGGCTCCTGCTCTCGACCGCGCTGCTCCCTCCTCGGTGGCGTCGGCCCACGCTCGTCCTCCAGGTCGTCGCGGCGCTCCTGGTCGAGCACCTCCTCGACACCGGTTGGTGACGCCTCAGACGCGCAACGGCTCCTTCCGGAAGGCCGCCAACCCCGTCTCGGGACCGATCTCCGCTCGGAAGCCGAGCTCCCGCTCGGCGAGCTCCGGCGACGCCACGACGTGCCGCACGTCGCCCAGCCGGTACCGACCCGTCACCACCGGTGCCGGACCCTCGCCCGTCACGGCGCGCGCCACCTCGAGGATCGAGACCGGCGTCGCCGGAGCAGACGTTGTACGCCGCGAATCCGCGCGAGCCGTCGCCGGCAGCGTGGACGGCCTGGGCAGCGATCACGTTCGCGCGCGCCACGTCGTCGACGTGCACGAAGTCGCGCATCTGGCCACCGTCCTCGAAGACCTGAGCCGGCTCACCTCGTTCGACCGCGGAGCGGAACATCGCGGCGACCCCGGAGTACGGCGTGTCCCGGGGCATGCCCCGGCCGTAGACGTTGTGGTAGCGCAGCGCGATCACGCCGCCGTCCGTCTGACGAGCCCACGCCGCGGCGTAGTGCTCCTGGGCGAGCTTGCTCGCGGCGTAGACGCTGCGCGGGTCGAGCCGCGCGTCCTCGTGGACGTGGGACCACGAGAGGGTCGAGCCGCACGAGGTGCAGGTGTTCTCGAAGCGTCCGGCTTCCAGGTCGTCCGGCGTGCGAACGCCGGGAGGCCGTGGACCATGAGTGGGACAGACGTACTTCCCCTCGCCGTACACCACCATCGAGGAGGCCAGGACGAGTCGGGAGACCCCCGCCTCGTGCATGGCCGCGAGCAGGGCCGCCGTCCCGAGGTCGTTGTGCGCGGCGTACGCCGGGAGGTCGGCGACGACCGCGCCCAGCCCGACGAGCGCGGCTTGGTGCACGACGACGTCGACCCCGTGGAGCAGGTGACCCCAGGACGAGGCGTCCCGGACGTCGAGGTGATGAACACCTGCCGGCGGGTCCGAGGTCGCGTGCGCCTGCGGCAGCATCAGGTCGAGTCCGACCACCTCGTCGCCCGCGTCGGCGAGCGCCCGCGCGACCGCCGTTCCGATGAACCCGGCCGCGCCGGTGACGAGAACCTTCACCCTGCGAACGTGACAGGGCCGACCGCCAGAATCCATGGCCGGACCGACCGGTCAGACATCCGTAATCTCCGACGAGGTCCTCGAGCTCGAGTCCTGCGCCGAACGGCACCAGCGCCAGGACGGTGACACGACCGGACGACCACGGGCCCGGCAGGAATCCTGCCGGGCCTCCGGACCGGGACGCTCTAGCGTCCCCGGTCGTCGTTCGGGCCCTGCGGTTCCTGGGCGACGGCAGCTGGGTCGACGCGCGTGAGCACCGCGCCGTCGCCGTCGTACGCCGTGAAGACCGCGTCGTCGACCTGGTGCGGGCTGAAGCTTCCGGTCAACCAGAAGAGCGCGACCCCGTCGACCACGGTGCCGTCGAACGTCTCGCTGCCGATCTCGGCCGACACCCTGGCGACGTCCGGGGAGACCTCGTTCGCGTTCCACAGGCTGGTGACCGGGCCGCCCTCCAGCCCGGGATCGGCGGCGCCGAATCCGGTGCTGTCGCCGAGGTGGGTCCCTGCCGGCAGAGGCTCGTACTCCGTCTCCGAGCCACTGAAGAAGCGGAGCGTTCCAGCCGGTCGCTGCTCGGCGACGCAGGTCGCCTCGTTCTCGTCGTGGCGGAAGTAGGCCACCACGGTCCCGGCACGCGACTCCGCCGCGAGCGGCATCGTGCCGGCGGGGATGGAGCCGAGGCGGTCCAGGCAGATGTCGGCGACGGCCTGGAGCTCACCCGGCTCGAGGTTGGTGGTGCCGCCCGACCACGACGCGACCGCCGGGCCGACCACGGGGTTGCTTCCGGGGGGCAGCGCGACCGACCCGGCGAGCACGGCGACCGTGGCGACGACGCCGCTTCCCACCAGGGTGTGAGTCCGTCGCCGGCGGAGTCGGTCCCCACGACCGAAGATCTCGTCGACGGTCCGGTTCAGCTCGACCGTCGAGCCTTCCTCACGCAGTCGCGTCTCGATGTCGGTGTTCATCTCGTCAACCTTTCGGAGTGGGCATCACTGTCGTGTGCGAGCTGGTCCCGGAGGCCGGCCAGGGCGTGATGCAGATGAGCGGTGACCGTGCCGGTGGCAATGCCGAGCTGTGCCGCGGTGGTGGCCGTGTCGAGGTCCAGCAGGTAGCGGAGGACCACGACCTCGCGCTGTCGCGGGGGCAATCGGCTGATCGCCGCCGTCAGGTCGATCGGACCTTCCCGCTGAACGACGGCCGCGTCTGCGGTCGTCTCCGAGAAGACCTCACGCCGCCGCTTGCGCCACCACGAGATGTCGGCGTTGACCGCCGTCCGGAGCACCCACGCCGCCGGGGACCGGTGCGTGCGGACGGTTCCCCACCGCGCCCACGCGCGGGCGAACGCCTCGGCGATCGCCTCCTCGGCCTGATCGGGTCGCATGCCACCCGCGACCGCCGCCCGGAGGCATCGGTCCTTGTCGGCCGCGTAGAACGCCGCGAACTCGTCCTTTCTCACACTGTGATGACGCACCACCACGGGATGACGTTTAGCCCGTGCTCCGGATTTCGCAGAACTCGGCCCCCATTTCGGGCATGCCCCAGGGCTGGGGAGAGCCCTAACGTCGCTCCTGCTGCCTCGGCGGCGGCCCCCGTCCCGGCCGCCGAGGCAGTCCCACGTGCGACCTCACGTCGGCTCCGTCCCGAGCCGCCTAGTCTTCCCGGCATGTCGACCGACAACCTCGACGGGGAGCTCCTGGCCGCTGCCGAGCGTGGTGACGGGGATGCCGTGTCCGCCGCCCTGCGCTCCGGCGCCGACCTGGAGGCACGGGACGCGCACGGGCGTACGCCGTTGTTGCTCGCCGCTACCCATGACCGCGTCGACGTCGCGCAGCTCCTGGTCGCGGCGGGGGCGGATCCGGACGCACTGGACGACCGGCACGACACGCCGTGGCTCGTCACGGGCGTGACCGGCAGCGTGGCGATGCTCGAGGCGCTGCTTCCCGCGCGAGCCCGACCTTCGCCTCGTCAACCGGTACGGCGGCGTGTCCGTCATCCCCGCCAGCGAGCGCGGCCACGTCGAGTACGTACGCCGCGTCGTGCGGACCGGCATCGACGTCGACCACGTGAACCGACTGGGCTGGACCGCGCTGCTCGAGGCCGTGCTCCTCGGTGAGGGCGGAGCTGCGCACCAGGAGATCGTCCGGATCCTGCTCGCGGCGGGCGCCGACCCGACCATCTCGGACGGCGACGGAGCCTCAGCCCTGGAACACGCGCGGGAGAAGGGACACCGGGAGATCGAGGCGATCCTGCTCGACCGTCTGCGCGAGGCCTGACGCTCGGGACTACCCCATCACCGTCGTCGGTGCGTCGTCCGGCCGCGTCCGCAGGCGCGAGAACGTCGCGAGATCGATCGTGTGCCCGGTCCGCGGGAGCTCGAGCTGCACGGGGTCGTGGTCGTGGTCGCGGCCGGCTCGGACCTCGGCGACGAGGGTCGCCATCAGCCGGCCCACGAGCGGTGCGTTCTTGAACTGGTTGCCGCTGGTCCCGATGGCGACGAAGTAGCCCGGTTGGTTGGTGCAGTCGTAGATCGGCGTCCAGTCGGCGGTGACGTCGTACACGCCCACGACGCCACGGGGCTGGTTCGGCACGCGGAGCTCGGGCATCCGGCGTGCTGCACGGGTCACCTGGGCTCGGAAGCGTTCGGACGTCACACGGTGGTCCACGGTGTCGGGGTCGTCGACCCACTCCAGGGGGTCGCACTCCGGCTCGAGCCCACCCACGAGCACGTGGCCGTCGCCGGCAGGGCGGAGATAGGTGCCGAGGTCGAGGTCGGCGAGTGCGACCGCGGCGTCCCCGGCGTACTGCTCGGGCGCCGCGAGGTGGTGCACCTCCTGCCGCATCGGTCGGGTCGAGACACCGAAGTCGTCCTCGACCCCCGCGAGGTCGTTGACTCGTGACGACCAGGGTCCTGCGGCGTTGACGACGACGTCCGCCGAGAGGTCGCCGTCCGACGTGACGACCCGCCAGCGCCTCTCCTCGTGGTGGAGTCCGGTGACCGTCCGCCGCAGGAGGTAGCGCGCGCCGAGTGCTTCGGCGGCGGTCGCCAGGTTCTGCGCGGCGAGCTGGGCGTCGTCGACGTACCCGGCGTCCGGGGTCCAGAGCCCGTCGACCCGGCCGTGCGCGGGAGCGAAGAACTCCTCGGAGTCGACCGGTCGGGGCGGACCGTAGGCGCCCGGGTCGAGCGCGGGTGTGCGACGCGAGATGTCATCGGCCGTCCAGCGCTCCCACGGCACCCCGGCACGATCGAACTGCGCGGTCGTCTGCTCGAAGGACGCGGAGTCGGCCGGCACGACCAGCATCCCGGTACGCCGGTAGGTCGCCAGCGCCTCACCACCCAGACCCCCGAGGTGTCCCGCCCAGTCACGCCAGGCGTGCACGGACTCCCACGCCAGCGCGACGCCTGCCCACGTGGAGTAGTTGAACCGCACGATCGCACTCGAGGCACTCGTCGAGCCGTGCCCCACTCCCCCGGCCTTGTCGACGACCAGGACCCGATGCCCGTCTCGCGACAGCTCGAAGGCGATCGCGGACCCGATCACCCCGGCCCCGATCACGACGACGTCAGCGTGGTCAGCGGTCACGAGACCATCCTCCATCCCAGCTGTCGCACACCAGCGTCGGACCCACACCCCGCGTCTGGCCCACGCCCGCCGCCTGCTCTTCACGGACTGTTCACGCCGGTCTCGATCGGCTGTGGTCTGCCCCGGATTGGCTCCTCCTGCGACGCCGCTGGTCGACGTCGGCGCTCTCACCAGCCACCAGGAGGACACCCGTGAGCAAGGGCCCGGATCACCCCCACGACCACCCGCACGACCATTCCCACGAGCACCCGCACGAGCACGCACCCGTCGGCGACGACGCGGCGCTCGACCTCGCGGTCCCGGACTCGGAGCTCGAACTCGGGACAGCTCCGCCGCCGTGGCTTCCTCCAGGCCGCCGGCCTGCTCGGCGCCGGGATCGCCGGCGCCTCCGTCCTCTCGGGAAGCCCCGCGCTCGCCGACGAGGCGGTCCGCGGCGCCCGCCGGGCACGCCGTACGCCGCGGCACGGCTACTCGTGGCTGGCCGGCGACCACCACATCCACACCCAGCACAGCAACGACGGCCAGTACCGCGTGGCCGACCAGGTGCAGCACGGGTCGGCGTACGGCCTCGACTGGATGGTGATCACCGACCACGGCAGCGTGGCCCACGCGAAGATCGGCGTGGACAAGGTCAACCCCGACATCGTCGCGGCACGGGAGCAGTTCGGGGACGAGACGCTGGTCTTCCAGGGCCTCGAGTGGAACATCCCGGGCGCCGAGCACGGCACGGTGTTCGTCCACCCCGGGCGCAACGAGGTCGCGGTGCTCAAGGAGTTCGAGAACTCCTTCGACGGCGTCGTCAACAGCACGACGGCCAGCTCCCCCGCCAACGAGCTCGCCGCCCTCAAGGGCATCGACTTCCTGGCCGCGAGCGTGACCAAGGGCCGGGTGCGGGACGCGATGTTCTTCGCGAACCACCCCGCGCGCAAGGGACTCGACTCACCCCACGAGATCCGCGGCTGGCGCGACCGCCGTCCCGGGATCGCCCTGGGGATGGAAGGCGCGCCGGGTCACCAGGCGGCCGGGATCAAGCAGCCGATCGGCCCGGGCTCCGGTCGTGGGTTCTACGACAACGCCCCGACCGCGGACAGCTTCCCGGGCTACCCGCTCGAGAGCTACCGCACGTGGGGTGGCTTCGACTGGATGACCGCCACGGTCGGCGGGCTGTGGGACAGCCTGCTGTCCGAGGGTCGCCCGTGGTGGATCACCGCCAACTCCGACTCGCACACGGTCTACCTCGACGACTCGATCCGGCCGCCGGGACAGGACGACGCGGCGTACTTCGACGCCAACGGACGGTACGGCGGCCCGGTGCACGGCTCGAACGGCCCCAACACCGCGAACGGCGACTTCTGGCCCGGCTTCTACAGCCGTACGCACGTCGGCGCCGAGGACTTCTCGTACGCCGAGGTGATGCGCGGCATGCGAGCGGGTCGCGTGTGGGTGGATCACGGATGCCTCGTCGACGTGGTCGACGTGCGCGTGCGCAAGGCCGGATCCCACGACTCGGGCTTCCCGTTGGGCAGCGCCGTCTCGGGTAGGCGAGGTCAGCGCTACGAGCTGGTGATCATGATCCGGACCCAGGGCACCCCGAACTGGGCCCAGTTCGTGCCCGCCCTGGCGAAGGTGGACGTGATCCGCGGTTCGGTGACGGGTCACGCGGCCGACCCCGACACGTTCGACGCGCCCGACACCTCGGTGGTCAAGACCTTCGACGTGTCCGGGAACACCGGCCACATCGTGCTGACCTACGACCTCGGAAGGCTCGACGACCCCTTCTACGTCCGCCTCCGTGGCAGTGACGGGAACCGCACCGCGGTCGGACTGAACGGCGCGAGCGTCGACGCCGCCGGCCCGGCCATGGACGTGCAGGGCGACGCCGACCCCTGGGCCGACCTGTGGTTCTACACCAACCCGATCTGGGTCCTTCCCCTCTGACCCGATCGACAGGACAGACCGATGGCGACGGGGCGGTTCTGCGTCGCGGGTGGATGGGAGTCCACCCGCGACGCGGAGCACGGGTACGCGGCGGCGCGTGACCTCATCGGGTGCTGCTTCACCTATGTCGCCACGACCTTCGAGGGCCCCGAGCGGGTCGTGGTCTCGGGGGCGGACGACCTGTCCGAGCTGCCGGATCAGGCGCGGCTCTTCGTCTTCCCCGGCCACGACAACCTCCTCGGCACCCTGTGTGTCGGCGAGGTCCTGCTGCTCAGCGCGATCGACGAGGTCCGGGCTCTCGCGGAGGGCATCCCGAAGGCCGACGACCCGCTCGACACCCAGGGCTTCGTGCGGCCGCGGCTGCAGGGCGGGAGGCTCGTGCTCACGGTCCAGAGAGGCATCCGGGGCTACGTCCCGTTCGAGCAGCCGAACCCCACTCCGTGCTGCGCCGACCACCCTGGCGTCCACAATGTCCGTCATGAGCGACTGGGATCCACCGGCACACCCCGTGCGTGAGCTCCGGCTCGTCGTGACGGCCGACGACTACGACGCCGCCGTCGAGTTCTACCGGGACGTGCTCGGCATGCCCGTCTCGGCCGAGTACCTCTCCGAGGACCAGGGTCGCGTGGTGATCCTCGAGGCCGGCGTCGCCACCCTCGAGATCGGCGACCCGGCCCATGCGGCGTACGTCGACGAGGTGGAGGTCGGGCGCCCGGTCGCCGGGCATGTCCGCGTGGCCCTGAGGGTGGACGACGCCGACGCCGCGACCGCCTTAGCCGAGGCGGCCGGGGCGGAGGTGGTCGCACCGCCGACGAGGACGCCCTGGCAGTCGCTCAACGCGCGCCTCGAGGCACCTGCCGGCCTCCAGATCACGCTCTTCCACGACGGCGCCGGCTGAGCTCGTTCAGCGCAGGACGAACCAGAGCCCGACCAGCCCGGGCAGCAGGCCGAGCAGGAGCCACCACGACAGCGGCCGCCGCTGGTGGATCAGGCGAGCCGCGAGGACCGCGGCGACGCCGCACACCCCGGCCAGGACGTTGAGTCCGACCCCCGCGCCCGGTCGCGAGTCGTCCGCGAACACACCGGCGATCGCGAGGCCCGCCGACAGGTGCAGGATCGTGGTCCCGACCAGGACGGACACGACCCACTGGCGCACGCGCGTGATCTCGCGCGACTCGACGCTCGGCCGCTGGGGGTTGGCCGGGTCCATCAGGTGTCGCGCGCGGCGTACGGGCTGAGGAGTGTCCATTGCTCCCATGATCCCGCACCGAGGGGCGGGCCGGGAAATGCCGGGCTCGAGCGGCGCTCGGTACGCCAGAATCACGCCGTGGAAGAGCCGTGGGAGGACCCGGACTGGCTGTCGGGTGCGCTCGCGTGGGTCGACGAGCAGCTGGACGCCGCCGGACGGGTGCGCTCGGGGGACGTCGACCAGTTCCATGTCCGGCCCTGGTCGACGGTGATCCGGGTGCCGACCACAGAGGGCGATCTGTTCTTCAAGGCCAACACTCCCGAGCTGCGCCACGAGGCCGTGGTGGCCCTCCATCTGGCGCGACGGGTGCCCGACCGGGTCCCTCCGCTGATCGCCGATGACCCCGAGCGCGGGTGGATGATCATGGAGGACGGTGGCCGCCGGCTGCGCGAGGTGATCGCCGAGGAGCGCGACCTGTCGCGGTGGGAGGACATCCTCGACGGGGCCGCCGACATCGCTCGGGCGCTGGAGCCCGACGTCGACGTACTGCTGGCCGCCGGCGTTCCCGACCTGCGGCTGGCCACGCTTCCCGACCGGTACGCCGCGCTGGTCGAGGACGCCGCCGTCGAGCAGCGTTTCCGCGACGCGGTCCCGCGCGTGCGGGAGATGGCCGAGGAGCTCGCGTCGTACGGCGTGACCGAGACGCTGCAGCACGACGACCTGCACGACGGCCAGGTGTTCGTGCGCGACGACCGGCAGCTGATCCTCGACTGGGGCGACTGCGTGATCTCCCACCCGTTCTTCACGATGTCGGTGACGCTCGAGGGGGTCGTCGCCTGGGGTCTCGACGACGTGGAGAACGCCGTCGACATCGATCCGTTCGTCGACCGCTACCTGCGTCGCTACGACCCGGAGCGACCTGAGCTGCGCGACGCCGTACCGCTTGCGCTTCGCCTCGGCTGGGCGTGCCGCGCCGCCAACCAGACCCTGGTCGAGGACGCCGAGTCGACCAGGAACCGCTTGCGCATGTTCCTCGACGGCCGGGTCTGAGGCCGCTCAGCCCGCGGTCATGCCGGCGCCGCAGTTCGCGCCCATCATCAGCCACTCGTTGGTGGTGTGCCCGTACGCCGGGTGCACCTGACGGTCGGGTGCCTGCGGCGCCCTGGCCTCGGCCGACGGCCCGACCAGGACTGCCGCGAGCACCAGGGCGCCACCGGCGCGCAGCAACGTGCGCGTCACGACGGGTCGTGGTCCTCGCAGTGCAAACCCATGCGCATCCCGTTGGCGCCGTACTTGTGCGGCGCCGGGGCCTGGAAGTGGCCGGACCCGTGGTCGAGCCGGCTGTGATGGTGGCCCGATCGGTCGGGCGACACGGACGGATTGGCCGCCTGCGCGCCGTACGTCGAGCCCGCGAGCGCCCCGCCGAGCACGACTGCACCGAGGACGGATGTGATCCGGGTGAGTGTCATCTGCTGCCTCCTCCGGACGTGGTCCCCCCACGCTAAGCCCGCGCGGTCACCGGCTCAAGGGTCCCCGGGTGCTCAGCCGTGGACGATCTCGGCGATCCAGGTGGCGACCTGCTTCGGGTCGTGCGCCAGCGCGGCGTCGTGGGCCGCGACCTCGGTCACCACCACGCCTGGGACCTCGGACGGGTACCACCCTCCGCACGGCTCGATCTTCTCCCGCTCCATGAACGCGAGCTTCCGCTCCATGAGCTCGTCGCGGGTGCCGTCGGCGAACATCAAGAAGGTGTTGGTGTGGGGCGGGTCGGGAGTCACCTTGAGCCCCCGCTCGGTGAGCTCGGCCGCGAGCGAGCGGGCCCAGGCGGCGTACTCGGTCATCCGCGGGAGCCGCTCCTTCAGGCCGGCGAGGGCGGACACGGCGTACGGCGTCAGGTGGAAGAGGGTGCCGCCCATCCGGCGTCGCCACGTCCGCGCCTCCTCGATCACGTCCTCCGGTCCGGCCAGGGCCGCGCCGGCGAGACCCTCGAGCCCCTTGTAGAACGACACGTAGATCGAGTCGACCAGCTCGGCGATCTCCGACAGCGGCTTGTCCCAGTACTGCTGCGACTCCCAGATGCGGGCGCCGTCGGCATGCAGGGGTACGCCGAGCTCCCGGGCCGCCTCGGACAGGGCACCGAGGTCGTCCCACGACGGGAGCAGGCAGCCGGCGTCGCGCAGCGGAAGCTCGATCAGCGCGGCACCGAGTCCGGGCGAGAGCTTCCGGAGATCGTCGGCCGTGGCCGTCGACGGCCCGGTGGTGAGGTGGTCGAACTCGAACCCGTGGAGCCGCCGGGGCCCGTCGTCCTCGTGCTTGAGCAGGTGGGACAGGTCGGGGATCGCGACTCTCTTCGAGCCGGTGCGGTCGCACCAGACCCGCAAGGCCGCCTGCTGGGCCATGATCCCGCTCGGGAACAGCGCCGCCGCAGGCTTGCCGAACAGGTCGGCCACCTCGGTCTCCACCCGGGCGACCGCGCCCTTCTCGGCGTACACGTCCCATTCGTCGACGCCGAGCTCCTCGGCGGCGTCGGCCACGGCACGGAGCACCTCGGCCGGCGTGCGCTTCGGGTGCCAGAACACCGTGGTGTCGCAGGCGTCCGAGGCCGCCTCGAGGCGCTGCTTGATCTCGTCGTCCACGCTGGTCAGCCAACCAGTCGCGTCGCCCCGCGACAACGGGTTAGGTCAGCGGGCGCGTCCCGTCCGGGATCCCCTCCCCGCGGGCCACGCCCTCGACCATCTGCTGAAGGGCGGTCAGGGCGACGCGCTGCGGGAACGGGCCGAAGCTGGCGCGGGCGACCCCGAGCTCCTCGAGGCGGGAGAGCGACGGCCCACCGACGGGCAGCAGCGACAGCCTCTGCGGCCCGAGGGCGTCGACCAGGGCGGCGATCTGCTCCTCGGTGAGGCGGCCCGGGACGAACACCACGGGCGCGCCGACCTCCAGGAAGGCACGTCCGCGCTCGATCGCGAGCGCGAGCTTCTCCTCCGCGCTGACCTCGCCCGACCTGATGAAGGCGTCGGTGCGGGCGTTGAGCACGAAGTCGGGCACACCCTCGTCGGAAGCGGCTCGCATCACCGACTCCACGACGCCGACGGCGTCGGCGAGCGGCTTCATCTGGTCCTCGATGTTGCAGCCGACGACACCCAGGCCGATGGCGCGGCGTACGGTCTCGGCGGCATCGCCGTAGCCGGCCTCCAGGTCGGCGGTCACCGGCAGGTCGACGGCGTCGACGACCCGACCGACGGCCTCGAGCATGAGGTCACGCGGGATGTGCTCGCCGTCCTCGTAGCCGTACATCGCCGCGATCGCGTGACTCGCCGTCGCGATCGCCCGCGTTCCCTCGGCGTCCGCGACCACGCGCGCGCTGACGACGTCCCAGACGTTCACGAGGGTGAGGAGCTTCGGGTCGGTGTGGAGGCCCCGGAACGCCGCGGCCCGGTCTGCTGTGGAGGGCATGGTTCGAGTATGTCGAGGGTGTGTGGTGGCTCATCGTGCACCCCCCACGGGACCGGCGGGCCGTGCCGTCTCGTCACAGGCGGTAGGTCCAGTGCCGACCCGGCGCCGCCTCACCGCGGAGCTGGGCCACCGCGGGCTCGGACAGAGGCTGATAGGGGAGCTGGTCGAGCAGGCCGATGGCCTCGGCCGGCGAGAACCACCTCGCCTCGAGGATGATGCCGTCCGGGTCGTCGATCCGGAGCTCGGACGTCGCGACCTCGACGACGTGGTTCCACGCGAAGCGTCTCGCCGCCTTCGTACGTCGTCGTCACCGTGCTCACCAACCGCAGGTCCTCGGGAGCGACCACGAGCCCGGTCTCCTCGGCCAGCTCGCGCGCGGCGCCCTCCGCCGGCGTCTCGCCGTCCTCGACCCGGCCGCTGGGCACGTTCCAGTACGGCCGTCCCCACGTCGGGTACTCCTCGCGGACGAGCACCACTCGTCCGAGGTGGATGGCGATGACCGAGGCGTACCGGCCACACTCATGCACCTCGCGAGCGAGCTCGCAGCGCCGGCATGCTCACGCTCCTCGCGAGCAAGCTCGCCGCGGAGTTCGCTCCGCTCGTTCCAGCGCGCTTCGCAGCGCCGGCATGCTCACCCTCCTCGCGAGCAAGCTCGCCGCGGAGTTCGCTCCGCTCGTTCCAGCGCGCTTCGCAGCGCTGGAACGTGCTCACTCATCCCAGAAGACCCGGTCGACGACGGCCCGGGCGCGTCGCGTGGTGCGGAGGTAGTCGTTGACCATCTCGTCCGAGCGTCCGGCCCCGTAGCCGAGGATGGACGAGATCGCGGAGCGCTCGCGGGCATCGCGAGGCACCTGGTCGCCGGTGCGACCGGTGACCAGGGTGATCGCGTTGCGCAACCGGCTCACCGAGCGCCAGGCCCGGTCGAGCGCGGAGTGGTCCTCGATCGTGATCAGATCAGCGTCGCGAGCGGCGTCGAGGGCGGTGAGCGTGCGTGGGCTGCGCAGGCCCGGCAGGCGTCCGGCGTGCCGGAGCTGGAGGAGCTGGACCGTCCACTCGATGTCCGCGAGCCCGCCACGGCCGAGCTTGAGATGCGTGTTCGGGTCGGCACCGCGCGGGAGCCGCTCGCGGTCGACCCGCGCCTTGATCCGCTGGATCTCGGACACGTCGGCCGCGGTGACACCCTCGGACGGGTACCGGAGGGGGTCGATCAGCTCCGTGAAGCCGGCCCGCACCGACTCGTCCCCGACGACGGCATCGGCGCGTAGCAGCGCCTGTGCCTCCCAGACCTTCGACCACTTCCCGTAGTACGCGGCGTACGACGCGAGCGTGCGCACCAGCGGTCCCTGCTTGCCCTCGGGGCGGAGATCGGCGTCGACGACGAGAGCGGGGTCGGTGCCCGGTGCGAGCAGCAGCTGTCGGAGCTCGTTGCCGACCGCGTGGGCGTACGCCGTCGCCTCCTCGCCGTCGGCGCCGTCCACGGGATCGTGCACGAACAACACGTCCGCGTCGCTGCCGTAGGACAGCTCGAACCCGCCGTACCGTCCCATCGCGACGATCGCCATCCGGGTCGGCGCCTCGTCGAGACCGCGCGCGGCCCGCACGCTCCGGCCGGCGACCTCGAGCGTCGCTGCCAGTGCCGCGTCGGTCAGCCGCGAGAGCGCGGCTCCGACAGTGGCGACGTCGGTCTCGCCGAACAGCTCACCGACGGCGATCCGGAACAGCTCACGGCGGCGGATGGCCCGGATCGAGCGGACTGCCTCGACCGGGTCGTCCTGCCGGTCGGCGGAGGCGCGCATCCGGTCGAGGGTCGCCTCGGACCCGAGCGGCACGAGGTCCTCGCCGAGCATGCGCACGCCCTCGGGCTCGCGCTCGAGCAGGTCGGTGGCGTAGCGGGAGGTGGCGAGCAGGCGGGCGAGCCGTTCGGCGACCTGGCCCTCGTCGCGGAGGGTCTTCAGGTACCAGTGGGTGGAGCCCAGGCTCTCGCTGATCCGGCGGAAGCCGAACAGTCCGGCATCCGGGTCCGGAGCGTCGGCGAACCACTCGAGCATCGCGGGCAGCAGCGCCCGTTGGATCGCGGCGGTCCGGCTCACCCCGCTGGTCAGCGCCTCGAGATGACGCAGCGCGCCCGCGGGGTCGGCGTACCCGAGGGCGGCGAGGCGCTGTCCGGCGGCCTCCGGGGTCAGCCGGGCTCCAGCCGCCGGTACGCGGGCGACCGCCTCGAGCAGCGGACGGTAGAAGAGCTTCTCGTGGAGGCGGCGTACCTCGCGGCGATGGTGCGACCACGCCTCCTCGAGCCCGGCCGCCGGCTCCTTGGTGAACCCCATCCCACGGCCGAGCCGGCGCAGCGACTCCTCGTCGGACGGTACGACGTGCGTGCGGCGGAGGTGCTGGAGCTGGATGCGGTGCTCGAGGGTCCGCAGGAAGGCGTACGCCGCGTGCAGGGCCTCGCCGTCCTCCCGCCCGACGTACCCCCGCGCGGTGAGCGTGTCCAACGCCTGGAGCGTGCCCGGGTCGCGCAGGTGCTCGTCGGTGCGACCGTGCACCAGCTGCAACAGCTGGACCGCGAACTCGACGTCACGCAGGCCACCGACTCCCAGCTTGAGCTGACGGTCGGCATCGCGGGCCGGGATGTTCTCGAGCACGCGCTGGCGCATCGCGCGCACGTCACCGACGAAACCGTCGCGCTCGGCGACCTGCCAGACCATCGGCTCGACCAGCTCCAGGAAGCGTTGGCCGAGGGTCAGGTCTCCCGCAACGGGACGCGCCTTGAGCAGGGCCTGGAACTCCCACGTCTTGGCCCAGCGCTCGTAGTACGCCTGGTGGCTGGCCAGCGTCCGGACCAACGGACCTGCCTTGCCCTCGGGCCGGAGGTTCGCGTCGACCGGCCAGATCGTCCCCTCACGCGTGTGGTCCGAGCACGCCTGCATGAGCACCGAGGCGAGCTGGGTGGCCACGCGGGCGGCGGTCGCCTCGTCGACTCCCTCGGACGGCTCGAACACGTAGAGCACGTCCACGTCCGAGACGTAGTTGAGCTCGTGCCCACCGCACTTGCCCAGCGCGATCACGCTGAGCCGGGCGTGCTCGGCGTCCGGCACCTCGGCGCGTGCGATCGCCAGCGCCGCCTCGAGAGTGCCGGCCGCCAGGTCGGACAGCTCGGCCGACACGTCGTCGACTCCGGCGTCATGGACCAGGTCGCGGGCCGCGAGCCGCGTCAGCAGGCGGCGGTACTCGACCCGGAGCGCGTCGACCGCATCGTCGTGGGGCATCGTGGCGGTCGGGGCCTCGCTCGCGGGGTCCCCACCGACGGCGCCGACGAGCGCGTGCCGCAGGGCGTACGCCGCGGGCCGGGTGGAGCCCAGGAAGGGGTCGGTCAGCTCGCGCCACTGCTCCGGGTGCCGGCACAGGTGGTCGGTCAGGGCCTGGCTCGCACCCAGGACCGACAGGAGCTGGGTCGCCGTTCTCTCGTCGTCCGCGAGCGCGGGCACGAGTCCCGGCTCGGCACGCTCTGCGAGCCGGACCAGCCCGGCCAGTGCCTGGTCCGGATCGGCGGTCCCCGCCAGCAAGGGGACCAGGCGCTCCGCGCCGTCACCGAGCCGGGTGAGCTCGGCGGCAGCCCGGGCCGAGTCGTCGAAGCCGACCCGCAGCAGCCGGTGGCGCACGGAGTCGCCGCGGGAGCCCACGCGCGACAATCTAGTGCGGACTCGCAGGCACGGGGTCTTGCGTAGGGGCGGACTCCTGGGGCAGGGTGTTAGGAAACTTTCCTGTCTATTGGGGTTCGGCATGAGGCCAGCAGCGGTCGTCCCTCTCGGTGCGTCGCTGGCTGCCCTGCTCGCGGGCCTCACAGTCGGCGTGCCGACCGGCACCGCCGCGGTGGCCGCCGCCAAGCCGGCGCACGGGCTCGTCCGCGTCAACCAGCAGGGCTATCTGTCCGGCGAGCCCAAGCAAGCGCGGCTGATGACGCGGGCGCGCGTGCACGACGCGACCTTCCAGGTCGTCGACGAGTCCGACGTGGTCGTGCTCACCGGTCAGGTGCCTCGTCAGCCGACGGGATCCTGGAGCCACCGCTACCCCGCGGTCTACCGCCTCGATCTCGGTGGCCTGCACACCGAGGGCCGCTACCGGGTCGAGGTGGAGGGCGGCGCGACGGCGCGGTCACCCTGGTTCTCCGTGGCCGGCAGTGGCGAGGTCTTCGGTGCCTTGCTGAGGGCGGGTGTCGCCTTCGACCAGAACCAGCGCGACGGCGCGAGCGTGCTTCCCGGACCGCTGGACCGGCAGCCGTCCCACCTGAACGACGCGAGCGCACGGATCTACCGGTGGCCACGCATGGAGCGTGGCTCCGACCTGATCCTCGACCGGCACCTCCACCGCATCGGCGGTCCGGTGGACGTCTCCGGTGGTTGGTTCGACGCCGGCGACTACCTCAAGTTCACCCACTCCACGGCGTACAACGACGTGCTGCTGTTCTCGAGCGCCCGGCTGCTGGGCGACCGTACGCCGCCCGAGCTGCTCGCCGAGGCGAGGCACGGGCTGCGCTGGCTGTCGAAGATGTGGCGCGCCCAGCACCGCAGCCTGCTGATCCAGGTCGGGATCGGCTCGGGCAACCGGGCCGGCACCTTCCGGGGCGACCACGACGGGTGGCGGCTGCCGGAGGCGGACGACGGTGACAGCCGACACGCCGACCGCTTCGTGTCGCACCGTCCGGTCTTCCGAGCCGCTCCGCCCGGACACCGGATCAGCCCCAACCTGGTCGGCCGGGTCTCCGCGGCGTTCGCCCTGGCTGCCCAGCAGGACGCCGGCCCGCACCCGACCCGAGCGGCGAGCGAGCTGCGACAGGCCCGGCTGCTCTACGCGCGGGCGGCGACCGTCCATCCCCCGCACCCGCTGGTGACGGCACTCCCCCACGCCTTCTACCCGGAGTCGAGCTGGCGCGACGACATGCAGCTCGGGGCGGCCGAGATCGCCCGCGCCGCCCATGCCCTCGGCAAGCCCGCTGGTCAGTACCTGCGCGACAGTGCTCACTGGGCACGCACGTTCATCGCGAGCGGCGACACGGACACGCTCAACCTCTACGACACGTCCGCCCTCGCCGACGCGTCCCTCGCGGACGCGCATGCACACGATCCCGCACGGCCGGCTCGCCGTGCGGGTGAAGGACCTCGTCGCGCACCTGCGCGGCCAGATCGAGCAGGGCCGGCGGCACGCGCGGCACGATCCGTTCGGCGCCGCCGAGTCGGTGGCGGAGTTCGACGCGAACTCCCACACCTTCGGCCTGATCGCGAGCGTTGCCCTGTACGACCGGCTGTCGGACACCCAGCGGTTCCGCGGGTTCGCCGGTCTCGAGCGCACCTGGCTGCTCGGCGGCGACCCGTGGGGGGTGACCGCGATGGTCGGCATCGGGCAGCGGTTCCCGTTGTGCATGCAGCACCAGGTCGCCAACCTCTCCGGGTCCCTCGACGGCTCACCACCCGTCGACGTCGGTGCGGTCGTCAACGGTCCCAACGGCAAGGGCAACTTCGAGGGTGGCCTCGGCGGCTTCCAGGACGGGATGCGCCACTGCACCGCCGCGTCGCGCGGGCTCGACCGTTTCGACGGCCATGGCGGCCGGTACGTCGACGACGTCCGCGCCTGGCAGACCGACGAGCCGGCCCTCGACATGACCGGTGCCGCGATCATCGCCGCCGCCGCCGAGCTCGGGAACCGGCCCGGCGCGCCCGTCGGTGGCAAGCGAGTGCTCGGCCGGGCGGGCGACCGATGAGGCCGGGGACGCCGCGGATGCTGCGCGGCATCAACGACCGGGCGGCTCTCGACCTGCTCCTGGAGCACGGTCCCCTGTCGCGTACCCGGCTCGGCGAGCTCACCGGCCTGTCCAAGCCGACGGCGTCCCAGCTGCTCGGCCGGCTGGAGGCGGCGGGCCTGGTCGTGGCCAGCGGGAGCTCGCGAGGCGGTCCCGGCCCCCGAGCCCAGCTGTACGCCGTGAACCCTCGCGCCGGCCACGTCGCGGCGCTCGACGTGACGCCCGCCCGCGTGCGTGCCTCGGTCGCCGACATCACCGGCCACATCGTCGGCGACCACGAGCTCCGCACGCCGCGGCGTCCCGGCCCGGACGCCGTGACGGACGTGATGTCCGCGCTCGACGGCGTCGCCACCGCCGCCGGGCTGCGGGCCGCGGACCTGCTGCACGTGGCGATCGGCACGCCCGGAGCCTTCGACCCGCACACCCGGCGCCTGCGCTACGCGCGCCACCTCCCGGGCTGGCACGATGCCGGCCTGCTCGACCGACTGGCCGACGCCGCCGGCGTGCCGGTACAGGTGGAGAACGACGTGAACCTCGCGGCGGTGGCCGAGCTCGAGTCCGGCCGTGCGCGTGGCATCGACGACTTCGTGCTGCTCTGGGTCGACGAGGGCCTCGGCGCCGCCATCGTCATCGGTGGCCGCCTGTACGGCGGCGTGACCGGTGGCGCGGGCGAGATCGGCTTCCTGCCGCTGCCCGGTACGCCGCTCGTGCGCGACGTACGCCGGGGCAACGCGGGAGCCTTCCAGGAGCTGGCCGGTGGCCCGGCCGTCCTCGCGCTCGCACGGTCGCTGGGCCTGCGTGCCACCACGGCTCCGGCCGCCGTGCGCACGGCACTCGAGACCCCGGGCGCCGGGGACGAGCTCGTCGCCACGCTCGCCCATCGGCTCGCCGTCGGGGTCGCGGCGCTGGTCGCCGTCCTCGACCCGACCCTCGTGGTGCTCGCCGGCTCCGTCGCCCAGGCCGGCGGCGAGCGGCTCACGGCAGCGGTCGCCGAGGAGCTCGGCTCCCTCGCGGCCGGTCGCCCGCGCCTCGAGCTCGCCGGCGTGCCCGAGGGCCCTGTACTCACCGGGGCCCTGCACACCGCTCTCGCCGCTGCTCGGGACGACGTCTTCGACACGGTCCGTCACCTCGCCAGCCCGGGCAGCGCCCGGCCCGTCACCAGGAGAACACCATGACCCGACCACGTGCGCGTCGCCGCCTTGCCGGTACCGCCCTCATCGCCACCCTGGCGCTGGTCCTGACGGCGTGCTTCGGCTCGTCGAAGGGAGGATCCAACGACGACCCGAACGCCGATGTCACGATCACGTTCTGGCACGGCTGGAGCGCCCCGAGCGAGGTGAAGGCGATCCAAGCGACCATCGACGCGTTCGAGAAGGTCCACCCCAACATCCACGTGAAGGCCGTCGGCAACATCACCGACGACAAGATCAACCAGGCACTGCGCGCGGGTGGCCCTTCCGCGCCCGACGTGGTGTCGTCGTTCACGACGGACAACGTCGGCGAGTTCTGCACCTCCCACGCGTTCGTCGACCTGACCCCGTTCATGAGCAAGTCCGGGATCGACCCGAAGAAGACCTTCCCGGGGCCACAGCTGTCGTACACGCAGTACGACGGCAACCAGTGCACCCTCCCCCTCCTGAGCGACGCCTACGGGCTCTACTACAACAAGGACATGTTCAAGGCGGCCGGCATCAGCGGGCCCCCGAAGACGATGTCGGAGCTCGACGCGGACGCGGTCAAGCTGACCAAGACCTCGGGCGACGGGTACTCCCAGCTCGGCTTCGTGCCCGACTACCACTTCTACGAGTCGACCATCACCCACTTCGGCGCCCAGTGGGGGCCGACGTACTTCGACTCGGACGGCAAGTCGAACGTCGCGAACGACCCGGGTCTGAAGTCCGCCATCGAGTGGCAGAAGGCCCTCCTCGACAAGCTGGGCGGCTACGACCAGGTGGACAAGTTCCGCACGTCGGCCGGTGAGGAGTTCAGCAACAACAACGCCTTCATGACCGGCCAGGTCGCGATGATGATCGACGGTGAGTGGCGCGCCGGGATGATCGACGACTCCAACAGCAAGGTCGACTACGCCGTTGCGCCGTTCCCGGTGCCCGACGACCAGGCCGACCAGTACGGCAAGGGCTACATCACCGGCACGATCGTCGGCATCGCCAGCACCAGCGACAAGCAGAACGCCGCCTGGGAGTTCGTGAAGTACCTGACGACGGACACCAGTGCCGTCGTGAACTTCGCCAACGCGATCCACAACGTGCCGTCCACGCTCGCGGCGCTCGAGTCACCGGACGTCAGCCAGGACCCGAACTTCCAGCAGTTCATCAAGATCGCGTCCGACCCCAACAGCACCACGACGCCGGCCAGCCCCAACGGAGGTGACTACCAGCTCGTCCTGCAGAGCCTGGGCTACGACTACCAGTCCGGGAAGCAGAGCGATCTCCAGGCCGGACTGGACGACGCGGCCCACCAGATCGACACGAACATCGCCCAGGTCCAGTGACGGTTGCGGCTTCGTCGCGATCACCGGACACCGAGTCAGTCGCGGCGAGTAGGAAGGCAGGGCTGCGCAGGCAGCGACGTCGAGAGCTGCTGCGCAACCTCGCGTTCCTGTCGCCGTGGTTGCTCGGCACGGGCCTGTTCTTCCTCTACCCGCTGGCCACCACGGCGTACCTCTCGTTCACGCGGTACGACGGGTTCGTGTCGCCGGTGTGGAACGGGCTGGACAACTGGAAGTTCGTGTTCCAGGACTACCCGTTCTTCTGGCCGGCGATGCGCAACACGCTGTGGTTCGTCGTCGTCCTGGTGACGCTGCGGATCGTCTCGGGGCTCGTGCTCGGCATGCTGGTGATCCACGTCAAGCGCGGTCAGTCGCTGCTGCGCACGATCTTCTACGCGCCGTTCCTCGCGCCGCCGGTGGCCGCGACGCTCGCGTTCGTGTTCATCCTCAACCCCGGGACCGGCCCGATCGACACGCTCCTCGGCCACCTCGGTGTGTCGGCGCCGAGCTGGTTCAACGACCCCACCTGGTCGAAGCCGGCGCTCACCCTGCTGGCCATCTGGGGGGTCGGCGACCTGATGGTGATCTTCATGGCCGCGCTGCTCGACGTACCCCGTGAGCTGTACGAGGCCGCCTCCCTCGACGGGGCGGGCGCCATCAGCAGGTTCCGCCACGTGACGCTCCCCCACCTGCGGCCGATCCTGCTGTTCGCGGTGGTCACCGGCGTGATCGCGACGATGCAGTACTACACCGAGCCGATCGTCGCCGGGCAGGTGGCGAGCGGGCAGATCGCCGGCTCGGGGAACCAGTTCGAGCCCGGTTACCCGGGCGGCTCGACCCTGACCCTCCCGCAGCTGGTCTACAACCTCGGCTTCCAACGCTTCAACATCGGTGCCGCGTGCGTGATCGCGATGGTGCTGTTCGTCCTGTCGATGGCCTTCGCCGCCCTCCTGATGCGGCGCGGCAGCGGCTTCCTGGGGACGGAGGACTGAGATGACCACGACCACGACCACGTCCTCGATCAGCGCCGCACCGGCACGCTCCTTCCGGCGCCGGCGGTGCTCGAGTGGGTGGCCCTCCACTCCTTCGCCGTCGCCCTCGGCCTGCTGTTCGTCCTGCCGTTCGTCTTCATCCTGCTGACGGCGCTGATGTCCGACCAGCAGTCGCTCACCCGGGACCTGTGGCCGAACCCCTTCGCCTGGCACAACCTGGTCGACGTCTGGCACACGCCGGGCTTCGCTACCTGGTGGCGCAACACGATCGTGTACGCCGTCGCCGGCACCGCACTGACCCTGCTGTCGAGCCTGCCGGTCGCCTACGCCCTCGCCTACTTCCGCTTCCGCGGACGCAACGTGGCGATGATGGTCGTGATCGCGACGATGATGCTGCCGCCCCAGGTCTCCATCATCCCGCTGTACCTCGTGTGGGCCCAGAACTTCCACCTGACCGGCACGCTGTGGCCGCTGATCATCCCGTTGGCGTTCGGCGACGCGTTCACGATCTTCCTGCTCCGGCAGTTCATGCTGACCGTGCCGCGGGCCTATCTCGAGGCCGCGAAGATCGACGGCTGCAGCGACTTCCGGACGATGCGCAGCGTCGTCCTCCCGATGATCAAGCCCGCGATCGCCGCGGTCGGGCTGTTCCAGTTCTTCTACTGCTGGAACGACTACTTCGGCCCGCAGATCTACGCGAGCGAGAACCCGGGCGCCTGGACCCTCAGCTACGGCCTGCAGTCGTTCAAGAGCGCCCACCACACCGACTGGAACCTGACGATGGCCGCGACCCTGTTGGTGATGGCGCCGGTGATCGTGATGTTCTTCCTCGCCCAGAAGGCCTTCATCGAGGGCGTGACCCTGACCGGCGTGAAGGGATGACTCGATGAGGATCGCGGTCGTCGGCGGTGGGTCGACGTACACCCCTGAGCTGGTGGACGGCCTCGGCCGCATGCGCGACGTGCTCCCCGTCGACGAGCTGGTGCTCGTCGACCCGGCGACCGACCGGCTCGAGCTCGTCGGCGAGTTCGGGCGACGCATCCTCGCCCGCCAGGGCAACCCGGCTCGCCTGGTGACCTCGTCGGAGCTGGAGCCCGCGCTCGACGGGGTCGACGCCGTGCTGCTGCAGCTCCGCGTCGGTGGCCAGGCGGCGCGGCTCCAGGACGAGACGTGGCCCTTGGAGTGCGGGAGCGTCGGTCAGGAGACCACGGGAGCGGGCGGGCTGGCCAAGGCGCTCCGGACCGTTCCGGTCGTGCTCGACATCGCGGACCGGGTGCGCAAGGCCGCACCGGAGGCGTGGATCGTCGACTTCACCAATCCTGTCGGCATCGTCACCCGTGCCCTGCTCCAGGACGGTCACCGGGCGGTCGGACTGTGCAACGTCGCCATCGGCTTCCAGCGTCGGTTCGCCGGATGGCTGGGCGTCTCGCCCGAGGAGGTCGAGCTCGGCCATGTCGGGCTCAACCACCTCACCTGGGAGCGAGCGGTCACCGTCGACGGCGTCGACCGGCTGCCTGAGCTCCTCGACGCCCACGGCCCGGAGATCGCGGAGTCGCTGGAGCTGCCCGTCGAGCTGGTCCGCACGCTCGGCGTCGTCCCGTCGTACTACCTGCGCTACTTCTACGCCCACGACGAGGTGGTCGCCGAGCAGCGCGCGTCGGGCTCGCGAGCAGCTCGCGTGGCCGAGATCGAGCGCGAGCTGCTCGACCTGTACGCCGATCCCACGCTCGACGAGAAGCCCGACCTGCTGATGGAGCGCGGCGGTGCGTACTACTCCGAGGCCGCGGTGCAGCTGACCGCCTCGCTGCTGGGAAGCGGGGGCGCAGGTCGCGCGCAGGTGGTCAACCTGCGCAACGACGGCACCTTGCCCTTCCTCCCCGACGACGCGGTCGTCGAGGTGCCGGCCACCGTCGACGGATCAGGGGTCCGGGCCGAGGCGGTAGCCCCCCTCGACCCGTTGTACGCCGGGCTGGTCGCCGCGGTCACGGCGTACGAGCACCTGGCCCTGGACGCGGCGATCCGGGGTGGCTACGACCGGGTCTTCGAGGCACTGCTCGCCCATCCGCTGGTCGGGCAGGTCGACCTCGCACACGGTCTCGCCGAGCGGCTGATCGCCCACAACCGCGACCACCTCCCCTGGGCCTGACGTGGACCACGAGACTGCCGCCGTCCTGGCCATCGACGCGGGGAACAGCAAGACCGACGTCGCGATCGTCTCCGCCGACGGGACCGTGCGCGGAACGGCGCGGGGCGGATCGTTCCGGCCGGACCGCCTCGGTGCTGCCCCGGCGGTCGCAGGCCTCGCTCCGCTGGTCGACAAGGCGCGAGCGGCCGCCGGGTTCGACGGCGACGGGCCCTTCGCCCGGCACGTGTCCGCCTGCCTGGCCAACGCGGACCTCCCGATCGAGCACGAGGCACTCGAGTCCGCGATCCTCGCCCAGGGCTGGGGCGGCTCCATCGAGGTCTTCAACGACACCTTCGCCCTGCTGCGGGCCGGGCTGGACGAGCCGCGCGGCGTCGCCGTCGTCTGCGGCGCGGGCATCAACTGCGCAGGTCTCCTGCCCGACGGCACCACGGCCCGCTTCGCCGCCGTCGGTCACATCTCGGGTGACTGGGGCGGCGGCGGCAACCTCTGGCAGGAGGCGATGTGGTGGGCCGCTCGGGCCATGGACGGCCGCGGGCCGGCCACCGCCCTCAGTGACGCTCTCCCTCGCCATGCGGGCCTCACGTCCATGGACGAGCTGATCGAGGCGGTCCACCTCGGGCGCCTGTCCGAGGCGGACTGCATGGAGCTCACGCCCGTGCTGTTCGCCGTGGCGGCCGACGGCGACGACGTCGCGACCGATCTGGTACGCCGCCAGGCCGAGGAGGTCGTGGCCCTCGCCGTGGCCGCGATGCGCCGGCTCGACGTCCTGGGCGAGCCGATCCCCGTCGTCCTGGGTGGCGGAGTGCTCACCGCCGGTCACCGGCAGCTCATGGACGAGATCGACCGCCGCCTCGCGGATGCCGCACCCCTCGCCGAGCCACGCGTCGTCCGCACGCCGCCGGTGGTCGGGGCAGCGCTGCTCGGACTCGACCGGATCGAGGCGACGCCCGACGTCCGCGATCGGCTGCGGGAGTCGTTCGGCGCCGGCTGACCGGACCGGGGGCCCTAGCCGGTGCGGGCGGAGTGCGCGGCACCGACCAGCTCGACGAAGCGCTCGGCCAGCGGCCGCCACCAGTCGTCGAGCTCGCGTCGGGACCGGACGAGGTCGTCGAGCAGGCGCTCCTTCTCGGACGGATCAAGCCCGCCCTCGTTGGCCCATGCGGCCACGAGCTCGTCGTCGACCTCCGGGTGCCACTGGATGCCCCAGACGCTCGAGGCGTGCCTCGCCGCCTGCACCTCGCCCGTGCTCGCGGTGGCGAGCTGGACGGCGCCCGCGGGCAGGTCGGCCACGACGTCGTCGTTCCAGTGCATGGCCCTGCGTGGGCTCACCAGGCTGCCCATGAGCTCGTCGTCGACGGCCTCGGCGGTCCACCCCACGTCGAGGAGTCCGAGCTGGCGACCCTGCGGGTTCACCACGATCTCGCCACCCAGCGCGACGGCGCACAGCTGGTGACCGAGGCAGATGCCCAGGGTCGGCACGCGAGCGTCGGAGGCGGTCCGGATCAGGTCGCGCACGGCCGGGAGCCAGGGTGCCTTCTCGTCGTCGTGGGCGCCCATCGCCCCGCCCATCACCACCAACCCGTCGTACCCGTCGAGCGACGCGGGCACGGCGTCGCCGTCGTACGGACGGCAGGCGGCGAGGTCGACGCCGTCCATCCACGGGCCCATCAGGTGGATGGGGTCGTCGTCCTCGTGCTGGACGACAAGCACACGCAGGCTCACACCGGAAATCTAGCGGGACGAGCCGGCTGCCGGGCCGGGTGGGACGCGTCGCGATACCCGGTTCGCCGGGGATCGCGTCGCATGTCAGGGTTTGCAACCCCCGATAAGCGACAGGAGTGCCTCCGTCGTGTGGCTCGAGGGGCAGGTGGTACGGCCCCCGGGTCAGGACCACGTCGCGGTCGACCCTCGCGGTCGACGTCCAAGACCCCGACACCTTCACACCCAGCGCCGCACCCGGCTCCGGTAGTCGGCGTAGGCGTCGCCGAACTTCTCGGACAGGTATCGCTCCTCCGGGATCACCGCTCCCCACCGGAGCAGCGCCCACTCGAGTGGGAGTGCGAGCAGCGCCCAGAGGGACCCCGCGAGCAGCGCGACGCCGGCCGACAGCACCAGCAGGCCGACGTACAGCGGGTTGCGGGAGAGCCCGAACGGGCCGCGGTCGAGGATCGTCGTGCTCGCCTGCCCGGGGAGCAGGCCGGTGCCGTGGCGTCCCATCGCCAGCAGGGCCCATCCGTTCCACACCGCGAACGCCCCGAGCAGGATCCAGCCCACGGCGGTCGCGGCGCTCGATGATGACCACGGGTCGCCGACGTTCCAGGTCACGAGGAGCCCGGCCAGGAGCGGCCCCCCGACCGACACCGGCGGCCACAGCCGGAACGACGGACCGGTGTCCGGCCGAACGTCCGGCATCTCAGCGGCTCACAGCACCGGCAGCATCCGGTCGCGCTCGAAGGCCGAGACCTCCGCGCGGTACTCCTGCCACTCGTTCCGCTTGTTGCGCAGGAAGAAGTCGAAGACGTGCTCGCCGAGCGTCTCGGCGAGGAGCTCGGAGTCCTCGGCGACCCGGATCGCCTCGGACAGGCTGGTCGGCAGCGGTTCGATGCCCAAGCTCTTCCGCTCCCGCTCGGTCAGCGACCACACGTCGTCCTCGGCACCCTCGGGGAGGGCGTAGTCCTCCTCGATCCCCTTCATGCCGGCGGCGAGCACGACCGCGAACGCCAGGTAGGGGTTGCACGCGGAGTCGATGGTGCGGACCTCGACCCGGGTGGAGACACCCTTCTGAGGTTTGTACATCGGCACCCGGACCATGGCCGAGCGGTTGTTGTGCCCCCAGCAGATGTACGACGGCGCCTCTCCCCCGCCCAGCAGACGCTTGTAGCTGTTCACCCACTGGTTGGTGACGACCGTGATCTCGCTCGCGTGCCGCAGCACACCCGCGATGAACTGGCGGCCGGTCCGGGAGAGCTGGTACTCCGAGCCGGCCTCGAAGAACGCGTTGCGGTCGCCCTCGAACAGCGATGCGTGCGTGTGCATCGCGGAGCCCGGGTGCTTCGTGAACGGCTTGGGCATGAACGTCGCCCAGATGCCCTGGCTCAGCGCGACCTCTCGGATCACCGTGCGGAACGTCATGATGTTGTCGGCGGTCGACAGGGCGTCGGCGTACCGCAGGTCGATCTCCTGCTGGCCCGGCCCACCCTCGTGGTGGCTGAACTCCACCGAGATACCCATCGACTCGAGCATCGTGATCGCCTCGCGCCGGAAGTCCGCGCCCTGCGACTGCGCGGTGTGGTCGAAGTAGCCCGACCGGTCGACGGGCACCGGCTCGCCCCCCGGCGTCGGTCCGTCCTTGAACAGGTAGAACTCGATCTCGGGGTGGGTGTAGAAGGTGAACCCCTGCTCCGCAGCAGCACCCAGCGTGCGCTTGAGCACGTGGCGCGGGTCGGCGTACGACGGGGAGCCGTCGGGCATCACGATGTCGCAGAACATCCGGGCCGTGCTCGGACCGTCGCCGCTGCGCCACGGCAGGATCTGGAACGTCGCGGGGTCGGGCTTGGCGAGCATGTCCGCCTCGTAGACGCGGGCGAAGCCCTCGATCGCCGACCCGTCGAAGCCGATCCCCTCGTCGAACGCCCCCTCGAGCTCCGCCGGCGCCACCGCCACGGACTTGAGGAACCCGAGCACGTCGGTGAACCACAGACGGACGAACCGGACGTCACGCTCCTCGAGCGCGCGCAGCACGAAGTCTTCCTGCTTGCCCATGCCGCGCAGTGTGACCCAGCCGTGTTACGCCCATGTTGCGCGCCAGCCGGTGGTTGAGGAGGTCGCTCTGCGACCTTTCGAAACCACCGAACGACGAAACCACGACGCCCCGCCGGGTCCGGTACCGGCGGGGCGTCGTGGGAGCTGTCACTGGTGGCAGGCGATGACCTCTTGCGAGCCGAGCACGCCCTTGTGACCGCGCATCATCGGCTTGAGCCACGACTGGGTCACGTCGGCGTAGGCGATCGTCCCCGCCGCCGGACCCGGTGGTGCCCGGGACGGTGACCTGGCGCGTCGTCAGCGCGAGCGTGACGTTCTTCGACTTCGCCCCTCCCCAGCACGGCGACCCGTGCCGTTGGTCCCGCGCGTCGGAGAAGGTCACCGGGTCACCCTTCTGGTGGCCGGCGTAGCGGAACGCGACGACGGTCGTGTATCCGGTGGCACCTTCCCAAGGCGCGAGCACGGTGGCGGTGATGCCCTTGGTGAGCGGCCGCGGGACGCGGAAGGTGACCTCGCCCGAGGTCACCTGCTGAGGATCGGCCGACCACGTGTTCTCGAGCCGGAAGGCGCCGTTCATCACCTGCATCTCGCACCCGTCACACCCCGGCGCCTCGAAGGTCACCTTCGTCATCGGGGGCCGCTGGCAGTAGAACGCGTCCTGGTTGCCGATCATCCCCTTGTAGGTCTTCACCATCGGCTTCCAGCTGGACATCGTGTGGGTCGCATAGACCAGCGGCGCGTGGGCCGGCTTGCCGGTGACGGTCGTCGACCTGACACGGGATACCGCGAAGTCGAGCTGGAGGCGGCCCGAGGTCGACGTACCGGCCCAGCAGCCCTCGGCATGCTTGCCGGTGCGCGCACCCTGGCGCTTCACGAACGAGTCGATGGCATGCCCCCGATAGCGGGTGACCATGTTCGGCACGTGGTCCAGGCCCTTGGCCCAGGGTGCGTCGAGCGTGAACGACATCCCGTGCGTACGCCGGGTCGGCACCCGGAAGACCACACGGTGGTCCGGGCCGATCTTCTGCTTCGCCGAGTGCCAGACGGTCAGGCGGCCGTCGATCGCCTGGTACAGCTGCACCGAGCAGCTGTCACAGCCGGTGATGTGGAGGTGCAGCGAGGTTCGTGCGGCCTTGTCCGCGCCGCCTCCCGCCGTGCCCGTCGCGGCGTGCGCGTCCCCCTGCGCAGTGGTGGCGAGGGTGGCTGCGGCGAGGGTGGCGATGACCGCAGCGATCCCGCGCACCCGTCGTGGTGTCGTCATGTGTGTCTCCCGATAGGCGTTGGGCGACGCCCCCGTGGTGTCGCTCCGGCCCCTTCGACTGCCGACGACGCCGAAAGGTTGCGCCGGATCGCAGTCGTGACCGGAATGTCATCCGCGCGGACGACGGCGTACGTCGACCGGACTAGGCCGTCGGCACCTGTGCGAGATCGGCGAGCCACGCCGTCGCGGCGGCGTCGCTCGGCATCCGCCAGTCGCCACGCGGGCTCATCGTGCCTCCGGCACTCACCTTCGGGCCGTTGGGCAGCGCGCTCCGCTTGAACTGGCTGGCGAAGAACCGGCGGCAGAACACGTCGAGCCAGTGCCGGATCTCCTGGAGGTCGTACGACGTACGCCGCTCGGGCGGGTAACCCGGCGGCCACTCGCCGGCCGTCGCGTCGTGCCACGCGTGCCAGGCGAGGAACGCGATCTTCGTCGGACGGTAGCCACGGCGCAGCACGTGGAAGAGCGTGAAGTCCTGGAGGGCGTACGGCCCCACCACGTCCTCGGTCGCCTGCGCCTTCTGTCCGGCCACCGTCGGGATCAGCTCGGGCGTGATCTCCTGGCCGAGGATCTCGCCCAGCACCTCGCCCGCGGCCTCGTCGAACTGTCCGCTGTCGATCACCCACCGGATCAGGTGCTGGACCAGGGTCTTCGGGACACCCGCGTTGACGTTGTAGTGCGACATCTGGTCGCCGACGCCGTAGGTGCACCAGCCCAGCGCGAGCTCGCTGAGGTCGCCGGTGCCCACGACGATGCCGCCGCGCTGGTTGGCCAACCGGAACAGATAGTCGTAGCGGAGCCCGGCCTGGACGTTCTCGAAGGTCACGTCGTACGCCGGCTCGCCGTCGGCGGCCGGATGGTCGAGGTCCTTGAGCATCTGCTCCGCGGCCGGCTTGATGTCGATCTCCTCGAACGTCACACCGAGCGCGCCGGCCAGCCGGGTCGCCAGCGACCGGGTCGTCTCGCCCGTCGCGAAGCCCGGCATCGTGAACGCCAGCACGTCGCTGCGCGGGCGACCCAGGGCGTCCATGGCGCGGCAGGCGACGATGAGCGCGTGGGTCGAGTCGAGGCCGCCGCTGATGCCGACGACGGCCTGGGGGGACCCGATGGCCTCGAGCCGCTGGATCAGTCCGGCGACCTGGATGTGGTACGCCTCGTAGCAGTCCAGCGCCAGCCGCTCGGGGTCGTCCGGGACGAACGGGTAGCGGTCGAGCTTGCGACGGAGCCCGATGTCACCGCTGGGCGGCGCGAGCTCGAAGGACACCGTCCTCAGACCGGTCACGCCTGCCCCGCGCCGGTTGTCGTCGAAGGTGCCCTGCCGTAGCCGCTCCTGTCGGATCCGGTCGAGGTCGACGTCGACGACGGTCCGGTTCGGGCCGAGCGGGAACCGCTCGCTCTCCCCCAGTAGGTCGCCGCACTCGTAGACCATCGTCTGGCCGTCCCACGCCAGGTCGGTGGTCGACTCGCCCTGGCCGGCGGCTGCGAACACGTACGCCGCGTTGCCGCGGAAGCTGGCGCTGCGCACGAGCAGCCGACGGTCCTCGGCCCGCGCGATGGTGATCGGGCTGCCGGAGAGGTTCGCCAGCACGGTGGCCCCGGCGAGTGCTGCCTCCGCGCTCGGCGGCACCGGCACCCACATGTCCTCGCAGATCTCGACGTGGAGCTTGAGGTCGGGCAGGTCCGAGGCGGTGAAGATCAGGTCGGGGCCGAGCGGCACCTCGCTGCCCGCCACGCGAATCGTCTCGCCGCGGAGGTCCTCGCCGGTCGCGAAGTGGCGGCGCTCGTAGAACTCGCGGTAGTTCGGCAGGTACGACTTCGGCGCGACACCCAGGATCCGGCCGGCCTTGATGACGACCGCGCAGTTCAGCAGCCGGGTGCCGTGCGGCAGCGGGGCACCGACGACGATCACCGGCAGCAGCTCGGCCGACGCCTCGACCACGGTGCGGATGGCCTCCTGCACGGCGTTCAGCAAGGTGTCCTGCAGGAAGAGGTCCTCGATCGAGTAGCCGCTCAGGCAGAGCTCGGGGAAGACGGCGACCGCCACCCCGTCGTCATGGCAGGCCCGGGCCAGGTCGACCACCGTGCGCGCGTTCGCCGCGGGATCGGCCAGCGCCACCGGCATCGTGCACGCCGCCACCCGCGCGAAACCCTGGGCGTACGACGAGTAGAACTCCACGCTTCCAGTGTAGGGACCGCGCCGGTGGCCGGTGGCTGAGGAGAGCGGTGGCCGGTGGTTGAGGAGCGAGCTCTGCGAGCGTCTCGAAACCACCCGGGCTGGACAGCGGTGGTTTCGAGACAGGCGCCAGGGCGCCTTCCTCAACCACCGTGAGTCGGCTTCGCTAGCGTCTGCGCATGCCCTCGGGTCGGATCGTGCTCCTCAACGGGCCGTCGAGCGCGGGCAAGACCACGCTCACGAAGGCGGTGTCGCGACGGCTGACGACGCCATGGCTGGTACTGCCGGTCGATCTGTTCCACCACGTGCGCACGCGACCGTCCGCGGAGCTCACCGACCGGCAGTGGCATGACGTGTTCCACCGCACCCGCGCGGCGTACCACCGGGCGCTCGTCGGCGCTGCGGCCGTCGGCTGCGACGTGCTCGGCGACCACGTCCTCACCGAACCCTGGCGACTCGACGACCTCCTGCGCCTCAGCAGCGGGCTGGACGTGCTCCTCGTCCACGTCACGTGCAAACCGGCGGAGCTGGCACGCCGGGAGAAGGCGCGCGGCGACCGCGACCCCGGCACAGCCAAGGCGCAGCTCCGACTGGTGTTCGCCCACGGCGACTGCGATCTCACGGTGGACACGACGTACGGACCGGACGAGCCGACGGCGGCGCTGCTCGACCTCATCCGCAAGCCGCCGGCGGAGCGCGCCTTCGACCGGCTCCGCGCGAAACGGTCTGTGCGTGCGTGAGCCGCCACCGGACGTCGCCGACGCCGACGTGCTCGCAGAGGTACAACGGTCGTGGGACCCCGCGGTCGACCGTGTCTCCTACCTCGCGGTCGGCTTCGGTGCTCACCACTGGGCGGCCCATGCAGGCTCGGAGCCGCGGCTCTTCGTCACCTTCGACCAGACGGCCGGCACGGCGGACGCGTTCGCCGCACTCGAGGCGGCGTACGACGGCGCGGGTGCGCTGAGTGAGCACGGCCTGGAGTTCGTGATCGCGCCGTTGACCGGCGTGGACGGACGCAGGCTCCTGCCGTTCGCGCGCGGCGCGCTGAGCTGCACGACCTGGCGGGTGGGCACCTCCGAGCGCCCCTTCGACGCCGCCTGGACCCAGGACGCCCTCCGGCGCCTGCACGCCATGGAGCGACCGCCCGGTCTCGTGCCCTGGCAACCACGGGTCGGACCGGACCTGGCCGAAACCCTCGCGACGCTGACCGGCCGCGCCTGGGGACCCGGCCCGTACGCCGACGACGCCCGCGCGCGGGTAGCGGCGCGTCTCGACGACGTCGCCCGATGGACGGATCGCTACCACCACCTGGCCGCCGACGCCCGGAGCCGACGCTGGGTCTCCGCCCACGGCGAGCCCCACTACGGCAACCAGCTGCTGACGCCCGACGGGCGCTTCCTGATCGACTGGGACACCCTGCGTCTGGCACCGCCCGAGCTCGACCTCCGGGTCCTCGTCGAGGAGGGCGCGCGGCCTGACGAGGTGGGCGCGGAACGCGACATGCTCGAGCTCTTCGACCTCGAGTGGCGCCTGGCCGAGATCGACGAGTACGCCGGGTGGTTCGCCGCCCCGCACACCGGCACGCGCGACGACGAGATCGCCTTCGGCGGTCTCGTGCACGAGCTCGAGCGCCCCGAGCCTGGATGGTGAGCGCACAGGTGACGAGCGACACAGGACTCATCGGGCGCCGACGTCATTAGCCTGAGGGCATGAACGACGAGGTCGCTGCACCGTACGGTTCCGGTCCTGCGAAGGCCACGACTCCGGTGAAGCGGGTGCGCACCCACCACCTGCGCCAGTTCAAGGAGAGCGGCGAGCGCTTCTCCATGCTCACCGCCTACGACCAGTACACCGCTGCGACCTTCGACGAGGCCGGCATCGACGTGCTCCTGGTCGGCGACTCCGCGGCCAACAACGTCTACGGCTACGAGACGACCGTGCCGATCAGCGTCGACGAGCTCCTGCCCCTGACCCGCGCCGTGAGCCGCTCGGTGCATCGCGCCCTCGTGGTGGGTGACCTGCCGTTCGGGTCCTACCAGGGTTCTCCGGAGCAGGCCTACGCCACCGCGGCGCGCTTCATGAAGGAGGGGCTCGCCCACTGCGTGAAGCTCGAGGGAGGCCACGAGATGTCCCCCCAGATCACCCGGCTCAGCCAGGGCGGCATTCCGGTGATGGCCCACATCGGCTTCACGCCGCAGAGCGAGCATGCGCTCGGCGGCTACCGCATCCAGGGTCGCGGCGACGCGGCCGAGCGGGTCATCGCCGACGCACACGCCGTCCAGGACGCCGGCGCGTTCGCGGTCGTGATGGAGATGGTGCCCGGCGACGTCGCCGCGCAGATCACCAAGGAGCTGGTGATCCCCACGATCGGGATCGGGGCGGGCGCCGAGTGTGACGGCCAGGTGCTCGTGTGGACCGACGCGTTCGGTTGGCGCACCGGCCGGATGCCGACCTTCGTCAAGCAGTACGCCGACCTCCACGGCGAGCTGCTGCGGGCCGCGCAGGCGTTCGACGAGGACGTGAAGGGCCGCACCTTCCCCGGGCCAGAGCACACGTTCTGAACTCTTCGCGGCGGCAGCCCCGCCCGCGAGCGGCATACCCTGGAGCATGCATCGCCTGCTGCTCGCCGTCGTCCCACTCGCCCTCGCCGGCAGCCTCACCGCCTGCAACGACTCCGCCGAGACAGAGGCAGCGCCGGCCGCTCCGGCCGGTCAGCCCGGACCGGCCGCACCGGCCGGGGTCGCCAAGGGCTTCCCGGCCTTGCAGGTGCGCACCGTGGTCGGCCACCTCGACAACCCCTGGGACGTCAAGCCGATCGGTCGCGGCCGCCTTCTGGTCACCGAGCGCGACCACGCCCGCCTCTCGCTGGTCAAGAACGGCAAGCGCCACGCCATCGCCTTCCCGAGCAAGAAGGTCTGGGTGTCCGGCGAGACCGGTCTGCTCGGGATGGCCGTCGACCCGGAGTTCCAGGACAACCACCGGGTCTACATCTGCCAGGGCGGTTTCCTCCCCGCCGGTGGTCACGACGTGCACGTCACCGCGTGGCGACTCCATCTCGGTGAACGTCGCGCCACCAAGATCAAGACCCTGGTCGGGAACTTCCCGACCAGCAGCGGGCGGCACGGCGGGTGCCGCCTGCTCATCGCCAGCAACGGCGCCCTGCTCGTCGGCACCGGAGACGCCGCCATCGGGACCAACCCGCGCGACCTCACGTCGTACGGCGGGAAGACCCTGCGGCTCGACCGCTTCACCGGCGACCCCTGGCCCGCGAACCGCTGGGCCGACGATCCCAACCCGGTGAAGCGCTACATCCACACCTGGGGCCACCGCAACGTGCAGGGGCTGACCCAGCGCTCGGACGGGACGCTCTGGTCGGTCGAGCACGGTCCCGACCGCGACGACGAGGTCAACCTCCTGCGCAACGGTGCCGACTACGGCTGGAACCCCGTCCCCGGCTACAACGAGTCCGTCCCGATGACCGACCGGTCGCTCCCCGGCCGTCAGATTCCGGCTCGGTGGAAGTCCGGGTTCCCGACGCTGGCGACGAGCGGAGCCGACTGGCTCCCGACGGCCAAGTCCTCCGGCTGGGGGTCGTACCGCGGCACCCTCGCGGTCGCGGCGCTCAAGGCCTCGCGGGTCCTGTTCATGAAGTTCGACAAGACCGGCCACCTGCAGTGGGTGAAGGTGCCTCCGCGTCTGGCCGAGTTCGGCCGGGTCCGGGCCGTCACGACACTGCCGAACGGCGACGTCCTGGTCACGACGGACAACGGCGGCGGTGGCGACAAGATCCTGCGCGTCCGACCCCGGTGACGAACCGCTGATCGAGCCCCTGACATGTGTCATGGGCAAGTCGTGATGCCCGTGTGAGGCATTCGGGCGTGCCGTCGGCCAGGCTGGTGCCATGACACAGACCAGCCTCTCGGGGACCACCGGCGCCACCACCGGCGCCGTACCCGCCGTCCAGATCTCCGGCGTCACCAAGGACTTCGGTGACGTCCACGCCGTCCGCGGCATCGACCTGACCCTCGAGCCGGGCGAGGTGGTGGCGTTCCTCGGCCCCAACGGCGCCGGCAAGACCAGCACCATCGACATGGTCCTCGGGCTCTCGCAGCCCACCACCGGCTCCGTCGAGGTCCTCGGCCTCCAGCCCCGCCAGGCGATCGCGCGCGGGCTCGTGTCCGCCGTGATGCAGACCGGCGGGCTCCTCAAGGACCTCTCGGTGCGCGAGACCGTCGCCTACACGGCCAGCCTCTTCGCGGACACCGCACCCGTCGACGAGGTGCTGCGGACGGCCGGCATCGAGGGGATCGCCGACCGCAAGGTCGGCAAGTGCTCGGGGGGTGAGCAGCAGCGGCTGCGGTTCGCGATGGCGTTGCTGTCCGACCCGGCCCTGCTGCTCCTCGACGAGCCCACGACCGGCATGGACGTCGAGGGGCGCCGCGCGTTCTGGTCCTCGATCCGTGCCGACGCCCAGCAGGGCCGCACCGTCCTCTTCGCCACGCACTACCTCGAGGAGGCCGACCAGTACGCCGACCGCATCGTCCTGATCAGCCACGGCCGGATCGTCGCCGACGGGACCGGGAGCCAGATCAAGGCGCTGGCCGCGGGTCGCACGGTGCGTGCGACCCTCCCCGGCGCGGACGCCACGGCGCTCTCGGCCCTGCCCGGCGTCGAGAGCGTCGACATCCGGGGCGAGGCGGTCTACATCCACGCCAAGGACACCGACGCCATCGCCCGGCACCTGCTCACCTCGACGTCGGCACACGACCTCGAGATCACCGCCCGCGGACTCGAGGACGCCTTCCTCAGCCTCACCGGCGACGACCACGACACGACCACCACCGACAGCGCGACCGACAACACCAGCACCGAGGGAGTCTCGGCATGACCACGCAGACCATCGACCCGAGCGTCCGCCGGGTCCCGCCGTACGGCGGCTTCAACCTCACCCTGCTCGGCCTCGAGCTGAGGCGGATGCTGCGCAACCGTCGCACCATCGTCTTCACGCTGATCCTGCCGGCGGCGCTGCTCCTCAGCATCGGCGGGCAGAAGGGCTGGCAGGACAAGGCCGGCTCGGGGAACGTCGCGGCGTACATCCTGATCTCGATGGCGCTGTACGGCGCCGCCCTGACGTCGGCCGCGACCGGCTCCATGGTGGCCCTGGAGAGGTCCCTGGGCTGGTCACGCCAGCTCCGGCTCACGCCGCTCAACCCGGTCGTCTACATCGTGGTGAAGGCGCTCGTCGCCCTGTTCATGGGTGCGCTCGCGATCGCCGCGGTGAACGCGGTCGGGCTCCTGCAGGGCAAGGCCGTGATGCCCCTGCACGTCTGGATCATCACGCCGTTCCTGACCCTCGTGTGCACGCTCACCTTCGCCGCGCTCGGCGTCTTCATCGGGTACGTCGTCCCCGGTGAGAACGCCATGCAGATCCTCGGTCCCGGGTTGGCGCTGCTGTCCTTCCTGGGCGGTGTGTTCATCCCGCTGGACTCCTACAGCGAGGCCGTCCGCGACATCGCCTACTGGACCCCGATGTACGGCGTCTCCGAGATCGCCCGCTCGCTGCTGACCCACGACCTGCCGTGGTTCGCCGTCGTCAACGCGGTCGGCTGGTTCGCGATCTTCGTGGCCGGCGCCGCGTGGCGGATGAGCAAGGACACGGCTCGCGTGTGACTAGCCTCCGGGTCATGGCGCCGTTGAGCATCGCCCCCGTCGACGAGGGCCGGGTGACCGGTCCGCGTCGGTGGGGGCTGATGTTCGCCGGGATCTGGCTGTTCTACCTGCTCTCCCCCTTGACCGCCGCCTGGGACCGGCAGGACCTGCGCGGCTGGATCGGCGTCGTCGCCACACTGGTGTTCGCCGGGGTGTACCTGACGGTCTTCCTGCGCATGCGGTGGCGCCGCACCGGGTCGCCGTTCCGTGCTCCGATGCGGCCGATGCCACGGACTCGCAATCGTGGCCGTCGAGGTGGCGCTCGCCGTCGTCATGTGCGTGACCATCGGCCAGAAGGGCGACGCCGCCGCGGTCTACATCGCGGTGCTCTGCGTGATGTGCCTGCAGACCCGGTGGGCCTGGCTCGCCTCTCTCGTGGTGGCGCTGACGACGTACGCCGCGACCGTCTGGGTGCCGGACTGGCACCGCGACGAGGGCATCCTCTTCGGCACGCTCGTCGCGACCCTCGCCATCTGGGGCATCTCGCAGTCGATCAACCGCAACATCGAGGTGCTCGCCGTCCGCGAGGAGAACGCGCGGCTGGCCCTCGAGGACGAGCGGAACAGGTTCGCCCGCGACCTGCACGACATCCTGGGCCACTCGCTGACCGTGATCACGGTGAAGGCCGAGCTGGCCAACCGGCTGATCGACGTCGACGCCGATCGCGCGAAGGTCGAGCTCGCCGACCTCGAGCGGCTCTCCCGCGACGCGCTGGCCGACGTACGCCGGGCGGTGGAGGGCTACCGCGAGCTCACTCTTCCCGGCGAGCTGTCCCGGGCGCGTACGGCGCTCTCGGCCGCCGAGATCGAGGCCGACCTTCCGAACTCCACCGACGACGTCCCCTCCGACGTGCGCGAGCTGTTCGCGTGGGTCGTGCGCGAGGGCATCACCAACGTGATCCGGCACAGCGATGCCCGGCGGTGCACCGTCGTCCTCGGCGAGCACGAGGTCGAGGTGCGCGACGACGGACGCGGCGCCGCCAACGCCGGCGCGGGCAACGGCATCACCGGCCTGCGGGAGCGCGCCGCTGCCGTCGGTGGCACGGTGATCACCCAGTCCCTGCAGCCGGGCTTCTCCCTGAAGGTCGTCGTGCAGTGACCATCCGCCTCCTGCTCGCCGACGACCAGGCACTGGTGCGCGGCGCCCTCTCCGCGCTGCTCGGGCTCGAACCCGATCTCGAGGTCGTGGCCGAGGTTGCCTCCGGCACCGAGGTCGTCCCGGCCGTCCTCGAGCACCGCCCCGACGTGGCGCTGCTCGACGTCGAGATGCCGGGGCTCGACGGCATCACGGCCGCCGCGGAGGTACGCCGCGTCTCTCCGTCGACGCGGGTGCTGATCGTGACCACCTTCGGCCGGCCCGGGTTCCTGCGCCGGGCGATGCAGTCGGGTGCGGACGGCTTCGTGGTCAAGGACACCCCGGCCGCCCAGCTCGCCGACGCCGTACGCCGCGTCCACCAGGGTCTGCGCGTCGTCGACCCGGCGCTCGCGATGGACAGCCTGACCGTCGGCGACTCTCCGCTGACCGAGCGCGAGACCGACGTACTGCGCGCCGCTGCGGATGGAGTGACGGTCTCGGTGATCGCCGAGCGCGTGCACCTGTCCCCCGGCACGGTCCGCAACCACCTGTCGAGCGCCATCGGCAAGACCGGCGCCACCAACCGCTCCGAGGCCGTCCGGATCGCCACCACCCACGGTTGGCTGTGAGACGCGCAGCGTGGCCCGAGGAACGAGGGCACCGCGTGGGCGCGGCCAGGTCGAGCAAGCCCCACGGCTGAGCCCGCGAAGCCGTGACGGGCGCGTCGAGGCCCCCTGACGTTGCCTGGCGCCTGTGGCACCGTCACCGCGTTTCGAGACGGTCGCAGAGCGACCTCCTCACCCACCGAAGGCGACGCTGCCGCCGATCACGACGACCACCCAGAGGAGGAAGGCGACGACGGCGAGCCAGGGCAGCCGGTGGGGATGAGGGGTCCACCACGCGAGGGCGACCAGGAAGATCGCCACCCAGACGACCACGAGGACCAGCACGACCCACCAGTCGGCAACCGCGAAGCTCGTCAGGTCGACGAACAGCACACACGCCAGCCCGATCATCCCGGCGAACGGCAGGGGTGAGATCCGAGGAGGAGCCGGCGGCGGCGTCTGCCGGGACGGCTGCCGCGGGGGACGCTCGTTCACTCCGGGGGGCGACGCTTCGCGAGCCCGGCCCAGTCGGTCTCGTCGGTCCACTCCGGGTCGTTGTCCCACTCCTCGTTGCGTTCCTGTGCCTTCTGCAACGCCCGCTCGGCGTCCGCCTCGGAGTCGTAGGGCCCCAGCCGGTCGATCGGCGGGCAGATGTCCGGGCCGCTCTCCACCGCGTGGTGCTTCACGCAGAACCAGTACGTGGCCATGACCCGAGCCTACGGTCTCGCTCGGTCACCGGGCCGCGTCCGTAGACTCGACCCATGTCCTCGACCGCCATCGCGCCGGCAGAGATCTCGCCGCGCCGCCCGGTGCCGGAGTCCATCGCCCGCCCGGAGTACGTCGACCGTCCGGGTCCGGCACCCTTCACGGGCGACGAGGCCAAGGACGCCGACACGATCGAGCGGATGCGCGTCGCCTGCCGGCTGGCCGCGCAGGCCCGCGATCTCGTGGGCGAGCACGTCGCTCCGGGCGTCACGACCGACGAGCTCGACCGGGTCGGGCACGACTTCCTGGTCGAGCACGGCGCCTACCCGTCGACGCTGGGCTACAAGGGATTCCCGAAGTCGCTGTGCACCAGCGTCAACGAGGTCGTCTGCCACGGGATCCCCGACGCCCGCGTGCTCGAGGACGGCGACATCGTCAACATCGACATCACGGCGTACGTCGACGGCGTCCACGGCGACACCAACGCGACCTTCCTCGCCGGCGACGTCGACGAGGAGACGCGGCTGCTGGTGGAGCGCACCCGGGAGGCACTCCAGCGCGCGATCACCGCAGTCAAGCCCGGCCGCCGGGTCAGCGTGATCGGCCGCGTGATCGAGGCCTACGCGAAGCGGTTCGGATACGGCGTGGTCCGCGAGTTCACCGGGCATGGCATCGGGACGTCGTTCCACAGTGGGCTGATCATCCCCCACTACGACGAGCCGCGTTTCGACGACGAGATCCGACCCGGCATGACGTTCACCATCGAGCCGATGCTCAACCTCGGCACTCACGAGTGGGTGATGTGGGACGACGGCTGGACCGTCGTCACCGCCGACGGACGCCCGAGCGCGCAGTTCGAGCACACCTTGCTGGTGACCGACGACGGCGCGGAGATCCTGACCCTGCCGTAGCTTTTCCGCTCCGTGCAGGCCGCTCGGCGACGCCTTCCGTCGCCCCGTCGCCCTTGGACCGTTCATGGCGCGACGTCGCTGTCCCGGCGCCGGTTCACCGACGGCTCGCTCATGTTCGTGCAATGCACAAACCTGCAGTTCCGCACTCGTTGACCCCCCTCGTCCGGAGGAAGAGATTTCGCCCACGGCTCATCTCTTCTCGAGGTGGCCGCGACCGAGCCGGCACCCCGGACCGGTCATGGATGACGGCTCCCCCTACACCCCGTAGAGCCGTCTGACGTTGGGGCCTCGGCCCGGATCCAGGAGAAAGCATGAACAGGAGTCACCTCGGCGGCCTCGCCGCCGCTGCGCTGGTGGGAGCCGTTTTCGCGGCGGTCCCCCACAGCGCGGACGCGGCGGCCACGAGCGGCGGGCAGAACGCCCGGACGCTGGCGGCGCAATCCGCACACCGGCTGATCGCGAGCAGAGCGCCCGCACTGAAGATCAGCGCGCACGACGACTTCCGGGCGAAGCCCGTCCTGTCGTCGCACGGCATCCAGTACGCGCCGTACGAGCGCACCTACAAGAACCTGCCGGTGGTCGGCGGTGACTTCGTCGTCGTCAGCGACTCCCACGGCCAGATCCTCAGCACCTCCGTGGCCCAGACCCACAAGGTCGACCTGAAGTCGACCGACCCGAGCCTGGCCAGGGCGGCCGCCGTCCGCGCAGCCCGGCACCAGGTGCCGAACGCCACGACGAACACCCGACCCCACCTCGTCGTCTGGCAGCACGGCACCCGGTCGCGACTCGGCTGGGAGTCCCGGGTCACCGGGCACCGGGGCGCGATGCCCTCGATCAAGGACGTGGTCGTCGACGCCCGCAACGGCAAGGTCCTCCAGGCCAAGGAGCGGGTTGCCGACGGCACCGGCACCGCGGCGTACGACGGGCCCAACCCGGTCACGATCCCGACCACCCACTCGGGCAGCACGTTCTCGATGACCGACCCCAGCCACCCGACGATCAAGTGCCAGAACGCCGCGAACAACACGACGTACTCGGGTCCCGACGACGTCTGGGGCAACGGCTCGAAGACCGACCGTGAGACCGGCTGTGTCGACGCGATGTTCGTGGAGAACGTCGAGAACCAGATGTTGTCGGCCTGGGACGGGCGGAACAGCTTCAACGGCAGCGGCGGCGGCTGGCCGATCCGGATCGGCCTCGACGACGAGAACGCCTACTACGACGGCACGCAGGTGCAGATCGGCCACAACACCCAGGGTCAGTGGATCCCGGTGCTCGACGTGCTCGGTCACGAGCAGGGCCACGGCATCGACGACTACACCCCCGGTGGCATTTCCGGCGCCGGCACCCAGGAGTTCGTGGCGGACACCTTCGGCGCGGCCACCGAGTGGTACGCCAACGAGCCCGCGGCCTTCGACGAGCCCGACTTCACCGTCGGCGAAGAGGTCAACCTGGTCGGCTCCGGCCCGATCCGCTACATGTACAACCCGTCGCTGGCCGGCGACTCCAACTGCTACTCGTCCAGCATCCCGGGGCAGGAGGTCCACGCGGCCGCCGGCCCGGGCAACCACTGGTTCTACCTGCTGGCCGAGGGCAGCAGCCCGACCAACGGGCAGCCGACCAGCCCGACCTGCAACAGCACGTCGGTGACCGGTGTCGGCATCCAGAAGGCCGAGCAGATCATGTACAACGCGATGCTGATGAAGACCAGCTCGTCGTCGTACCTGAAGTACCGCACCTGGACGCTGACCGCGGCGAAGAACCTCGATGCGACCTGCGGTCTCTACAACGCCACCAAGGCGGCGTGGAACGCCGTGTCGGTGCCGGCCCAGACCGGTGACCCGACCTGCACGGGTGGCGGCGGCACCAACACCGTGACCGTGAACAACCCGGGCAACCGGACGGGCACGGTCGGCACGGCGACGTCGCTGCAGATGACCGGCACCGACTCGCAGTCGGGCCAGACGCTGACCTGGTCGGCGACCGGCCTGCCCGCGGGCCTGTCGATCAGCTCCTCGACCGGTCTGATCAGCGGTACGCCGACGACGGCCGCGACGTACACCCCGACGGTCAAGGCGACCGACACCACGGGCGCGTTCGGCAGCACGTCGTTCACGTGGACGATCGGTGGCGGCGGTGGCGGTGGCTGCTCGGGACAGAAGCTCGGCAATGCCGGCTTCGAGACCGGTACGGCATCCCCGTGGACCGCGTCGTCGGGCGTCGTCGACAGCTCGGCGTCGGAGCCGGCCCACTCCGGGTCGTGGAAGGCCTGGCTGGACGGCTACGGCACCACCCACACCGACACGCTGTCGCAGTCGGTGACGATCCCCGCCGGGTGCGGAGCGACGCTGTCGTTCTGGCTGCACGTCGACACGTCGGAGACGACCGGCTCGACGGCGTACGACAAGCTGACGGTCAAGGCCGGCAGCACGACCCTGGCGACGTACTCGAACCTGAACCACAACACCGGGTACGCCCAGAAGTCCTTCAACCTGTCGTCGTTCGCGGGTCAGACCGTGACGATCTCGTTCAGCGGCACGGAGGACGTGTCTCTGCAGACGTCGTTCGTGATCGACGACACCGCACTGAACCTCAGCTGATGCAACTCGGGTGATCAGCTGATCGGCGCCTCCTGGCATCGCCAGGAGCGCCCACCCTGGAACGCCGGGTCGACTTCCCTCACCGGGTCGGCCCGGCGTTCCACCATTTCCCGACCGTCCGCCGCGACCCCTAGACTCCTCGGCGCGGAGGGGTTGGTCGGGCGGCCGCGGCACCTGGCGGGTATGAGCTGGTATGACCGGGTGTCGAGGAAGGTCCGGGCTCCGAAGGGCAGGGCGGTGGGCAACACCCACCCGGAGTGATCCGCGGGACAGTGCCACAGAGAACAGACCGCCGCGGTCCTCGGACTGCGGTAAGGGTGAAACGGTGGTGCAAGAGACCACCAGCGGCCCGGGCGACCGGGTCGGCTTGGCAAACCCCGCCCGGAGCAAGGTCGAACAGCGCACGTTCGAGGGCGGCCCGCCCGAGTGCGCGGGTGGACCGCACGAGGCCGCCGGCAACGGTGGTCCGAGATGGATGGTCGCCGAACGGAGCTCCGCAAGGACTCCGGGAACAGAACCCGGCCTACAGACCAGCCCCTCCGCCTCGAGGACTCCTGGTCCGCGAGCGAAATGCGAAGCGCCCTGTCGGCTTGGGAGCCGCAGGGCGCTGACCCGGGCTGTGGGGGGGTGCCCGAGCGTCGCATCAGGGCCGTCGATCCGGCACCGGGGGGAGGTGTCGGCGGTCCGTGATGCTCAAGAGGAGTTAACACCAACTCAAGCGTCCGTGCATGGACATGCACCACCCGCGTTGAAACTTAACCTTTGCCCTGGACGGCTGCGCTGCGTCGGGCGGCGCGCTCGGGCTGTTCCTCAGCCGACGTGACGCGTCAGATTGGTGCGGAGGCTCATCAGCTCACGGTCGGTGAGGCGGGCCTGGTTCCAGCTCTTCCGCAGAGCGTCGGTCATGCGGGTGACGTTCGACATGTTGCTTCCTTAAAACGTTCGACGAGGCGATCTCGTCTCGACAAATGTAGCACCCGCTACGCGCTCGACATTCCTTGTCGACGCACGTCGGGACGTGACCTGCGTCTCCCCCACCGAGCTGCCCGCGGGACGTTGCGCCGTACGCCCCACCTCGGCCAGGCTCGGCGCGTGTCGGAGACCGGAACGAACCAGGGTCGCTGCCTCTGCGGGGCCGTGACGTACACCGTGTCCGGGCCGCTCCGGCCGGTGCTCGACTGTCACTGCGAGCGCTGCCGCCGCTTCACCGGTCACCACATGGCGGCGACCTCCGCGACGACGACGGACGTCGTGATCGAGGACCCCGGGGATCAGCTGACGTGGTTCCCCGTGCCCGGTGCCGAGTACGGCTTCTGCCGCACCTGCGGCGGTTCGTTGTTCTGGCGGGCCGAGGCATGGCCCGACGTCCTCTCGATCTGTGCGGGGACGCTCGCGCCGCCGACCGGACTCCGCACGGTCCAGGCCTGGTGGGTGTCGCAGGCGAGCGACTACTTCGTACGAGCGGACCTGCCCGAGCTCGACACCGAGTAGCCGTCAGCTCTCGCCGCGGGTCAGCGTCTCGCGGACGGCCCGCGGGAGCTTGGCCACCACGAGGTCGTAGGAGTCCTCGATCAGGCCGCGCACCATGTCGTCGTCCACCGAGCCGTCGAGGTCGACGGAGTTCCAGTGCCGCTTGTCCTGGTGGTAGCCGGGCCGGATCCCGGCGTACGCGTCGCGCAGCTCGAGAGCCCGGGCCGGATCGCACTTCAGGTTGATGACGCCGGGCTCGTCGGTGAGCGACACGAGCGCGAACATCTTCCCGCCGACCTTGATCACGGCGACCTCGTCACCGAACGGATAGGTCTCCTCGGCGCCCGGCAGGGCGAGGCAGAACGCGAGCACGTCGTCGCGGGTCATGCCGTCACGGTACGGACGAGCACGCCGATCTTGTCGATGCGGTGCTCGGGGTTGTGCAGAGCGTCGGCCCAGTAGTTGCCGGCGGCGTGGTCCTCGAGGGTCGCGCACGTCGAGAGCGTGAGGAACGCCCGCGTGGCGGGCGCGCCGGGGCGACCCGGGACCGCGGCACGCTGCTCGGCGAGCGATCGGGGCGACCGGAACGACGTCTCCCGGGTACGCCGGATCTCGTAGACGTAGCGGACTCTGCCGACCGAGACGATCGCCACCTGCCCGACGCGGAGGGAGGGCAGTGACCGGAAGGCCTCCGACGAGGAGGTCCGGTGGGCGGTGATCTGGTAGTTGCCGAGCCCACCCGGCCCCACGCCACCGTGAGGTCCGAACGGACTGGCTCCGCGCCCGCGGTCCTGGATGCGGGTGCCGGGGGCGTCGTCGGTGTGCCCGCGGTACGGGATGACGACCAGGTCGCGCAGCCCGATCGCCGGGATGCTCAACGTCGCCCGTCGAGGACGTCCATCACTCAGGGCGGGTCCCGGCGGCGCGGTCTCCGCGACGTCACCGATCGTCGGGTCGGGCGGTGTCGTCGTCGGCGCCGCCGCGGCTGCCGATGTCGGCGGTGTACGCACAGCCGCGGGTGAGTCCTGACTTCCGCACGCGACCAGCATCAGACCCGCCGCCACCAGCACGGCGCTCGTCGGCAGCACGCGCACGGTCACCTCCTCACGGTACGGCGGATAGCGTGACCCTGAGACGGCGTGGTCGACCCGGAGGTTGCCGCTCAACGACGCGACGTGGACCACCCAGGATCAGCTCTTCGTCAGCTCCTCGGCGAACATCACGAGGATGCCGCTGGGGCCGCGGAGATAGGTGAGCTTGTACATGTCCTCGTAGGTCGCCACGCCCCGCAGCGGGTGGCAACCGTGCCGTGCAGCGATCTCGAGGGCCTCGTCGATGTCGTCGACGGCGAACAACACGCGGTGCATGCCGATGTCGTTGGGCCGGGTGGGCTCGGTCTCGATCGCGTCCGGGTGGATGTACTCGAACAGCTCGAGCCGACCGTTGCCGTCCGGCGTCTGCAGCATGGCGACCTTGGCGTGATTGCCGTCGAGTCCGACCGCGGTGTCGGCCCACTCCCCGCTGACCGTGGCACTGCCCACGAGGGTGAGGCCGAGCTCGGTGAAGAAGGCGATCGTCGCGTCGAGGTCGCGAACGGCGATCCCGACGTTCTCGAGTTTGATAGGCATGCGTGGCACGTTACCGATCGAGCGCACGTGTCCCGTCGGCCGGGAGTCACGCAGTCGCACACGCGGCAAGCGACGCGCGTTGGCGGATGCCGGGGACCTGGGCTCCGTTACCGGGTCTTGGTCTATCGCGGCGATGGTGGGGTTCTGAGGTTCATCCGTTCGCCCGGTCGGTCGAAGATGCTGAGGATCTCGGACGGTTTTTCGCCGGCGCTGCCGAACCAGTGCGGGACCAGAGTGTCGAACTCGACGACGTCACCTGTGTGGAGGACAAGGTCCTCGTCACCGAGGACAAACCGAACATCGCCTGACAGTACGTAGATCCACTCGTGGCCGTCATGGGCACGCGGCTCCGGGGTGGTCTTGCTGGTAGGGATCACAATCTTCCATGCCTGCCTGCCCTCCGGCTCTCGAGTCAACGGAATGACAGTTCTGCCCTTGACCTGGCCGGGCTTGAGCCGGATCCGGAGATCACCCTCCTCGGGCGCGGCCACCAGGTCATCGAGAGGCACCCGGTAGGCGTGCGACAGACCGAGGAGCAGCTCGAGGGTGGGTCTGCGGCCTCCGGTCTCGAGCCGGGACAGTGTGCTCTTCGAGATGCCAGTGGAGTCGGCGACGCCGGTGAGTGACAACCCGCGCCTGACTCTGGCCTGTCTGAGGCGCGGACCGACCCGGTCCAGGGCGTCGGCGATCTTCGCTGAGGCGTCGTGCACGGTGCTCATCTGACTCCCGATTCCCACAAACAGCAACGTTCGTAGGTGATCCACACGCCCGATCCCACTCTGGGGACATGAGTCAGTACGACGTAGCGGTCATCGGCGGAGGTCCCGCCGGCCTGTCCGCCGCCTTGGTCCTCGCCCGCGCCGGGCGCGACGTGGTCGTGGTGGACGCTGGTTCGCCCCGCAATGCCCCGGCCTCCCACCTGCACGGCTACCTCTCCCGCGACGGTCTTCCGCCGCGCGAGCTGCTGGCCGTCGGCAGGCTGGAGGTGGAGAGCTACGGCGGCGAGATCGTCGACGGGACGGTCACCGCGCTTCATGCCGATGTCGCGGGCTACCTGGTCAACCTCGCCGGCGGGCACCAGCTCCGAGCGCGACGCCTCTTGGTTACCACGGGCATCCGCGACGAGCTCCCCGCCATTCCTGGGCTCCGCGACCGCTGGGCCCGCGACGTCCTGCACTGCCCGTACTGTCACGGCCACGAGGTGCGGGACCGCCGACTCGGAGTCATCGGCGGCACTCCCGGCGCGGTCCGGTTCGCCCAGATCGTGCGTCAATGGAGCGACGACCTCGTCTACTTCACCCCACCAGCCCTTCTCACATCTGCCGAGCGGACCCAACTGCACGCCCGTGCCATCGGTGTCGTCGAGGGCACCATCGACCAGCTCGTCATCGACGACGACCAGCTGGTCGGCGTACAGCTGCACGACGGGTGTGTCGTGCCCCGCGACGCGCTGTTCGTACCACCGCACTTCGTCGCCAACCACGACTTGCTCACCGGCCTCGGCTGCCACATCGACGACAACGGATGGGTCACCACGGGACCCACCGGGCAGACCAGCGTCCCCGGCGTATGGGCGGCAGGCAACGTCGTCGACCCGCGCGCCCAGGTCATCACCGCCGCCGGGGCCGGCTGCGCCGCTGCGATCGCCCTGAACGGTGACCTGGTCGAGGACGACGTACGCCGTGCCGTCCGCGACTTCGAACAGGGGCTGCCACTCACCCTCACCGCACACGCCCACCAGAAGGAGACATCATGATCACCCGATCCACCCCAACGGCTCCGCCGACCAAGCACCAACTCGCCCTGATGATCTGGCTGGCGGTCTTCCCGACACTGACCGTCCTCAACCTCATCTTGGGCGACTGGCTCCACACGTTGTCGACCGTCGGCCGCACCTTCGTGCTGGCGAGCATCGCGGTGCCGATCGTCATCTATGGTCTGATGCCCCAGCTCCATCGCGCCCGCGGACGGCTCCTGACTCACCTGGGGAGCACCTCATGAACACCCCGGCGACGAGCCCGGCCCGCATGACCGACACGGGTGATCACTCGACCTCTCCGTCGGTCGTTCGCCCGGACTCCAGCGTGCGTCGGACCGCCCGAATCGTTGGGGTCCTTGTCCTAGCGGGCTACTTGTATGGCGTCGGCAGCCTCATCGCAACGGGCATCGTCGACTCCGGTGAACGCGGCGACTCCACCACGTTGTTCGTCGCCGGCCTTGCGCTGATGCTGCTCAACTCGGCAGTCGTGATCGGCATCGGTGTCCTGATGTTCCCGATCCTGCGAGCCCACAGCAAGACCAGTGCTGCGGGCTACCTGGGCACGCGGATCTTCGAGGGCGTCGTCCTGGCCCTCGGTGTCGTAGCCCTTGTCGTCCTCACCAGCTCCGACGCCATCGACGCGAACGCCGCTTTCTACAACGTCGCCGAAGCTGGGCTCGGTATCGGAAGCCTCTTCTTCTGCGCCCTGCTCTTTCGCACCGGGCTGGTCCCGCGTTGGCTAGCTGCCTGGGGCTTCATCGGCTACGCATGCTTCGCCATGGGCAACCTGTTGGAACTGTTCGGCGTCGCGGGCGCCGCGCTCGTCGCAGCCATCCCCGGTGGGTTGTTCGAGTGGACGTTCGCGATCTGGCTGATCGCCCGCGGGTTCGCCACCACCGCGACCGTCCGCTCGCGCGCGAGCACCTCATTGACGTGAGCGCCCCGCCTGCAATCAGGCCGGTCTGGACGACCTCCGCAATACTTCTTGAGCTTCCCGCTGCATTCTGGGCTACGGAGTGACGCACCCGATCAGTAGCTGGCGGGCGTGATGATCCAGAGCACCCGCGACTGCTCGGTCGAGGGGTTGCGCCACCGGTGGGGGGTGCGGCAGTCGAAGGTGGCGGAGTCACCTTCGTGGAGATGGTGGCGCTCGGCGCCGAGGAAGAGCTCGAGCTCGCCGTCGAGCACGAGGACGCACTCCTCCTCGCCGGCGTGGGTGTGGAGGCGGCCGCTGCTCCCCCGGTGGGGCTCGACCAACGACTCCAGGATCTCCAGACGGGTCGCCCAGCCGGGTGTGACCTGCGAGTCGAGTACGCCGCGGCTGCGCATCAGGTGGCGCTCGTCGCGGCGTACGACCATGGGCTCGGCGCTCGGGGTGTCCTGGAACAGGGTCGCCATCGTCTCGCCCATCGCGGCCACGAGCCGCGCGAGGGTCGCCACCGTCGGGCTGGCGCGGCCGTTCTCGAGTCGGCTCAGGTACGCCGGGGAGACACCGGCGAGCTCGGCGACCTGCCGGGCGGACATCGCCTTCTGCTCGCGCAGCTGACGCAGCCTCGGCCCGACCTCACCTTCGGCTGGGGTCGGCGCGACGTCAACGGACACAGCACCTCCCCGTCCCTGAATGAGGTTGACTGATGCAGCAACATACCTTGACAGATGATGCAAGGCGGGAATTGACTGCCCGGCAGCCACCCACCCGGAGAGCCGGAGGAACCGTGTCGATCAACGCCGACGAGCTCGATGTCACCGAAGCCGCCGAACACACCCTGATCCCCATCCCGGAGAACGCTCGGACCTCCACCGTCGCCCACCAGTTCTGGATCTGGACCGGCGCCAACATCGCTCCCATCAACTGGTTCCTCGGATCACTCGGAGTGATCCTGGGGCTGAGCCTCTGGCAGACGATCGGCGTGATCGTCATCGGCAACCTGATCGGGATGTCGGTCTTCGGGTTCTTCGTGCTGATGGGCCAGCAGACGGCGGTCAGCCAGATGGTGCTGTCGCGGGCGGCGTTCGGCCGGCGTGGCGCCTACCTCCCGGCCCTCATGCAGGGTCTTCTGGCGGTCGGCTGGTGTGCCATCAACACCTGGATCATCCTCGACCTGGTCATCGCGCTCTTCGACAAGATCGGTATCCACGGCGGCGACGGACTCAAGATCGGCGTCGCCATCGTGATCATGGCGATCCAGGTCTGGCTGGCCGCGATCGGCTTCCGGGCGATCGCGCGGTTCGAGCGCTGGACCGTCCCGGTCACGATCGTGGTGCTCGTCGCGATGACGATCGTGGCTTGGACCAAGACCGACGTCGACTGGGGCTACGCCGGCGGCGACCTCCACGGCCAGGCGCTCTGGAGCTCCCTGACCACGCTGATGACCGCGATCGGCATCGGCTGGGGCATCACCTGGTTCGCCTACGCCTCGGACTACTCGCGCTTCGTCTCGCGCGACATCCCGCGCCGCAAGCTCTACCTCGGCAGCGTGCTCGGCCAGTTCCTTCCGACCGTCTGGCTCGGCGTCTTCGGTGCCACCCTGGCAACGATCACCGTCGAGACCGACCCGGGCAAGATCGTCGTCGATGCCTTCGGTGCGCTGGCGATCCCGGTGATCCTGCTGGTGATCCACGGCCCGATCGCGACCAACGTGCTCAACATCTACTCCTGCGCACTGTGCGCCCAGACCCTCGACTGGAATGTCGACCGCCGCAAGCTGTCGTACGGCGTGGGCGTCCTCGCCACCCTGTTCACGATCTACCTGATCCTCAACGGTGACTTCGCCACCAACGTCGACGGCTGGCTCGCCGGGCTGGTCACCTGGGTGGCGCCCTGGGGCGCGATCATGCTCGTGTACTACTACGCGATCGCCAAGCAGAACATCGACGTCAACGCGCTCTTCGAACCGCCGGGCTCGGCGAAGGTCCCCGACATCGTCTGGGAAGCGATCATCCCGTTCGTGCTCGGCATGGTGGCCACCTGGATGTTCGAGTACGGCGTTCCGGACTACCTGCAGGGTCCGATCGCGAAGAGCATGGGCAACATCGACCTCTCGTGGCTGGCCGGAGCGATCGTCGCCGGGGGTCTGTCGTACCTCGCGCTCTCGCGACGCCCGGCGACCTCGCCGACGGTCACCGCCGAGGCCTGACGGCGCGATGGCGGACGGGGACCAGACCAGCACGCACGACGTCACCCTGCCGGCCGGACCGGTCACCTGGCCGGACGGCCGACAGGCGGCGGCGTTCCTCGGCTTCGACATGGACGCCGAGGACGTCGCGCTCACCGTCGACCCGGAGAGCCGGCATCGCCTCTCGGCGATGTCGCACCAGGCCTACGGCCCGCTGACCGGCATGCCGCGCGTGCTCGACCTGCTGAAGCGGCACGACCTGCGGGCGACGTTCTTCTGCCCGGGCTACACCGCCGAGCGCTATCCAGACCTGCTCCGGCGGGTGCGCGACGAGGGCCACGAGATCGCCCACCACGGTTACCTCCACGAGGCCATCGCCGGGATGAGCCCCACGCAGGAGGCCGACGTGCTCGACCGCGGCCTCGACTCCCTCGAGCGGGTCGTCGGGCTCCGGCCGGTGGGGTACCGGGCGCCGATGTGGGAGACGACGTACGCCACCGCCGGGCTGCTGCTCGACCGCGGGTTCGCCTACGACTCCAGCCTGATGGACAGCGACCTGCCCTACGAGCTCGCCGAGCGACCCGGCGACGGAGCCCGCAGCATCGTGGAGATCCCGGTCGCGTGGGCGTTGGACGACTGGGAGCAGTTCGCGTTCGTGCCGGACCTCTTCGGACCCGGCGTCATCGAGGACCCCGACAAGGCGCTGTCGCTGTGGACCGGCGAGCTCACCGAGGCCCATCGCCACGGCTCGTGCTTCACCCTCACCATCCATCCGTTCCTGAGCGGGCGGCTCGGCCGCCTGCGGGCGCTCGAGACGCTGGTCGAGTCCATGTCGTCGCTGCCGGGTCTCTGGCTCGCGACCGGGAGCGAGATCGCCGAGCACGTCCGTTCCCTCGCCCTGACGCCTCGCGTCTTCCCTCAGCCGGAGATCTCATGAACGACGTCCCTCTCGGACCCGTCGACGGCACCCAGGTGCCGCGGTACGCCGGCGCATCGACCTTCGCCCGCCTGCCCCGCATCGACGAGGTGAGCCGATTCGACGTCGCGCTGATCGGCGCGCCGTTCGACGGCGGCGTGTCCTTCCGACCGGGCGCCCGCTTCGGGCCCAGCGCGATCCGGCAGGCATCCCGACACCTGCGGCCGGCGTACAACCCGGCGCAGGACGTCTCGCCGTACGCCGTGATCCAGGCGGTCGACGCGGGTGACGTGCCCTGCAACCCGTTCGACATCGACGCGGCGCTGCAGCAGGTCGACGACGGCATCCACGAGCTGGTCACCTCCGGGGGCCGGCCGGTCGTGCTCGGCGGCGACCACACGATCGCCCTCGGCGGTCTGCGAGCCGTCGCGCGGACCCACGGACCCGTCGCGTTGATCCACTTCGACGCCCACCTCGACACCTGGAACAGCTACTTCGGCGCCGACCGCACCCACGGCACGATCTTCCGTCGTGCCCACGAGGAGGGCCTGCTGATCCAGGACGCCGGGGCGCACGTCGGCATCCGCGGACCGCTGTACAGCGCGCAGGACCTCACGGACGACGCGGGCTTCGGCTTCCAGATCTTCCGTGCGGACGACGTCGACCGGCTCGGCGTCGACGAGGTGGCCGACCGGGTGCGTCGTCGTGTGGGCGACAACCCGATCTACCTGTCGATCGACATCGACGTCCTCGACCCGGCGTTCGCTCCCGGCACGGGCACCCCGGAGATGGGCGGCCTCACCTCGCGCGAGCTCCTCGCCCTGGTGCGCGCCCTCCCGCGCGACCAGATCGTCGCCTCCGACCTGGTCGAGGTGAGCCCGCCGTACGACCATGCCGAGATCACGTCGCTCGCGGCGGCCACGCTCGGCTACGAGATCTGCTGCCTGATGGCCCGGCCCGAGGGGGACGGCTCGTGATCGACCTCCTCGTGCGCGACGTCCGGGTGCCCGACGAGTCCGGCGAGCTCGCGGCCGTCGACCTGCACGTCGAAGGTGGCCGCATCGTGGCCGTCGTTCCCCACGCGGACGAGCCGGTCGAGGCGCGTGAGGTCGTGGACGGGGCCGGCGCCTGGGCGTCTCCGCCGTACGTCGAACCGCACGTCCACCTCGACGCGTGCCTCACCGCCGGCCAGCCGCGCTGGAACAAGAGCGGCACCCTCTGGGAAGGCATCGCCTGCTGGTCCGAGCGCAAGCCGATGCTGACCCGTGAGGACGTCATCGACCGCGCCGAGCAGACCATCCGGTGGTACGCCGCCAACGGCACCCTCCACATCCGCAGCCATGTGGACACCACCGACCCCTCACTGGTGGCGCTCGACGCCCTCCTCGAGGTGCGCGACCGCGTGCGCGACGTCGTCGACGTCCAGCTCGTGGCCTTCCCCCAGGAGGGCATCTGCTCCTTCCCGGACGGCGAGGAGCTGATCGCCGAGGCCGCACGTCGTGGGGTCGACGCGATCGGCGCCATCCCGCACTTCGAGGACACCCGTGAGGACGGCGTCCGCTCGGTCGAGCTCGCGGTCGACCTCGCCGAGCGGCACGGGCTGAGGGTCGACGCCCACTGCGACGAGATCGACGACGAGCAGTCGCGGTTCGTCGAGGTGCTGGCCACGCGGGCCGCCCGGTCGGGTCTCCGCGAGCGCGTCACCGCCAGCCACACGACGGCCATGGGGTCGTACAACCCGGCGTACAGCTACAAGCTGCACCGGATCATCGCCCGCTCGGGGATCCACATGGTCAGCAACCCGATGGTCAGCCTGCACCTCCAGGGCCGGTTCGACGACTACCCGAAGCGCCGCGGCCTCACCCAGGTCAAGGAGCTGCTGGCGGCCGGCGTCAACGTCGCGTTCGGCCACGACGACGTGATGGACCCGTGGTACCCGCTCGGCACCGCGAACGCTCTCCAGGTCGCCCACGTCGGGACGCACGCGGCCCAGATGCTCTCGCGTGACGAGATCGTCGAGACGTTCCGGATGGTGACCAGCCGCGCCGCCGCCGTGCTCGGGCTAGGCGACTCCGAGTACGGCGTGCGGGTCGGGGCGCCGGCGTCGTTCATGCTGCTGCCCGCCACCGACGGCTACGACGCCGTACGCCGTCAGGTGCGGCCCACACATGTCGTCTCCCACGGCCGGGTCGTGGCGACCACACCGCCGGCCGTCACCACCCTCAGCTGGCCCGGGGCGGACCCGACGCAGATCTCGTTCACACCCCGGTGACACGACCGCCCCACCGTGCACGAGGCACAGGTGGGGCGGCCGGCGTTGTGAACCGCGGCGAGGGGGGGTGTGCCGCGGCCCGTCGTCAGGCGCTCCCGAGATCCGGCCATGGGGGGGTGCCGGTCGGAATTTCCGTCTGACGAAGTCTCAACGCAAGGTTAAGCGGTTTCGCCCCCCCATGTGAAATCTTTGGGCGAATCGGGCGACGAAATGTTCAGTCGACGAGGTCGAAGACGACCGACCGGGAGTCGACGTCCGCCTGGGTGAGCCGGACCTCGGCCTCGGTGCCCAGCGGCAGACGTCGAGACGAGGTGACCCGGGCCTCGACCGCCGGCTCCTGGATCGTGACCTTGCCCCGGGTGTCGTCCTTCTCGTCGACGTCGGTCACGACGCCCTCGAAGGTCTCGCCCACGCGGTCGTGCAGGATGCCGGCCTCCACGAGGCTGAGCACCATGGACTCGTACTGGGCGGCGCGCCGCCCGGCGTCCTTCATCACCTCGGGGACGTCGGGGAGCCGGGACAGCACCCAGGCCGGCACGTCCGTGCCGGCACAGAGGGCGAGGCAGATCTCCCCGGCGTACCGATCGCCGAGGCGGCGCAGCGGCGCCGTCACGTGGGCGTACTCGGAGGCGAGCGCCGCATGCACCGGGTCGGCCGGGACCTCGCCGTCGAACGCGACGTAGCCGCTGCCGCGGAGAAGCCGCGCGGAGGCGGTGATCATCGCCGCCTCGGCGGGCTTGCGTGAGTCGAGGTTGCGGATGAAGTCGGGGTACAGCTCCTCGGCGGGCCAGTCGAGGTGCAGGGCGCGGGCGACGCGGTGCAGGCGCTGGAGGTCGTGCGCCTGGGGAGGCGGAAGGGTGCGCAGGAGGCCGACCCGGGCGTAGACCATGAGCGAGGCGGCGGCGAAGCCGGTGAGCATCGAGATCTGGGCGTTCCAGGTCTCGGCGGGGATCATCGAGCGGAACTCGAGCGACCACTGGTCGCCGGTCACCTCGACCTCCTGCTCCGGGAGCGGCAGCGAGATCCCGCCGCGGGCGGCTTCGCGGGCCAGCCGCAGCTCACCCACCTCCTTGAGCAGCAGCAGCACCTCGTCGGCAGAGCCGTCGTCGACCGACTGCTGTACGCCGACGTAGTCGAGCTTGGCGCGCGACCGGACCCGGGCTCGCTCGACGTGGACGTCGGTGCCCTCCCCCGTCTCGTCGACGTGGATGGTCCACAGCAGGGCAGGGCGCACCTGGTCGGGGAGCAGGGAGGCGGCGTCCTCGGAGAGGGACGTCGGGTGGAGGGGCACCTTGGAGTCGGCTCCGTAGAGGGTCTCCCCCCGTTGGTGGGAGGCCAGCGTCGATCGGGTCGCCGGGCTCCACGAAGGCGTGGACGTCGGCGATCGCGTAGTGCACGACGTAGCCGGACCCCTCGCGCTCGATGTGGAGCGCCTGGTCGAGGTCCATCGACGACTCGGGGTCGACCGTGACGAACGCGATGTCCGTGCGGTCGAGGTCGGGCAGCCTCGGGCTCGCGGCCGCGCGGGTCGCCGCCTCCTCCACCTCGGGGTCGAATGCGGGTGTGACCTCGAGCTCGGACTGGATCCGCGAGATCCCGTCGCGCAACGACTGCGCGGCCACCTCGTCGCGGGCGTGGACGCGCACCACTCGGCTCGAGGACATGCCCCCACCTTAGTGAAGCAACCTGGTCGCTAACCTCGGCCCGTGCTGATCCTGCTCCCGCCCAGCGAGGGCAAGACGCAGCCACGTCGAGGCAAGCCGGTCGACCTCGCCACCGGTCCGGTCGCCGTCCCTCGTCGCGAGGTGCGCGACGCGCTGGTCGACCTGTGCCGCGGACCCGAGGTCGACGCACTGCGCGTGCTCGGGTTGAGCCCCGGCCAGGCCGACGACGTCCGCCTCAACGCACGCCTGGGCGACCTGCCCTCGGCTCCGGCGGAGAAGGTCTACAGCGGGGTCCTCTTCGAGGCGCTCGGGCTCACCGCCCTGGACGCCTCCGCACACCGTCGTGCCCTGGCCCGGGTGGCGATCATCTCGTCGTTGTACGGCGTCGTGCGTCCCGGTGAGCGGATCACGGCGTACCGGCTCGGCGGCGGGGTCAACCTGCCGGGCCTCGGCGGAGTGGCCGCCTACTGGCGACGGCACCTCGACCCGGTGATGAGGGACCTCGCCGGTCGCGGTCTCGTCGTCGACCTCCGCTCGTCGACGTACGCCGCGTTCTGGCGGCCGGCGCCCGACCTCGCGGCGCGCGTGGTCACGGTCCGGGTGCTGCACGAGGTGAACGGGAGGCTCCAGGTCGTCAGCCACTTCAACAAGGCGACGAAGGGCCGACTGGTCCGCGCGGTGCTCGAGGACGGTCGCGACGCGCGCACCCCGGCGGCGTTCGCGAGTCTGCTGACCGACCTCGGCTGGACCGTCAAGGCGGGCTCGAGAACCACGTCCGGGACCCAGCTCGACGTGGTGGTCCACGACCTCTGAGCCGCCCTGGCTATGGAACCGCGGGGACTACCAGCGTTGCGGGTCGAGCATCTGCCCGGCCCCGGGAGCTTGCGCGTTGTAGAGGCGCAGAGACGCGCGCGTGCCGTCACCGCCCTCCTCGCCGAAGAACGACACGACGCTGACCGAGGCCGTGGACAGCTCCATCCGGAACAGCGAGGTCAGCGGCGCGTCGATCGCATGCGCGACCAACGTCTTGATCGGCGTCACGTGCGTGACGACGACGACGGTCTTGCCGGCGTACCGCTCCAGCATCCGGGAGAGCCCGGCGAGCACGCGCTTCTCGACCTCGCGGAAGGACTCGCCGCCGCCGGGCGCGACGTCGAGCGAGCCGAGCCAGGCCTCGATCTCGTCGGGGTGCTGCTCGCGCACCTCCTCGAACGTCATGCCGTCCCAGGCGCCGAACTCCATCTCCGCGAAGCCCGGCTCCTCCACCATGCCCACGTCAAGACGCTCGGCCAGGATCTCGGCGGACTCGCGGGTGCGCCGCACCGGCGACGTGACCACGACATGGACCGCGCCGCCGATCGGGGCGAGCCACTCGGCGACCTCGCGCACCTGGGCGCGTCCCTCGTCCGTCAGCCCGGGGTTGCTGCTCGCGAGGCCACCGGAGAACCGCTTCGAGGCGGTGAGGGCGGTCGCGCCGTGCCGCACCAGCACCAAGGTGGTCACCGGGCCACCACCCGACGGATCCCAACCTCGGGACCCGACGCTCTCGGCCTGCTCGACCGCCGAGTCCGGCTCCTCGGGCACCGGCGACGGCTCATCGGTGTGGATCGTGACGCCCGAGCGCTCGCCGTCGAGGGCCTCGTTCGCCAGCCGGTCGGCGTGCTTGTTCTGCTCGCGCGCCACCCAGGTGTACGTCGTCCGGCCGCCTGCGCGCGCAGCGAGCCGCTTGGCCTCGAGCGCCAGCGGCTTCATGTCGGGGTGCTTGATCTTCCAGCGCCCGCTCATCTGCTCGACGACGAGCTTGGAGTCCATCCGGACCTCGATGTCGGCCTCGGGAGCCACCGTCTGGGCCATGCTGAGCCCGGCGATCAGGCCGCGGTACTCCGCGACGTTGTTGCTGGCCACACCGAGCGTCGTGCCCTCCTCGGCCAGCACCCGGCCGGTGTCGGCGTCCTTGACCAGCGCGCCGTACGCCGCGCGGCCGGGGTTGCCCCGGGACGCGCCGTCCGCCTCGATCACGACCCGGCGGATCTGGTTCGCCATCACGTCACGACGAGACAAGCGGGGTGCTCATAGCCCGCTCTCGGCCGTGCGGACCAGGATCCGGCTGCACTCCTCGCACCTGATCACGTCGTCCGCCGCGGCACCCCGGATCGCCGCCAGCTCGGCATTGTCGAGGTCCAGCATGCAGCCGCCGCACTGCCGGGCTCGCAGCAACGCGGCCCCGACCCCGCCCTTGGTCTCGCGGAGCCGGTCGTAGAGCGTGAGGAGGTCGGCCGGCAGCTCGGCGGCCAGCGGACTGCGCTGGGTCTCGAGCTCGCCCAGAGACTGGTCGATCTCGGCCAGCCTCGCGTCCCGCGCAGCGGTCGTCTGCTCGATCTCCTTGTCGGTGTCGGTCAGCCGGACCGAGAGGTTGTCGAGGGTGGCCTGAGCCTCCTCGAGCCGCTCCATGACCTCGATCTCGTCGTCCTCGAGCGAGGTGATCCGGCGCTCGAGCGACACCATCTCCTGCTGCATCCGCTGGATGTCCTTGGGATTGCTGATCAGGCCCTGGTCGATGCGCTGCCGGTCGCGCTCGCGCCGCGTCTTGACCTGCTCGACGTCGGCGTCGACCTTCGTCTGCTCGGTGGTGAGGTCGTCGACGGAGATCCGGGCGTCCTGGGTCTCTCCGTCGATGCGGCGGCGCGTCTCCGCGAGCTCGAGCAGCTTCGCGTGCTGGGGCAGAGACCGTCGCTGGTGGCGCAGCTGGTCGGCGCGCGAGTCCAGGTCCTGGAGGTCCAGTAGTCGCACCTGGGCGGACGAGTCGGCCTTCACGCACTCTCCTCGGGATCTCCGGGTCGGTCGGGGGGTGTCACGCGCGGGCCTGCCACACGTCGGTACAGATGGTGCTCACCCGGACCTCCACCGTATCGCCCAGCGCCTCACGCATCCGCTCCGCCAGCTCGGGCAGCCAGGTCCACTCGGCCGCCCAGTGGCTCACGTCGATCAGGGCGGGGCCGCCCTTCTCCAGGAACTCCCCCGCCACGTGGTGCCGCAGGTCGCTGGTGACGTAGACGTCGGCATCGGTCGCCAGGACCCCGTCGAGCAGGAAGTCGCCCGCACCGCCGCACACCGCCACCCGGCGTACGACGCGGTCCGGGTCACCACCCACGAGCACACCGCGTGCGGTCGGTGGCAGGGCGCCCGAGACGGCCTCGGCGTACGCACCGAGCGTGGTCGGCTCGACGTCCCCGATGCGGCCCATGCCGGTCGACGCCGTGCCCGGGTCGCCGAGCTCGATGACGTCGTAGGCCACCTCCTCGTAGGAGTGGGCGGCCAGCACGGAGCGGATCACCTCGGTACGCCGGTGCCGGGGCACGAGCGCCTCGATCCGGAGCTCGTCGGTGACCTCGAGCCGACCGACCTCGCCGACCGCCGGGTGCGCCCCGGGCAAGGGCCGGAACCGGCCCTGGCCCGACACCGTGTAGGAGACCGTGTCGTAGTCGCCGACGTGTCCCGCCCCGGCCGCGTGCAGGGCCGCCCGCACGGCGTCGGCGTCGGCGACGGGGGCGAAGACCACGAGCTTGTCCAGCGCCGGGCCGGTGGCGACCACGGGTGCGATATCGCGCAGACCGAGGGCCCGGGCGAGCGCGTCGGAGACACCGGGCGACGCGCGGTCGGCGTTGGTGTGCGCGGACAGCAGGCCGCAGCCCGCCCGGGTCAAGGTCGCCAGCGTCCGGCCCTTGGCCGTCGTCTCGGCGACGCCGTGGACGCCTCGGAGGAACAGCGGGTGGTGCGTGACCAGCAGGTCGGCGTCCCACGACGCCGCCTCCTCCGCGGTCGGGAGCACGGGGTCGACGGCCAGCAGGACGCGGCGTACGTCGGCCCCCGGGTCGCCGGCCGCCAACCCGACGGCGTCCCAGTCCTCGGCCGTCTCGGGCGGGTACCAGCCGTGGACCAGGTCCACCACCTGGGCCAGGGTCGGAGGCGGAGTCGGCACGCGGCCGACACTATCCGTGAACGCTCACCGCGACTCGACGGCCAGCCGGCCGCTGAGCAGGACGAACGTCGCGGCGAACGTCTTGCGGATCCGCGAGACGAGCCGAGGTCGGGTGAGCACGTGCTCGCGCACGGCCGCGGCGAGCGCGCCGTACCCGACGAAGACCGCGAAGGTCAGGGCCATGAAGACCGCGCTGAGGCCCAGCATCCGCACCACCTCGTGGTGGGTGCCGGGAGGCACGAACTGGGGCAGGAACGCGAAGAAGAAGAGGGTGAGCTTGGGGTTGAGCAGGTTGATCGTGATCCCCGTGCGGATGACTTGCCACACGGACCCACCGGCGTCCTCGGGGACGCCGAGCGTGCCGGTCTCGCGCCACGTGCTCCACGCCAGGTAGAGCAGATAGGCGACACCGGCGTACTTCAAGGTCTCGAAGGCGACGCCGCTCGCGTGCAGCAGGGCCGCGAGACCGGTCACCGCGGCGAGCAGGTGCGGGACGATCCCGAGCGTGCAGGCGAACGCCGCCAGCGTCGCCGCCCGCCAGCCTCGGACCAGACCGGTGCCGACCGTGTAGAGGGCGCCCGTGCCCGGGACGAGCACGATCACCAACGAGGTGAGCCAGAACGTCGCCGACATCAGTTGACCTGCCGCTCGCGGCCCTCCCAGTACGGCTCCCGCAGCTTGAACTTCTGCAGCTTCCCCGTCGCGGTGCGGGCCAGCACGTCGCGGAACTCCACCGAGGTGGGCGCCTTGAAGCGGGCGACCTTGCCCTTCACGTAGTCGATCAGCTCCTGCTCGGTCAGCGAGGAGCCCTCGGTCGTGACCACGAGGGCCTTGATGGTCTCGCCCCACTTCTCGTCGGGTACGCCGATCACCGCGACCTCCGCGACGTCGGGGTGGCTGAAGATGGCGTCCTCGACCTCGATGGACGACACGTTCTCGCCCCCGGTGATGATGACGTCCTTCTTCCGGTCCGCGATGTTGAGGTAGCCCTCGTCGTCGATGAACCCCCCGTCGCCGGTGTGGAACCACCCGTCGTCGATCGCCCGAGCGGTCTCCTCCGGCTGCTCCCAGTACCCCGCGAGGCAGACGTTCGAGCGGGCGAGCACCTCACCCTCGTCGTCCGCCTGCAGGGCGACACCGATCGCCGGCGTACCGGCGCGGACCAGCTTCGAGGCGCGCTCGGCCGGGTCGAGGTCGTCCCACTCCGAACGACCCCGGTTGATCGTCAGCAGTGGTGAGGTCTCGGTGAGCCCGTAGATCTGGATGAACTCCCAGCCGAGCTCCGCCTCGACCCGGGCCACGGTCTTCGTCGGCGGCGGTGCGCCCGCGACGATGATCCGCACGCGGTCGCGCCCGGGGATCTCGCCCTCCCAGGTGGGAGCCGCGTCGAGCACGGCGGCCACGACGGCAGGAGCGGCGCACATGACGGTCACGCCGTGCTTCTCGACCCGGCGCAGGATCTCGGTGCCGTCCACCTTGCGCAGCGCCACCTGCGGAACGCCGCAGCCGGTCATGGCGAACGGCATCCCCCAGCCGTTGGCGTGGAACATCGGGAGCGTGTGCAGGTAGACGTCGCGGTCCGTGACCCCGGCGTGCAGCGCGAACGTCACCGCGTTCGTCCAGATGTTCCGGTGCGTGATCTGCACGCCCTTGGGCCGCGCCGTCGTGCCCGACGTGTAGTTGATCGTCGCCGTCGCGTTCTCGTCGGGCTCCCACGCCCGAGGCTCCACACCGTCGAGGAAGAGGTCGTCGTCATCGCCGAGCACGAAGACGTGCTCGGCCTCGAGGTCGGCGAGGATCTCCTTGAGCTCGGGGTCGACGTACACCACGCGCGCGCCGGAGTGCTCGACGATGTACTGCACCTCGTCGAACGACAGCCGGAAGTTGACCGGCACGAGTACTCGGCCGAAGCCGCTCACGCCCCAGAACGTCGTGAAGAGCCGTGCACTGTTGTGCGACACGATCGCCACGCGGTCGCCGACGTCGAGACCGAGCTGGTCGTGCCGGGCCGCCATCGCGCGCGCCAGCTCACCGACGCGTCGGTAGGTCAGGTCGCCGAGCGACGACGCCGGCTGGTCGGGTTCGTCCGCGATGCCGAGGCGGTCGCCGTACACGGCCAGCGCACGGTCGAGGAAGTCGTTGACGCTGAACGGGACGATCATGGGCGCAAATCTAATCCCGGTACGTCGGAATCGGGACGGCGCTTGCCGAAGCGTGGACCGGGTACGAAGGACCGATGCCCACGTCGTCACTCCGCTTCGGTCCATCTGCGTCTCGCACCGGCCGGATCGGGGCGCTGGGCACGGTGTTCCTGGCCTGGTGGTGGTTGATGGCCGGCGCCAACCTCGCGGCCCCGTTGTACGAGCGGTACGCCGAGGAGTTCGGCTTCCCGGCGATCGTCCTGACCACCGTGTTCGCGACGTACGCCGTCACCCTGGTCCTGACGCTCCTCACCTGCGGCCGCCTCGCGGACCGCTTCGGACGACGACCGGTCATCACCACCGGGCTCGGCGTCGGCGTCCTTGCTCTCCTGGTGTTCGCCGCGGCGAGTGCACCGTTGTGGCTCTACGCCGCGCGTGCGCTGCAGGGCATCGCCGTAGGGCTGGTGAGCGGACCGTCGACTGCGGCGCTCGTCGAGCTCGACCCGGACCCCCAGTCCGGGCGGCCCGCGCTCCTGGCGGGCCTGGCCCAGGCGGTCGGCAGCGGGACCGGGCCGCTCCTGGCCGGCGCCCTGGCCCAGGTCGCACCGTCGCCGCTCCACCTGTCCTTCCTGGTGGGTGCGGTCGTGACCGTCGCCTGGCTGGTGCTGGTCTGGATGGTGCCCGAGCCCGGCGAGCGATCCACCGAGCCCTGGCGGATGCAGTGGCCGCGCGTCCCCGAGGACATCCGGGCGCACTTCTGGCGGCTCGGACTGACCGGCGGGCTCGTGTGGGCGTCGCTGGCGCTCTACCTCTCCGTGGTGCCGTCGTACGTCGCGGAGCTGCTGCACACCCGCAACCTCGCGCTGATCGGCGCCAACTCCGCCCTGGCCTGCTTCGCCTCCGCGCTGACCCAGATCGCGGCCCAGCGTCGGCCCACTCCACGGCGGCTGACCCAGGCTGTCGGCCTCGCGGTGCTCGCCGCCGGCCTCGTCGTGCTCGTCGTCTCGGCCGCCGTCGGCCTCGTGGTCCTCGTACTGCTCGCGGCCGTCGTGATCGGGGCCGGGCACGGGCTGACCTTCCTCCGTGCCCAGGACGAGCTGAACGCCATCGCGCCGCCGGCCCAACGTGGTGAGATCTCCGCGGCCTTCGTCTGCTGCATCTACGCGCTCGTGGGCGGGGCCGTCGTCGGGGTGGGGCTGCTGGCCGAGAGGTTCCCGCTCACCCGCTCGGTGCAGATCATCGGCGCCCTCCTGGCGGTCGGATCGCTCGGCGCCGCCGGATGGCAGTGGGCGCAAAGGGACTCGAACCCCTGACATCTTGCTTGTAAGGCAAGCGCTCTACCAGCTGAGCTATGCGCCCTCGCTCGTCCCCGGCGACCCGTCGACGAGCGCGGCAAGACTAATCGAGCGCCGTCGCCCCGACCGAATACGCGGCTAGACCAGAAGGCTCAGCAGCAGCACGCAGACAAGGCCCACGACCGAGATCACGGTCTCCATCACCGACCACGACCGGAGCGTCTGGCCCACGGTCAGCCCGAAGTACTCCTTGACCAGCCAGAAGCCGGCGTCGTTCACGTGGGAGAAGAACAGGGAGCCCGCACCCACGGCCAGCACGAGCAGGGCCAGGTGGGTGTCGGTGAGTCCCGCCCCGAGTGGTCCGACGATGCCCGCTGCCGTGACCGTGGCCACGGTCGCCGAGCCGGTCGCCAGCCGGATGCCGACGGCCACCAGCCAGCCGAGGAACAACACGGACAGATGCGAGTCCTTGGCCGCGTCCGCGATCACCTGCGCGACCCCGGAGTCCGAGAGCTCCTGCTTGAAGCCGCCCCCGGCCGCGACGATGAGCATGATCGAGGCGACCCCGGGTAGCCCGGACCCCAGCGAGTCGTTGATCTGGCCTCGGTTCATGCCGGACGCACGACCCACAGCCACCATCGCCACCAGGACTCCGACCAGCAGGGCGACCGTCGGCTCGCCGACGAAGTCGAGCACGTCGCGCGTCGACGTCCCGTCGTCGAGCGTGAGCTCACCGACCGCGCGGACCAGCATGAGCACGACCGGGAGGACGATCGCGAGGACCGCCATCCCGAAGGTCGGGGTACGCCGGGGCTCACCACCGTCTGCCGCGGGCGGGTCGTCCTCGGCCCGGTCGGCGTCGTCCACGCGGTCGCCGTCGGCCGGCGGTGTCTGCACGGGCACCCACCGGTTGATCGCAACGGCGAGCACGGGTCCGGCGATCACCAGAGTCGGCGCGGCGACGATCAGGCCGAAGATCAGGGTCAGCCCCAGTGGTGCGTCCAACAGGTCGATCGCCGTCAACGGTCCCGGGTGTGGAGGCACCAGACCATGGAGGATGGAGAGACCGGCGAGAGCAGGGATGCCGACGAGCATCAGCGGCGCCCTGGTCCGCTGCGCGACGAGCACCACGATCGGGACGAGGATCACCACGCCGATCTCGAAGAACATCGGCAGACCGATGATCGCGGCGATGAGGGCCATCGCCCACGGCAGCTGCCGCGGCCCGACCCGGTCCACGATCGTGTCGACGATCCGATTGGCTCCGCCCGAGTCCGCCAGGAGCTTGCCGAGCATCGCCCCGAGCGCGATCAGCAGCCCCACGCCCCCGAACGTGTCGCTCACCCCGGTCACGAAGCTGGTCAGGGCGTCCTCGGGTGGGACCCAGGCCACGGCCGCGAGGACCGCCGTGCCGAGCATCAGGCCGAGCAGCGGGTGGAACTTCGCGACCACGATCAGCAGCACCACGGTGGCGATGCCGAGCAGGGCCGCGAGCAGCAGCTGGGTGTCGCCGGCGTCACTCAGGGCGGTCATCGCGACGATCGGGTTCAACGTGACTCTCCTTCCGAGAGGCCGAGCGCCACGAGCGCCTCGGCCAGGACTTCGTCCGGGTCCCCCTCGGCGGACACGACGACGCCGGGCTCGTCGTCGGCCAGCGGCTCGAGCGTGGCCAGCTGGCTCGGCAGCAGCGACGCCGGCATGTAGTGGCCCCGCCGATGCTCCAGCCGGTCGCGGAGGAGCTCCTCGGAGACGTCGACGTGGCAGAACCGCACGCCGGGCCTCCCGGACCGCAGCCGGTCACGGTAGCGACGCCGGAGGGCCGAGCAGGTGAGGACGGCGTTCTCGCCGGCTCGGGCGCGCTCGTCGAGCCAGTTCCCGATCGCGTCGAGCCAGGGCCACCGGTCCTCGTCGGTGAGCGGCTCTCCGCGCGACATCTTCTCGACGTTCGCTCGCGGGTGGAGCTCATCACCTTCTTGGAAGCGCCAGTGCAGACGCTTCGCGATGCCCTCGCCCAGCGTGGTCTTGCCGCTGCCGGACACGCCCATCACGACGACGAGCACGGGAGACCCCATGGAGGGGGAAGTACCCGGTGGAACCGGGTTCAGACATGAGTCGAGCCGCTGGCGTCTCGGGTCACCAGCGGCTCAACGGGTAAAACCTTAGCCATCGGACCTGGGGGTGCCAACACGCGGTTACCGAAACAAGTGAAAATGGCCCGACTGGTCTAGGCCAGGTGATGCAGGTGAGCCAGGTGGTCGCCCAGGTCTCGCCCCTGGGGGATCTCGTTGTGGACGCTCCAGCGCACGATCCCGTCGCGGTCGATCACGAACGACGACCGCCGGGCCACACCCAGCGCGTCGTCGAAGACGCCGTACGCCGAGGCCACCGCGCCGTGCGGCCAGAAGTCGCTGAGCAGCGGGAAGTTGAGGCCGTCGTTGTCGGCGAAGACCCTCAGCGAGTACGTCGCGTCGGTGGAGATCGCGAGGACCTCGGTGTCGAAGGTCAGGAACTCGTCGAGCCGGTCACGGATCCCGGCCATCTCCGAGGTGCAGACGTTGGAGAACGCCCACGGGAAGAACACCAGCGCCACGGCCTTCTGGCCTCGGAACGACGACAGGGTCACGTCCTGCCCGAACTGGTCACGCAGGGTGAAGTCCGGGGCCGGCGCACCGACGGCCACTCCGGGTCCGGGCACGTCAGCCGAGCTCAACGAGGTCACGCTTGAGGATCTTGCCAGTCGCGTTGCGTGGAAGCTCATCGAGGAACACGATCTCGCGCGGGACCTTGAACCTCGCCAGGTGCTGCTTGACCCAGTCCTTCAGGTCGGCCTCGCTCGGCCGCGCCGTCCCGGAGGTGTCGGCGACGACCACGAACGCCCGCAGCCGGGCACCGAACTCGGCGTCTGCGACCCCGATGGCGGCCACCTCGACGACGGCCTCGTGACGAGCCAGGCAGTTCTCGACCTCCTGGGGGAAGACGTTCTCGCCGCCCGACACGATCATCTCGTCGTCGCGCCCCTCGACGTACAGCCGGCCGTCGGCGTCGAAGCGCCCGACGTCGCCCGACGACATCAGGCCGTCGAGGACCTCCTTCGACTCGCCACCGGTGTAGCCCTCGAACAGCAGGCCGTTGCCGACGAAGATCCGGCCGGACTCCCCCACCGGCAGCTCCTGGCCGTCGGCATCGAGGATCTTCACCACCGTCGCCCACGGCGGCTTCCCGGCCGAGGTCGGTGCTGCGCGGAGGTCGCGCGGGGTGGCGATCGACGCGTAGGCGACCTCGGTCGAGCCGTAGATGTTGTAGAGGTTGTCGCCGAAGCGGTCCATCCAGTCCAGGGCCAGATCGCCGGGAAGCGCCGAGCCGGACGCGGCCGTCACCTTGAGCGAGGGCAGCGAGAAGCGGTCGAGCGTCTCGGTCGGCAGCTCGAGGATGCGTTGCAGCATCACCGGGATGACGACGAGGGAGTCGCACCGCTCGTCCGCGGTCGCCTCCAGGCAGGCCTCCGGGAGGAACCTGCGCCGCAGCACGACGGTCGACCCGAGCAGCATCGACAGCGCGAGGTGGGCGAATCCCCAGGTGTGGAAGAGCGGAGCCGCGATGTGGGTGCGCCAGCCGTAGCGCAACGGCATCCGCGACATCAGCGACACCGCGGCGCCGAGCCCGGCCTCGCTGCGCGGCGCACCCTTGGGCGTCCCGGTGGTGCCGGACGTCAGGATCACGATGCGCGAGTGGTGGACGGGCGCATCGAGGTCGGCGACGTCGTACGCCGGGATCAGGGACTCCATCGAGTCCTGCTCGGTCTCCTCGTCGACCCACCCGAGGATCCGTACGCCGGCGTCAGCGTGCGCCAGCATCGCGGTGAACTCCTCGTCGTGGATGACCGCCGACGGCTCCTCGCGCTGGAGCACGTCGACGAGCTGCGGGCCCGCGAAGGCCGTGTTCAGCAGCAGGATGTCCGCACCCAGCTTGGCCGTGGCCACGCAGGCGTCGACGAAGCCGCGGTGGTTGCGGCACATGATCGCGACGCTGTCGCCCTCCCCCACACCGCGGTCCGCCAAGGCCCGCGCCAATGCGTTGGACCGACGGTGCAGCTCGCCGAAGGTGAGCGAGCCGAGCTCGTCGACGAGGCCGACCCGATCGGGGTCGCGCAGCGCCATCGCGGTGAAGCCACCCGCCGGGCCGGTTCCCCAGTCCTTGACGGCCTTGCCGATGCGCGCGAGCACCGCCGGCGACAGCGGACGCACCACGCCGGAGCCGCCCAGCACGCGGGCCGGCGTCCCGACCGAGCCCGCAAGCCCCTGGGTTCGATGCAGACCGCGATGGAGTGCCCGGCCGACCGCCGAGCCACGCCCGAGGGCAGAGGTCACGCGGGCGTCTTCGGTGCGACGAGTCGCGTGGCGGCCCAGTCCTTGCTGACCGCGGCCGTCGTGGTCTGGGCCAGGCCCGCGATCGGGGCGGCCTCGGTGATGTCGGCCGGGTCGACGGCGTTCGCGCGGCCGACCTTGGGAGTGAGCAGCCAGATCGCGCCTCCCCCGACCAGGTCGGTCAGCGAGTCCACGAGCCCGTCGACGAGGTCGCCGTCCTCGTCGCGCCACCACAGCACGACGGCGTCCACGACGTTGCCGTAGTCGCCGTCGACCATGTCGGAGTCGATGGCATCCTCGATCGCCATCCGCAGCTCGTCGTCGGTGTCGGAGTCCCAGCCCATCTCCTGGACGACCATGCCCTTGACCAGGCCGAGGCGCGCGGCCGGACCAGCGGGTGCATCGGTAGGGGTGGAACCGCCACCAGCGGTCGCGCTCAAGGAACTCCTCCAGACGATCGGCGCCGGGGGACTAGGTCGCCTCCCGGCTCGGTGGGCAGTAGTCCAGCGGACTCCGTGCCCTTGTGCAACCCACGGGTAGGTGACCTCGGTTTCCCGGCGGTACGTCGCGTGACACGATGAAGAGGTGAGTGAGACCCCCTCCGCCACCCAGGCAGCCTCTCCGGCGGCCGGCTCGGGCACGCGACCCGTGATCCACGAGGGCCTGCCGACCCAGCTCCCGGACGTCGACCCCGAGGAGACCCAGGAGTGGCTCGACTCGTTCGACGACCTGACCGACGCCCAAGGACGTGAGCGAGCCCGATACATCATGCTCCGCCTGCTCGAGCGTGCCCGCGAGAAGCAGGTCGGGGTTCCCGCCCTGCGCAGCACCGACTTCATCAACACCATCCCACCCGAGCGCGAGCCGTGGTTCCCCGGCGACGAGGAGATGGAGCGCCAGATCCGCCGGCTGATCCGCTGGAACGCCGCGGTGATGGTGTCGTCGGCCAACCGGAAGGGCCTCGAGGTCGGCGGCCACATCGCGACGTACGCCTCGGCCGCGAGCCTGTACGAGGTCGGCTACAACCACTTCTTCCGTGGCAAGGACCACCCCGGCGGCGGTGACCAGCTCTACATCCAGGGTCACGCCTCCCCCGGCGTCTACGCCAGGGCCTACCTGATGCAGCGACTGACCGCGGAGCAGCTCCAGCGGTTCCGCCAGGAGGTGCAGCACGGTCCGGGCGCCGGGCTGTCGTCGTACCCCCACCCGCGGCTGATGCCGGACTTCTGGGAGTTCCCGACGGTGTCGATGGGCCTGGCCGCCATCAACTCGATCTACCAGGCGCGCTTCAACCGCTACCTGCACAACCGCGGCATCAAGGACACCAGCCGGCAGCACGTCTGGGCGTTCCTCGGCGACGGCGAGATGGGTGAGCCGGAGTCGCTCGGCGCGATCGGCGTGGCTGCGCGCGAGGAGCTCGACAACCTCACCTTCGTCATCAACTGCAACCTCCAGCAGCTCGACGGGCCCGTCCGCGGCGACGGCAAGGTGATCCAGGAGCTGGAGTCCTTCTTCCGCGGCGCCGGGTGGAACGTCATCAAGGTCGTCTGGGGACGCGAGTGGGACTCGCTGCTGGCCCAGGACGTCGACGGCGCCCTGGTCAACCAGATGAACAAGACTCCGGACGGGCAGTTCCAGACCTACTCCGTCGAGACCGGCGCCTACATCCGCGAGCACTTCTTCGGCGGTGACGCGCGGCTGCGCAAGATGGTCGAGAACATGACCGACCGCGACATCGAGCTGCTGCCGCGCGGCGGCCACGACTACCGCAAGGTGTACGCCGCGTTCGAGTCCGCGAGCAAGCACGTCGGCCAGCCGACGGTGATCCTCGCCCACACCATCAAGGGCTGGACGATCGACGCGCTCGAGGGCAAGAACGCCACCCACCAGATGAAGAAGCTGAACGCCCCGACGCTCAAGGCGTTCCGCGACCGGCTCGAGCTGCCCATCTCCGACCAGGAGATCGACGAGCACTACGAGTTCGACGGCTCCGCGCCGTTCTACCACCCCGGCGAGGGCTCGGCGGAGCTCGAGTACCTCCGCGACCGGCGTCGCTCGCTCGGAGGTGGCGTCCCGATGCGACGGGTCGACCCCCGGCCGCTCACCCTGCCCGGCGACGCGATGTACGACGAGCTCAAGGCCGGCTCGGGCAAGCAGAAGATCGCGACCACGATGGCCTTCGTCCGGCTCCTCAAGGACCTGATGAAGGACAGCGAGATCGGGCCGCGGATCGTCCCGATCGCACCGGACGAGTACCGCACGTTCGGCATGGACTCGATGTTCAGCTCGGCGAAGATCTACAACCCGGCCGGGCAGCTCTACGAGTCGGTCGACCGCAAGCTGCTGCTGGCGTGGAAGGAGTCGCCGCAGGGCCAGATGCTGCACGAGGGCATCTCCGAGGCCGGCTGCGTCGCGTCCGCCACGGCCGCCGGGTCGTCGTACGCGACCCACGGCGAGCCGATGATCCCGGTCTACATCTTCTACTCGATGTTCGGCTTCCAGCGCACCGGCGACGGCATCTGGGCGATGGCCGACCAGCTCGCCCGTGGGTTCCTGCTCGGCGCCACGGCCGGCCGGACGACGCTCACCGGAGAGGGGCTTCAGCACGCCGACGGGCACTCGCCCCTGCTGGCCCTGACCAACCCCGCGATCGTGCACTACGACCCGGCGTACGCCTACGAGATCGCGCACATCGTGCAGGACGGGCTGCGGCGGATGTACGGCTCGAGCCACGAGCACCCCCACGGCGAGGACATCATCTACTACCTGACCGTCTACAACGAGCCGCTCAGCCAGCCGAAGGAGCCCGAGAACCTCGACGTCGAGGGTCTGCTCAAGGGCATCTACCACTTCGCCCCGCCGCTCGGCGGTCTCGCGGACGATGCCCAGCGCGTGCAGCTGATGGCCAGCGGCGTGGGGCTGCCGTGGATCCAACGCGCGCAGGAGCTGCTCCGCGACGACTGGGGCGTGGCGGCCGACCTCTGGTCGGTCACCTCGTGGAACGAGCTGTCCCGCGAGGCACTGGCGGCCGAGGAGTGGAACTTCATGCACCCGCTCGAGGAGCCGCGTACGCCGTACATCAGCGGGAAGCTCCACGGCGCACCTGGCCCGGTGGTGGCGGTCAGCGACTACATGCGGGCCGTGCCGCAGACCATCTCGCGATGGATCCCGCAGCGGTTCCACGCGCTCGGGGCCGACGGCTTCGGCCTCGCCGACACCCGACCCGCTGCCCGGCGGTTCTTCAAGATCGACGCGGAGTCGGTGGTGTGCCAGGCCCTCGCGGCGCTGGCCGAGGAAGGGCGCATCGGCCGCGACGCGGTGCAGAAGGCACTCGACCACTACCGGATCGACGACCCGACGGCTGTGTCAGGCGTCAAGCAGGAGGGCGGCGACGCCTAGGGAGACGTGCCCTAGGCCTACTGTGTGGCCAGCCACACGACCCGGGGGACGCATCAGATGAGCCGGCCGACGATCCTGACCGTCGACGACGATCCGGCGGTGTCCGCTGCCCTGACCCGCGACCTGAAGCGTCGCTACGGCTCGGAGTACCGCGTGCTCTCGGCGACGTCGGCGGCGCAGGCCCTCGAGCTGCTGTCCTCCCTGGCCCTGCGCACCGACCCGGTCGCGCTGATCGTCAGCGACCAGAAGATGCCGGAGAAGACCGGCATCGAGCTCCTCGCCGAGTCGCGCGACCTGGCGCCGGAGGCCAAGCAGCTGCTGCTCACGGCGTACGCCGACACCGACGTCGCGATCTCCGCCATCAACGACATCGGGCTCGACTACTACCTGCTCAAGCCCTGGGACCCGCCCGAGGAGCGGCTGTTCCCGATCACCGACGACCTGCTCGGCGACTGGCGACGTGGCCATCCCGAGGTCACCAACGACATCCAGGTCGTCGGCGACCGCTGGTCGGACCGCACGCACGAGCTCAAGAACTTCCTGGCCCGCAACCACGTCCCCTACCGCTGGTATGACGTGGAGCGCGACGACGACGGTCGCCGCCTGTTCGAGGTGGCCGGAGGCAACCGGGCGGACCTCCCGCTCGTGCTCGTGCCCGACCGCGAGCCCCTGCGCAACCCGAGTCTGCTCGACGCCGCCGGCGCCCTGGGCCTGCACGTCCAGGCGGAGCATCCGCTCTACGACGTCTGCATCGTCGGCGGTGGTCCCGCCGGGCTGGCCGCCGGGGTGTACGCCGCCTCCGAGGGCCTCAAGACGATCATCGTCGAGCGCGAGGCACCAGGTGGGCAGGCCGGACAGAGCTCGGCGATCGAGAACTACCTCGGCTTCCCCAAGGGCCTGAGTGGCTCCGACCTCGCCCAGCGCGCGCTGGCGCAGGTCTCGCGGTTCGGCGCCGAGCTGGTGCTGGCCCGCGACGTCGTCGGGCTGGAGCAGCGCGGCACCGTCCGTGCCGTGCTGTTCGAGGGAGGCGGCGAGGTCGAGGCGCGCTCGATCGTGGTCTCGACGGGCGTCTCCTACCGGCGTCTCGAGGCCGACGGCGTCGAACGGCTGACCGGCAAGGGCATCTACTACGGCGCGACCGCGGCCGAGGCCCCGCAGACCGCCGACGACATGGTCTACATCGTCGGCGGGGCGAACTCCGCCGGCCAGGCGGCGCTCAACTTCGCCAAGCACGCCAAGCAGGTGACGCTGGTGGTGCGCGGGTCCGACCTGCTGGCCACGATGTCGACGTACCTCGTGGACCGGATCACGGCGTCGCCCACCATCACCGTTCGCTGTGCGACCGAGGTCGGCGCCGCCGACGGCGACGACCACCTCGAGCGGCTCACCCTGGTGGAGCGCACCTCGGGCGAGCGCGAGGAGGTCGAGGCCTCCTGGCTCTTCGTCTTCATCGGAGCCTCACCCCGCACCGACTGGCTCGGCGAGCCGGTCGCGCGCGACTCTCACGGCTTCGTGCTGACCGGGCCCGATGTGGTGACGTCGGGTGCCCCGTGGAGTCTCGGGCGAGCGCCTTTCCCCCTGGAGACGAGCATGCCCGGTGTCTTCGCCGCCGGGGACGTCCGGCTCGACTCGATGAAGCGGGTCGCGTCCGCGGTCGGCGAGGGCGCGATGTCGATCTACCTGGTGCACCGCTACCTGGCGACGATCTGACCATGGACATCGAGGAGCTGCGCGGCATCGAGCTGTTCACCGGTCTGACCGACGACCAGCTCGAAGACCTCGCGACCGGTGGCGACGAGGTGCCGTTCGAGCCAGGTGACGTCGTGTTCACCGAGGGTGAGCACGCCGACCAGTGGTGGGTGCTGCTCGCGGGGTCGCTCGACCTGGTCCGCAAGGTCGGTCGTGAGGACGTCGTGGTGGCCCGCATGGACGTGCCCGGCCGGTGGGCCGGCGGCTTTCGGGCGTGGGACGACAACGGCATCTATCTGGCGACGGGGCGCGGGGCCACGCCGGGACGCGTGCTGCGCCTCGACGCGCCGCGGCTGCACGAGCTCGTCAACCGCTGGTTCCCCCTCGCGGGGCACCTGATCGGGGGCCTCCACCACACAGCTCGCTCGATCGAGTCGACCGTGCGGCAGCGCGACGCGCTGGTGACGCTCGGGACCCTGGCAGCGGGCCTCGCGCACGAGATCAACAACCCCGCGGCAGCGGCGAGCCGGACGGTCGACGAGCTGGGTCAGTCGTGCGACGCGTTGCTCGAGGCGCTGACCCGGCTCGCGAGCGACGACATCAGCGCCGCACAGTTCAGCGCGCTCGACGAGCTGCGGCGATCGGCCGTTGCGCCCGGTCCGACCGACGCGCTGGAGCTCGCGGACCGCGAGAGCGACCTCGCCCTCTGGCTCGAAGGACACGGTGTGCCCGACGCCTGGGGCATCGCCTCGGGGCTCGTGGCCGGTGGCATCGACGCCGCGTGGTGCGAGCGGGCGCACGAGGCGCTCGGCGACGACGCTCTTCGTCCGGGTCTCGAGTGGGTGTCGGCGACGATGTCGTCCAAGACGCTGCTGTCGGAGCTCAAGGACGCCGTCAGCCGGATCTCCGACCTGGTGGCGGCGGTCCGGTCGTACTCCCAGATGGACCGCGCCTCGGCCCAGCGCGTCGACGTCCGCGACGGTCTCGAGAGCACCGTGACGATGCTCGGTCACAAGCTGAAGGGCGGCGTCGACGTCGTCCGCGAGTACGCCGACCTGCCCGAGATCGACGCCTACGCCGGCGAGCTCAACCAGGTCTGGACCAACCTCATCGACAACGCGGTCGATGCCATGGACGGCCAGGGGACGTTGACGCTGCGCACCCGAACCGAGGGCGAGTGGGTCATCGTCGAGATCGCCGACACCGGCGGCGGGATGCCACCCGAGGTGGTGGCCCGGGCGTTCGAGCCGTTCTTCACCACCAAGGACGTCGGCCGAGGCACGGGTCTGGGGCTCGACATCGCTCGGCGCATCGTGGTCGAGCGCCATGGCGGCCTGATCGACATCGACTCCCCCGCCCACGACAGCGCCGGCAGCACCGGTGAGCAAGGGCACCGTGATGCGGGTCAGCCTGCCCCTCAAGCCCCGCGCCTGACCGCTGAGTCGGCGCAAAGAGACGTCGAGAACACGCCGAGTCGGCGCAAAGAGACGTCGAAATTGCGCCGAGTCGTCATATGACGACGCGGCGGATCTCAGCGGAGCAGGCCGTAGGCGCGGGTGGGAGTGAGCCGAACGACGACGCGACGCTCGGAGACCATCGCGGCGCGGTACTCGTCCCAGTCGGAGTGCTCCCCACCGGTGTTCCGGTAGTACTCGACGAGCTCCTCGACCGCCGCGTCGTGAGGATCGGCGGCCACCTCGGAGAACTCTGCGGTCGCCTCCAGAACGGCGTACGACCAGACGCTCCCGGCGTCGACCTTCAGGGCGGCCCAGGGCTCGCGCCGGAGGTTGTGGTACTTGGCCGTCGTGGCATAGGTGCTGACGATGATCACGTCGTCGTCGCGGACGTAGTGCAGGACGTTCGCCACCGCCGGCTTACCGTCCCGCCGGATCGTGGTCAGCACGGAGTCGTGGGTGCCGCGGGCGACGCGTAGCGCGTCAGCGAGTTCCATGCCAGGAAAGGTAGACCCGCTCCGGTTGAGCCGGTTGCCCCCTCCGGTCAGGCGGTCGGCGCGTCGACGGCCTCGAGTGGCGTCGCGCGACCGGGGCCCTGTTGGAGCAGCCGGCGCCAGCGGGCCCGGGAGTACGTCGCGGGGGTCGTCGTTCGGACGAAGTCGTTGAGGATCTTCACGAACCGCTCCGGGTGGTCCTTGTGGGGGAAGTGCCCGGCATTCGGCAGGATCTCCACGCGCGCCTTCGGCGCCAGCTCGGCGGCCCGGGCGGCATGGCTGACCGGGATCACCCGGTCGTCCTCGCCCCAGATGACGCACATCGGCATCGCCTCGGTGAGGTAGGCGCGGTCTCCCATCGTCACGATCTGGCCCTGCCAGTCGACGACGGCACGCACCACGTGTCGGATGGCGGCGCGGGCATGCGGGTCGCGGAACGACTCGTAGATCTCGGCGACCTCGTCGAAGTCGCGGAACTCCTTGATCCCGGTGCGCGAGAGCGCCTTCAGCCCGGCGCTGCCGACGTGGCGTACGCCGGGCAGGGTCAGCGCACCCATCACCTGGTAGAAGCCGGTGGTCGTGATCGCCTTGACCGCGGTCGACACCTCGGGCCCCAGCCCACCGGACCCGACCAGCACCAGCCGCTCGGTGCGCTCCGGGAACTGGTAGGCGAACTGCATGGCCACGCCGCCGCCGAAGCTGTGCCCGACGACGGTCACCTTGTCGATGTCGAGCACCGTGAGCAGGTCGCGCATCCCGTTGGCGAAGGCGCCCAAGGTGTAGTCGGCCCGGGGCTTGTCCGAGTCGCCGTGCCCCAGCAGGTCCGGGGCGATCACGGTGTAGCGCCGGGCGAGCGCGTCCAGCACGGGCAGCCAGGTGCGATGGGTGCAGCCGAGGCCGTGGAGCAGCAGGAGGGCGGGTCCCTTGCCTGCCTTCACGTACGCGCGTCTGTGGCCGTGGATGGTCACGTGATGGACGGCGTGCGGGCTCATCGGCGGCTCGGCCTCCTCTGTGAGACACGGTGTGAGACACGGAGTGACCCGCGGCACGGGTCCTGCGAGATTCAAGCAGACGTACCCGGAGTACGGATCGCCGAAACCCGGTGTTCCCCGAAATTCGGCGGCCCGGCCCGCGCCGAGTCGTGGCGAACGCCGTCGCACTAGGGTCGCCTCGTGAGCGTGCGCGCGGTTCCCGCGTCCCCCGGCGACCCCGAGGGTGCCGCGTCGCGGGAGCGCGCGGCCGAGGCGCTCCGACGTTCGACCGGCGCCCTGAGCTCGGCCGCGATGTCTCGGATGCTCACCGACATGCCGTGGTTCGCCGAGCTCTCCGCCGAGAGCCGGTCGTGGGTCGGTCAGATCCTCCAGGCGGGCATCCAAGGGTTCGTCGACTGGTTCCGGCTGGGCGACGACGACGCGTTTCCCGGCGACACGGCGACCGCGGTCTTCGGCGCGGCCCCGCGCAGCATGACCGGAGTGATCACCCTCGGCCAGACTGTCGACCTGGTCCGGCTCGGCATCGAGGTCGTCGAGGCGCACGTCGACGAGATCGTCGACCCCGTGGACGCGCCGGCCATGCACGCCGCCGTACTCCGCTACGCGCGCGAGGTCGCGTTCGCCACGGCCGAGGTCTACGCCCGCGCCGCCGAGGCGAGAGGCGCGTGGGACGCGCGCCTCGAAGCGCTGGTGGTCGACTCGGTGCTGCGCGCCGAGGCGGACGAGTCGGTCGCCTCGCGGGCCAGCGCCCTCGGCTGGGCCCACCGTGAGAGCGTCACCGTGGTGCTCGGCGCGGCGCCGCACACGCGCACCGAAGACCTCTTCGACCAAGTACGCCGAGCCGCGCGGGCGGCGGGCTTGGATGCCCTGTGCGCTGCGCAGGGCGACCGCCTCGTGGTGATCCTGGGTGGAGTGTCGGACGCCGACAAGGCGGCCCACGTCGTCGTGCGCTTCTTCGGCGACGGTCCGGTCGTGGTCGGCCCTCCCGCCGAGGACCTCGCCTCGGCACACGCGTCGGCTCGCGCCGCGCTGTCGGGACTCAGGTCGGCGGCGGGCTGGCCGGACGCACCCCGACCCGTGGCCACCGACGACCTGCTCCCCGAGCGGGTGCTGGCCGGCGACGGCCACGCGCGCCGGCACCTGGTGGAGGCCGTCTGGGCGCCGCTCGCCGACGCCAAGGGCACGCTGATCGACACGCTGACGGCGTACTTCCAGCACGGGCAGTCGCTCGAGGCCACCGCCCGCGCCCTGTTCGTCCACCCCAACACCGTGCGCTACCGCCTCCGCCAGGCGGCGGACCTCACCGGTCTCGCCGCCACCCATCCGCGCGAGGCGCTCACCCTGCAGCTCGCCCTGGTGCTGGGCCGACAGTCGCATCGGCCGGCAGACGAAGCGTGACCGAAGGCTCGGGTGACGGCGGGATTTGTAGGATTCCTACAAATCTGGTCGGGTGAGTTGGTGCGCGCCGGACGGGCGCGTAGCGCCCCGGATTCGGAAGGCTGGAGCCCGTGCTCGTCATCGTCGCTCCCGGCCAGGGAGCCCAGACCCCTGGCTTCCTGTCCCCCTGGCTCGAGGACCCGACGTTCGCCAGTCGGTTCCGATGGCTGTCCACGGTCTCCGGGATCGACCTGGCCCACTACGGCACCGAGGCGGACGCCGAGACGATCCGCGACACCCAGATCGCCCAGCCACTGCTCGTCGCCACCAGCCTGATCACCGCCCTCGAGCTGTTCCCCCACCCTGCGGACGCCTTCAGCCAGATCGGCGCGGTGGCCGGCCACAGCGTGGGTGAGCTCGCGGCGGCCGCCGGAGCCCGCGCGATCACCGCCGAGCAGGCGATGGTGCTGGTCCGCGAGCGTGGCAAGGCCATGGCCGCGGCTGCGGCCACGACGGCCACCGGCATGACCGCCGTCCTCGGCGGCGACCGTGACGAGGTGCTCGCGGCGATCGAGGCGCAAGGGCTGGTGCCGGCCAACAACAACGGCCCCGGTCAGCTCGTCGCCGCCGGCACGATGGAGCAGCTCGCCGCGCTGGCCGACAACCCGCCCGCGAAGGCGCGGCTGGTCCCGCTCAGCGTCGCCGGCGCGTTCCACACCGAGCACATGGCGCCGGCGGTCGGCCACCTCGCCGAGCTGGCCAGGTCGGTCTCGACCCATGACTCACGCACGCCGTGGATCTCCAACCGCGACGGCCAGGTGGTCCAGGACGGCCGCGAGATCATGCGCCGCATCGTCGGCCAGATCGCGCAGCCGGTGCGCTGGGATCTCTGCATGGAGACCATGGGCGATCTCGGGGTCACCGGCATGCTCGAGATGCCGCCGGCCGGCACGCTGACCGGCATCGCCAAGCGCGCCCTGCCGGGAGTCGATACGTTCGCGCTCAAGACACCTGACCAGCTGGACGACGCGCGCGCCTTCTGCGCCAAGCACGGCGAGGCGTCGGTCATCGACTCCTTCCCGACCTGGTTGATGGTCGTCTCCCCCTCCAAGGGCACGTTCCACCGCGCGGAGCAGGCCGGCGCGGCGTCCGTGCTGGAGCCCGGCGCCGCACTCGGCGACGTCGCCAGCAGCCGCGACAGGACCGAGGTCCGCGCGCCCCACGGCGGCACCGTCGTGGAGTGGCTGGTCGAGGACGGCGATCTGGTGTCGCCCGGTCAGCCCCTCGTCCGACTCCACCCGGTGGGAGCAGCCTGATGACGACGATCAAGACAGACCAGGGCGCCCAGTACGCCGCCGTTCTCGGCGTCGGCAGCTACCGCCCCTCGCGGATCATCCCGAACGCCGACATCGTCGACGCGATCGACTCGAGCGACGAGTGGATCCAGCAGCGGTCCGGCATCCGCCAGCGTCGCTTCGCCAACGACGAGGAGACCGTGCAGATGATGTCGGTCGCCGCCTCGCGCAAGGCGATCGAGCGGGCGGGCATCGACCCCCAGCAGATCGACTGCGTCATCGTGGCGACGGTCACCCACCTGCTGCAGACGCCGGCGATCGCGACCGCCATCGCCTACGAGCTCGGCACCGACGCGCCCGCGGCGTTCGACATCTCCGCCGCCTGCGCGGGCTTCTGCCACGGCCTCGCGCTCGCGGACCAGATGGTTCGCGGCGGCGGGGCTCGCTACGCGCTGGTGATCGGTGTGGAGCGGCTCTCCGACCTCACCGACATGGCCGACCGCGGCACGGCTTTCATCTTCGCCGACGGCGCAGGGGCAGCCATCATCGGACCCAGCGACACCCCCGGCATCGGCCCGGTCGTCTGGGGGTCCGACGGCGAGCAGTTCGACCTGATCCGACAGAAGGAGGACTGGCGCGACATCGTGGCGATGGAGCGGCCGGTCCTGCCCTATCTCACGATGCAGGGCAACCCGGTGTTCCGATGGGCGTCGTTCACGATGGCGAAGGTGGCCCAGCAGGCGCTGGACAAGGCCGGCATCACCACCGACGAGCTCGACGTGTTCGTGCCCCATCAGGCCAACATGCGGATCGTGGACGCGATGGCCCGGGCCATGAAGCTCCCCGAGCGGGTCGCCGTCGCCCGCGACATCGCCGACCAAGGGAACACGTCGGCAGCCTCGATCCCCCTGGCTCTCGATCGGATGATCGAGGAGGGCCAGGCCAACAGCGGCGACACCGCGCTGCTGATCGCGTTCGGTGCCGGCCTGTCGTACGCCGCACAGGTCATCACCGTGCCCTAGCCCGACCCCCGCGCCAGCCCGGCGCGGACCACACCGCACCCACACCGCACCACCGATCGTGACACAGAGAAGAGGACCCACCGCATGGCCACCACCGAAGAAATCCGCGCCGACCTCGCCGAGATCGTCAACGAGGTCGCCGGCATCCCCGTCGAGGACGTCCAGCTCGACAAGTCGTTCGTCGACGACCTCGACGTCGACTCGCTGTCGATGGTCGAGGTCGTCGTGGCCGCCGAGGAGAAGTTCGGCGTGTCCATTCCCGACGACGAGGTGAAGAACCTCAAGACCGTCGGCGACGCCGTGTCGTTCATCGAGAACGCCCAGAACTGATCGGCCCGTCGGCCGGCGCTGATCCGCCGGCCGGCGTTCACCCCTCCGATCCCTCCACCCACGAGGAGTCACATGTCCAGCCCCCACTCGCGCAAGCGTGTCGTCGTCACCGGCCTGGGTACCACCAACCCGGTCGGCGGCGACGTCGCCACCACCTGGGACGCCCTCGTCAAGGGCCAGTCCGGCGTACGCCGGATCGAGCAGCCCTGGGTCGAGGAGCTCCCGGTCAAGATCGGCGGCGTCGCCGCGGTCGAGCCCACCGAGGTGCTCGAGCGCGTGAAGGCCCGCCGCCTCGACCGCACGTCGCAGTTCGCGATGGTGGCGGCGATGGAGGCGTGGAAGGACTCGGGTCTCGAGGACGCCGACCTGGACAAGGACCGCCTCGGCGTGGCCATGGCGTCCGGCATCGGCGGCCTGATCACGACGCTGGAGAACTACGACGCGCTCAAGGAGAAGGGGCCTCGCCGGGTGTCCCCTCTGGCCGTCCCGATGCTGATGCCCAACGCGGCGGCAGCGAACATCAGCCTGTACGTCGGAGCGCGCGCGGCCGTCAACACGCCGGTCTCGGCATGCGCGTCCGGCAACGAGGCCATCTCGTTGGCGCTCGACCAGATCCGGCTCGGTCGGGCCGACATCGTCCTCGCGGGCGGCACGGAGGCGGCGATCACGGCGCTGCCGATGGCGGCCTTCGCGAACATGATGGCCCTGTCGAAGAACCCGGGTGACCCGACCACGGTCTCCCGGCCGTGGGACGTCGCACGCGACGGGTTCGTGCTCGGCGAGGGCGCCGGCGTACTCGTGCTCGAGGAGGAGGAGCACGCGAAGGCCCGAGGAGCCACGATCTACGCGACCGTGCTCGGCGCCGGGATCACCGCGGACGCCCACGACATCGCCCAGCCCGACCCGGCTGGGCGTGGTGGCGCTCGAGCCATCGTGCGGGCGCTCCAGGAGTCGGAGATCGAGCCGTCGGACGTCGTCCACATCAACGCCCACGCGACCTCGACCCCGCAGGGCGACATCGCCGAGGGCCTGATGATCCACGCGACCCTCGGCGCCCAGGCGGACAACGTGGTCGTCACGAGCACCAAGTCGATGACGGGGCACCTGCTCGGGGGCGCCGGAGCGCTCGAAGCGATCGCCACGGTGCTCGCGATCCGCGACCGGGTGAGCCCGCCGACGATCAACCTCGACGACAAGGACCCTCAGGTCGAGCTGGACATCCCGACGAGCGCGCGCGACCTGCCGTCCGGCGACATCGCCGCCCTCAACAACTCGTTCGGCTTCGGTGGCGCCAACGTCGCCGTCGCCTTCGGAAGCGTGTGAGGCCATGACCGCCACCGACACCAAGCCCGTCACCAAGCCGCCGCGCACCGAGGACCCGCGTTACCCGGCGCTCCGGATCGCCGCCCTCCTCGACGAGGGGACGATGGAGCCGATCTCTCCCGAGGACGACTCGGGGATGCTCGCCGCCATCGGCCGGGTCAACGGCCGTCGGGTCGTGGTGTTCTGCTCCGACGCCACCGTGATGGGTGGCGCGATGGGCGACCAGGGCTGTCGCGTCGTCGTCGACGCCTACCACCGCGCGATGATCGACCAGGCGCCGATCATCGGCCTCTGGCACTCCGGCGGGGCTCGCCTCGCCGAGGGTGTGCTGTCGCTGCACGCGGTCGGCCGGATCTTCCAGGTGATGACCCAGGCGTCGGGCAAGATCCCGCAGATCTCGGTGGTGCTCGGCCCGGCGGCCGGCGGCGCGGCGTACGGACCGGCCCTCACCGACGTCGTGATCCTCGGGCCGGACGGCCGGATCTTCGTGACCGGCCCTGACGTCGTGCGCTCGGTCACGGGCGAGGACGTCGACATGCTCCGTCTCGGCGGGCCCGAGCCCCACGGGCGGCGTTCCGGCGTCGTCCACATCCTGACCGACAGCGAGGCCGAGGCGCTCGAGCGCGCCCGCGCCGTCGCCTCGCTCCTGGGCGACCAGGGCGACCTCGACGTCGACGCGGTCGATGATCGCGACCTGTCCCAGGTCCTGCCCGAGTCGAAGAAGCGGGCGTACGACGTGCACCCGCTCGTCGACACGATGCTGGACACCGGCACGATGCAGGAGCTGCACGAGCGGTGGGCACCCAACATCGTGACCGCGCTCGGCCGGTTCGGCGGTCGCACGGTGGGCGTCATCGCCAACAACCCGCTGCGGCTCGGTGGCTGCCTCGACTCGCTGTCCGCGGAGAAGGCGTCCCGGTTCGTGCGTCTCTGCGATGCGCTCGGCGTCCCGCTGATCGTCCTGGTGGATGTCCCCGGATACCTGCCGGGGGTCGGTCAGGAGTGGGACGGCGTCGTCCGCCGCGGTGCCAAGCTGCTGCACGCCTTCGGCGAGTGTGTGGTTCCTCGGGTCACGCTGATCACCCGCAAGACCTACGGCGGCGCCTACATCGCGATGAACTCGCGTGCGCTGGGCGCGACCAGGGTCTTCGCGTGGGAGGGCGCCGAGGTCGCGGTCATGGGTCCGGTCGCAGCGATCCGCATCCTGCACCGACGCAAGCTCGCCGACGTCGCGCCGGAGATCCGGCCCCAGGTCGAGGCCGAGCTCGCCGCCGAGCACGAGCGGCTCGCCGGGGGCGTCGACAAGGCCCAGGAGATCGGCGTCGTGGACGAGGTCGTCGACCCCAGCCACACCCGGAGTGCGATCGCCCGGGCGATCCACGACTGCGTCCAGGCCGACGGCGTACGCCGCGGACAGCACGGCAACATCCCGCTCTGAGGCGACGTAACAGGTCGCGCACGCACTCGTTGAACCCCTTGCGACCCATCAGGGGGTGTCATGCGCAGCTCACGCGGCCGTCGACTGCTGGCCGCCACCACGATCGCCGGCCTGGTCGCGCTCGAGGGACCCGCCTGGGCGTCGACCACGGCGTTCGGGCACGTCGGCTCCGCCGATCGGACGCTGCGGCCGGGCTGCGCGCACTACCGCTACCACTACGTCGTGAAGCCGCAGTCGAACGACTGGTTGTTCGAGACGTGGCTGTACGACCCTCGTGGCAGGTCCCGCGGGTCGGGCGACTTCGCCCCGGGGTCCGACCCGAAGCGAGGGCATGCCCATTTCGGCATCTGCCGTTCGACGGTGGTGCCCGGCCGCTTCACGATCCGCGCGCGCCTCACGTGGTACACCTCGGGCATGCTCCCCACGGATCCCCCGGTCGAGCACTCGCGGTGGTTCAAGCCGGCGCACTTCCGGTTGCACCGCTGACGGCTCCGCCGGCCACAGGTCAGATCACGTTGTGCAGCCAGCGCACCGGCGCGCCCTCGCCGGCGTGACGGAAGGTCTCGAGCTCGTCGTCCCACGGCTTGCCCAGCAGCTTGTCGATCTCGAGCATCAGGGTCGTGTCACCGAGGGCCGCCTTGACCACGGCCGCCTTGAGCCGGTCCTCGGGGATCATGATGTCGCCGTGCAGACCGGTCACGGCATGGAAGACCCCGAGATCCGGTGTGTAGGAGTAGCGGGTCCCTTCCGAGATCGTCGTCGGGTCCTCGGTGGCCTCGAACCGCAGATGGTTCCAGCCGCGGAGCGCGGAGGCGATGGCCGCCGCGGTGCCGGGCTCTCCGGAGAAGGACAGCTCCGCGCGGTAGCACCCGGCCTGGGCCGGTTGGGGGGACCACTCGAGGTTGACGGCAGCACCCAGCACGCCCCCGACGGCCCACTCCAGATGCGGGCACAGCGCCGAGGGCGCGGAATGCACGAACAGCACGCCCCGCGTGGTCGGTGCAGGGCGGCTGGCGATGTGTGCGGTCACCGTGGTTCTCCTTCATCAGCCGGCATCGGAGCGACGCCTTCCCCAGCGGGCTCTGCGGCCGATCGGAGTCACACGTGTGACAGGTGTGTAGTTATGGAGACATTGTGGCCGATGAGGCGAGGAAACGCCAGCAGGCGGCGCGTGGCTCAGCCGAGCCGTTTCTCCAGCGTCTCCGCACGCTCCGCGGCGTCGGTCTGCTCCTGGGAGTCGACCGCGTGCGTGCGGTGGAACCACGCGAGAGCGTCCTGGTCACGGCCGGCCGCCTCGAGGGTGTCGGCGTACGCGTACCGCAGACGCACCACCCAGGGCTCGCGGCTCTTCGACTGCAGCGGCGCGAGCTCGAGCGTGCGCAGCGAGGCGTCCAGCTGACCCAGGTCGCGACGCGCGCCGGCCTCGACCAGCGTCATCTCGGCCTTCGCCGCGGAGGAGAAGTTCGCGATCGCCGGGCTCTTGGCGAGCTTGAGGGCCTGCTCGGGCTGACCGAGGGCGCGGTGGCAGTCGGCCATCATCGGCAGGTAGTCGGTGGCGCCGTTCATGCGCTTGGCCGCACGCAGCTCCGCGAGGGCCTCGGCGTAGTGGCCGGAGGCGTACGCCGCCTCGCCGGTCGCCTCGCGCACCACGGCGAGTCGCGACGCGCGAGCCCGAGCCGCGAGGGTGTGCTGATAGGCCGTCTCGGGGTCGCGGTCGATGAGCATGCCGGCGGCCGCCAGATGGCGGGCGATCCGCAGGGCCAGCCGGTCGGGAAGCCCCTTCAGCTGGCCTGACACGCTGCGGTCGAGCTCCTGGCCGGTGATCTCCTCGGGGATCGGTGGTCCGTCGTACCGCGCCTGCTCCTCGGTCCGCGGGACCTGTTGGTCGTCCGAGCGCGACCAGCTCTTGCGAGGACCGCGCGAGCTCGGCTTGCCGCCCTGCGCGCCTCGTGGGGACCCGCGTCGATCGCCGCGCTGGTCACCACGCTGATCACCACGCTGATCACCTGCGTTGGCCCCGCTGAGGCTGGGACCGCCCGCGACCTCCGCTCTCCGGCGTACGTCGACGGCCGTCTGCCACGTCTCTCACTCCTGTGATGGTGCTGGGGGTACGGGACCGGACCGGATCCGTCCCACACGCTATCGATGAACGACCGATGGGGGCCATCACGAAGATGGCCCCCATCGGACAAAGGATGTTCGGCGGCGTCCTACTCTCCCACATCCTGTCGGGTGCAGTACCATTGGCGCTGGCTGGCTTAACTTCCGGGTTCGGGATGGGTCCGGGTGTTTCCTGGCCGCTATGGCCGCCGTAACGTTGTGAACGTGTCAAACCCTGGTTTTTGTTGGACGGTGGGTTTGTTGGTTCAGATTCTGGTTAGTGGACGCGGGTTGTTTTGTTGGTTCTGGTTTGTTCTAGTTTGTCTGGTTTGTTTGTCTGGTTTGTTGTTCGTGTTTTTTGTGGGTGTTTGTTGTGGTGTGGTTGTGTGGGTGACAAGCCCTCGGCCTATTAGTACCGGTCGGCTGGGCATTGCTGCTGTACACCTCCGGCCTATCGATCCCGTGGTCTGCGGGTGGCCTTACCCCATCGTGTGGGTGGGAAACCTTATCTTGAAATGTGCTTCCCGCTTAGATGCGTTCAGCGGTTATCACGTCCGGACGTAGCTAACCAGCGGTGCCCCTGGCGGGACAACTGGCACACCAGAGGTTCGTCCATCCCGGTCCTCTCGTACTAGGGACAGCTTTTCTCAAGTTTCCTGCGCGCGCGGCGGATAGGGACCGAACTGTCTCACGACGTTCTAAACCCAGCTCGCGTGCCGCTTTAATGGGCGAACAGCCCAACCCTTGGGACCTGCTCCAGCCCCAGGATGCGACGAGCCGACATCGAGGTGCCAAACCATCCCGTCGATATGGACTCTTGGGGAAGATCAGCCTGTTATCCCCGGGGTACCTTTTATCCGTTGAGCGACCACGCTTCCACTTGCCGTGGCCGGATCACTAGTTCCGACTTTCGTCCCTGCTCGACATGTCTGTCTCGCAGTCAAGCTCCCTTGTGCACTTACACTCGTCACCTGATTGCCAACCAGGCTGAGGGAACCTTTGAGCGCCTCCGTTACATTTTAGGAGGCAACCGCCCCAGTTAAACTACCCATCAGGCACTGTCCCTGGCCCAGATCATGGGCCTAGGTTAGACATCTAATACGACCAGAGTGGTATTTCAACGTTGACTCCACACACACTGGCGTGCATGTTTCACAGTCTCCCACCTATCCTACACAAGCCGTACCAAACACCAATACCAAACTATAGTAAAGGTCCCGGGGTCTTTCCGTCCTGCCGCGCGTAACGAGCATCTTTACTCGTACTGCAATTTCGCCGAGTCCATGGTTGAGACAGCGCCCAAGTCGTTACTCCATTCGTGCAGGTCGGAACTTACCCGACAAGGAATTTCGCTACCTTAGGATGGTTATAGTTACCACCGCCGTTTACTGGGGCTTAAGTTCAACGCTTCACCAGAGCAAGCTCTGGCTGACGTGTCCCCTTAACCTTCCAGCACCGGGCAGGAGTCAGTCCGTATACATCGTCTTGCGACTTCGCACGGACCTGTGTTTTTAGTAAACAGTCGCTTGGGCCTGGTCTCTGCGACCCTTCACGCTTCCCCCAGCTAGTGGGTTCACGCTCCGGGTCCCCCTTCTCCCGAAGTTACGGGGGCATTTTGCCGAGTTCCTTAACCATGGTTCTCTCGATCGCCTTGGTATTCTCTACCTGATCACCTGAGTCGGTTTGGGGTACGGGCGGCGCATGGCTCGCTAGAGGTTTTTCTCGGCAGCATAGGATCACCCACTTCGCCAGAACTGGCTCCGCGTCAGATCTCACACCCCACATTCAAGTGAGGACGGCGGATTTGCCTACCGTCCGTGCTACGTCCTTGCCCACAGACAACCATCGCTGTGGCTGGGCTACCTTCCTGCGTCACCCCATCGCTTGACTACTACCGGTTCGGGTCCCACGCTCCGCCAACCCCTGCTCACGGTCCGAAGACCACAGCTGGGAGCTGGTTTTGGGTGGTTAGCATCACCGGGGTCGTCAGGGGCGCCATGTTGCCGGTACGGGAATATCAACCCGTTGTCCATCGACTACGCCTGTCGGCCTCGCCTTAGGTCCCGACTTACCCAGGGCAGATGAGCTTGACCCTGGAACCCTTGATCATTCGGCGCCGATGTTTCTCACATCGGATTCGCTACTCATGCCTGCATTCTCACTCGCGCCGCCTCCACCCCTGGATCACTCCGGGACTTCACTGGCGGCACGACGCTCCCCTACCCATCCACACACCTGAACGACGCCCCCGCAAGGGGGACACCGCTGGGTACACGCGTGAATGCCATAGCTTCGGCGGATGACTTGAGCCCCGCTACATTGTCGGCGCGGAATCACTTGACCAGTGAGCTATTACGCACTCTTTCAAGGGTGGCTGCTTCCAAGCCAACCTCCTGGTTGTCACTGCGACTCCACATCCTTTTCCACTTAGTCACCGCTTAGGGGCCTTAGCTGATGGTCTGGGCTGTTTCCCTCTCGACTACGGAGCTTATCCCCCGCAGTCTCACTGCTGCGCTCTCACTTACCGGCATTCGGAGTTTGGCTAACGTCAGTAACCTGGTCGGGCCCATCGGCTATCCAGTGCTCTACCTCCGGCAAGAAACACACAACGCTGCACCTAAATGCATTTCGGGGAGAACCAGCTATCACGGAGTTTGATTGGCCTTTCACCCCTATCCACAGGTCATCCCCCCAGTTTTCAACCTAGGTGGGTTCGGTCCTCCACGTCGTCTTACCGACGCTTCAACCTGCCCATGGATAGATCACTCCGCTTCGGGTCTTGATCGTGCTACTCAAACGCCCTCTTAGGACTCGCTTTCGCTACGGCTCCCCCACACGGGTTAACCTCGCAACACAACACAAACTCGCAGGCTCATTCTTCAAAAGGCACGCCATCACCCCACACACCACCGAAGTGCTATGCAGGCTCTGACGGATTGTAGGCACACGGTTTCAGGTACTATTTCACTCCCCGCCAGGGGTACTTTTCACCTTTCCCTCACGGTACTTGTCCGCTATCGGTCATCAAGAAGTATTTAGGCTTGACGGGTGGTCCCGCCAGATTCACACGGAATTTCACGAGTTCCGTGTTACTTGGGAATGCGCTCACGAAGTGTGTGGCTTACACCTACGGGACTATCACCCTCTACGGTGCCACTTTCCAATGGACTTCAACTTCACCACACATTGATCACTCCGCGACCAGTCAGCAGCCCAGTCACAAACACACCCCACAACCCCACACGCACAACCCCTGCCAGGTATCACATGCGCACGGTTTAGCCTCCTCCGCTTTCGCTCGCCACTACTCACGGAATC
>CAVWZR010000018.1:0-337500 GCA_963759515.1 uncultured Actinomycetota bacterium | reverse complement strand
AACTCAAAAAAACCACCCACCCCCACCAAAAAGACAGGGACGAGCAGAGGTTCAACATACAAACCAATTCATCGACAAACACACTGTTGAGTTCTCAAAAATCAGACGCGCAACAACTCCACCCGGTGAAGGGCTTGTGTTGAGAGCTGGGATGGTCACCGGGGCCGGGAGCCCGGCCTTCTGGCCTTGCTCCCCGCCGCTCCCTGGCGACAGGAGAGAACAGTACGTGACGCTCGGGAACGCCCGCAAATCGGGGGGCGCCTGTGCCGTGCGGGCCCGCATCGTCGCAGGTCAGGGAGCTGACGTGCGCGTCGGAGCGAGCACCTCGGGCGCTTCACCGGGTGTCGCGCAGCCGGCCAGCTGCAACACCTCGCCCAGCTCCGTCGTGAGCTCGGTCAGCAGGCGCTCGACACCGGCGGCACCGTCCACCGCCAGGGCATGGAGCACCGGCCGGCCCAGGAACACGGCTCGGGCGCCGAGCGCCAAGGCCGCCAGCGCGTCCACGCCGGTGCGGACGCCGCCGTCGACGTACACCTCCGCCTGGTCGCCGACCGTCTCGGCGACCTCGCGCAGCGCGGAGGCGGTCGTGACCGCCCGGTCCAGCTGCCTCCCGCCGTGGTTGGACACCCAGATCGCCGCTGCCCCGGCGTCCACGCAGCGTTGGGCGTCGTCGGCGCGAAGCACGCCCTTGACGACCACCGGGAGCCCCGAGTGGTCGCGGAGCCACCCGATGTCGTCGACCCCGAGGTCGGCTGCCCACCGGTCGAGCTCGGGATCGGCGAAGTTGACCCGCCACCAGCTGAGGTCCACCCCGGTCCACGCGATCTCGTCGTCGGCGGCGTACTTGCTGCCGGGGAACGGGGTGTCGACGGTGAGGGCGATCGCCGATGCGCCGGCGGCGACTGCACGTTCGAGGACCGGGAGCATCAGCTCGCGCCGGGACGGGAGGTAGGCCTGGAGCCACCAGGGCGTCGCGGCTCCGAGGTGCTCCCAACGGGTGCCGGAGTTGGAGGAGAGGACGCAGAGGACGCCCGCCGCCTCGGCACCGGCGACCGTCGCGCGCTCCCCCAGCGGGTGGACCGCCGGCTGCATCGCGGTGGGCGCCACGCCGACCGGTGAGGAGTAGGCGCGCCCCAACAGGGAGGTCGACAGGTTCGGTGAGGAGTTACCGCGCAGGACCCTCGGCCGGAACCTCACCTCGGACCAGGCTCGGGTGGCCTCACCCACCGTGACCTCGGCGTACGAGCCGGTCTCGACGTAGGTCCACACCGCCGGGTGCATGACCCGGCGCGCCTCCGCTGCCAACGAGTCGAGCCAGCGTCCGCCGATGTCGGACCGCGGCTCGAGGTCCACCTCAGCCGACCTCGACGCCCGCGAAGCTCTTCTTGCCGCGTCGGAGCACCAGCCAGGTGCCGCCGATCAGGTCCGAGCTCTGTGGCTCGGCCTCGGGATCCTCGATCCGCACGTTGTTCAGGTACGCGCCGCCCTCGGCGATGGTCCGCCGTGCCTCGCCCTTGCTCTTCACCAGTCCGGTCTTCACGAGCAGGTCGGCCACGGGGAGCAACGAAGGCAGAGACGTGGCGCCGGCCTCGCGCAACGCCGCGGCGAGCGTGGAGGGGCTGAGGCCGTGCAGGTCACCGCCACCGAAGAGCGCGACCGCCGCCGCCTTGGCGTGCTCGGTCTCGTCAGAGCCGTGGACGAACGTCGTGACCTCGTCGGCCAGGCGCTTCTGCCCGCTCCGCTTCCACGGCTCCTGCTCGGTCTCGGCCTCGAGTGCCTCGATCTCCGCTCGGGTGAGGAAGGTGAAGATCTTCAGCAGATCGCCGACCTGGGAGTCGTCGACGTTGAGCCACCACTGGTGGAAGGCGTACGGCGACATCATCTCCGGGTCGAGCCACAGGGCGTCGCTCTCGGTCTTGCCGTACTTCGTGCCGTCGGGCTTGGTGATCAGCGGTGTGGCGAACGCGTGCGCGTGGCCGCCGACCGCCCGCCGGATGAGCTCCGCCCCGCCGGTGATGTTGCCCCACTGGTCGCTGCCTCCGAACTGAAGCGTGACGCCGTGGTCGCGGTAGAGGTTGAGGAAGTCCATGGACTGCAGCAGCACGTAGCTGAACTCGGTGTAGCTGATGCCCGACTCCAGCCGGCGGGAGACGACGTCGCGCTGGAGCATCCGGTTCACCGGGAAGTGCTTGCCGATCTCACGCAGGAAGTCGATCGTCGAGAGGCTCGCAGTCCAGTCGTAGTTGTTCACGATGGTCGCGGCGTTCGGCCCTTCGAGACTCACGAACGGCGCGACCTGGCGGCGTACGCGATCGCTCCAGTCCTTGACCGTGTCGAGCGAGTTCAGGATCCGCTCGGAGGCCTCCTTCGGGTCGCCGATCATGCCCGTGGCACCGCCCACCAGGATGTACGGCGTGTGGCCGGCGTCCTGGAGACGGCGAGCGGTCGCCAGCTGGACGAGATTGCCCATGTGCAGGCTCGGGGCCGTCGGGTCGAAGCCCACGTAGAACCGCACGCTCCCGCCCGTGAGGGCCTCGCGCAGGGCGCCGAGGTCCGTCGAGTGCGCGATCAGGCCGCGCCACACGAGGTCGTCGAGGAGGGTGGAGTCGATGGTGCCGGTCACCGCCGGGCCTTTCGGGTTCGTGATCTCCGCCGCGTTTCGGCGTGCCAAGCCTGCCCCATGGTGCCGCGCGGACTCCACCTGGTTGCAGATCCGGTCGAGGGCCGGGCCTCAGGTCTCCCCGAAGTACGCCGACTCGTCCACACCTGCTGCTCGTCGGCGGCCGCCTCGGATCCGGTAGGAGTCGAGGAGCAGCTCGGCCAGCTCGCGCGGGCTCAGGAGGTCCAACCACGCCCAGACCGACACCCGGTGCTCGAAGGTGTCGACACGGAAGAAGGTCTCCCGTCGCGCCGCGAACTGCTCCCCCAGGTCCATGTCTCCGCTCCAGAACTGCAGGATCTGGCGCCCGTCGTCCTCGCGGTAGCGCGCGAACGCGTGCCGGCCGGCGTACCAGGCGGGTGAGCCTTCGTGCGCCTCCCCGAGGTCGGCGTCCGGGAGGCGACCTGCGAGGTCGGTCACGTCGTCCCACGTCGGCATGACCTCAACCTCTCCTGGGAACGTGGGGATGGCAATCAGACGCCTCTACGCTGGCGAGGCCGGGACAGGACCGGAAGGACGAAGGTGTCGCAGAGTGATCGCTGGTGACCGCAGGGAGATCGCGGGCCGGTACGACCTCGTCCGCGAGATCGGCCGGGGTGGCATGGGAGCCGTCTGGCTCGGTCGCGACACGGTGCTCGGGCGCGACGTCGCGCTCAAGCGCATCGGGCTGATGCCCGGCGCCGCCTCCCCGGACCTGGAGCGAGCCGAGCGCGAGGCTCGACTGGCGGCGCGGCTCAACCATCCGCACGTCGTGGCGGTGTTCGACCTCGTGGACGACGAGGACGAGACCTGGCTGGTCATGGAGTACGTCGAGGGCATCACGCTGAGCGCGTTCGTGAAGCGCGACGGCGTCCTGACACCCGACGAGGCCGCTCCCCTGGTGCGACAGGCCGCCGACGCCCTCGCGGCCGCGCACGCGGCCGGCATCATCCATCGCGACGTGAAGCCCTCCAACATGCTCGTCACTCGTCACGGCGACGTGAAGCTCAGCGACTTCGGGATCGCGCGGGCCGAGGCCGACGCCTCTCTGACCCGGACCGGCCTGGTCACCGGCTCGCCGGCGTACCTCGCCCCCGAGGTCGCCTCCGGAGCGTCCGCGACCGAGGCCTCGGACGTGTGGTCGCTGGGTGCGACGCTCTACCACCTCCTGGCCGGCCATCCGCCGTACGACGTCAACGAGAACCTCATGGGCGCCCTGTACAAGATCGTCCACGAGGATCCCCCTCGGCTGCCGGACTCCGGCTGGCTGTCGACGCTCCTCGAGCACACCATGTCCCGCCGACCGACCGACCGCTGGAGCATGGACCGGGTCCGCGACTTCCTCGCCCAGGGACCGGCGGTCTCGATCACCCCGGAGCCGATCGACGAGACGGATTCCGAGAGCACCCGGGTCCTGCAGGCGACCCCGTCCGAGCCGGTCGCGGTGCCGCCGGTGGTCGCCGCCCCCGAGATCGCCGGTCCCCTGGCGCCCGAGCCGCGTCGCACCCGCCGGCCCCGGTCCCCCTGGCCCTGGGCGGTCGCGGCCGTCCTGCTCGCCGTCGCCGTGATCGCCGGCGCGGCCCTGCTCGGGACGCGCGGCGCCGACTCGCCGTCCGGCGGGTCGGGAAACCGGTCGTCGGCCACCGAGCCGTCCTCCTCCTCGAGCGCCGATGCGCAGGCGGCGGCGATGCAGACGTTCATCACCGACTACCTGTCGACGGTGACCAGCGACCAGCACGCGTCCTGGGACATGCTGACGACCGGCTTCCAGAAGGAGAGCGGCGGCTTCGGGAAGTACCAGCAGTACTGGGGGGGCATCAGCTCCGCGACACCGCGCGACATCACCCCGAACCCGGCCGACCTCAGCGTCACCTACGGCGTCGACTACGTGAACACCGACGGCACCACGTCGAGCGACCAGGTCACCCTGCAGCTCGTGCGGGCCGGTACGTCGTACCTCATCAACGGCGAGAGCTGAGAGGCCGGCGCCTCACCCTTCCGAGTCACCCTTGCGGGCGTCGTCGGGTGGGCGCGCGGAGCCTAGCGTCGACTGCCATGCGCAACCTGATCGGCATCGTCGTCATCGTCTGGCTCGTGATCGGCGTCCTCGCGGCGTTCCAGCGCGGATACCTCACCGACAAGAAGGACGTCTCGTGCCGCGGCTTCGGTGACACGGCCGTGACGATCGTGGCCGGACCTCTCAACTACGTCGGCGTCAACCCGAAGGTCGACTGCCACGTGAAGGTGCCCCAGCCCTCGAAGTGACCGCTCGCGCCGTGTCGCGGGCACGCCTGTCGGTGACACAGGCACCATGAAGGGGTGCACCTCCACGCGGCCTTCATCCCCCCGGCTGACGTGCGCCGGGCGTTGGTCGATCTCGTGGCACAGCAACGGCCGGGACCGGTCGAGTCCGACGGATCGGGTTCCTCCCGCCGGCTGTTCCGACGGGGTACGCCGGAGCCGGCGGAGACGCACGAGCCGAGTGGTCCGATGCTGGACGTCGCTCCCGCCGACCGGGTCGTGCTGCCCATCACCGACTTCGGCTACGTCGCGACCGGCGACTCCCGACGCCTGGGCGACGCGGTCGAGCGCGCGTGCGAGGAGCTCCCGCAGGGTCCACTGGTGCGGGTCGCCGGTGGCTCGGCCCTGATCGACCCGCAGGACCGCTCGGTCTGGGCGGACCTCGCCATCGACGCCGCGGACGTCGACGCACTGCGCACGATCGCCCTTGCGGTGATCTCGGCGGTGGAGCCGTTGGGGTTCTTCTGTGACCGACGCCAGTTCCGCCCCCGGCTGGCGGTGGCGACGATCAACGACGCCACGACGGCCGAGCACCTCGAACAGGTCCTGGACGCGTTGTCGGCGTACGAGAGCGAGCCGTGGAAGGTCACGGAGGTCTCGATCCTGCAGCGTGGCGCGGGTGTCTGGCGTGCCGTCCCCATCGGCGGCTGAGTCAGGCCAGGCCGAGCTCGTCGGCACGCAGGACGACCGCCCGCCGGTTGGGCAGCCCGAGCTTGGCGACGTCGAGCTGGGGTTCGTGAGGGGACTCAGCGACCCTCAGGGGCCCGGCAAGTCGAGCCTGACCGGGTCGACCCACTCCCCTGCCAGGTAGCGGCCGACGTCGAAGGCGAACGACCCGCACGGGCAGAGGACCGTCACGATCCGCGAGTCGGCGACGGCCGATCGCGGCAGACCTACGATTCCGGCAGCGGTGCGGAGCACCGCCACCGGCTCGCCGTCCCGGACCTCGAGGCCGACGAGGCGATGCGCCCCTGGTCCGTCACACGGGACGTCGTGCGACTCCACGGTGCTCCTCGGGTGGTGGGGCGGGTGGGGCTCGAACCCACGACCCAGGGATTATGAGTCCCTTGCTCTGACCGACTGAGCTACCGCCCCGCCCGACATTGTGCCCGCCGGGAGCATCGACATTTCGGCCGGACGACCACGAAGCGGGTTGAATGTCCTCCGATGGACACCACCGGGAGCCGGACGGACGAGGCGACGGCGTACGCCGATGATGCGACCCCGCCTGCCCGTGACTGGATGTGGATGGCGCGGGTCGTGGCGGTCGTCGTGGTGTTCGCGATCATCGCGTTCTACCGCTCGCGCCAGGTCGACATCCCGTTCCGCGACCCGCACGGCAAGCTGTTCGCGAACAAGATCGTGAGCACGGCCGAGACCCTGCTGCTGTTCGTCGTGATCGACATCGTGGTGAGGTGCATCCGCGAGCGTGGGCGGGGTCGGTCGACGTGGCAGATCATCCGCACCCGGTGGACGCCGTACCGCGTCGCGATGATCGCGGCGGGCCTGGTGGCCTACCAGACCGTCTACCTCTGCTACCGCAACCTCAAGAGCTGGGACGTCTTCCGCGCCCCGCAGGACGACATGCTGCTGAAGTGGGACAAGTGGCTCTTCTTCGGCCACAGCCCCGCGGTGCTGCTGCACGACCTGCTGGGGCGAGACCTCGCCGCCCGGCTCCTCAGCACGCTCTACGAGTCGTTCTCGACCCTGGTCACGATCGCGCTCGTCGCCGCCCTCGCCTTCACCCCGACCGTGAAGTCGGCGTACGTGTTCGTGGTCTCGGCCATGTGGGCCTGGATCATCGGCGTCGGCTCGTACTACCTGATCCCCTCGCTCGGGCCGTTCTACGCAGCCCCCCAGGAGTTCGCCGGGTTGACTCGCACCTCGATCCAGCACACCCAGGAGAACTACGTCCTCCAGCGCACCAACCTGCTCGCCGAGCCGCACGTGCACGAGCACTTCGCCCAGATCTCGGCGTTCGCGAGCCTGCACTGCGCCCTCACCTTCCTGATCTTCCTGATGGCCCGCTACTACCGCCTGCGCGTGCTCTCGTGGGCTGCGGCCGTCTTCCTGGTCGGGACCCTGCTGGCCACGGTGTATCTCGGCTGGCACTTCGCGGTGGACGACGTGGCGGGGCTGGCGCTCGCCTGGCTCGCCTTCCAGCTCGGAAAACTCACCGTGCTGGGATCGTGGCGTTTCCGCGAGGATCCCGCGCTCACGCCCTAGAATTCGGCCACGCAGAGCACCTCGTCGGAGGTCCGGTGAAGAACATCCTGTTCATCCTCGTCATCATCTGGTTCGTCCTCGGGGCGAGCGCAGCGAACGACCGCGGATACTTCGACCCCAACAAGAACCGTGACTGCGACTTCATCGGCAGCGGCCTCCTCACGGTCGTCGCCGGACCCATCAACTTCGCCGGGGTGCACCCGCGGGCTTGGTGCTAGTCACCGGCGGATCGGCGTCCAGGGTGCCCAGCCACGCGCCCGCCACGTGACCCCACTCGGCCAGCTCCTCGTCGGACAAGGACGGCAGGACCCGCACCCACGACTCGACCCGGCCGAGCCGCCCGAGTGACAACGCGGCCGGCAGCGCCGCTCGCAGCGCGTGCATCGGGACCAGGTCGCTCCAGACCTCCAACGCCGCGTCTGCCACGCGCCACAGGCGAGGGTCGTCCCCGTCCGCGTCGAGCTTCTCGCCGAGGATGTTCAGGGGGATCAGGAGGATCCCGAGCGGCTCGGTGACCAGGGCGTCGCCGAAGTCGAAGAACCGGAGCCGACCGTCGACGTCGAACACGTTGTTCTCGTGGAGGTCGTTGTGGTTGAGCGTGAGGGGCAGGCCGAGCGCGGCGACCTCGTCGGCCCACCGGCGTACGACGGGCAGGTGCGCGCGCAGACGCGTGGCGACCTCGGGCGCCAGGGCGCGCGGGTCGTCCGCGCCCAACCCGGCGTACTGCTCGATCCGCGCCGACAGGTAGTCGACGGACTCCTCCGGACGCAGCTGCGACATGCCGACGTCGAGGATCTCGTCGCGGTGGGACACGAGCTCGCGTTGCAGGAGCGCCGCGTCACGGGTGAGTCGCACCCAGTTGTCCAGGTCGCCCCCTGCGGTCTCGTAGAACACCGGGCCCTGGTCCGGCGTGATCAGGAACCCGTCGCGCGCGGCGGTGACCGGGACCACCCGGTCCGGCGTCAACCGGCCGAGCAACCCCATCAGCGGCACCTCGACCTGCTGCCCCGGGCAGTTCTGCTTGGCGAACCAGACGCCGTCCGCTGTCTCGACCCTCCAGACCGTGGCCCAGCCGCGCAGCTTCTGCTGAGTCATCCTGGTGACCGGACCGACGACGGACTCGCACCACCCACGCAGCCGTTCGCGGAACTCCTCGGTCGACCAGGTCGACGAGAGGGACGTGTCGCGCTCGGGGAGAGCGGCGTACCACTCGGTCACGCCCCGCTCGCGTCCTTGCGCTGCACCTCGTGCAACAGCTCCACCGACCGAAAGCCGAGACCGCGGTTGAGCCGCTGCATCGGGTCGTTGTCCAGCGCCGTCCACGTGTGGACGACGTGGCGCTCGGGATGCTCCGCCGCCAGCAGGCGTAGCACCGCCGTCTTGAGCGTCCGCCCGTTGCCTCGGCCACGCGCCGCGCGCATCACGAACGTGTCGTCCTGCTGGGCGAAGTCCTCACCGAGCGGCAGGAACACCAGGGTGTAGCCGTCCAGCTCGCCGTCAGCCCGACGCACCACCCCGACGACGGTGTCGTACTGCTCCGCCAGCCGCGACTCCTGCTCGCGGATCTCCTCGACCGTGACCACGTGGGGCTCGAGGTCGAGCTCGCCGGTGGGCACGTCCTGGTTCATCAACGTGCGCATCCGTGCGTACGCCGTCACCAGGTCGTCCGGCGCGTGGTTCGTCCAGATGACGACGGTCGAGTCGGTGGGCGGCGCATCGCCCGGCGGGCTCGTCGGCGCATCGGTCAGGTCGAGGACGAGGTGGTCCTCCCGATGGGCGGACTCGAAGCCCAGAGCCTCGGCGAACGCCGTCGCTGGGGATCGACGGTCGGCAGAAGGCTGACAGGCCTCGCCGATGTAGGTCGTCCGGCCGTCGGCGCGACCGCGGCGTACCGCCTCGTCGTGCAGCGCTCGTCCGATCCCCTGTCGTCGATACGACGGGAGCACGTTGACCTCGAGCTCCGCGACGTGGAGGTTGTCGCGCGAGGACATGGCCAGGTCGGCGGTCCCGACGAGCTCGGCGCCGGCGTACGCCGCCAGCAGGATGCGGCGGGTCCGTGGGGCGGGTCGACGCGCGATCTGCTCGCGCCGGTCGTACGTCGTCAGAACCGGGTGTGACCGGTCGGCACGCTGCGCCGCCTGCTCGACCTCCCAGAACGACCGCAGGGCAGCGTCGTCGTCGACGTCGAGCTCCGAGATCTCCACCATGAGGATCACCCAACCGGACCCCGGTCTGGGGGACCAGCCCTTTTGGCGGCATGCTCGGGGCATGGATACCCCACCACCACTCGAACCCCTCCGCGAGGACTGGAGCCGCGCACTGGCCGTCGTGGCACACCCCGACGACATGGAGTTCGGCTCCGCGGCCGCAGTCGCACGCTGGACCGGCCAGGGCAAGGACGTCGTCTACTGCATGGTGACCTCCGGCGAGGCCGGGATCGACGGCATGGAGCCCGAGGAGTGCCGGAGGGTCCGGGAGGCCGAGGAGATCGAGTCGGCCCGGATCGTCGGCGTCTCCACGGTCGAGTTCCTGCACCAGCCCGACGGCGTCCTCGAGTACGGCGTGCCGTTGCGGCGCGAGATCTGCGCCATGGTGCGCAAGCACCGGCCCGAGGTCGTGATCACCGGGTTCTTCGGAGAGAAGTGGGGTGGCCGGATGCTCAACCAGGCCGACCACATCGCCACCGGGCGGGCGGTGCTCGATGCCGTGCGTGACGCGGGCAACCGATGGGTGTTCAACGACCAGCTCGTCGACGGCCTCGAGCCCTGGGGCGGCGTCCGACAGGTGTGGGCCGGCGGCTCGGACGCTGCGCAGCACGGGGTCGACACCACCGACACCTTCGACCAGGGAGTCGCGTCGCTGGCCGCGCACGCCGCCTACATCGAGGGGCTCGGCTGGGAGAACTGGGACCCGCGGGAGTTCCTCGAGGGGTTCGGTCGGCAGATCGGCCAGCGGCTGGGCGTCGCGTTCGGAGCGGCCTTCGAGGTCTTCTCCATGCAGTGGGAAGAGGACTGATGCCTCGGCTCACGTCCGACCCCGGGATCTCACTCGACGGGTTCATCGCCGGCTCCGACCAGAGCCTCGACAACCCGCTCGGCGTCGGGGCCGAGGACCTGCACCGCTGGATGTTCGAGGAGCCCGAGGAGCACGTCGAGGAGCGAGAGGCGATCACGGCTGCCAGCGCCTACATCATGGGCCGGAACATGTTCGCGCCCGGCCGCGGCGAGTGGGACCTGGACTGGAAGGGCTGGTGGGGCGACGACCCGCCGTACCACGGCCCGGTCTTCGTGCTCACCCACTACGAGCGGGATCCGGTCGAGATGCAGGGCGGTACGACGTTCCACTTCGTGACGGGCGGTCCCGAGGAGGCGCTCCGCCTGGCCACGGAGGCCGCCGGTGAGGGCACGATCTCGATCGCGGGAGGCGCGTCGACGATCAACCAGTTCCTCCGCGCCGGTCACATCGACGAGCTGCGGCTGCACGTCGCCCCGATCGTGCTCGGCTCCGGCGAGGCGTTGTTCCGAGATCTGGCGGGACTCTCCTTCGAGGTCGCGTCGTCGCGCTCGACCTCGCTGGTCACCCACGTGACCCTGCGCCGGACGCCGGCCTAGGGCACGAGCACGGCCGGTTCTGACAACCAGCCCGGCCCCCCGCGCGTGAAGGGGGTGTCGATCCGTCCGTCGTCCGTGGGGCGACGTGGCTCAGGCAGGGGGATCAGTGCCGGCAGCAGCCGTCGAGCAACGCTTGCTGCTCGCGACCTCCTTGCGCGGGATCGCCTCACGCAAGGGTCTGGCCTTCGCCTCGTGGGTGCTCACCACGATCGCCGTGGCCTCGGCGGTCGTCGGGCCCAGCTACCAGACGACCTCCGCGAGCTCCTTCGTCGTCACCCAGCTGCGCGCAGAGCCACGGGTCAACACCGGACTGTCGTACCGCTACACACCGCCCGCCCGGCAGGACCTGTCCTCCGCCACCGCCACCGCCACGGCCACCGCGCTGGCGCAGGCCACGCGCGCGTCGGGTACGGCGTACGGCGCGGGCCACGCGATGGTGTGGCAGACGTTGCCCGCGGCCAGCTTCCCGCACTCGCTCGACCCGGCGGAGCCGACGCTCGTGTTCGCGCCCGGCGACTGTCACCACGTGGACCTCCAGGGCCGGTGCCCGCGGAGTGCCGGCGAGATCGACGTCGCGGCCGCGGACGCGTACACCTACAGCCTCCACGTCGGCAGCGTCGTCGACCCGTACCACGACGGGGCACCGTTCACGGTCGTCGGCATCTACCAGCCGCGTCACACGGCGGCGGACTTCGCCTTCTGGTTCGACTCCGAGCAGCTCCGCGCCGTACCGGGCCGGCTGCTGACCGTCCCGGCCAGCAACTCCAATCCGGTCACCCGTCTGGCGCCGTGGTTCACCACGAGGTCCGAGATCGAGCGACGACGGGATCCGTGGTGGGTCTCGGTCGACCAGGACCTCGACGTCCCGCCGACGCTGACCTCCGCCGACCTCCGAGCGACCTCCGCGCGCGTGCGCGCGATCGACCCTGCCGGCGAGCACGGCCGGCTGCCTCCGGACCTCTCCCTGGAGCCGGGGAACTCGCTTCCGTCCGTGACGGCGACGCTCCTCGCCCGACGGGCGGTGGCACGGTCGACCGTGACACCCGCCGTCCTCTCGCTCGTGCTCGTGGCGCTGGTGCTGCTCTCGAGACTGCTCTCGGCCTCGATGTCCCTCCGCCGTGGCGAGCTCGCTCTGGCGTCACTCCGGGGCTACGGACGGCGGAGGCTGTGGCTCCTGGGCATGACCGAGCCTCTCCTGATCCTGGTCGCCGCCGCCCCAGTCGGTGTCGTCCTCGGTTCTCTCGCGGCGCGGACGCTCGCACGCCGATGGCTGGTTCCCGACCTGCCGGTTCCCTTCACCCTGGCGAGCGGGCTGAGTGCTGCGGGCGTCCTCATCGCCACCGCACTGGTGGCGGCCGGCGTGGTGCGGATCGCCGTGAGCGAGCCGTTGAGTGCCCAGATCGCGGGCGATCGCAGACCGACCCGGCCGGGTCGGGTCGCGCTCGTGGCCCGGCTGACTCTGCTCGCGGCCGCCTTCGCGGCGCTCGTCGCCGCATGGAGCCGGTCGAAGCCCGCGGCGCCCGACGCCACGGATCTGGCCCTCCCCTTGTTGCTGGCGACCGGAGTCGGGCTGCTGACGAGCCTGGCCCTCCTCCTCGCGGGAACCCTGTGGATCCGCTGGTCCGCGCGTCGACGCTCGCTCTCGTCGTACGTCGCCGCGCGCACGGTTCGCCGACGACACGAGGGCACGCAGGTGGTCCTCCCCGTCACCGCCGCTCTCACCGTCGCAGTGTTCACGGTCGGGATGTCGGCGGCGGCGTCGACGTGGCGCACCAGTGTGGCGGCGACCCAGGTCGGTGCCGGGCTGTCGTTTCGCACCACCTTGTCGATCAACCGCGCCGTCGGGCTCACCGAGCAGCTGGATCCCCGAGGTCGTTGGCTGATGGCGGCGGCCGTCGACATCCCGAGCTACGACTTCACGACCCCGACCATCCTCCCCCGGGTGGTCGTCGACACCTCGCGACTCGCGCGCGTCGGCTCGTGGCCGGCCCAGTGGACGCCGGGGCGCTCGGCGGCCGAGGTAGCGCGCGAGCTGGGTCCGCGGCGCCCACCCGTCGTCCTGAAGGGACGGCGCCTCTCCGTGACCGTCACCAACCACGTGGACGGTGGCTACGCGACCCTGGGGCCCACGCTCACCGTTCTCGACGACAACGGCGCGCTTCGACAGATCGCCACCGGTCCGTTCGCGCGAGGTCGGTCGACCTCGACCGTCCCGCTGCGCCACTGCCGCACCGGGTGTCGCGTGGAGACCATCGCCTTCGGTGGCCCCGACGCACTGGTCGAGGCGATGCACGGCACGGCCAGCATCGACGACCTCACCGTGGACGGCCAGGCGGTCCCGGGGATGCTCGATCGAGGCTGGCACCGGGACGTCTCACCGGTCGGCGCGCGGCAAGCCGTCGTCGGAGGTCCGGTGGTCGCGAACGGCCGCATGACCTTGCGCTTCCGGGCGCACGGTCCGGGCTCGTACGCCGCGGTGAGCCCCGACGACGCCCCCGCCGCCGTACCGCTCCTCTGGGGACGTACGGCGGTCCAGCGGCCGAGCCTCAGCACGGGCGCGGGAGGACTGTTCCCCGTCCGCTCGATCGGGACCGCCGAGTCCATGCCGTTCCGTGGTCCCTCGGGGATGATGATGGACTTCACGTCGTACATCCGGAACGCCAGCCTGGGCACCGGGGACACCCAGGTCTCCATCTTGGCGCGCGCCGACACTCCGGCATCCGTCCTCCGCGGGCTGGCCGCACACGGGATGAGAACACCGGAGACCGAGGCGTCGGCGAAGCACGTGCTCGACCAGGACGCGTTCGCGCTGGCGCTCCGCCTCTACGCGGTCGTGGCCGGGTTGGTGATCGGTCTGGCGGTCGCCGGTCTCACCGCCAGTCTCGCGGTCCAGGTACCCGTCCGTCGCCGAGATGCCGCCTCGCTCCGGGTCGTCGGCGTGGCCCGACGGTCGGTCGTCGTCGCGGTGGTCGCGGAGTTCATGATCGTGCTCGGCTCGGCCGTGCTCGCGGGCATCGTGGCGGGCGGGCTGGCGCAGTACGTCGTCGTGCGGAGCGTGACGCTCGGCATCTCCGACGATGCCTTCACCCCCCGCGCGCTGCCGTCGTTCCATGTCTCGTCCGGAGCGCGGCTGAGCGTGGTGGTCCTGCTCGCCCTCCTGGCGGGCGCCTGCGTGTTCGCCCTGCTCACGGTCAGGAGCGCGCGGACGTCGTCGCTGCGAGAGAACGCGCGCTGAACGGTCTCGCGCGCAGGACGCACGAAGAAGGATCGCGCGTTGGGTGGCTCCCCCGGTTGGACTCGAACCAACAACCCTCCGGTTAACAGCCGAATGCTCTGCCAGTTGAGCTACAGGGGATCGTGGAGCCCGCACAGGTTAGCAAGGTGGATCGGACGCCCGCGAATCGGCAACCGGGCGCGTTCACCCGAGCCCGACGTCCGCCTTGGCCGCTGCCAGGGCGGTCTCGGCGGCCGCTCGGACGAAGGGATCATCGGGGTCGACACCCTCGTCGTACTCGTAGAGCCAGACGACGTCCGACCGCCCGGACGGAGCCCGTCGCGCCACCACCCGGACCCCGCGTCGCCCGGTCACCGGCACATGGCGGGAGAGCAGGACACTCGCGGTCACCCGCTCACGCACCAGCTGCAGGAGCCGGTCGGCGTCCTTGGCCGCACGGTCGGGGATGGTCAGCTCGTGCCTGGGCCGGGGCTCACCCCAGCTGCCCACCTCGCTCACGAGCAGGCGACCCTCGTCACTGTCCCAGTCGGCCGCCTGGACCTGCTCCCAGGGCACCCGGGCCTCGGGGAGGTAGAGCGCGTCGCGCGTGCCGGCGGCCCATCCGCCCTCGGTGACGGGGGCCCAGGCGAGCAGCCGCTCTCCTGCGCCCACCTCGACCGGAGGACGCGTCCGGCGCCCTGCCCTCATGAGTCGCCCAGGGCGAGATCGCGCAGCTGGCGACGGTGCTGCTCGAGAGCCGTGAGCTCGCCGAACATCCGGTTGTACTCGGTGGGGTGCTCCACGGGGTTGGTGCGCTGCAGCCGCGACTTCACCTCCGCGATGCGGCGTTGCGCGGTGAGCTCCTGGAGGCGGTAGACGGTGTTGGCCACGAACGCCTCGTCGGCGCCCTTCCTGGAGGGCAGTGGCTCGACGGCCAGCGCCGAGAGTGCCGAGGCCACGGCGGGGTCGGACGCGAGGTCGCGGAGGCGGCCCGCCCAGTCGGGCCCGGCCGAGACGATGCCACCCGCCCGCTCGACGAGGGTCCACACCGCGCGGTACGTCGGGTGGGTGAAGTCGTTCTCGCCGACGTCCTTGGTGGTGCTGGCGACCGCCGACGGCTCCTGGACCACGAGCTTGAGCGCCTCACGCTCGAGCGCGAAGCGGGGGTCGCGAAGGTGGGGCAGCTGCTGCTGAGCGGGCTGAGGCTGCGCGTCCGGAGCGGCACCACGCGGGGTCGACGCCGGGGGCGTGGCCGGCCTGCTCACGGCGCGGCGTACCTCGGCGCGGGCCTGCTCGACGTCCACACCGACCATGCTCGCGATCTCGCGTGCGAACGCCTCGACCTTGGAGCGGTCGCGGATGGAGGACACGAGTCGTGCCGCCTCGCGGGTGGCGTCGACGCGACCGTCCGCGCGGTCGAGGTCGTACTTGGAGACGACGTTGTCGAGGACGAACCGGTAGAGCGGACGTCGGCGCGCGATCAGCTCGCGCACCGCGGCGTCACCTTGCTGGAGCCGCAGGTCACACGGGTCGAGGCCGGTCGGCTCGATGGCGACGTAGGTCTGGCTGACGAAGTTCTGATCTCCGCCGAACGCCCGGAGCGCGGCCTTCTGCCCGGCGGCGTCGCCGTCGAACGTGAAGATGACCTCGCCGCGGAACTCCTCGTGGTCGTGGAGGAACCGGCGCAGCACGCGCGCGTGGTCGTCGCCGAAGGCGGTGCCACACGTCGCCACCGCGGTCGGCACTCCCGAGAGGTGGCAGGCCATCACGTCGGTGTATCCCTCGACGACCACGGCCTGTGACGCGCGCGCGATGTCACGTCGCGCGAGGTCGAGGCCGTAGAGCACCTGGCTCTTCTTGTAGATCGACGTCTCGGGGGTGTTGAGGTATTTCGGCCTCGATGCGGTCGTCGTCGAAGATCCGACGGGCACCGAAGCCGATGGTGTCGCCGCCCGACTCGCGGATCGGCCAGAGCAGACGCCCGCGGAACCGGTCGTACGCCGAGCGGCCGATCGCCACCAGCCCTGCCGCCACGGACTCCTCGTCGGTGAAGCGACGCTGGCGCAGGTGGCGCAGCAGCGACTCGCCGTCACGGGGGGCGAAGCCGATCCCGAACTGCTCGGCCGACGCTTGGTCGAATCCTCGCTCCCCCAGGAACCTCCGGGCCTCGCTCGCGTCGGGCGTGCCGAGGGCGTCGGCGTAGAACTCCTGGGCCACCTTGTTGGCCTCGACCAGCCGCCCGCGCTGCGGACCGCGCGGCCGCTCGTCGCGGACGTCACCCTCCTCGCGACGCAGGGAGACGCCGTAGCGGTCAGCGAGGCGCTCGACGGCCTCGGTGAAACCCAGCCCGTCGATCTTCATCAGGAAGGCGATGACGTCGCCGCCCTCCTGACAGCCGAAGCAGTGGAAGAACTGGCGCTGCGGGTTGACGTTGAACGACGGGGACTTCTCGTCGTGGAAGGGGCAGAGCCCCTTGAGGGATCCACCGCCGGCCGGTCTGAGCGTGACGTAGTCGGCGACCACCTCGTCGATCTTGGCCTTCTCACGCAGCTCCGCGATGTCCTCCTCGCGAATCCGTCCGGCCACGGGCGGAGTCTACGGCGCGGAGCCGACGAGCCCCGATGGATGCCGGCCGCCCTGGGGGGTACGGGCTACTCATGAGTACGTCGACCTCGGACCAGCATTCCGTTTCCGACGACCCGACACTCGGGTCGCTCGTCCACGACCTCACCCAGCAGCTACCGCAGCTCATCCGCTCGGAGATCCGTCTCGCCCAGGCCGAGATGACCGAGAAGGGCAAGCGAGCCGGCCTCGGCATCGGCATGTTCAGCGCCGCCGGTCTCCTGTCGTTCCTCGGGCTGTGCTGCGTGATCGCCACCGCGGTGCTGGGCCTCGCGCACGCCGTCCCCGACTGGCTCTCGGCGCTGCTCGTGGCGCATCGTCCTCTTCCTCGGCGCGGTCATCGCCGCTCTGGTGGGGAAGAAGGAGGTCCAGCAGGCGACACCACCCGCGCCCGAGCACGCGATCGAGGGCGTCAAGGAGGACATCGCCGTGGTGAAGGGAGACCACCGATGAGCGACCACCGGAGCACCGATGCCGCCGCGATCGAGGCCGACATCGAGGCTCAGCGCGAGCACCTCGCCGACACCGTCGACCAGCTCGCCCACAAGCTCGACGTGAAGGCCCAGGCCAAGGAACGCGCTGCCCAGGTGAAGGACCGCGCCACCACCGACGACGGGAAGCCGCGTCCCCGGCTCCTGGCCGCGGTGGCGGGTGGGGCCGCCGCGGTGGCCGGGCTCCTGGTCTGGCGGCGGCGCCGGTGAGCAACGCACGCGAGGACGCGCGCAAGGCCGAGTCCCCGACGGAACTCACCGGGCAGTCCTGGAGGTACCTCCTGCGCCGGACCTATCGCGAGTTCGGCGACGACAGCTGCACCGACCTGGCGGCCGGCCTCACCTACTACGCCGTCCTGTCGCTCTTCCCCGCCGCCATCGCGCTGGTCTCCCTGCTCGGCGTGGTCGGTCAGGGGCAGACGAGCGTGGACAAGGTGATCGAGGTGCTCCGACCCCTCGTCTCGTCGTCCACACTGGACACCGTCCGGCCGGCTCTGGAGAACATCGCGTCCTCCCAGGGCGCGGGTGTCGGGCTCGTCGTCGGCATCCTGGGCGCTCTCTGGTCGGCGTCGGGCTACGTCGGTGCCTTCGGGCGGGCCATGAACGAGGTCTACGAGGTCGACGAAGGGCGCCCGTTCTGGAAGCTTCGTCCCTGGACGGTCCTGGTGACCCTGGTCGCGATCGTGATGGTGGCGTGCGTCCTGGTGATGCTGATCGTGTCCGGGCCGCTCGCCGACTCGATCGGTGGCGTGATCGGGCTCGGGTCGCAGGCGGTCACGGTCTGGAACATCGCCAAGTGGCCCGTGATCGCCGTCTTCGTGGCGCTGATCGTCGCGCTGCTCTACTACGCCACCCCCAACGTCCGGCAGCCCCGTTTCCGGTGGCTCTCGGTCGGCGCGTTCGTCGCGATCGTGATCTGGATCGTGGCGTCCGTGGCGTTCGCGTTCTACGTCGCGACCTTCGGCAGCTACGACAAGACCTACGGCTCGCTGGCCGGGGTGATCGCCGGGCTCCTCTGGCTCTGGATCACCAACGTGGCCCTGTTGTTCGGCGCGGAGCTCGACTCCGAGCTCGAGCGCGGACGTGAGCTGCAGGCCGGGGTCGCCGCCGAGGAGCAGCTGCAGCTGCCGGCCAGGGACACCAGCGGCATCAAGAAGGCCCGGAAGAAGGAGCAGAAGGAGATCGCCCGCGGGCGGGCGCTGCGGAGACGGGCCGCCAGGAAGTCCTCGCCCGACGAGGACGTACGCCGTACCAAGGAGAAGGAGGCCTCCTGATGAAGAAGCTCATGTTGTTGACGGCCGTCGCGATCGGCTACGTGCTCGGTGCGCGGGCCGGACGCGAGCGCTACGACCAGATCATGCGGATGGTGAACCGGGTCACGAACGACCCGAGGGTGCGGGAGAAGGCGCACCAGGCCGTCGACCTGGCCAGGGACCAGGCTCCGGTCGTGGCCGGGAAGGTCACGCACGCCGCCGGGGCTGCCGCGTCGAAGGTGACCGGTCACGACACGTCGTCCAACGGAGTAGCCCACATGGCTGGACCGCAGGGCGACCTGCCGTAGATCCTTCGGCCGGTGGTCTCGAGACGGTCGCAGAGCGACCTCCTCAGCCACCGGGCGACCCGAGGATGCGCCGGTGCCAGGCGAGGGCGCTGGCGTCGGTGAGCGAGGCGACCTGGTCGACCACGACGCGCAACCGTGCGGCGTCGTCGCCGGCCTCGGCCCAGTCACCGACGAAGGGCGCATCGAGGTGGTCCGGTGCGGTCTTGACCAGCGCCTCGACCAGCTCGGCGAGCTGCTCCCGCTGCCGCGCCATCGCCCGGACCCGGTCGTCGGCCTGCATCACGTAGTGCGCCGCGACGCCCTTGAGGATCGCCATCTCGACGCGCGAGTCCGCGGGCACGACCAGGTCGGCGGAGTAGCGCACCAGCGGGCCGGCGTACGCCGCGAAGGTCGCCTCCTGGGCCTCCGCGGCGAAGCGCCCGATCACGTCGCTGGTGAGGTTCTTCAGCGCGGCGAGCGCCCGCCGGCTGCCGTCGTACGTCGTGCCGGGCCAGGAAGCGACCGCGCGCAGCCGAGCCAGTCCCTGCTCCAGAGCAGACGCATCGGCGTCCGTGACGTACCAGTCACGCACCGCCGCCCAGACCGCGTCCTCGTCGAGCCGGGTCAGGTCGATCCGGCCGGCCACGATGCCGTCCTCGACATCGTGCACGGAGTACGCGATGTCGTCGGCGAGATCCATCACCTGTGCCTCGAAGCACTGCCGCCGCCCGGGGGCGCCGTGCCGCAACCAGTCGAAGACCGGCCGGTCGTCGGCGTACACCCCGAACTTGCGGACGACGCGTGGCGAGCCGTCGGCGTGGACCCCGGCCGGGACGCTGGCGTCGTCGACCGCCCACGGGTACTTCGTGCAGGCGTCGAGCGTCGCGCGGGTGAGGTTCAAGCCGGCGGAGCGGCCATCGGGACCGAACGTCTTGGCCTCGAGCCTGGTCAACAGCCGCAGCGTCTGGGCGTTGCCCTCGAACCCACCGCAGTCGGCCGCCGCTTCGGCGAGCACGCGCTCTCCGTTGTGCCCGAACGGCGGGTGGCCGAGGTCGTGGGCGAGCGCGGCCGTCTCGACCAGGTCGGGCTCACACCCCAGCGCCCGGGCGAGGTCGCGGGCGACCTGGGCCACCTCGAGGCTGTGGGTGAGGCGGTTGCGGACGAAGTCGTCGCTCTGCGGGCCCACGACCTGGGTCTTGGCCGCGAGTCGCCGGCTGGCCGCCGCATGCACGACCCGAGCCCGATCGCGCTCGAACGCCGTGCGCTCCGGCGCCGGAACGCGCTTCGGCGGCTCCTCGACGTACCGCGCACGCGCGTCGTCGTCGTACAGGGGCGTCTGGCCAGGCATCGGCCCGAGACTAGTAGGGAGGGTCAGTAGACGCTGACGTGCACGTGGTCGTAGTGGTTCGCCGTGGCCGACCCACGGTCGGCGAAGAACCGCCAGCCCTCGGAGGCACGCACCGGGGTCCAGATGCGCTGGCGCCAGAGGATGTCGTAGAGGTGCAGCTCGGAGGCGTGCTGCTGCAGGAACGCCGCGATCGCGTTCCCCAGTGCGACGTCGCTGGTCATGATGTCGAGGGCCTTGCCGGACGAGTGCTCGCCGTGGTTGTCCCACCCGCCGTACGACGTGATCTGGGGGAAGGCGTGGCAGACCGAGCGGTAGACGTAGATCGCGCCGGACGTGAGCCCGGACTCCACCGAGCCGTCCGGGCACGGTGCCATCGACAGGCCCGCCGCGGCAGCCATGCCCGAGCCGCTCACGGGCTTCTCGCTGGAGAGGTAGCCGGCCGTCACCCAGCGGGACCGGCCGTTGACGACGATCTCGATGCGTCCGTCGGCGGCACGGCCGGTGACCAGCATGTGCTTGCCGGCGTCGAGCAACCCGACCTGCATGGCGGCCTGGGACGAGCTCGACCACACGTTCAGCTCGACCGTGGTCCACTTCTTGACATGCGCGCCCTCGACGGCCCGCTCGGTGGCGCGCTGCGCGGCGATGCCCTGCTGGAAGTTGCGGGCGGCGGTGCGGTTGAACGTGCGGGAGATGGGCGCGGTGTCGTAGCGGTCAGGGTCGAGCTGGACCGGCTTCGGGCCATGGGCCTGGAGGTCGACCGAGGGCGCCGCATCGGCATGGACGATGCCGAAGGCGACGGCGGGAACGGTCGCCGCAGCCGCGGCGCCGAACGCCATCTGGGCGGTGCGCTTCCGAGTGGTGGTCGCGAACCGGCGGGCATTGGTTTCCCGCTTGTGGCGTCCTTGTGCCACAGCGCTGATTCCTTTGCAGTTGCTGTCGGGGGAAATGGATCCGGCGTGGCCCGCCCGAGTTGGTCACGATTCGGATACGTCCCGGCAGTCAAGCACAGCGGGGTGGTGCCCCGAAATCCCAGGTCCACACCCGGGCGTGTCCTCGATCACCCTCCGGTGGTCTCGGACGCGTCCTCCTGCAGTCTCAGCGAGGTGCCGTCGGTGTCGTCGAGCCAGCCCTCGGGCAGTGCCACTCGCGAGCGCGGGGAACCCTGCCGGCCCCGCGGGGACCCGAGCTCGGAGACGGGGAACGGCTCGTCAGGATCCAGGTCCGCGAGGAGTACGTCGAGCGCCGGCAACGAGTCGACCAGCGCCAGCGAGTGCCGCAACGAGCCGCCCGCACGGAAACCCTTGAGGTACCACGACACGTGCTTGCGGAACTCCTTGCAGCCTCGCTCCTCCCCCATGTGCTCGGTCAACAGCTCGGCATGGCGGCGCATCATCGTGCGCACCTCCCCGAGGCTGGGCAGGGTGCGCACGTGCTCACCGTCGAACGCCGCGGCCAGGTCGCGGAACAGCCAGGGGCGCCCGAGGCACCCCCGCCCGACGACCACGCCGGCGGCGCCGGTCTCGTCGACCATCCGCAGGGCGTCGCCGGCCTCCCAGATGTCGCCGTTGCCGAGCACCGGGATGGACACGTGGTCGACGAGCCGGCTGATCGCGTCCCAGTCGGCGCGTCCGCTGTAGGACTGCGCCACCGTCCGGCCGTGCAGCGCGATGGCCACGACGCCGGACTCCTCGGCGATCCGTCCGGCGTCGAGGTAGGTCAGGTGGTCGTCGTCGAGCCCCTTGCGGGTCTTCATCGTGACCGGGACGGCGTACGGCTCGGCGGCCGCGACTGCCGACGTGAGGATCTCGGCGAGCAGGCCGCGCTTCCAGGGCAGGGCACCGCCACCGCCCTTGCGGGTCACCTTGGGCACCGGGCACCCGAAGTTGAGGTCGACGTGATGGACGCCGTACTCCGCGCAGAGGATCTCGGTGGCCTTGCCGACGTACGACGGGTCGGTGCCGTAGAGCTGCACCGACCGGGTGGTCTCGAGCTCGTCGAAGACCAGCATGCTCAGCGTCGTCGAGTCGCGCTCCACGAGGCCACGACTGGTGATCATCTCGCAGACGTAGAGCCCGGCTCCTTGCTCTGCGCACAGCCGGCGGTAGGCGGCGTTGGTGATCCCCGCCATCGGCGCGAGCACGACCGGCACGGGCACGGTCAGCGGGCCGAGGGTCAAGGACATGCCCCCATTGTCCGGCATCGGCTCAGTTCTTCTTGTGCTGGCGGACGCCGCCGGCGACGACCGTGCCCTGCCAGGTGATCGCGTCGAAGTCCTCGGTCGGCCGGTAGCTGATCGCGACCAGCTCGCCGTGGTCGGGCGCGAAGTAGACCAGGCAGACGTCGGTCTTGTCCCCCCGCTTGAACTTCGGCGGCAACGGGCGGCTGGGGCACGGCGTGAACGTCGCCCGGAAGGTCGAGGCCTGGAGCAGGCTGCCGCGCTTGTCGAGCAGGTACAGCGGGACCCGGACGTTCGAGAGGTCGCTGTGGCCGAGGTTGCGGACGGTGACCTGGACGAAGTACGGCGTGGACCGCCGCGTCTCCGGCTTGAGCCGCCAGGCGCTGAAGGCGCTGATCGGCATCTTGAGCAGACCGGTCACGGTGAGGGCGACGACCCCGGTGGTGTGCTGGTCGGGCTGCCAGCTCACCCGGGCGGTCTCGCCCAGCTTCAGCTGCGTGCCTGCTTGCGTGAGCCTGACGCCTTCGACCGTGCCGGACGGACTGCTGCCGGTGCTGGGGGGTCCCGAGGTCCCGGTGGAGGAGGACGAGGAGTCCGACCCACTGTCCCCGGGCTCGGACGAGCTCGAGCCGCCCCCGCACCCCGCGAGCACCAGGGCAGCGATCGCCACGAGTGCGGGAAGGAGAGGGCGACGGGTCACATCAGCACCCGAGCAGGCGCTCCGCGAAGAACAGGTGTGCCTGGTCGATCGCGATCCGCTCCTGCTTCATGGAGTCGCGCTCGCGGATCGTGACGGCGTGGTCGTCCAGCGTGTCGAAGTCGATGGTCACGCAGTACGGCGTACCGATCTCGTCCTGGCGGCGGTAGCGCCGGCCGATCGCCCCCGAGTCGTCGAAGTCGACGTTCCACCCCGCCGTGCGGAGCTGGGTGGCCAGGTCGCGCGCCTTCGGCGAGAGGTCGGCGTTCCGGCTCAACGGCAGGACGGCGACCTTGACCGGCGCGAGGCGATGGTCGAGCCGCAGCACGACGCGTTTGTCGACGCCCCCCTTGGTGTTGGGCGCCTCGTCCTCGGTGTAGGCGTCGAGGAGGAAGGCCATCATCGCGCGGTTGGGCCCGAGGGCCGGCTCGATGACGTAGGGGGCGTACCGCTCGCCGCTGGCCTGGTCGAAGTACGTGAGGTCCTGGCCGGACGCCTTCGAGTGCTGGGTCAGGTCGTAGTCCGTGCGGTTGGCGATGCCCTCGAGCTCCTCGAACTCACGACCGGAGAAGCCGAAGCGGTACTCGATGTCCACGGTCCGCTTCGCGTAGTGGCTGAGCTTCTCCTGGGGGTGCTCGAAGTGCCGCAGGTTGTCGGGGTTGATGCCGAGGTCGGTGAACCAGCGGGTGCGCTCGTCGATCCAGTACTGGTGCCACTGCTCGTCCTCGCCGGGCTTGACGAAGAACTCCATCTCCATCTGCTCGAACTCGCGGGTGCGGAAGATGAAGTTGCCCGGCGTGATCTCGTTGCGGAACGACTTGCCCTGTTGGGCGATGCCGAACGGCGGCTTCATCCGCGCGCTGGTCACGATGTTGGCGAAGTTCAGGAAGATGCCCTGGGCCGTCTCCGGACGGAGGTAGTGGAGCCCGGACTCGTCCTCGACGACGCCGAGGTAGGTCTTCAGCATCATGTTGAAGTGCCGGGGCTCGGTCCAGGTCTTGCGGTTGCCGCAGTTGGGGCAGGGCACCGACTCGTTGATGTCGACGGTGTCGGGATCGGCGATGTCGTGCCGGCCGGCGTACTCCTCCTGGAGGTGGTCCTCCCGGAAGCGCTTGTGGCACGACTGGCACTCGACGAGCGGGTCGGTGAAGGTCGCGAGGTGACCGCTGGCCTCCCACGTCTTCGTCGGCAGGATGATCGCCGAGTCGAGCCCGACCATGTCGTCGCGCATGGTGACCATCGCCCGCCACCACTGCTTCTTGACGTTCTCCTTCAGCTCGACGCCGAGGGGTCCGTAGTCCCAGGCGGAGCGGGTGCCGCCGTAGATCTCGCCGGACGGGAAGACGAATCCCCGGCGCTTGCAGAGGGAGACGACGGTGTCGAGGACGCTGGGGGGTGGCTTGGCCACGAAAGAGGCTCCTGGGGTCGGGCCGGCTGGCTGCCGGTCTGCCTGGCGGGGTGGGACGTCAGCCTAACGACCTGGCCTCGCGGCGGTTCAACTCGGCTCCCGGCTCGACCGGCTCGTAGGCACTCGGCTCGTCGAGTGCGCGGCTCAGGGTCGGCACGGCGGTCAGCTTCACGTCGTACGACGAGAGGGCGCGGCGGTAGGCCCCCGGCCCCTCCCACTCGGTCGTGAGCACCCAGAGCTCCGGGTCGTCGACGTTGCGGCCGATCCGGCCGGCGACGAAGCCACGCTGGACGGCGAGCGTCTGCCGCGGCCTGCTCCAGGTCGTCGCGGAACGCCGGCTGCTCGCGCCTCAGGCACCCGGAACCGGTTCACGACGATCACGTCGCGAGGGTAGTCGTCAGTTCGGGCCGAAAGGGCCTCGGAAGCGGCGGACGCCCTTCTCGGTCTGGTCGAGCTCCTCGGCGTTGCGCGCCGTCCACACGTCGTTCCGTCGCTGCTTCTCCCGGTAGCGCGACGCCGCCCACCTCAACCGGAGGTCCGAGAGCTTCGCCCACGACCGCTTCACCTCAGACCACCGTCCGGCAGGCGCAGCTGGCCAGGACCGGGACGTCGGTGAGCGCCTGGGCAGCGTCCAGGTCGACCTTGATCGCCGCGGCCTCCTCGTCGCGGCCCAGCCGGGTGAGGCACTCGTGGTAGCCGTGCAGGCTCCAGACGTTCTTCGGGTGGCGGAGAGCTCGGGGCAGCGAGTCGTCGAGGCCGAGATCAGCCCGGTAGACGGCCGCGGCCTCCTCGACGTGGCCCTGCTCGAGGAGCAGCGCGCCGTACGCGTGCCGGGTCGGCTGCATCCAGCCCCAGGGCTCGTCGTACGGGAGATGGTCGTCGAGCTCGATGCTGCGCCGCAGGGCGGTGAAGGCCTCGTCGTGCTCGCCGCGGCGGTAGAGGAGCTCCCCGTCGAGCATCTCGGAGGCGATCGCGAGGAGGTCGCCGACGGTGTTGTTGAACAGGGTGCGCCCCTCGGGCACGCGGGCCGCCGCGGCCCGGAACAGACTCACGCTCGCGCTCGGCCTCACCGACCCGCCCGGTCGCGCTGTAGGCGACGCCGCGGCCGTAGTGGACGAACGCCGTGGTCGCGGCGTACAGCTCGTAGTCGTCGGGCAACGGCTCGGCGATCAGCTCGTCCCACATCCCGAAGCGGATCATCACGTGCACGCGGATCGGCACGAACCCCTCGAGCAGGTCGGCCATCGGCGGTGACTCGACCCGCAGCAGCGACTCGGGGACCGCCGCCACGAGCCGGTCGGCAGCGTCGAGGGCGGTGGCGCGGTCGCCGACGAACATCGCGCCGTAGACCAGGAAGTGCAGGTCGTGGCAGCGGTAGAGCGTGTAGGCGTTCATCACCCCGCCGACGTCGACGTACCGCTGGTCGGCCTCGTACGCCGCCTGGTTGGCGTCGATCACCTGGCGGTAGTCACCGGTCAGCACGTCGATGTGGGACGGCATGTGGCGCAGGTGACCGGCGTCCGGGACGAGGTCGCGGAGCAGGTCGGCGGCCTCGGAGGCCGCCTCGGGCGTCGGCGACATCTCCATCAGGTGGATGTACATGTGCAGGACGCCGGGGTGCACCCGAGCCTCGGGCGTCGCGAGAGCGCGCTCGAGCACCTCGCGACACTCGACCGTGTGGGCTCCCTCGGCGGGGCGTCCGGTCGGGAGGTCCCACATCTGCCAGGGCGTGACGTTCATCAGCGACTCGGCGAAGAGTGCTGCCACGTCGAGGTCGTCCGGGAAGCGTTCGTACGCCGCGCGCATCGCCGCCGCGTGTCCCTCGCACCACGCGGGGTCGCCCTCCGCGGCGTCGGTGACGGGGTAGCGGGCCGCCAGCGTGGCGATCAGCGCCTGCTCGACCTCGCTCGCCTGCGGCGCCAGCCGCTCGGCGTTCTCGCGCGCCTCGCGCGCGGTGGTCAGCGACGAGCTCAGGCTGGCCGGGTCGAAGTCGTCCCACGCGTAGTTGTAGTTGGGGCCGACGACGTACGCGATCCCCCAGTGCGCCATCGCGCAGTCCGGGTCGGCCTCGACCGCGCGCTCGAAGCAGGTCTTGGCCTCCTCGTGATGGAAGCCGTAGGTCCAGGCCAGGCCGCGGTCGAACCAGGTCTGCGCCTCCGGCGAGGAGGTCGTGACCTGGCGTTGATGACGCCCCAGGTCGAAGTAGTCCCCCGACCCCGAGTCGTGGTCACAACAGTCGCTCACGGCGCCTTCTCATCGGGCGAGCGTAGTCGAGGACTCAGTCCGCGACCTGGGTGAGCGCGCCGTCAACTAACTGGCATACAAACCGGAGTGATCGACCGCGATCGGGTCCGGTTTGTATGCCAGTTGGTTCGAAAGCGCGGGCGAGACTCAGCTGCCGGTGTAGTAGGAGTCCGCGGTCTCCAGCGCCTCGTCGAGCATCGCCAGACCCTCGCGGAGGTCCTGCTCGGTGATCGTGCAGGGCGGTACGACGTGGGTGCGGTTGAAGTGGGTCATCGGCCAGAGCCCACGCTGCTTGCACGCCGCCGGCGAAGGCGTTCATCGGAGCGGCGGCATCGCCGGCCGCGTTGTAGGGCACCAGCGGCTCGCGGGTCTCGCGGTCCTTGACGAGCTCGACCGCCCAGAACACCCCGAGTCCGCGGACCTCGCCGACCGACGGGTGTCGATCGGCGATCTTGGCCAGCTCCGGGCCGATCACGTCCGTGCCGAGCTTCCGGGCGTTCTCGATGATCCCCTCTTCCTTGAAGATCTCGATCGAGGCGACCGCGCTGGCGCACGCGAGCGGGTGACCGGAGTACGTGAGCCCGCCGGGGTAGGCGCGCTGTTGGAAGGTCTCCGCGATCGGGTCGCTGATCACGACGCCGCCGAGCGGGACGTAGCCGGAGTTCACGCCCTTGGCGAAGGAGATCAGGTCGGGCCGCACGTCCCAGTGCTGCATCGCGAACCACTCGCCGCACCGGCCGAAGCCGGCCATCACCTCGTCGGCGATCAGCAGGATGCCGTGCTCGTCGCAGATCTCGCGTACGCCGGCCAGGTAGCCCGGGGTCGGCACCAGGATGCCGTTCGTGCCGACGACCGGCTCCAGGATGATCGCCGCGATCGTGTTCGCACCCTCGACCATGATCGTGTCGCGCAGGTGCTGCAGCGCGCGGGTCGTCTCCTCCTCGGGTGAGGTGGAGTGGAACGCCGACCGGTAGGGGTAGGGACCCCAGAAGTGCACGATGCCGGGGATGGTGTGCGGCTCCGTGCCCCACCGCCGCGGGTCACCGGTCAGGCCGATCACGCCGTGCGTGGCGCCGTGGTAGCTGCGGTACATCGCGAGCACCTTCGGCCGTCCGGTGTGGAGACGGGCCAGGCGGATGGCGTTCTCGTTGGCCTCGGCGCCGGCGTTGGTGAAGAACACCTGGTTGAGGTCGTGCCCGGCGACCTCGGTGATCAGCCGGGCCGCCTCCGACCGGGCGTCGTTGGCGAACGACGGCTGGATCGTCGTCATCTGCTGGGCGTAGTCGGCGATCGCCTTGATCAGCTTGGGGTGCTGGTAGCCGATGTTGACGTTGACCAGCTGGCTGGAGAAGTCGAGGTAGGACTTCCCCTCGTAGTCGGTGAACCGCGAGCCCTACGCGGTCGCGATCGGCAGCGGGTCGATCAGCGCCTGCGCCGACCACGAGTGGAAGACGTGGGTGCGGTCGAGCTTGCGCACCGACTCCTCGTCGGTCGGGATGCCGGCGAGCGGGCCGTCGTACGTCGGGGTCATGGGTGCTCCTCTGTCGGTGGGCCCGGGTCAGCGGTGGGTCGGGAAGCCGAGGTCGATCTTCGACGTGGCCGGGTCGGGCCAGCGCGACGTGACCACCTTGCCGCGCGTGTAGAACGCGATGCCTTCCGGTCCGTACATGTGGGTGTCGCCGAACAGCGACGCCTTCCAGCCGCCGAACGAGTAGTACGAGACCGGGACCGGGATCGGGACGTTGACGCCCACCATGCCGACCTCGACGTCGAACTGGAACTGCCGGGCCGCGCCGCCGTCGCGGGTGAAGATGGCGGTGCCGTTGGCGAACTGGTTGCTGTTGATCAGCTCGATGGCCTCGTCGTACGACTCCTGGCGGACGACGCAGAGCACCGGCCCGAAGATCTCGTCGGTGTAGACCGTCATCTCGGGACTGACCTTGTCGAGCAGCGTCGTACCGAGGAAGAAGCCGTCGCTCGGCACGTCGGCCTCGCGCCCGTCGACCACGGCCGTCGCGCCGGACTCGACGCCCTGCCGGATGTAGTCGGCGACCTTGTCGCGGTGCTCGCGGGTGATCAGCGGGCCCATCTCGGAGTCGGGGTCGGTGCCGTCGCCGATGCGGAGCTTCGGCAGGCGCGCCGCGATCGCGTCGACCAGCGGGTCGGCGACGTCGCCGACCGCGACGGCCACGGAGATCGCCATGCAGCGCTCGCCGGCCGCGCCGTACGCCGCCGAGACGGCCGCGTCGGCCGCCATCTCGACGTCGGCATCGGGGAGGACGAGCATGTGGTTCTTCGCGCCGCCGAGGGCCTGCACGCGCTTGCCGTTGCGGGTGCCGGTCTCGTAGATGTAGCGCGCGATCGGGGTGGACCCGACGAAGCTGACGGCCGCGATGCCGGGGTGGGCCAGGATCGCGTCGACCGCCTCCTTGTCGCCGTGCACGACGCTGAAGACGCCGTCCGGGAGGCCTGCCTTCTTCCAGAGCTCGGCCAGGAACATCGCGGCCGACGGGTCCTTCTCGCTCGGCTTGAGGATGAACGCGTTGCCGGTCGCGATCGCGTTGGCGCACATCCACAGCGGCACCATCGCGGGGAAGTTGAACGGCGTGATGCCGGCGACGACGCCGAGCGGCTGGCGGATCGAGTAGACGTCGACGCCGGTGCCGGCCTGCTCGGAGTAGCCACCCTTCATGTGGTCGGCCACGCCGCAGGCGTACTCGACGTTCTCGAGGCCACGGGCCAGCTCGCCCTTGGCGTCCGAGAGCACCTTGCCGTGCTCGGCGGTGATGATCGCCGCCAGCTCGTCCAGGGACGCCGCGAGCAGCTCGCGGAACTTGAACAGGACGCCGGTGCGGTTGGCGAGCGACGCCGAGCGCCAGATGGTGGCGGCCTCGGTCGCGCTCGCCACCGCGGCGTCGAGCTCGGCGGCGCTGGCGAAGTCGACCTCGCCGGTCTGCTCGCCGGTGGCGGGGTTGAAGACGGCGCCGGAGCGGCCGGAGCCGCCAGGGGTCGCAGCGCCGTTGGTCCAGTGGGTGATGCGCGTCGTCATGGCAGTGAAAATATCGACCTGACCCTATCTGGAGCAATGCTTTCATTGCTATGTTACAAAACATGTGGCAGGAGCTGGTCGAGGCGGTGGACGACCGCTCGGCGAAGGGCATCGCGCTCGCGTTGTCCGCCGGCATCGACCGCGGTGTGCTTCGGCCCGGCGAACGACTCCCCCCTATTCGCCGGGTGGCCCGCGACCTCCAGGTCGCTCCTGCCACCATCAGCGCCGCCTGGTCCCAGCTCGCGCGGGCCGGCCTGATCGAGACCGACGGGCGGCGCGGGACGCGGGTCCGCGAGGCCTCCGTCGGGCCACGGCGCTATCGACGCGCTCTCGACTCACAGGCGGCCTACCGGGTGGACCTGTCCACGGGTCTCCCCGACCCGCGACTGCTGCCCGACCTCCACGCCGCGATGCAGCGCGTGCCCCGCGACGACACACCGCACTCCTACCTCGAGGAGCCCGTCGTACCGGCCCTGCGGGAGGTGCTCGAGGAGTCGTGGCCCGGCCCGGTCGAGGCGCTGACCGTCGTGGACGGGGCGATGGACGCCCACAGCCAGTTCGTCGCCGCGCACCTGCGGTTCGGCGACCGGGTCGCGGTCGAGCAGCCGTGCTTCCCCCCGCTGCTCGACCTGCTGGAGATGGCCGGCGCCGTCCCGATCGGTGTGGGGTACGACGCCGAGGGCCCGCTGGTGGCCGACGTCGTGGCAGCCGTGGACCTGGGCGCGAAGGTGCTCTTCTTCCAACCCTGGGGCCAGAACCCGTCCGGCCAGTCCCTGTCCCAGCCACGGGCCGAGGCGCTGGCAGCGGCGCTCGAGGACCGCGACGTCGTGGTCGTCGAGGACGACTCGGCCGGTGGCACGCCGTCCGGTCCGCACGTGTCGCTCGGGGCGCTGCTGCCCGACCGCACCGTGCTCGTGCGCAGCTTCTCCAAGACGCACGGTCCCGACCTGCGCCTGGCGGCCATCGGCGGACCGTCGTCGGTGGTCGGGCCGATCGTGGAGCGGCGCTATCTCGGGCAGGGATGGAGCAGTCGGCTGGTGCAGTCGATCCTGCTCGACCTGCTCACCGAGGAGTCGTCCCGGTCACTCGTCGCGGACGCGCAGGCGACGTACGCCGCTCGGACGGCCGCGATGGCCGACGCCCTCGCGGCTCGCGACGTCCACGTCCGCGGGCGTGACGGGATCAACGTCTGGGTGCCCGTCGCCGAGCAGGGCGCGGCTCTCGTGCACCTGGCCGCGGCCGGCGTCCGCGCGGCCAGCGGCGACCCGTTCTGGATCACACCCCCGGGCTCCGACCACATCCGGATCACCACCTCCTCGCTGAACGGCTCGCACGAGGGCGTCGCCGACCTGGTCGCCGACGCCGCCCGCGCCGGCACGTGGGCCGGCCACCGCTGACACCCACCCGCCGAGTCGGCAGATGACGACTCGGCGTGATTTCCGGCGCCTCTTTGCGCCGACTCAGCGTCGGGCGGCGGTGAGGGCGAGGCCCCAGGCGACGGCATGGCGATGGCCGAGGGAGCCGGCGACGTTCGCGCGACCGACGACGGTGCCGGGAGGGAGCAGCCCGGACACCGCGGTGAGGGCTTCGTCGTCACCGGCCGGACCGCCGACGACGACGAGCGTCGAGGGCAGCGCCAGCCCCGTCTCGCGGAGCGCGCGGCCCAGCACGGTCTCCTTGAGCGCCCAGCGGGCCGGGCGCCACGAGGCCGCCGGGAGCTCCGACCCGAAGCCGAGCAGCCCTGCCGGCCCGGGTACGGCGAGCCGCCCGATCGCCGAGGAGGGGGCCGGCACGTCGTCGAGGTACCGCTCTCCCGTCTCCGCCACCCGTACCGTCGGGCCTTCGACCCGCACGCACGGTCCGCGCTTCACCCACTCGGCCGACCCGCGGGTGATGCCGAGCGCGAGTGACACCGCGAGGGTCAGCAGCGCTCCACCACCGGCTCGCGTCTCGGCCGCACCACCCACCACGAGGTCGACGGTCCCGGCGCCGAGGTCGAGCACCGCGGCGTCGCGATCGGCACCCGGCGTGCTCGCGGCGCCGAGTGCGGCCACCTCTGCTTCCTCCGGCACCAGCTCCACGGGGAACCCGAGCACGCTCGGTCAGCTCCGCCGAGGGGTCGACCGCGGCCTCGACGCCCGCGAGGTACGCCGCGGCGAGCAGGTGATCGCCGGGCTCACGCGGCCAGGCCGTCTCGCTGACGTCGACGACGGCCAGGTCGGCGTACGACGTGCCGGTGAGCGACAGCTCGTCGGTGGCAGGCGCGCGCCGCGTGGGAGCCGACTCGAGCAGCACGAGGCCCGACGAGCGCCCGGCGAGCTGCGAGGCCGCCGTGGCGGCGTCCGACCGCTCGTCATCGGTGAGGTCGAGCTCCGCGGTCAGCCACAGGGGATCCACGATCCGGGTCAGCGCACCGCCCGGCTGCGCGACCTCGACCGCGACCCGAACAGCGGTCGCGAGCCGCTCGACCGGGACCTGGTCGACCACCGGCACCCGGGCCTCCAGCCGGTTGCCGACGAGCACCGCCTCGTCGTCGGCCAGGGCGACCGCCACCACGTCGGCGGCCGACCGGTTCACGGTGGCGGCCGCTTCGGCGTACCCGGTCCCGCTCGGCACGAGCGCCACCACCGGGCCCGCCTCACCGCCCAGCGCGTCGAGCCACACCCCACGTCCCACCGCCGCGCCGGCGTGCACGAGCGTCCGGCCTCCGATGGGTACGACGGCGAGCCGCCCGGTCTCCGCACCGGCGACGGTCCCGCTCACCACCCCGGTGTGGACGGGCGTCAGCCGGGCGACAGCGCCACGCGTCGGCGTCTCCCCGACCTGGGCGGCCATCCTCCGGACCAGAGCCGCGGCCGCCGTGATCGACGTCGCCGAGCCCTTGGCCCCTCGGGTCGGAACCTGCTGGGCCAGGACCGGCGACAGCGCGTCGTCGACGACGCGCGCCAGCACGATCTCGGTGGTCGCGTTGCCGATGTCGATGCCGGCGACCAGGTCCCCCGTCATGGCCGAGTCATGGCGGTGTCACGCCGTCAGGCCGGTCCGCTCGTACACCGCGGCGGCCTCGCGCACGAACGCCGCACAGATCGGCGCCTCGCGGGCGTCGAGCTCGTCCGCCTTCGCCCGCAGCTGGTCGCCCGAGGACCGCCCCGGCCGGAGCAGCTCGTAGAGGGCGAGGATCTCGGACTCGTCGAACGCCGTGAGCTCGGCCGCACGCTCGAAGTTCGCCGCGAGCTGGGGGTTCGCGTGAGCCCTGGCCACGTCGGCCTGGTGCCGCAGCGTCTCGGGGCTGATCCGGATGTCGTCGGGACCCAGCTCGCCCCCGACGACGCCGTCGACGGTCAGCTCGGAGGCCGGGCGACCCGACCAGGCCTTGCCGCTGGCCGGGGTCATCGCTCCCCCTTCCACTCGAGCTCCTCGGGGGCGCCCCCGGTGGCCAGCGTGCGCTCGATGGCGACCAGCGCCACCACGCGGGTGTGGTAGCGCGCCTCGATCGCCTCGTCGGAGTAGGGGTTGCGCGCGGGGTCGGGTGTCGCGCCCTTCGCGTGACGTCCCGCGTTGACCCCCAGCAGGCGGTAGTCCGGCCGCCCGATCGTGGGCGCGACGCTGTACAGCTCGAGGTTCGCCAGCGGCGGCAGGTCGCGTCGGTGGATGAGCGCGGTGCCCTTCGCCTGCAGCCCGATCCCGATCCCGGAGCCCGCGAGCCGCGCCGCCTTGAGCCCGATCGAGCCGAGGTCGATCGAGTCGTTGATCCGCACCAGGCGGGCCGTGCAGCCCTCCTCCTCGAGGCCTGCGAGCACCTCGGCCAGCGCCTCGGACACCGTCAGCCCGGACAGCGTTCGGCTGATCGCCCGCCCGACGGCCGGCGACAGCCCGATCACGACCTCGCCGGCGGAGGTCCCGATGGCGGCCTCCCCGACGGCGGAGAACCGGGCGAACTCCTCGGGGTCGTCCTGCGCCTGCCGGAGGTCGTCGACCGAGCGTTGCTGCCGGATCGCGTCGATCTCGGCCTGCCGCTCCGGCGTCGGGTCGTACCCCGTTCCCGGGCCGAGGTAGTCGTTCGGATCGGTGACCAGCGAGAGCACGTTCATCTGCTCGTCGAAGATCGCGGCGGTCTGCAGGTAGTCGCCGCTCACGCGGGCCGCCAGCATGTCGAGCAGGCGTTGGGCCTCCTCCGGATAGCCGCACTGCTGGAGCGCCGAGACGACGTCGAGGCCGGTCATCCCGGAGGTCTTGATGGTGTGCGCCGCGTTGAGCACGGCCAACGTGTCGGTGGTCCCGAGGTCCTTCGAGCCGGCGGCGTCCATGGCGAGCTCGACCTGCTCGTCGGTGAAGTCGGCCAGGCCGAACCACGCGTACACGTCGCGAGCGACCTGTGCAGCACGCCGACGCAGGTGCTCGAGCTGCACGGTGTCCGTCGTCCGGAGACCACCGTCGACTCCCCAGTCGCGCTGGATGGCGAGGAAGTCGTCGATGTCCTCGGCGTTCAGGTTGCTCGGGCCGAACATGTTGTCGAAGCGCTGGATCGAGCCGAAGCCCGAGCAGATGAAGTCCGAGCCGGCCAGCAGTGTCGGCAGGGTGCGCGCCGTACGCCGCATCTCCGACTCGCTCATCAGGGCGTCGTTGCCCGAGCAGGACTCGAGGTTGCGGAGCATCACCATCAGGTTCTCAGCCGCCAGGGAGCGCACGCCCTTCGGTACCGAGGCGGCCACGGACGCCGAGTCGATGCCGCCGTTCTGCACGCCCTGCGCCCCGATCGCGCGCGCCAGGGCGACGCAGCGCGCCTCGAGGTAGAACATCGAGTGCCCCTGCGCGCCACCCATCAACGCCTCGGCGCCGCCGCCCGAGGTGACCCGCATCTTCACCCCGCGCGAGGCGTACGCCGACGCCAGCAACGCCTTCGACCACGGGGTGTCGTCGCCGTCCACGAACACCTCGTGGGTGCCGTACAGCGACACGGTCTCGGCGTACGACACGAAGCCGCGCATCCCGAGCTCGAGCTCGAGCGCCTCCTCGACCGAGCACTGCACGAGCACCCCGGCCGCACCCACCACCGAGCCCAGGGTGACGGCCAGCGCGTTCGACGGCGCGTCGTTCAGCACCGGCACCGTGGTCTCGAGCTCACGGAAGCCGAAGGCGGCCGCCGTCGCGGCATCGGCGGCCAGGAGCAGCGGGTCGTCGAGTCGGTTGGTCACGTGCGCCTGGTTGCTCGGCGTACGTCGCGCCCGCACCTTGGTCATCGCGATCATCAGCTCGGCCGGCCGCAGCATCGCCAACGGCGCGGCCAGCTTGGCCGGCGTCATCCCGCCGGCGAGCCGCACCAGGACGTCACGCGGGACGGCCGGGTCGACGAGCATCCGCGCGTAGGCGAGGTCCTCGACCGCCATCGCCTCCTCGGCGACCTCGAGGTCGAGCCCGTGCCGCGCGATGAACTCGTCGATGCTGTCGAAGTCGGCCTCGGTCTTCCCGTCCATCTCGACCACGCGGCCGTCTCGGACCGTCAGTGACGGCGTGGGGTCGGACGGCGAGTCGTAGGCGATCATCCCGAGCGCGGCGTCCTCGGTCGCGAAACCGTCGAGGTTGACCCGCTGCGAGTCCATGAACCGCACCCGGCCGATCGGCTGCCGATCCTCAGCCATCGAGCGCACCTCCTGCTTCGACCCAGAGCGCGGCGGCCGCGGACGCGAAGGCGTGGTCCTGGTCGCCGCTCGCCCCGCTGACACCGACCGCGCCGACCACGACCCCGTCGTACCACAGCGGGACGCCACCGCCGAACGCGATGAACCGGCCGCCGGCGGCGGCGTAGTAGCCCGCGAGGTCGCCACCCGGAGCGACCTGCTCACGCAGGTCGAGGGTGGCGATCCGGTTGCCGGCGGCGGTGAACGCCTTGTCGACGGCGACGGTGGCACCCGCGAACTCGGCGCGGTCCATCCGCCGGAACGCGACCAGGTGACCGCCCGCGTCGACGACAGCCGCCGAGACGAGGCAGCCCTCCGCCTGCGCGGCCTCGCTCGCCGCGCGCGTCATCCGCTCGGCGAGCTCGAGGTCGAGCCTCACGCCGTCTCCCGGAGAACCGCCGCCTGCGCGCGCAGGCGCTGGTGGATCCCGTCGTACGCCGTGACGCCCGGCAGGTACTTCTTCGCGACCTTGGCGGTCATCGTGTAGACCGTGTCGACCACGTTCGCCACCGGCGACTCCACGGTCTGGGTGACCAGCTGGTAGGCGTCGAGCGGCGACAGCCCGAGCTCGGCGCCGACCCATCCGGTGATGTCCGCGTGCGCGATCCGGAAGGCGTCCTCGAGCGGCTTCGTGGAGCCGGTCGAGATCAGGTGGGTGTCGGACTCGATCCGCGGCCACGCGGTGTAGAGCCCCTTGACCACGTCGACGATGACCACACTGTCCATGGCGGTCTCGACGGCAACCCCGCACGTCTCCCCCTCGCCCTGTCGCGCATGGCCGTCGCCGAGGCTGAACATCGCCCCCGCCACGTTCACCCCGAGGTAGCAGGTGACGCCCGCCCGCATCTCCGGCGTGTCCATGTTGCCGCCCCAGGACCCCGGCGTGAGCGACGAGCGTGCCTCACCGAGCGGCGGCGCGACACCGACGGTGCCGTGCATCGGGTCGAGCGGTAGGTCGATGGTGAACGTCGAGTCGACGGCGTCGTACCGCACCAGCCGCTCCTCGAGATCGAGCGCGTAGTACCAGGTGCGCTCGGCGAGGGCCGGGTGGAGCATCGCCGTGGTCGGAGTCGCGGTCAGTGAGCCGAAGAACGGGACGTTGGCCGAGACCCCCCACGCCTCGCGCGGCTCGATCGAGACGAAGTGCACGGCCAGCGTGTCCCCCGGCTCGGCGCCCTCGATGTAGAAGGGCCCGGTCTGCGGGTTGAGGAACGCCGGGTCGCACACCTCCGAGACCACGTCGGCTGCCGAGCGCACCCGGCCGCCGAAGCAGTCGAACGTCCACGTCGAGAGCGCGGAGCCGGGCGCGAGTGACGCGACCGGCTCCACGCCGCCGAACGTGTAGGTCAACCGGGCCGGATCCGCCTCCGGATCGGGCTCGTAGCGGATGGGGACTGCCCCGGGAGCAGAGGTCATCCGTCAGTCCCGCTCGTGGGCGTCCTCCAGCACCGTGCGGCCGATCCGCGCGTACTGCTCGGGGTCACGCTGCTTGAGCAGGAACATGAAGAGCAGCCCGGCAACGAACGTCGCACCGACGATGTAGGGGATCAGCTTGTAGAGCAGTGACCCCGACGCCGCGCCACCCGCGAAGGACAGGTTGCTGAACAGCAGGTAGCAGACGTAGAGCATGCCGATCGCGCCGAGCGCCGGGACAACGCCGGTGGTCCACACGTTGCCGGGGTGGACCTTCTTCACCTGGAAGTACCAGATCACCGCGACCGAGCACGTGGCCTGCACCAGCAGGATCGCCATCGTGCCGAGCACGGCCAGCACGCCGTACTCGTAGTAGTACGCCGCCTGGACGACGTCGTTGCCGAGCGCGATCCAGAACAGGATGGTGATCACGAGCGTGATCCCCGACTGCGTGGCCGAGGCGATGTGCGGGGAGCCGTGGCGCTTGTGCGTCGAGCCGAGGTTGTTGGACAGCGACGGGATCTCCCGGCCGATCGCGTAGATGTAGCGCGAAGCCGCGTTGTGGAAGGCCAGCGCGCAGGCGAACGACCCGGTGACGATCAGGAAGTCGAAGAGGTACGTCGACGGGTGGCCGAGGTACTGCTCGAAGGTTCCCTTCATCAGGTCCACCGGGTTGGCGCCGGCCGACGTGTCGAGAGAGGCCTTGGCGCCGGTGCCGGAGATGGCCATCCACGACACGAACGTGTAGAAGATGCCCAGGCCGACGACGGCGATCAACGTGGCCCGCGGCACGATCCGCTTCGGGTCGCGAGACTCCTCGCCATACGCGGCGGTGGTCTCGAAGCCGACCCAGGACCAGAAGGCGAAGAACACGCCGATCGCGGCGGAGCCCGCAGCGATGGCCTTGCCGTCGCCGCCGATCGCGCCGAGCGTCCCCGACGAGGACCCGGGCAGGTTGCCTCCCTCGGTCAGTGACTTGAACGCATTGACCGGGTTGATCGAGCCGGCCAGCAGTCCGTCGTCCCCACCACCGTGGAAGAGCACCGTGAACGCCATCGCGGCCAGCAGGAGCACCTCGGCGACGAGGCAGACACCGAGGAACGCGGCGGCGATGTTGATGTCGTAGTGGCCGAACGCCGCGATCAGCACGATGCCGATCACGGCCAGCAGGAACCAGTTCGGCTTGATGCCCCACCACGAGTCCAGGGTGGACTGGGTGAAGTAGCTGAAGACCCCGATCAGCGAGCCCTCGAACACGACGTACGCCAAGGTGGCGACCAGGCCCGCTGCCATGCCCCACACCTGACCGAGCCCGTGGGAGATGAAGCCGTAGAACGCTCCGGTCGTGGTGACGTGCTTGGACATCTCGGCGAAGCCGACCGCGAACAGGGTCAGCACGATGGTCGCGAAGAGGAAGCCACCCGGTGCGCCCAGGCCGTTGCCGTAGCCGACCGCGATCGGGGTGTTCGCGCTCATGGCGGTGATCGGCGCGGCGTTCGCGGTCGCCATGAACAGCACCGCGACCATGCCGATGGCACCGGTCTTGAGCTTGTGGCCGGACTCGACCGGCACCTCCACGAATTCTTGGCTCGTCATCGAGAGGTCGCCCTTCTGTCGGGACGGCCCGCTCGCCTCCGAGGGGTTTCAGGCGCGTCCTAGCGATGTGTCCTGGATCACCCCGAGCGGCACGAGAGTGGCACCGCCGTACGACGGCGCACAAGGTCCGGGTCGAAATTGTTTGTTTCAGGTTTGTTCTCGAACACACCATTGACACCACCATTGGAAAAGGTATGCACTTGTGGTTGAACCATTTGGTCGACCAGGTGCGGAAGGAGTGCGGTGACCGACTACGGCGCCTTCTCCTTCGAGGACAAGCAAGAGGTCCTCGACAAGGCCAAGGAGTTCTGGAACCCCGGCAAGACCCAGTTCTGGATCGACTCGGGCACTCCCCTGGTCATCGACCGCCGCGAGGGCTACCTGCTGTGGGACATGTCGGGCCGGCGGCTGATCGACGCCCACCTCAACGGCGGCACCTACAACGTCGGCCATCGCAACCAGGAGGTCGTCGCGGCCGTCGCGCAGGCGATGCACCGCTTCGACATCGGCAACCACCACTTCCCGTCGCTGGCGCGGACGGCTCTCGCGGAGGCGTTGATCGCGTCGGCGCCTCCCGGGCTCACCAAGGTCATCTACGCCAGCGGCGGTGGCGAGGCGATCGACATCGCGATCAAGACCGCCCGGCACGCGACCGGCAAGCGGAAGATCGTGTCGATCGTGAAGGCCTACCACGGCCACACGGGACTGGCCGTCACGGCCGGCGACGACCGCTTCGCCAAGCTCTTCCTCGCCGACCGTCCGGACGAGGTCGCCCAGGTGCCGTTCAACGACCTCGCGGCCATGGAGGACGCGCTCCGGGGTCGCGACGTGGCCGCCGTGCTCATGGAGTCGATCCCCGCGACGTACGGCTTCCCGCTCCCCGACCCCGGCTACCTCGAGACGGTCAAGCAGCTGTGCGAGCGGTACGACGCGCTCTACGTCGCCGACGAGGTGCAGACGGGCCTGATGCGCACCGGTGAGCTCTGGTGCATCACCAAGCACGACCTCGCGCCCGACATCCTGGTCACCGGCAAGGGGCTCTCGGGTGGCATGTACCCGATCGCCGCCGTGCTCGTGAGCGAGCGCTGCGCCGGCTGGCTGACCGAGGACGGCTTCGCGCACATGTCGACGTTCGGCGGTGCCGAGGTCGGCTGCATCGCCGCCATGAAGACGCTCGAGATCTGCAGCCGCCCGGAGACGCGGTCGATGGTGCACTACCTGTCCGACCTGCTCCATGGGGGCCTGAGCCAGATCCGCGACGACAACCCCGGCTGGTTCACCGGCATCCGGCAGGACGGTCTCGTGATCGGGCTCGAGTTCGACCACCCGCGCGGCGCGATGCTGGTCAGCCGGCACCTCTACGAGCACGGCGTCTGGGCGATCTTCTCCACGCTCGACCCACGCGTCCTCCAGTTCAAGCCCGGGCTGCTGCTCACCCCCGACCTCGCCGAGGAGCTCCTCGACCGGGTCGCCGTCGGGATCGCCAGCGCGCGTGCCGACGCGACCGCACGGGGTGCGGCGTGAGCGAGACCACCGCCCTGAGCTCGTTCACGCTCGAGCCCGAGCCGACCGACGTACCCCAGGCGCGCGCGATGCTCGAGCGCGCGGAGTGGGCGGCTCGGGCGTACCGCACCCTCGACAAGGCCACCGTCGACCGGATCCTCGAGGCCGTCGTCCAGGCGGCCATGCAGCACGCGCAGGAGTACGCCGAACGCGCGGTCGCCGAGACCGGCTTCGGCGTCGTCGACCACAAGCGCCAGAAGAACGAGGCCTGCTCGCGCGGTGTCCTGGACTACTACGCCGGCGCCGACTTCGTGACGCCGCGGATCGACGAGGACGCCAAGATCGTCGAGGTGCCGCGACCTGCCGGCGTCGTCCTGGCACTCACCCCGTCGACCAACCCGGTCGCGACGGTCTACTTCAAGGTGCTGCTCAGCCTGATGACGCGCAACGCAGTCGTCGTGAGCCCGCACCCGATGGCCAAGCGGGTGTGTGCCGATGCGGCCCGGGCGCTGGGTGCCGCCGCCGAGGCCGCCGGAGCTCCGGCCGGGGTCGTGCAGGTCGTGACCGAGCCGACGATCCCCCTCATCGACGCGCTGATGACCGACCCCCGCACCAGCGTGATCGTCGCGACGGGCGGCAACGCCGTCGTGCGCGCGGCGTACCGCTCGGGCAACCCGGCGCTCGGCGTCGGCCCGGGCAACGTGCCGGTGCTCGTCGACGCCACTGCCGACCTGAACGCCGCCGCGCGCCGCATCGTCGACTCCAAGTCGTTCGACAACTCCTGCCTGTGCACCAACGAGTCCGTGGTGATCGTGGAGGACCAGGTCGCCGACGCCTTCACCCGCGCGCTGCGGTCGGCCGGTGCGTTCCTGCTCGACGCCGAGCAGGCCGACCTGCTGCGTGAGCTCGTCTTTCCGCACGACCGGTTCGACCCCGGGGTGGTCGGGAAGTCCGCGACGTGGCTGGCCGAGAAGGCGGGGCTCCAGGTGCCGCACAGCACCAAGGTGCTGGTCGCCGAGTTCGAGCAGGTCGTGCCCGAGGAGCCGTTGGCCCGCGAGAAGCTCACGCCGCTGCTCGGCCTGGTGCGGGTGCCGAGCGTCGCGGCCGGCATCAAGGCCGCGCGGGCCGTGCTCCGCATCTCCGGCGCGGGCCACTCCGCTGCCGTCCACTCGACCGACCCCACGACGATCCTCGAGTTCGGGGCCGCCTGCAACGTGCTGCGGGTGTCGGTGAACGTCGGCAACAGCCTCGGCGGAGCCGGAGTCCAGACGAACCTCGCCCCGACGATGACGATCGGCACCGGGTACGCCGGTCGGTCGTCGGTCGGCGAGAACCTCCGTCCCGACCACCTGGTCAACTGGGTGCGCCTCGCCCACAACGCCGATGCGTCGGTGCCGATGGGTGACTTCGCCGGGCTCTCCCCGTGGACCGCCTCGTCCGGCCCGGTGCCGGCGTACCCCACCCCGTCGAACGTCGGCGACCGCGAGCCACAGCCCGCCCGCCGTGAGGTCCCGGTCACGACCAGCGAAGGCGACGAGGATCTCCGCGACGAGCTGCGCAGGATCATCATCGAGGAGCTCCACGACCTGATCGGCGGTGGCACCCGTGCCTGACACGACCACTCAGCTCCGCAGCTTCATCCACCTGGACCGGCTGCAGCCGCAGACGATGTGCTACCTCGGCTCGTGGATCCGCGGCACGCTCCCCCGCGCCGGCGACGCGGCCCAGATCATCGAGGTCTCGCCCGGCCTCGACATCGAACCGCTCACCGACGTCGCCCTCAAGCACGCCCGGGTCTCGTCGGGGATGCTGATCGTCGAGCGGCAGTTCGGCTACCTCGAGTTCCACGGGCCGAGTGACGGGGTGCGCGCGGCCGCGGGCGCCGTGCTCGAGCACCTCGACACCGACGCGTCCGCGGCGACCCGGCCCGAGGTGCTGGCGAGCACGATCATGAGCCGGATCGACAGCCAGCACGCGTTCCTGGTCAACCGGAACAAGCTCGGCTCCATGGCACTGCCCGGTGAGTCGGTGTTCGTGCTGGAGATGCAGCCGGCGTCGTACGCGATCCTGGCGACCAACGAGGCCGAGAAGGCCGTGGGCCCGTCCATCAAGGTCATCGACTACCGGATGGTCGGAGCGACCGGCCGGGTCTATCTCAGCGGCCAGGAGGCCGACGTACGCCAGGCCGCCGAAGCCGCCGAAGCCGCGCTCACCTCGCTCGCGGGGGTCGGCCGATGACCGACACGGAGTCGAGCGATGCGTTGCGCCAGATGGTGCGCGAGGTGCTCCACGAGGTGCTGCCGCGGGAAGCCCAGGACCACGGCGACGAGGTACGCCGGGTGCAGGTGCGCGACGACCACGACCTGGCCGACCTCGTGACCCAGGTGCTCAACCTCGCCGAGGACCCCGACCGTGCCGCCGACCTGCGTGCCGGGCGCATCCGGTTCCGGCTGGCCGACGACGCAGGCACCGGGGCGCCGAGCGGGCCCGCCCCGATCGACGTCGAGCGGGGCGCGGTCACCGAACGCCTCATCCAGAGAGCCGCCCGCGAGCAACGCCCGCTCCGGATCGGGCCGCGGGCCGTCGTGACGCCGCTCGCCCGTGACCGCGCCCGCGCGCTCGGCGTCGACATCCACCGCACAGCGTCATCCGCACAGGGAAGGGAGACGCGATGATCCGCGCCACCGTGACCGGCACCGTCTGGGCCAGCCGTCGGCTGAAGGAGATCCCGAACGGCGCCTTCCTCGAGGTCCGCGCCGTCGACGCGGCGACGACGTTCGTCGCCTTCGACGTGCTCGGCAGCGGCGTCGGCGAGGAGGTCCTGGTCGTCCAGGGCAGCGTCGCCTCCGCCTGGTTCGGCGACAGCCATCCACCCGTCGACGCGCTGATCATCGGCTCCGTCGATCCCACACAGTAAGGAGAAAACCGTGGCCAACAACGCCATCGGCATGATCGAGACCAAGGGGTACGTCGCCGCGCTCGCGGCCGCGGACGCGATGGTCAAGGCCGCCAACGTCACGATCGTCGGCCGTGAAGAGGTCGGCGACGGACTCGTCGCGGTGACCATCATCGGCGACGTGGGTGCGGTGAAGGCCGCGACCGAGGCCGGTTCCGAGGCAGCGAGCCAGGTCGGCGAGCTGGTCTCCGTCCACGTCATCCCGCGGCCGCACGTCGAGGTCGGCAGGCACTTCACGATCTCCTCCGAGTGACCGTGTCCCACGTGGACACCGAGGCGGCCCCACCGCGGGCTGCCGGCGTCGACCTGCGGGTCTACCTCCCGATCCACGACCTGCAACCGCAGTTCGCGGCGTACCTCGGGACGCCGACGCGTGCGCGCGGCTACCCGCCGTACGCCGGGCAGCACGCGCTCATCGTCGAGGTCGCGCCCGGGCTCGCGATCGAGCGGATCACCGACCTGGCGCTCAAGGCGGTGCCCGACGTCGACCCGGGGATCCTGTTCGTCGAGCGACAGTTCGGGGTGCTCGAGGTGCACGCCGCCGACGCGGACGACGTGGCGCGCGCGGGCGAGGCGATCCTCGCCGGCATCGGAGCCCGGCCGAGCGACCAGCTGCGGCCCCAGGTGCTGTACCGCGACGTCATCGAGGACCTGTCCGACCAGCACGCCATCATCGTCAACCGCACCCGGCAGGCCTCGATGGTGATGCCCGGCCAGTCGCTGCTGGTGTGCGAGATGACGCCCGCTCTGTTCGCGGCAGTGGCCGCGAACGAGGCCGAGAGGGCCGCTCCTGACCTCACCCTGGTCGACGTCTCGATGATCGGAGCGGCCGGACGGCTCTATCTCGCCGGCGCTCCGGCCTCCATCGAGCGTGCTCTCGCCGCGATTGATGAGGTGCTCGGGTCGATCGAGGGGCGATGATCCTCCCGTGAGCGAGACCCCCGTCGCCGACGAGCACGCGGACGAGCACGCCGACGAGCGCAGCGCACTCGACCGGATCGCCCAGGCTGCGCTGGCGTCGTACGACCTGCCGGCCGGCTGCACGGCCGAGCTGGTCAACCAGTCCGAGAACGCGACGTACGCCGTCCGCACGCCGTCCGGCGACACCGCGGCAGCGCTGCGCGTGCACCGGCTCGACTACCACCCCGACGGGGCGATCCGCTCCGAGCTGACGTGGATCGACGCGCTGCGGCAGGACGGCATCATCACGACGCCCGCGATCGTGACGGCCCGCGACGGCGAGCGCGAGCTGACCGTCGCCGACCCGGGCGGTGACACCGCTCCGCGGTCCGTGGTGATGTTCGAGTGGCTGCCCGGAGCCTCACCGGACGAGGACTCGTTGGTGGCCAACTTCGCCGAGCTCGGCGAGCTCACCGCCCGTCTGCACGTGCAGGCGCGCCAGTGGGAGCCGCCACCGTCCTTCCGGCGGTTCTCGTGGGGGTACGACGAGGCGTTCGGCAGCATCGCCCGCTGGGGTCGCTGGCAGGACGCACCCGGCGTCGATGCGGCCACGCTGCCGACCCTCACCCGGCTCGACGAGACGTTGCGCGACCGACTGGCGACCTACGGTCGGGGTCCCGACCGCTGGGGATTGATCCATGCCGACCTCCGGCTGGCCAACCTGCTCGAGAGCCCCGGCCTGCCCACCGCGGTGATCGACTTCGACGACTGCGGCTTCGGCTGGTTCCTCTACGACTTCGGTGCCGCGGTGAGCTTCATCGAGGACCATCCCGACGTCCCGGCCGCCACCGACGAGTGGGTCGAGGGCTACCGGCGGGTGGCCCCGCTCGCGGCCGACGACGAGGCGGAGCTGCGGACGTTCGTCATGTTCCGCCGGCTCCTGCTGCTCGCGTGGATCGGGTCGCACGCGTCGGTCGACGTCGCTCAGGAGCTCGCGCCCACCTACGCCGTCGGCACCTGTGCCCTCGCGGAGGAGTATCTGTCCAGCCACACGTGATCTGCCACATCAGCCAGGGAGGATCGATGTTCACATCGCTCGAGGGGCGCTCGGTCGTCGTGACCGGTGCCAGCAAAGGCATCGGCAAGGGCATCGCCGCCGGTTTCGCGCGTGCCGGAGCGAAGGTGCTCGTCGTCGGCCGCGACGGAGACGCGGCCGCGGCGACCGCGGAGGAGCTCGGCAACGGCGCATCGGCCTTCTCGGCCGACGTCGTCGACCCCGACGGGTGCGCGGCGATGGCGGCCGCCGCGGTCGAGCGGCACGGCGGCATCGACGTGCTCTGCGCGAACGCGGGGATCTTCCCCGACGTGAAGCTCGCCGAGATGTCCTCGGCCGACATCGACCAGGTGCTCGGCACCAACCTCAAGGGCAACATGCTCTCGGTGATCGCCTGCCTGCCGGCGCTCGAGGCGTCGGGGCACGGCCGGGTCATCCTGACCTCGTCGATCACCGGACCGATCACCGGCTTCCCCGGCTGGGCCCACTACGGCGCCAGCAAGGCCGGCCAGCTCGGCTTCATGCGCACCGCTGCCGTGGAGCTGGCCCGCAAGGGCATCACGGTGAACGCCGTACTGCCGGGAAACATCCTCACCGAGGGGCTCGCCGACCTCGGCGAGGACTACCAGAACTCCATGGCCGCCTCGATCCCCGCGGGCAAGCTCGGCACGGTGGACGACATCGGCAACGTGTGCCTGTTCCTGGCGACCGACGAGGCGGCGTACGTGACGGGCCAGGCGATCGCCGTCGACGGCGGCCAGGTCCTGCCCGAGTCGCTCGACGCGATGTCGTGAGAATGGCCTGACATGACGGGCATCTCCCACTCCAAGGGCCCGCTGGCCGACTCGATCCAGCGTGAGCTCCAGGCGCAGATCGACGCCGGCCGCTGGCAGCCGGGTCAGCGCCTCGGGTCCGAGCGGAGCCTGGCGATGGAGCTGGGTGTCAGCCGGTCGTCGCTGCGACAGGCCCTCGCGATGATGGAGCAGGCCGGCGCCGTACGCCGGGTGATCGGGCGCGGCGGCGGGACGTTCGTGAGCCACCAGAAGATCGACCGCGACCTCTCCCACATCCGCAGCGTCCCCGAGCTGCTCTCCGCGCAAGGCATCACCGCCGGCACCCGGATCCTGTCCACGGGCACCGCGCCTGCGGCCGCCGCCACCAGCGAGGCACTCGAGCTCGAGCCCGGTCAGCTCGTCTATGCCATCGTGCGGATCCGCCTGGCCGACGGGGCGCCGATCTCGCTGGAGCACGCGTGGCTGCCCCTCGCGCTGTTCCCCGGGCTGCTCGACTTCCAGCTCGGTGGCTCGCTGTACGGGCTCCTGGACGAGCACTTCTCGATCGAGCCGCAGGAGACGACCGAGCGGATCGAGGTCGTCCGGGCCACCCCGGACGACGCGTCGATCCTCGGGATCGAGCGCGGCGACCCGTTGCTGTCGATCACCCGGGTCACCCGCAGCACCGACGGCACGCCGTTCGAGCACTCCCACGACCTGTTCCGTGCCGACCGCACCCGGATCGTGGTCCACACCGCCGAGCAGGGCGGCGACACCGACGCCGACCTCGCCCGCCAGTCCTTCGAGCTGATCACCCACTGATCGAGGTTGGCTCGGGCGTCACCGGGTTTCGACTCGCCTGACGCGGCTTCGCACGCTCAGCCGCGGGCTCGCTCAACCTGCGCTCGCCCACGCCGTCCGTTCGTACCTCACGAACGCCTGCTCGCTTGACAACGATTATCATTCTCACTGAGAATCGTTCTCATGTGGCGGCGGTACGTGCTCCTGGTGGCGGTCCTGGGCCTCGTCGCGTCGCTGACCACCGCCTGCCGGCTGCCGCGTCCGGGTGACCACACCGTCGTCGCGTCCTTCTACCCGCTGTACTTCATCGCCGAGCGCGTCGCGGGCCGCTACAACGATGTCATCGACCTGACACCACCGGGTGTCGAGCCGCACGAGTACGAGCTCACGGTGCGTCAGGTCGCCGACATCGACAACGCCCGGGTCGGGTTCTACGAGCGTGGCGTCGCCCCGTCGGTCGACCAGGCGATGGAGAACGACTCCCCTGCCCACGCGCTCGACGTGACCGACGTCGTACACCTCGCCTCCCCCGTGACGGGGTCGGGCGTCGAGTCGACCAGCGACGACAAGGATCCGCACTTCTGGCAGGACCCCACCCTGATGGCGGACGCAGCGAACGCCTTCGCGCACACCATGGCGGAGGCCGACCCCCGGCACGCCGACTACTACCGGGGCCGAGCTCTCGCGCTCACCCAGCAGCTGATGGAGCTCGACCACGACTACCGTACGACGCTCCGCAGCTGCCGGATCGACACGATCGTGGTCAGCCACGACGCGTTCGAGTACCTCGCGCGCCGCTACCACGTGGACGTCGTCCCGATCGCCGGCCTCGAGCCGGACGCCGAGCCCTCGCTCCAACGCCTTCACGACCTCGCGAACCTGATCCGGGACCGAGGCGTGACGACCGTGTTCTTCGAGACCCTCGCGAGTCCTGAGCTGGCGGAGTCACTGGCCCACGACGCCGGCGTCGAGGCGGCCGTGCTCGACCCGATCGAGGGGTTGGCCCCCGGCGGCTCCGGTGACCCGGACGCCACCTACCTCACCCTGATGCGGCAGAACCTCGCCGCCCTCGCGAAAGCAGGCGACTGCACATGACCACTCCACTCGCGTTGGACGAGGTCGGCGTCGTCCTCGACGGGCGGCCGATCGTCCGCGACGTGACGTTCGACGTCGCGCCCGGACAGGTGGTCGCCATCCTGGGTGCCAACGGGTCCGGGAAGTCCACCCTGCTCAAGGCTCTGGTCGGGCTCAACCCGGTGAGCACCGGCACCGTCTCCCTCTTCGGTACGCCGCTCCCACGCTTCCGCGACTGGTATCGGATCGGCTACGTCCCCCAGCGGAGCAACCTCGGGACGGGCGTCCCCGCGACGGTCCGCGAGGTCGTCGCCAGCGGACGGATCGCCCGCCGGCGACCCTTCCTACCGATGAGTCGGCATGACCAGGACGTCGTCGACGCGGCCGTGGACCTGGTCGGCCTCGGCGGTCGCACCGGCCACGCGGTCGCCACCCTGTCCGGCGGTCAGCAGCAGCGGGTGCTGGTGGCCCGGACGCTCGCCGGCGAGCCCGACCTCCTGCTCCTCGACGAGCCGAACGCCGGCGTCGACCACGGCAGTCAGGTGGCCATCGCCGAGACCCTCGGTGGCCGGGCCGACGCGGGAGCGAGCGTCGTCGTCGTCCTGCACGAGCTCGGGCCCTTCGCCCCGCTCATCGACCGCGTCATCGCGCTGCGCGAGGGCCGGGTGACCTACGACGGTCCACCCGACCAGCTCGCCGAGGGGGCCGCCCACGGCCACCACCATCTCTTCCACGACGACGCGCCGATGCCGATGCAGGCGCCGCTGGAAGGTGACCGCTGATGTGGGACCTGCTGCTCGCGCCCTTCATGATCCGCGCCGTCATCGCCGCCGCCGTGACCGGCCTCGCGGCCCCCGGCATCGGGACCTACCTCGTCCAGCGCCGCCTCTCGCTGTTGGGTGACGGCATCGGCCACATCTGCGTCACGGGAGTTGCGCTCGGACTGCTCACCGGCACGTCCCCGACGTACACCGCCGTCGTCGTCGCGGTGATCGGTGCGCTGGCGATCGAGCTGATCCGGACGTCCGGCAAGGCGACCGGCGACCTCGCGCTCGCGCTGCTGTTCTACGGCGGCATCGCTGGTGGTCTGGTGCTGGTGCAGCTCGCCGGCAACGGAGCCTTCGCGCTCCAGGCCTACCTCTTCGGCTCCATCACGACGATCTCCCGTGACGACGTGGTGGTCTCGCTGGTCCTTGCCGGGATCGTGGTCGTCGCCGCCCTGGCCCTGATGCCGCAGCTGTTCGCCGTCTCGCACGACGAGGACTTCGCGCGCGCCAGCGGCGTACCTGTGTGGTTCTACAACGCCATGGTCTCCGTGCTCGCGGCCGTGACCGTGAGCGTCGCCATGCGCACCGTGGGCCTGCTGCTCGTGAGCGCCCTGATGATCATCCCGGTCGCGACGTCCCAGCAGTTCACGCGCAGCTTCCGGTCGACGATGTTGCTCGCGATGGTCAGCGGACTCGTCGCGTCCCTGGGCGGTGTGGTCATCTCGGCGTTCGCCAACCTCCCACCCGGTGCCACGATCGTGCTGGTCTCGCTCGGCGGCTTCGTGGCGACGGCGCCGATCGGGATGGTGCTCGACCGCCGGCGCCGTGCCCGCGTGCCGTACGACGCCGACGCGCTTCCCCTGCACGAGGAGGCCGGCGAACGCCATCGCCACGAGCACGGGCCCGGCTGCGGTCACCTCGCGATCGAGCACGGGGACCACGTCGACTACGTCCATGACGGCCACCGGCACGCCGTCCACGTCACCGGAGAGGGGCAGCACTATGACGAGCACTAGATCGAGCACCGAGCCGGTGGGGCCCGGGCCGCGCCCGACTCCCCAGCGGCAGGCCGTCCTCGCCGCGCTCGACGGCATCGACGACTTCCGCTCCGCCCAGGAGGTGCACGAGCTCCTGGCCTCGCGCGGCTCCGGGATAGGCCTGGCCACCGTCTACCGCACCCTCGCGTTGTACGCCGACCACGGCCTGGTCGACGTACTCCGGCGTGAGGACGGCGAGGCGATCTACCGCCGGTGCTCCGACACGCACCACCATCACCTGGTCTGCCGGACATGCGGTTCGACCGTCGAGGTGGAGGGACCCGCCGTCGAGAGGTGGACCTCCGCGATCGCCGCCGAGCACGGCTTCTCCGACCTGTCCCACACTCTCGAGATCGTCGGCACCTGCGCCGACTGCCGGCACCCCTGACCGATACTTCGCAGCAATCCGCACGTCGTACCCCGGAAATCGGGGGCCGCATGCTGCGAGCTATCGGACGGGGAGCGCGACCTCCGCCGCGGGTGTCTCGTCCGGCGTCGTCGTGGCCGTGACCCGGGACCGCCGCAGGACCAGTCCGGTGATCGCGATCACCACGATCGTGGCGAGCAGCATCAGGGTCGCCAGCGCGTTCACGGCCGGCGTGATCCCGAAGCGGACCGCGGAGTAGAGCACGATCGGCCAGGTGTTCGTCGTCCCGTTGGTGAAGGCGGGGAGCACGTAGTCGTCGAACGAGAACGTGAACGACAACAGGGCCGCCGAGAGGATCGCCGGGAAGAGCCGGGGCAGGGTGATCTGCCGGAACGTCGCCAACCGACCCGACCCGAGGTCGTAGCCGGCCTCCTCGAGCGAGTCGCCCATGCCGACGAACCTGGCTCTGATCACCAACATCGACAACGACGACCCGAAGACCACCTGCCCGAAGAAGATCGTCCAGGCGCCGAGCTGCGGGAACGCCGGGACGTAGTTGCGCACCTGGACGAAGAAGATCAGCGAGGCGACCGCGATCACGATCTCCGGCACGACCAGCGTCAGGTAGACCAGCGAGTCGAAGGGCGCGCGGAGGAACTTGTTCATGCGCGCGAGCGCCAGCGCCGCACCCAGGCCGAGCAGGGTCGACACGATGGCGGCCGCACCCGCGATCCGGGCGCTGGTCAGGATCGCCGGGATGTACGTCGGGTCGTGCAGCCCGGCGTCGAACCAACAGGTCGTGAACCCGTTCCACACCGTGACGTTGCCGACCTGGCTGGGCGGGATGTCGCAGACGTTGGACCCGGTGAAGCCCTCGAGCGCCGCGGGCGACGGCTTGTTGAACGCGAACAGCACCATCACCGCGATCGGCAGGTAGAGGAATGCGAACACCGTCATCGCCCATGCGGTGAACCCGCGTTTGGCGGTGATGACCTTCTTCCGCGACCTAGGCACCGAAGCGCTCCTCCTTGGTCGCGAAGACGATGTAGAGCGCGACGAACCCGGACAGCGCGATCATCAGGCTGATCGACATGGCGGACCCGAACGGCTGGTTCTGCGCAGAGGCGAACTGGTCGCCGATCAGGTTGCCGACGAACTCGTAGTTACCGCCGCTGAGGATGTTCGGGATGATGTACTCCCCGCACATCGGGATGAACACCAGCAGTGCACCCGTCACCACTCCCGGGAGGGTGAGCCGCAGGGTGATCTGCCGAAAGGCATTGAACGGCTTGGCTCCCAGGTCGGTGGCGGCCTCGACCAGCGACCAGTCCATCCGCTCCAGCGACGCGAACACGGGGATGATGAACAGGGGCAGGTAGTTGTAGACCAGCCCGACGGCCACCGCCCACTTGGTGAACATGATGTCGATCCCGAGGTTGGTGGCGAGGTAGCCCTGAGGGTCGAGGATGATCTTCAACGCGTAGGTGCGGATCAGGAACGACGTCCAGAACGGCACCAGGATCAGCAGCAGCGCCAGCAGCTTGTACGTCGACAGGTAGCGCGCCATCCAGTACGCGATCGGGTAGCCGACCAGGATCGTGAGCAGCGAGCCGCCGGCCGCCATCAGCAGCGTGCGGTAGAAGATCTTGAGGTAGAGCGGTTCGACCACCACGTGGTACTGGCTGGTGTCGAAGCCGTAGGTGATCGAGTCGAAACCGGTCTGCGTGGCCAGCGAGAACGCCACCAGGATCCCGAGCGGGCCGAGGAAGAAGATCGCGTAGTAGAGCAGCGACGGCGAGGTCAGCCAGCCGGCGTACCTCGGGCTGAAGGAACGACCTCTCCGCCGCTCGCCGCTCGCGAGGGCGTCCTCGTCCGGCTGGAGATCAACAGCCATCAGCCAGCCTTGAACTGGGTGAAGATCTTGGTCCGGTCCTGCACCACCTGCGGGCTCACGTTGAGGATGTACTGGTAGTTGTCGGTGTAGCTCGTCGGCACGTTGAACAGGTCGTCGCCGCTCAGCTCGGCCGGGAGCTCCGACAACGCCTCCGGGATCGGGATCGGGTAGTTGTGGTACTCCATCTCGGTCACCGCCGTCGACGGCGTGAGGAGCCAGTTGATCCACGCGTGCGCGGCCACCGGGTCCGGCGCCGTCGTCGGGATGCACCAGTTGTCGGACCAGATCTCCGACTTCTCCTTGCACAGCACGGCCGTGATGTCGCCCTGCTTCTTGCGGCCCTGGACGATCCGGCGTACGTCGCCGTTCCAGCCCTGGCCGAGGATGATCTTCCCGGCGATCGCGTCGTCGATGTAGCCCGAGGCGCTGATGGTGGTGACGCCCTTGCGGATCGACATCAGGAAGTCGGAGACCTGGCTGAAGTCGTCCTGCGAGTCGGTGTTGGCGTCCAGGCCGAGCGCCATCAGCGCGAGCGGCACGACCTCCTCCGCCCCGTCGAGCAGGTTCGTCCGGCCCTTGCCGACGTACTTCGTCAGCAGGTCGTAGAAGTCCTTCATCGTCTCGGGCTTCTCGGTGACGATCGTGTTGTTGTAGTAGAACATCGTGATCCCGAAGTCCTTGATCACGTGATACTCCCCCGTGGGGTCGTACTCCCCCTTGAGGAACTTCGGGTCCAGGTTCTTCTTGTTCGGCAGCAGCGTGTCGTCCATCTTGAGCAGCTTGTTCGTCTCGATGAGCTGCGCGACGGCGTTCTGGCTGGGCGCGATGATGTCGAACTTCGCACCGCCGGCGTTCAGCTTGGCGAGCAGCTCGTCGTTCGAGGAGTAGTACGTCTCGTGGATCTTCAGGCCTGCCTTCGACACGTCGGGCAGGGCCGTGAACTTCTTGTACGTCGACGGGTCGTCGTACTGCGACCAGTTGAAGATCTCCAGGTGGTCCTCGAGCTTGCCCGTCAGTGCACCGGTGCTGGCGGTGGTGTTGCCCGTGCCCTCGTTCCCGGTCGACGTGCTGCCGCAGGCGCTGAGCAGCATGAGCCCGCCCAGCCCGAGGGCCGTGCGGCGTGACATCGGATGACCGACCGCACCCATCACGTCGCGGTAGAGCAGGTCGAGCTTCGGCTTGGACTCGATGGGCGCCAGCAGGTTCAGGTGGTCGGGTCGGTCGGTCATGGGTCTCCCCTGTCGTTGTCCTGCTCCGGTGGGTCGGACAGCAGTACCGGTGCGGTCCGGTCCCACTGGATCGTGATCGGGTCGCCGGGCCGGACCGAGTCGTGCGGCGCGTCTGCGCCGGCCCGCTGCTCCCGGACGACCATCTGGGTGCCGCCGTCGAGCGTGGCGACCACCTGTACCTCGTCCCCGAGATACAGCTTCGTGTTGACGACGGCTCGCGCCGCGTTGACCGAGACGTCTGCGACACGTGCCCCGATGCTCAGACGGGCCGGCCGGATGCCGATCCGCACCGGCTGCCCGAGCGTCGCCTCGCCACGTGCGCGCACCAGCACACCGTGGCCCGCGTCCACGGCGTACTCGCTGCCGGTGGCCTCGGTGACCGTCCCCTGCAAGAAGTTCATCTCGCCGATGAAGTCGGCCACGAACGCCGTGCGGGGCCGATCGTAGATCTCAGCCGGTGTGTCCAGCTGCTCGATCACGCCGTCCGACATCACCGCGATCCGGTCGGACATGGACAAGGCCTCGCCCTGGTCGTGCGTGACGTAGATGAAGGTGATCCCGACCTCGTCCTGGATGCGGGTGAGCTCGATCTGCATCTCCTTGCGGAGCTTGAGGTCGAGCGCGCCGAGCGGCTCGTCGAGCAGCAGCACCCGCGGATGGTTGACCAGGGCTCGCGCGAGCGCCACCCGCTGCTGCTGACCGCCGGACAGCATCGAGGGCTTGTTCTTGTCCCGCCCGGTGAGGCGCACCAGCTCGAGCGCCTCGTGCGCCCGCCGGTACCGGTCGGACTTGCCGACCCGCTTCTGCTTCATGCCGTAGGCGACGTTGTCCAGGATCGTCAGGTGCGGGAACAGGGCGTACTGCTGGAACACCGTGTTCACGTCGCGGCGGTACGGCGGGGTGCCGACCGCGTCGACGCCGCCGATCAGGATCTCGCCCTCGTCCGGCTGCTCGAAGCCCGCGATCATCCGCAGAGACGTGGTCTTGCCACACCCGGAGGGGCCCAGCAGCGAGAGGAACTCGCCCTTCCGCACCTGGAAGGAGACGGCGTCGACCGCCCTCAGATCGCCGAACCGCTTGGTGACCGCGCGGAACTCGACGTCGTACGCCGAATCGGGTCCGCCAGAGCTCACTTGTCCGCTGCCTCCCACACGGGCACCGTCCCGCAAGGCGCTCAGTTGTTGAGCCGCAACGTAACCTCACGAAAATGGCTGGTCAATGGCCGTGATCCGTCGGCGGACGACGAACTTCCTTCGGAATCCGAAGGATCTGGGGTCAGGCGCTCCCGAAACGCCGGTCCCGACGGGCGTAGATCTCGATCGCCTTCCACAGCGCCAGCCGATCGACGTCGGGCCAGAGGATGTCGGTGAAGACCAGCTCGGCGTACGCCGCCTGCCAGAGCACGAAGTTCGACAACCGGTGCTCGCCGGACGTGCGCCAGACCATGTCGGCCTCGCCCAGGTCCGGCACGTAGAGGTGGCGACCGAACACCCGCTCGTCGACCTTCTCGGGGTCGAGCCGTCCGGCGGCCACCTCGCGCGCGATGGCCCGCGCGGTGTCCGCCACCTCCGCCCGGCCGCCGTAGTTCACGCACATGTTGAGAGTCAGCACGTCGTTGTCCCGGGTCAGCTCCTCGGCGACCAGGAGCTCCTTGATCACCGACTTCCACAGCCGTGGTGCGCGCCCGGACCAGGTGACCCGCACGCCCATCTCGTGCATCTCGTCGCGGCGTCGTCGGATCACGTCGCGGTTGAAGCCCATCAGGAAGCGGACCTCCTCGGGCGAGCGCCTCCAGTTCTCGGTCGAGAAGGCGTACGCCGAGATGGCCTTGACGCCGATCTCGATGGCACCCTCGACGACGTCGAAGAGCGCGGCCTCTCCCCTCGTGTGGCCCTCGGTCCGCGGCAACCCACGCGCCTTGGCCCAGCGGCCGTTGCCGTCCATCGTGATCGCCACGTGTCGGGGCACCAGGTCCTTCGGGATGTCGGGCGGGTGGGCGCCGGACGGGTGAGGATGGGGAGGGCGAACCACGTGCTGCAGCCTAGGGTCTCGACAACGCGGACACGGCCTCGCGAGCTCGGCCGTGCGCGCCGCTCGACCTCCCCTCGCCCGCGCAGCCCGCTCGTTCCTCGCGGGCTACTGCTCGGTGATCACCGCTCGACGTGCTCCAGCGACCGCAGGCCCCGCTCCAGGTGCCAGTGCAGGAAGGCCGCGACCAGACCGGACGCCTCGCGGAGATGACGCTGGTCGGCGGCCTCGACGACCGGCCAGTCGCCGGCCAGCAGCGCGCCCATCACCTCCAGCGTCCCGGCCGACGGCGACGCCGCCCCGGGCACGCGACAGTCCGCGCAGAGCGCACCACCCGCGGACGGGGAGAACCACCGGTGCGGGCCGGGGTCGCCGCAGCGGGCGCAGTGGGTGAACGAGGGCGCGTAGCCGGCCACCGCCAGTGAGCGCAGGAGATACGAGTCGAGGATCTGGGCCGGTGCGTGCTCTCCGGACGTCATCGCCCGCAGACCGCCCACCAACAGCAGGAACTGCTGCAGGGAGGGCTGCTTCTCCTCGGTCACCAGCCGGTCGGCGGTCTCGAGCATCACCGTGCCGGCGGTGTAGCGGTCGTAGTGGTCGCCCAGCCGCGACGGGAAGGGGTCCAGCGTGTCGGCCTGGGTGACCACGTCCAGGTTGCGACCCTCGGCGAGCTGGAGGTCCACGTGGGTGAACGGCTCGAGCCGGGAGCCCCACCGCGAGGTCGTCTTGCGCACGCCCTTCGCCACCGCGCGCACCCGTCCGTGCTGACGGGTCAGCAGAGTGATGATGCGATCCGCCTCACCCAGCTTGTGGGTGCGCAGCACGATCGCCTCGTCGCGGTAGAGCGGCACTCGGTCCATTCTGCCGGTCGCGCGCAGAAACCGGTCGCTGGATCGCCGGTGACTTGAAACCCTGTGCGCATGAGCAGCGGCGTGGGACTGGATGAGATCGAGGCCTACTACGACGCCGTGCCGCGGCCGGTGTCCACGGTCGAGGAGGTCGGGCCGTTCACGCTGTTCCTCGCGGACGCGGACGTCGGCTGGCAGTTCTACGCCCGACCGCGCCTCGGGGGCGACCAGGTGTTCACTGCGGACGACGTACGCCGCGTGCTCGCGCGCCAGGACGAGCTCGGCGTACCTCGGGCGATCGAGTGGGTGGACGAGGTCACTCCGTCGCTGCGACCAGCGGTGGTCGAGGCCGGTGAGAAGGCCGGGCGCTTCCCGATGCTGGCGCTGCCGGCCGACGTCGAGGTGCCCGCTCCCGAGCGCACCCGGGTGCTCGCGGCGGACGACGCCGACCTGTCCCTCGTCGTCGGTGCCGTCCATGCCGCCTTCGAGGGCGGCGACGAGATCACGAAGAGGCCGGTGGGTCGCCGGCCGCGGATGATCGCTGACGGACACCTGATCGAGATCGCGGCGTACGACGACGGCGGTCGGCTCATCGGTGGCGGATCCGGGGCACCGCGGGGCACGACGGCGGAGCTGATGGGCATCGGCGTCCCGCCTGCGCATCGCCGGGCCGGAACCGGGACGGCGATCACCCGCGCACTGGTCCGCGCCTGTCGTGACCTGGGCGTCCGGACCGTCTTCCTGAGCGCCTACAACGACGGGGCCGCGAGCATCTACCGGCGGGTGGGCTTCCTGGACGTCGGGACCGCGTGCATCTTCGGAGAAGACGATGGCTGAGCTGCGACGCCTCGGACCCGACGACTGGGCGGACTTCCGCGACATCCGGCTGCGCTCGCTCGTCGAGTCCCCGGCCGCCTTCGGGTCGACCTTCGAGCGCGAGGACGCCTTCACCGAGGACGACTGGCGGCGACGCCTGACCGGCCCGGTCTTCGTGGTGGACGACCCGCGGCCCGTCTCCGTCGGCGGCGTGTTCGACAACGACGGGACCGGTCACGTCTGGGGCATGTGGACCGACCCTGCCCACCGGGGCCAGGGTCATGCCCGCCGGATCCTCGACGCACTCACGCCGCTCCATCCTCGGATCCAGCTCCACGTGAACATCACCAACGGAGACGCCCGCGCGGTCTACGAGCGCTACGGCTTCGTCGGCACGGGCGAGGTCGAGCCGCTGCGGCCCGGTTCGGAGCAGCGGATCGAGCTGATGGTCCTCAACCCACGCGGTTGACCGCACTGATCACGGCCTTGAGCGAGGCGGTGACGATGTTGGCGTCGAGCCCGACGCCCCACACCACATCCGTCTCGCCCGAGGACCCGGTGACGGCGCACTCGACGTACGCCGCCGCAATGGCGTCGCCGCCGGCGCTCAGCGCGTGCTCGGCGTAGTCGAGGACCCGCACGTCGAAGGCGCCACCCGGGCGTTGCACGCCGTTGATCGCGTCGACGAAGGCGGCGATGGGACCGTTGCCCGAGCCGCTGAGCTCGTGGAGCTCGCCGTCGACGTACACGTTGACGTCGAGCCGGTCCTTCTCGCCCGCGGCGGATGACGTGTGCACCGAGTTGAGGCGGAGCGGGGTGTCCCGGGCGAGGTACTCCTGGGTGAAGACCTCCCAGATCTGGGCCGGGCTGATCTCACCGCCCTCGGTGTCGGTGCGCTCCTGGATCACGCGGGAGAACTCGATCTGGGCGCGGCGAGGCAGGTCCAGGTTGTGCTCGGCCTTCAGGACGTACGCGACGCCGCCCTTCCCGGACTGGCTGTTGACCCGGATGACGGCCTCGTAGGACCGGCCCACGTCCTTCGGGTCGATCGGCAGGTACGGCGCCTCCCACGGCATCTCGCCGACCGGCTTGCCGGACTCGTTCGCCCGCCGCTCGAGATCCTCCAGCCCCTTCTTGATCGCGTCCTGGTGGGAGCCGGAGAACGCCGTGTAGACCAGGTCGCCGGCGTACGGGTGCCGCGGGTGCACGGGCAGCTGGGTGCACCACTCGACGGTCCGTCGGATCTCGTCGATGCTGCCGTTCACCGTGAAGTCGATCTTGGGGTCGATCCCCTGGCTGAACAGGTTCATGCCCAGCGTGACCAGGCAGACGTTGCCGGTGCGCTCGCCGTGCCCGAACAGGCATCCCTCGACGCGGTCGGCGCCGGCCATCACGGCCAGCTCGGTGGCCGCCACGGCCGTCCCGCGGTCGTTGTGCGGGTGCAGCGAGATCGTCGTGAACTCGCGACGCGTCAGCTGGCGGGAGAACCACTCGATCTGGTCGGCGTACACGTTCGGGGTCGCCATCTCGATGGTCGCCGGCAGGTTGAGGATGATCTCGCGGCCGTCGTCGGGCTGCCAGACGTCGCTGACCGCCTCGCACACCTCGACGCTGAACGGGAGCTCGGTGCCGGTGAAGATCTCCGGGCTGTACTCGTAGCCGATGATCGTCTGGCCGAGGATGTTCTCGGAGTGCTTCATCACGATCTCGGTGCCGCGCACCGCGATGTCCTTGATCTCGTCGGCACTGGCGCGGAAGACGACGCGGCGGAACAGGGGTGCGAGCGCGTTGTAGAGGTGGATGTTCGCGTGGTGCACCCCGACGAGCGAGTGCACGGTGCGTTCGATGAGGTCCTCACGCGCCTGGGTCAGGACCGAGATCGTGACGTCCTCCGGCACCCGGTCCTGCTCGATCAGCTGGCGGACGAAGGCGAAGTCCGTCTCGCTGGCGCTCGGGAAGCCGACCTCGATCTCCTTGTAGCCCATCTGCACGAGGAGCTCGAACATCCGCAGCTTGCGGGCCGGGCTCATCGGGTCGATCAGCGCCTGGTTGCCGTCGCGGAGATCGGTCGAGAGCCAGCGCGGCGCCTCGGTGATCGGCCGGTTCGGCCAGGTGCGATCGGGGAGATCGATCGGCTCGAACGCGTGGTAGCGCTCGAACGGCATCGGGCTCGGCTGCTGCGTGTTGCGGAAGCCTTCGAACTGGAGAGTCATGATCGGTCCTGCTCGCTGGTGGCGGGTGCCGGCGCACGCGATCACTCCGCAGCGAGGAGGACCGGCGTTCAGGCCCCGCTGCGGCAGCGAAGGAGGAGGCTGCGCGTCATGACTCGGTCACGGTAACAGAGCCGAAGAAGGGTCTGTTGCCCGCGCTCGTCGGCTGGACGAGACTCGTGCGATGGATGCGGGGGCAGGACTCCTGTCGGGCCAGACGGTCGCGTCGACCCGTCAGGTCGGGAGCAGGGCGATGGCCTCGATCGACACCAGGAGGCCGCGTGGCAGCCGGACGTTCGCCGGGGCCGACCGGGCCGGTGGCGGGTCGGGCATGAAGCTGGCGTAGACCTCGTTGAGCTTGGCGAAGTCGTCGACGTCGGCGTAGAAGATCGTGGTCTTGACCAGGTCGGCCATCGAGGCTCCGGCAGCCTCGAGGACGGCGGACACGTTCTTCAGCGCCTGCTCGGTCTGAGCCTCGATCCCTTCCGCGATCGCTCCCGTCTCGGGGTCGATGCCGGCCGTCCCGGACACGAAGACGAACCCACCGGCCACGATCGCCTGGCTGTACGGACCGAGGGCCGCGGGTGCAGCGTCGGAGGAGACAGCCTGCCGAGTCGCGGGAGTCGCGGGAGTGGTGGGCATCCATGCCTCGACAGGCTAGGGCAGGCGACCAGTCGTTGAGCGTACGTACGCTCAACGCCGATGAGCGCCCGCTCAGAGCGGCAAGGACCGCGAGAGCGTGATGCTGGTCTGCCCGAAGGCGTAGCCCAGGTGCTCGTTGAGGCGCAGCATCGACTCGTTGCGCGCCTGGGTCCAGGTGTAGACCTCGGTGACGCCGTGCTCGGCGGCCCAGCGGAGCGTCAGTCGCTTCAGGTACGACGCAACCCCCCGGCCGCGCCAGTCACGGCTCACGGCGGTCAGCGCGTTCTCCGCCCGCTCGGGCCGGTCGGTGTCGAGGTGGAGACCGGCGCAGCCGATCACGGCGCCGTCGTACAACGCGAGGAACATCGGCTCACCCGCCCAGGAGCTCGCCCACTGGTCGGCGTTGACCTGCAGCGGCTCGTAGAGCGCGAAGTCGGCGAGCACCTCCGTCCCGAAGGTGTCGTACGACGCCGCCCACAGCTGCGGCTGCTCGGTGAGGTCGATGACGCGCACACCCGTCGGGGGCGCCGAGGGCGGGGGCACCTCTCCGATCACCAGCACCTGCTCGACCTGCCGGTCGATCTCGGCGAACCCGGCCCGCTCGGCGAACGTCATTGAGCCCGGGTCGTCGACCATCGCCCGCACCTGGGCGTAGCCGCGCGCTCGTGAGGTGCGCCGTGAGGTGGTCGAGCAGCCGGGAGCCCACGCCACGGCGTCGATGCGCCGGTCGCACCCGAGGAGCCACGAACCCACCGCCGCTGTCCGACACGCCCGCCAGGCCCGATCCCACGACGACGCCGTCGACGGCGGCCAGGACCATGGCCCGCTCGGCGGAGTCCTCGGCCCTCAGCTCGGCGACCGTCGCCGTGCGTTCCCCCGGCACGACCTCGATCCGCACCTGGCGCCACGCCTCGTAGTCGTCGTCGGTGACGCAGGTGGTGATCTCCATGTGGACGAACCTAGGGCAGCCCCGATCGGGCACGGCAAGCCGAATATCGAGTTGTTCTCGGGACGAGTGTCTCCGAGACTGCCGGACGTGCTTACCGACGCCTGGCCGACCTTCGCCCTCCGGATCCGTACGCCGCGACTCACCCTCCGACTACCGGCCGAGGACGAGCTCCCGGCGTTGGCCGAGGTCGCGGCCCAGGGACTGCACCAGCCTGACGAACGCCCGTTCCTGACACCCTGGACGGAGTGCTCGCCCGAGGAACGGGCCCGGAAGGTGATGCAGGGTCACTGGGAGGACCTCGCCGAGTGGACCCCGGAGAACTGGACGCTCGGGCTCGGCGTCTTCCTGTCCGACGACGTACCCCTGGGTCCCATCGGCATGGTCACGCTGGCAGCGCGGGACTTCCGGGTCGTCCGCGAGGTCGTCACCCGGTCGTGGCTCGGGCTGCCGTACCACCGCCAGGGGTTGGGGACCGAGGCCCGCGCCGGCGTCCTGACCCTGGCGTTCGACCACCTGGGCGCGACGGATGCGACCTCCGAGGTCTTCCAGGACAACGACGCGTCGCAGGGCGTGTCCCGCAGGCTCGGCTATCGACGAGACGGGATCTCCCGCGACGCCAGGGGCGACGAGGCACTGGTCTCCGACCGACTGCGACTCACCGCGGAGCGCTGGGCCGAGACGAGCCACCCGGAGGTCGAGGTCGTCGGCGTCGAGCGAGCCCTCGGCATGTTCGTCGGCTGACCGCGAGACTGGGGCGATGCCGACGTTCACACCGCTGCACCGCGATCTGACCTTCCTGACCCCGCTCTCGGAGGCCAGGGCCGACCGGCTCGTGGCCTTCCTCACCGAGGACGAGCCCTCGACGGTGCTCGACGTCGGGTGTGGCTGGGCCGAGCTCCTGATGCGGGTCCTCGAGGCCTCCCCCGCGACCCGCGGGCTCGGCGTCGACCTCGACGAGGAGGCGATCGCGGCCGCACACCGGCGCGCTGTCGACCGTGGGCTCGCCGACCGTGCGACCTTCGAGTCGGCCGACGCCCGCGAGGTGTCCGGCTCGTTCGGCGCGATCACCTGCATCGGCTCCTCGCAGATCTGGGGTCCGGACGTCCAGGAGGCGCAGCCGCTCGCCTATGCCGGTGCGCTCACCGCGCTGCGAGCGCTCCTGCCGCGCGGCGGGCGTCTCGTGTACGGCGAGGGGATCTGGTCGGCGCCGCCGACCCCGGCGGCAACGGCACCGCTGGCGGGCCGCGACGACGAGTACGTCACCTTGGGTGAGCTGGTCGAGCTCGCGAAGGCGCAGGGCTTCGCCGTGATGGCAGCCCACGAGGCCGGGCTCGACGAGTGGGACGAGTTCGAGTCCGGGTTCTCCGCCGGGTACGCACGCTGGCTCGCCGACCACGCCCACGACGACCCCGACAGCGCCGAGGTGCGCGAGCTCGCAGCGCGCCAGCACGCGGCCTACTTCGGGGGTTATCGCGGCATCCTCGGGCTCGCGTACCTCCACCTGGTGGCCGTGTGAGTCTCGCGATCACCCGGGTCGACGTCGGCGACCTCGATCTCGCGACCGCGGGCGCGCTGGCCGCGATCGACAACGCCGCCCACGAGGCCGTGTCACTGCGGCGCCACACCGCCGAGACGTTTCTGCTGGAATGCCGTGATCGCGACGGCGAGGGACCCGACGTCGGCATCTGGTTGGCGCACGACGTCGAGGGCCTGGTCGGGTACGCCGCTCTCACGCTCAACCTGTTCGAGAACCTCGACGGCGCCAAGATCCTCGGTGCCGTGCACCCCGACCACCAGCGGCGTGGCGTCGGCCGAGCGCTGATGTCCGCAGCCGAGGCGGCGACCGACCGGCCACGCCTCCGGGCGCCGACCTGGGTGGGCACGTCGGGCACCGAGGCGCTGCCCCGGCTCGGCTACACCCGCGGTCTCAGCCACGAGGTACGCCGGGTGTCGGTGCGCGACGCCCAGCCGGAAGCGTTGGTGTCGGCCGCGGACGAGGCGGGTGCGGCGTACGACCTCGAGCGCTTCGCCGGTGCCGCACCAGCCGAGCTGCTGGACGACCTGGTGCTCCTGCGCGAAGCCATCAACGACTCGCCCGGCGAGGGAGAGTTCGAGGCCTACTCCCACGAGCGCATCCGCGGCTACGAGGAGAGCCTGACCGGTCGCCGTTGGACGCCGTACACGGTCGTCGCCCGGCATCGCGCCACGGGCGAGCCGGCCGGGATCACCATGGTCTGCGTCCACGAGCTGCGTCCCGAGATCGCGGCGCAGGAGGACACGTCGGTGCTGCCGGCCCACCGCGGCCACCGGCTCGGTCTCCGGATGAAGCTCGCCATGCTCGCGTGGCTTCGCGACGAACGCCCGGACGTCGAGTGCGCCGACACCTGGAACGCTTCCGGCAACGCCGCGATGATCGCCATCAACGACGCCCTGGGCTGCCGACTGGTCGCGGAGACGATCCGGTTCACCCGGCATCGCTGACGGCTGGCAGGCTGCTGTCGTGCACGACCGGCGACGCATCGCGATGACGGTCGTGCTCATCCTCGCGTGGGGCTCGACCTTCGCGGCGGTCAAGGTCGGGCTCGAGCACTGCCCGCCCGTGCTCTTCGGCGGGATCCGCTCGGTGATCGGCGGTGTGGTCGTGATGGCCGTGGCGCTCCGGCTCCGTCGCGTGGCCCGGGTGCGGGATCACCTGCGCTGGTACGCCCTCCTCACTCTGCTCAACGTGATCGGGATGTTCGGACTTCAGGTCCTGGCCATCCAGGAGCTCCCGTCGGGCCTGGCTGCCGTCCTGATCTATCTGCAGCCCGTGCTCACGGGCGTGCTCGCGGGGCCGCTGCTGGGCGAGCGCGTCGGCCGAACGGCCTACGTCGGCCTCCTGCTCGGGTTCGCCGGCATTGCCGCCGTCGGGCTCGGCGCGCTCGACGGCCACGTGTCGGGCGCGGGCGTGTGCTACGCGCTCGGGACGGCCCTGGCCTGGTCGCTCGGCACGATCACGGTGAAGCGGGCGCCGGTGGACCTGTGGTGGGCAGTGGCGCTCCCGTTCACGGTGGGCGGCATCGTGCTGTGCGCACTCGCGGTGCCCTTCGAAGGCGTCACGATCACGTGGACACCGGAGTTCGTCGGGGCGCTGGCCTACAGCACGTTCATCGGCACGTCGCTGTCCTGGGCGCTGTGGTTCGCGCTGATCAGTGCCGGCGAGGCGACCCGGGCCGCGGCTGTGATCTTCTTCGTGCCGCTGGTGTCGCTCGTGATCGGCACGCTCGTCCTCGACGAGGCCCTTCACGCCTCTCTCATCGTCGGTGCGGCGCTGGTCGTCCTCGGCGTCTGGCTGGTGAACCGGCGGAGTCCGCTACCGGTCGACGGCGGACCCTCCTACGGCGCCGGTCAGCCCGAGCGCAGCATCGGCCAGAGCTCCGGGCCGTCGGGGATCTCGAGGGTGTCGCGGAGCTCGAAGCCGAAGCGCTCGTAGAGCGGGATGTTCTCCTTCTTGCTGCTCTCCAGGTAGGCCGGCGCGCTGACCTGCTCGAGCCGATGCCGGAGCAACGCCGAGCCGATCCCCTCGCCGCGATGGACCGCACCGATCCCGGCGAGGTACCAGAAGGTCCCGCTCGGCCGGGCCCGGTGCATCGCGTTCTCCAGCGACACCCCGCGTCCCAGACCGCGACCCATCGCGGCCACGTAGAAAGGGACCGACGCGAGCTGGCGCCACCCGGGGACCCGGTGTCCCGGCGGGTCCCAGATGGCTGCGCCCACCGGCTCGCCGTCCGCCCATGCGAGGTCCGTGCAGCCGGGCACGCCGTGGATCCAGCGCGCCTGCGCGGCGAAGAGCCGTCGCAGGGAGCGCGGGTGCGGCACCAGCCAGCGTGCCAAGGGGTCGTCGTCGAAGGCTGTCGCCAGGACCTGCGCGACGGCTGCCCGGTCCCGCACTGTCGCTGTCCGCACCTCGAGCACCGGGCGATGGTAGATCACCCGACCGGCGTGCGAGCTCAGCCGGTGAAGTCGGCGTAGGTCTGCGGCGCCACCTCGTCGAGGCTCCGGCCGGCCCAGTCGCCGGCCGCCCAGCGCGACCAGATGCGCTCCCCCGCCTTCTGCACGCGATGCGTCGCCGCCGCGACGTCCGCGCCGAGGACGTGGCCGTCCTCGACCACCAGGCGTCCGTCGACGAGCACGTCGGCCAGGTCGGTCGGCTGGGCGTAGTAGACGAGGTTGCGGATCGGGTCGCGCAGCGGCGTCATCGTGAAGCCGTCGGCCCGCCAGAACAGCAGGTCGGCCTTGGCGCCGGGGGCGATGCGGCCGAGGTCGTCACGCCCGAGCAACCGCGCGGCGTTCACGGTCGCGGCGTCGAACACCTGACGGGCCGTCGACACGTCGGTACGCCGGGCAGCCACCTTGCCCGCGATCGCGGTCCAGCGCAGCGACTCGATCATCGACTGCGGCGCGGTGTCGGTGCCGAGACACATGTTGATCCCGGCGTCGACGTACCCCGGGAACGACTCCATGACGAGTCCGCGCCGGATGAAGCACCAGGCGTTGTAGGACACCGAGGTCCCGGACTCCGCGAGCAGGCCGAGGTCGTCGCCTGCGAAGTTGACCCACGAGTTGCCGGCGGTGAAGACCGCATGACCGAGCACGGTGCGCGGGCCGAGGAACCCGATGTCCGAGAGCCACTCGACCGGGGTGCGCCCGTGCCGGCGCGTCATCTCCTGGAACTCCCACACGCCCTGCGACGCGTGCAGCGAGATCGGGACGTCGAGATCGTCCGCGGCCGCTCGTGAGTCGCGGAGCAGCGCCTCGCTACAGGTGTCGACCTGAGCCGGTGCCAAGAAGCCCTGCACCCGACCGTCGGCCCGGCCGCGGAGCCGCTGGACGAAGGAGGTGGCCGCGTCGAAGCCCGAGCGCCCGTCGTCCTCGTCCCACGCGTAGTCGACCCGCCTGCCGTCGGGTGTGAGCCACCGACCCGAGCGGTACATCGGCGCGACGTATCCCCGGAGCCCGCTCGCCTCGAGGGCGTCGGCGGCGTACTCCTCGATCGCTCCCATCTGGAGCACCGTCGTGGTGCCGGTGCGGGCGAGCTCGATCAACGAGTAGTCGAGGCAGGCACGCGCCCCTTCCTCGTCGAGCCCCGCCATCTCGGTCGGGAGGATCTCGATCAGCCCGGTCAGCCAGAACTGCCGGTTGCCGACGTCCTCCTGGACCGACTTGTCGATCGGCGACTCGTCCAGGTGCGCATGGGTGTTGATGAAGCCCGGCGTCACGATCCGGTCGGGTACGTCGACGTACCGGTCGACCGGCTCGGGGTACGTCGGCCCCACGTGCACGACCCGGTCGTCCTCGACGACCAGGCAACCGTCGCGCAGGATCCGGTGCTCCCCGTCCTGGAACGCGACGATCCAGCCGGCCCGGTACAGAGTCCTCGTCACGCTCCCGATGATCGCAGGCATCGCGGCCGTCAGCCGCAGGCCCTTGGGTACGCTCTCGGGGTCTTGTCCCGAACCGGTGGGGGGTTCTCCGCAGTGCCGCACGCCCTGCGCGTCGTCGTCCCCCTCCTCCTGCTCGCGCCGCTGCTCAGCGCCTGCTTCGGGACGGCCGACGGTGACGCCGCGTCCGGCGACTCGGCTCCCGATGTCGGTGCCTGCCGGATGCTGTCGCCCGACGACGTGGCGCAGCCGAGCAACGACACCGGCACCGTCTCCTGCGACGAGCCGCACACCGCGCAGACGTTCGAGGTGGCATCACTGCCCGCGACCTACGACGGCGCGGCGTACGACGACGACAAGGTGGCGGCGTACGTCTATCGGATGTGCACCGGGAAGTTCATCGACTTCACCGGCGCCGACGAGAGCCTGGCGATGCGGACCATCCTGAGCTGGGCGTGGTTCCGCCCGAGCACGTCGGCCTGGGAGTCGGGCGCCCGGTGGTACCGCTGCGACGTCCTGGGCGGTGGCGACCAGATCCGTACCTACGTCGACCTGCCGCAGACCGCCAAGGGACTGCTGCTCGGACGACCGAAGGACACCTGGATGGTCTGCGCCCAGGGTGCGACGGTCAGCGGCTCGGTCAAGGTCCCGTGCACGGACAAGCACGACTGGCGGGCGGTGACCACGATCGTGCTCGGTGCGCCGGGCGACGCCTACCCCGGCGACCGCACCGTCCAGTCGCGCACCCGCGACTTCTGCTCGAAGTCGGTCGGGGCCTGGCTGGACTACCCGGTCGACTACGACTTCGGCTACTCGTGGTTCCACCAGCCCGAGTGGGACGCCGGCAACCGCCGGTCCGTGTGCTGGGCGAGGACCGAGTCATGAGCCGCCCTCTCCTCGCGCTCGTCGCCGCGCTCGCCTGCATCTTCACGGCCTGCTCTGGCTCGGGGGACTCGACGGCGGACTCCGGGCGGACTCCCGTGCTGCACTCCCCCACGCCGACCCCCACCGAGACGATCCCGCCCGACGCCGCCGAAGCCTCCGCACGCACGCTCGTGCTACCGACTCGGGTACGACGACGCGCTCGCTCCCACCCGCACCCGGAAGCCCGACCCTTGCACCGGCCCGCACACCGCGGTGACCTACTTCGTCGGCCGGTACGACAAGTCCCTGTCGGTCGACGGTGACCAGGTCCACCGGCTCGAGTCGACCGCGTGCCAGCGCCGCTTCGCGGCGTTCGTCGGAGGTACGCCGGACGACCGCCGACTGAGCATGCTCCGCACCGTGTGGTTCACCCCGACCGTCGACCAGGCCGACAAGGGCGCCCACTGGTTCGAGTGCGTGGCGATCGCGCTGCGCGACGACCAGGACCTCGCGCTGATCCAGGGCCCGGTCGAGGGGGTCCTCGACCGCTCCGACGGACGCGACCACTACGGGCTCTGTGGCACCGCCGAGCCGGGCAGCGCCGGGTTCGAGCAGCGCATCTGTGCGGCGACCCACAGCTGGGTCGCGCTCCGCACCGTCGCGTTCACGCCGGGTCCCTACCCGGGCGTCGACCAGGTGCGCTCCGCCGGCCAACAACCCTGCAAGGACGCCGGCGCGAACGCCTCGAGCGACCCCCTCAACTTCCGCTGGTCCTACCAGTGGCCGACGCTGCAGCAGTGGCGCGACGGGCGGACCTACGGCGTCTGCTGGGCCCCCGGCTGACCGCCGAGTCGGCGCACAGTGACATCGATTTCTCACCGAGTCGTCATATGACGACTCGGCGTCAGAACCCGAGCTTGCGCAGCTGTCGGGGGTCGCGCTGCCAGTCCTTGGCGACCTTCACGTGGAGGTCGAGGTAGACCGGCGTGCCGAGCAGTGACTCGATCTGCTTCCGGGCGTTGGTACCGACCTGACGGAGCCGCGAGCCCTGATGTCCGATCACGATCCCCTTCTGCGACGACCGCTCGACGTACAGGTTGGCGCTGACGTCGAGCAGCGGCTTGTCGTCCGGCCGGCCCTCCCGCAAGCCCATCTCCTCGACCACGACCGCGATCGAGTGGGGCAGCTCGTCGCGGACGCCTTCCAGCGCGGCCTCGCGGATCAGCTCCGCGACCAGGATCTCCTCGGGGGCGTCGGTGAGGTCGCCGTCGGGGTAGAGCGGCGGGCCCTCCGGCATCAGCCCGACCAGCAGATCGGCGAGCAGCTGCACCTGGTCGCCGGAGACCGCCGAGACCGGCACCACCTCCTGCCACTCGGTGGCGGTCTCGGCACCCAGCGCCACGATGTCCTGGAGGTGCTCGGCGATCCGCTGCGGCGAGGCGAGGTCGGTCTTGGTCGCGACCGCGACCTTCGGCGTACGGCGTACCTTGGCCAGCTCGGTGACGATGAACCGGTCGCCGGGCCCGATCTTCTCGTTCGCGGGGAAGCACACGGCGACGACGTCGACCTCGGACCACGTCGCGCGGACCAGGTCGTTCAGCCGCTCGCCCAGCAAGGTGCGCGGGCGGTGCAGCCCAGGGGTGTCCACGAGGATCAGCTGCGCGTCCTCGCGATGCACGATGCCTCGCACCACCGTGCGGGTGGTCTGCGGCTTGTCGGAGGTGATCACGATCTTCTGGCCGACCAAGGCGTTGGTGAGCGTGGACTTGCCCGCGTTGGGTCGGCCCACGAACGACGCGAAGCCGCTGCGGTAGCCCTCGGGGAACGCGAAGAACTCAGACACCGCGCGCCTCGTCGTACGCCGCCCAGATCTCCTCGTCGGATCGTCCGGCGGCCTTGCCCTCGCGCCAGATCGGGCCTGGGTCCACCGCCCGCGGCTGGCGAGATGTGACGGCCCGCCAGTAGCCCATGACGTCGTACGCCGAGTTCGGGAGCCGGCGCTCGCGCATCAGGTGCTTGCGGATCGCCCTCATCTGCGCGGACTCCCCGGCCATCCAGAAGTAACCCTCGCCCCCGGGCCAGTCGATCCGCTCGACCACCTCGGCCAGCCCCGACTGAGCTTCGGCGGGAGGCACGAGCCACGTGACGTCGGGACCCTCGGGCAGGTAGCCGGCCAGGTCGTCCGGGACCTCCGCCCAGATGCGCGTCGGGAGAGACGTCGTGGAGGCGATGCGGTACATCGCCGGCATCGCGGTGAGGTCACCGACCAGGAGCTGCCACCCGGCCCCGTCGGGCAGCGTGTAGGAGCCCTGCGGAGCTGTCATCGTCACCGTGTCGCCGACGCAGTCGCCGCTGGCCCACTCGGTGACGAGGCCCACGTCGTGGATCACGACGTCGATCTCGAGCTCGGTCTGCGAGACGTCGCCCTCGAGCGAGCGCACGGTGTAGTAGCGGACCTGGAACTGCCCCGGCGCAACCAGTCCCACCCACTCGTCGGGGACACCCGTCGAGTGGAAGCCGGGGACCGACAGAGCGAGCCGCACGAGGTGAGGAGACACCTGGTCGCGCCGTGTCACGACGGCGTCGTACCGCTGTGCCCTGCTGGTCATCGCCGTCAGGTTAGTCGCGCCCACGGTGCCGACTAGCATCGGCGGGTGCCCGCCCTCGACCTCAACTGGCGGGTGGCGCGCTGGTCGGCCTTGGGGCTCTACGTCGTGGGTTGCGTCGTCTTCCTGTCCCTCCAGGGCATCCCCACCGACCGGCTCGGTCTCGCGCTCGCGATCCTCGTGCTGCTGTCGATCGCCGTCCTCGGGCGCGGCTGGGCGGCGTGGTGGCAGATGATGCGCGACTGGCTGCCGTTCGAGGCGGTCCTCCTGCTCTACGACTACAGCCGCGGCTTCGCCACGCCGTACACCGCCGAGCAGGTGAAGGCGGGCCAGTTCCCGATCGCCGGGGTGCGCAACGGTCTGGGGTTGCCCCTCCACGTCGAGGCACCGATCCGCGCAGACCTCTGGATCGGCCGACACCTCGGCATGGACGGCATGCCGACCACCTGGCTGCAGGAGCACCTCCACCCGGGTCATGGGACGCCGTGGTACTCCGTGCCGATCAGCTTCACCTACTGCAGCCACTTCCTGGTGATGCCGACCGTCGCCGTCGTGCTCTGGCTGGTGAACCGCGAGCGCTTCCGGGTATGGATGCGCATGGTCGTGGCGCTCGCGGTCGCGGGCGTGGCGACGTACTACCTCTACCCGGTGGCCCCGCCCTGGCTGGCCAGCTTCCACCTCGTCTTCCCGGGTCCGCCCGTCGGTCGCTACACCTCCGACGGGTTCGACCTGATCGGCCTCCACATGGTCGGCAGTGCCCTCGACCAGAGCCAGTACCTCGCGAACCCGGTCGCCGCGATGCCGTCCTTGCACATGGCCTACGCGACGCTGGCCGCCGGGTTCTTCTGGATCGGCAAACGCTGGTGGCAACGGTGCCTGCTCGCGCTCTACCCCATCGCGATGGGGATCACCCTCGTGTACGGCGGCGAGCACTACGTCGTCGACGAGCTCGCCGGCATCGCCTACGCCCTCGTGGTGATCGGGGTCTGGCGCTGTCTCCACGCCCGCCGGCGTCAGTCGGCAGTCGGGTAGCTCGCCTCCATGGGGAACGTCGGCCGCCACGGGACGTCGGCGTCCCCCTGCTCGTCGGTCTTGACCGCGAGCACGTGGTGCAGCTGGACCTCGTTGCGCTCGAACCCCAGGCGCGAGCCGGCCATGTAGAGCCCCCACACCCGGGCCGTTCCCTCGCCGACCTCGTCGACGCACGCATCCCAGTTCTGCTCGAGGTTGCGGCACCAGCCCGCGAGCGTGCGGGCGTAGTGGAGCCGGAAGTTCTCCTCGTGCATCACCTCGAGGCCGACGTTCTGGGCCGCCGTGATGATCCGGCCCGACCCGGTCAGCTCGCCGTCGGGGAAGACGTAGCGGTCGATGAACGCGCCGGTCTCCTGACGGTGGTTGTGCGGGCGGGTGATGCAGTGGTTGAGCAGCCGGCCCTGCGGACGCAGCCGGTCGCGCAGGAACGTGAAGTACGCCTTGTAGTTCTTGACGCCGATGTGCTCGGTGAGGCCGATCGAGGAGACCGCGTCGAAGCCTGACTCGCTGACCTCGCGGTAGTCGCTGTGGCGTACCTCGGCCAGGTCGTCGAGGCCCTGCTTCTTGATCTTCTCCTGCGCCCACGTGGCCTGCTCCCGTGAGAGCGTCACGCCGATCGTCTTCACGCCGTAGTGCTCGGCCGCGTGGCGGACCATCCCGCCCCAGCCGCAGCCCACGTCGAGCAGCCGCATCCCCGGCTTGAGGTCGAGCTTCTTCGCGATCAGGTCGTACTTGTAGTACTGCGCCTGCTCCAGCGTGGCGTCGTCGTCGGGGAAGACCGCGCAGGTGTACGTCATCGACGGGCCGAGGACGTACTCGTAGAAGGTGTTCGAGACGTCGTAGTGGTGATGGATCGCCTCGGAGTCGCGCTGGGGTGAATGGCGGAGGCCCTCGGCGACGCGGCGCCAGCGCGGCAGGTGCTCCTGCGGCGGCGGGGCCGGCGGCTTGAGATGGGACAGACCAAGACCCCTGGCCAGCTTGACCGCCTCGCTCGCGGTCGGCATCCGGAACTTCAGCCCTTTCTGCAGCGCCTTGAGCCCCTCGTACGGGTCGCCCGGGTGTACGCCGGTCACGCCGAGGTCGCCGGTGACGTACGCGCGACCGAGGCCGAGGTCGCCCGGGGCGGTCATCAGGTAGGACAGCCCGCGCTCCGTCCTCACCTCGAAACCGAACGGGGCGTCCTCGGGACCGGCCGTGCTGCCGTCGTACGCCGTGACGCGCAGGGGCAGCGGCCCGGTGAGCAGCTGGGTGAACGCGTCGGCGATCTTCATCGTGGCCATCTCATCGTCTCCTCACGGCCTTGTCGTACAGGCTGGTCAGTCGGTGCTCCGGGTCGTACCGATCCTTGACGAGCGCCAGGTTGGCGCCGTCGTAGAGCTGGTCGAACGTCTCGCGGTCGTAGAACGCCTCGGAGTAGAGCGACTTGTGACCGTCGAGCTCGTGCACCTTGGTCTCGATCGCGCGGTTGCGCGGCGCGTTCGGCGCCTCGGGACCGACGCCGACGTTGCCCCAGAAGCCGACGTTGACGTAGACCTCGTCGGGCTGGAGGGGGTAGGTCGGCCACTTCTTGGACGCGGCGAGGGGGCACAGCCAGACCGGGCGCATCCCGACCTCGGCGTCGAACCAGTCGAGGAACTCGCCGAGCCGCTCGACCGGGATCTCGACGTCCTGCACGACCCGCTCACCCTCGGGGTTGCCCTTCCGCCGGTCGAGCCAGGCACCGACGTGGAAGCGGTGGTCGAGCTGGACCATCCGGTAGTAGACGTCGCTGCGCTTGTACTTGCGCGGCCAGAGACGGCGCACGAGCGGGTGCTGGGTGCCGAACGCGCGGGAGCACCAGAACCAGTCGGTGTCCCAGCGCCAGAGGTAGTCGAACATCGTCAGCAGGTCACGGTCGCGCTCCTGGATGGAGCGGTAGTAGATCTGCGTGCCGGTGTAGTCGCTCGGAGCCGTGGCGGCGCGGTCGCTCCAGGTCGCGAGCGTGAGGTAGTACTCCCCCGGCTGGAACGCCGTCCCGTCGAGGCCGTCGACGCGGACTCCGTCGTACTCCTTGGTCTCCATGATCTGGGAGATCGTCTTGGACAGCAGGCCGGCGTCGTCGAAGCGGACGTGGCGCAGCTCGACGTACGACGGCACCTTCTCGAGCTTGATCCGGAGCCTGGTGGCGTAGCCGAGGGAGCCGTAGGAGTTCGGGAAGGTGTCGAAGAGCCCGCTGTGCTCGTTCTCTTGGCCGGGCGCGGTCGTGACGACCTCGCCGGCCCCGGTGAAGATGTCCATCTCCACGACCGACTCGTGCGGCAGTCCGCTGCGGAAGCTGGTCGACTCGATGCCCAGGCCACTCACGGCGCCGCCGAGCGTGATCGTGCGCAGCTGCGGCACGACGTAGGGGATGAACCCGCGGGGCAGGGTCGCGTCGACCAGGTCCTCGTAGGTGCACATGCCCTGGACGTCGGCCGTCTGCGCCTCGTCGTCGATCGAGATGACGCCCCTCAGGCCGGAGACGTCGAGGCCGGGAGCGTCGGTCGCCGCGCGCGGGCGGAAGAGGTTGGAGGTCTTCTTGGCCAGGCGCACGGGCTGGCCGGCGGGGATCCCGTCGTACGACGCCTTGAGGCGCGCGACTGCGGCCTCGTGGGCGGTCTGTCCGGTGAGCACGGACGGAAACTTACTCTGCGGTCAGGTCGGTGAGGACGGCCAGGTCGGCGTCGGTCAGGCGCAGCGCCGCGGCGGCGACGTTCTCCTCGAGATGGCCGCGGTCACCGGTCCCGGGGATGGCCAGCACGTGCGGGCCCAGAGCGAGGTTCCAGGCGATCCGGACCTGCGCCGGCGTGGCGTCGTGAGCCTGGGCGATGGCGTGGATGGCGTCGTACCGCTCCACGGCCGCCTCCTCGCGGGACTGGCCGGCGATCGTGAAGAACGGGACGAAGGCGGTCCCGGCTTCGCGGCAGGCCGCCAGCACGCCCGCGGTGTCGGAGCGCTCGTAGCCCGGCGAGTGCCGGTTCTGAACGCAGGCGATCGCGCTCACCTCTCGGGCCTCTCGGAGTGTCTCCACCCCGACGTTGGAGAGACCGATGTGGTCGAGCAGTCCCTCGTCGCGGAGGCGGTCGAGTGCGGCGACGGCTGCGGGGACGTCGTCGCGGCCGTTGCTGCGGTAGTTCACGACGTGCAGCCGCTCCAGCCCGAGGGTCTCGAGGTTGTGCTCCACGTGCGCGCGGAGCTGATCGGGCCTCGCCCAGTCGCCCCACTCACCGGTCAGCAGGTCACGCCCCGGGCCGACCTTGGGGACGATCGTGACGTCGTCGGCGTACGGCGCCAGTGCGTCGCGGATGATCTCGTTCGCCCGGCCGGAGGCCGAGAAGTAGAAGCCGGCGGTGTCGATGTGGTTCACGCCGAGCTCCACCGCCCGGCGTACGACCGCTGCGGACTGCTCGGGGTCGCGGTCGGCGCCGAGCCCCATGCCTCCCGTGCCGGTCAGTCGCATCGCACCGAAGCCGAGCCGGTTCACCACCCGGTTGCCGAGCTCGAACGTTCCTGCCGCTGCTGCGGTCGTGGTCCCCGAGATCACCGGAAAACCCTAGGTGATCTGTCCTGCCGCGTCGCCTCGATAAATGACCACCTCGTCGCCCGCGAGGTCGTGGACCGCTCGCAGGTCGGGCTCCCCTTCGCCGCCGAGGCGCACCGCGGCCTCGAGCCCGTGCGCGCCGGACGCGACCGCCATCGCCACGCACACCTCGAGCGCGGTCAGCGTGAGGTGCTCGAGGCTCACGGAGGCCGCGGCGTACGTGCGTCCGTCGAGATCGCGCACCGCCGCTCCCTCGGGGGCACGCGTGCGGGCCATGGCCGCGCGGGCGAGCGTCACCAGCTTCTGGTCCTCCGCGGAGAGGTCGGGCATGCGCCGAGGCTAGTCGGGGAAGTACAGCTCCAGACCTGGCGGAGCCTCGAACATCATCTCGCCTTGCATCTGGTCGACTCGGTGGGTGCCGCGGTGGTCGACCAGGTAGTAGCGACGGTGCGGCGTGCGCCAGACCCAGCGACTGGTGCCGGACTGGCGTGAGACGTATCCGGCGTGGGTCTTCCACCGATGATGTCGGCGTCCCAGCGGACCGGAGTTGTGCATGCCGGTCTGTCCGGGTGGGCCGAGCGGGTCGTACGGCGTGGGGTGGTCGAGGTCCACCGCGCCAGCCATCCCGGAGACGCCGCGGGCGTAGGGGAAGTAGTCGCCCGGTGTCGTCAGCTTGCGCTGCTCCTGGAGCCACGCCGGGTGCTCGTAGCAGTTGAGGTCGACGCGGTCGTTGAGGTCGATCACCGGCTTGACGGTCACGGTGCAGCCGGCGAAGAGGTCGTGGTCGGCCAGGATCGCGCCGACCCCGTCGATCCGCGCGACTGGCGCGGAGAGGCCCGCGAGCGCCAGGTCGGAGAGGTGGACGTAGAGGACCACACGCGGACGCAGTCGGTCGGGCTTCGCCCGGGCCAGGGAGTCGAGGAGATCGGCTGGGAACGCCGTCGCTCGCGTGGTCTCCTTGCTGTCGCCCTGGGCCGTGAGCAGGAGCTGGAGCAACTCGGCCGGGCGAGGGAGCCATCCCATCGCGATCGACCGCAGCTCGTCGCGTCCGGCCTCGGGATGCCGTGCGGCGATGAGGTCCGCGACCCGCTCGACCATGGCGTCGATCCACACCGCGTCACCGACGCTGACTCGGGCGATGACATGACGGAGGCCGAACTCGTCGGCGCGCGAGAGCGTGACATAGCGCCTGCGGCGTTGGCTCTCGACGCGCACCGCGTGGGCCGCCGGGTCGGCCTCGATCACCTTGGCCTCGCAGATCTCGAGCACCCGGCCAGGCGCCTCGCCGGTGAGTGCCTCCGCCACGGCGACGTCGACGACCCAGACGCGGTCGACCGGAAGCTTGCGCGACAGGCGTGCCACCTTGCGCGACAGCCAGACCGGGCAGACGAGCTCCTGGGTGGCCGCCCAGACCTTGGGGAGTCGATGGATCAGGTCGAGGACGTCGGCCAGGTCGCGCTCGCAGGCAGGGACTCCGACCTCCCGCGCCATCGCGAGCTCGGGGATCGAGAACTCCTGCACACCCGGCGTACCCTCCCCGCCCGGGTGGAGCAGGCGGTCCTCCGCCCAGATCCGTCGTCCGGTGCCCGGGTCGTGGCGTGGGTCTGTCGAGTGCACGTCGGCCCACGCGGCCACCACCCGCAGATCGTCGACCTCGGCGGCACGTCGGGTGACGACGCCACGCTCCGCGAGCCCGAGCAACACCGCCGGCGACAGCTCGGCCAACGGTTGGCCGGCGACATCGACCCCGAGCGGTGACATGGCCCCCAATCTAATCGAACGTATGTTCGAGCGCAACACATTCGTCTGAACTGTGGAGAAACGCTCCAGCTACGCCACGGGGGCACCGCACCGGAGACTGCCGAACGCATCAGCGGGGGGCCGCCAACCAGATGCCGTGCTTCGCGCACTCGCCGGGAACGGTGATCCCCGCAACCTCGTGGTCCGCAGGCTCGGACTTCCCGGGCGGCTCGTACACGAGCCCGCCACCGATCCGGCGTCGTCTCCCACGTGGAGCGTTCCGTAGCCAGGTACGTCGACGCGCACGGGATCCTCCTCTCCCACGTCCGTCCCGTTCGGCCACACGACGACGTACTTGCTGATCCCGAGGCAGCCGCCGAGGACCTCGACCGAGCCACTCAGCAGCGGCGTCCATCGCATCGTCGGTCCGGCTCAGCCGACCAACACGCTGGTGTCACCCACGGCGACGACCTCGCCGGAGCCGCTTGCCGCAAGCCGCGAGGAGAAGCCCCGCGATCACGGTGACGATCAGACCCACTCGCACCCGCATGATGATGCCCCCTCATCGACCCGGGTGGGTCTCGATCCGGTCTCGGCCGCGGAGTGTCTTGAAATGCCGCCACCCTGGGTGTCGGATCACTCGCAGCGCGTTCGTGGAGAAGGTGAGTGGCAGCCGTCCGGGCTGCCCGGAGCAGAGGAGCCGAGATGGCGGCGTACCTGATCGCGTTCAACGACGAGTGGACGCCCGACCTCGCGATGGACGAGCTGCGTGAGCGAGGCAAGGCCGGCCGGGCCGTGTGCGAGGAGATGCGCCAAGCCGGTGTCTTCGTCTTCAGCGACGGCGGCCTCGACGCCTCGACGGCGTTGTGCAGCGTCGACCCGAGCAGCGGCGAGCCGGTCTTCACCGACGGGCCGTTCGTCGAGACCAAGGAGCACCTCGGCGGCTTCGCGGTTGTCGACGTGGCCGACGACGAGGCAGCGAGGTACTGGGCCGGCCGGATCGCGGTCGCGGTCGGCTGGCCGCAGGAGCTCCACCGCTTCCCGCATCGGGTGCGGCTCGAGAGCGACGCGCCGTCCACGGTCTGACCTGCGTTGCGGCGGCGCTCAGTCGCGCACGCGCCGCTCGTGTCCCCGCCCGGGATGCCACGACTCGATGACGAGCCCGCCGTCGAGATAGGTCAGCGCGACCTCCGTGACGTCGACCTTGAAGCCGTCGTCGGTCGCCACGGCCGTGCCCGCGATCTTCGCCTCCCCCACCCACGAGCCCGGGTCTTCCTCGGGTGGGTCGATCGACGGGCTGTGCAGGGCGAGACGCGGGTCGCGCCGCAGGTCGGCGAGCTTGCGCGAGTCGGCCATCGACCCGAAGGTCACCTCGTCGCCGATCCCCGTCTCGATGCCACTGATCCGCGGCGAACCGTCCGCGCGCAACGTCGCCATCGTCTTGTGCTTGTGCGCCTGGAACAGCGTCCGCACCCGCGTCGCGAACTCCGGTGCCTCCGTCTCGATCTCTCTCCATGCCACCATGCCGTCACGGTGCCAGGGACCACCGACACCCGCGCGCACTCAGACGCGTCGCCGCATCACCCAGCGCCACTTGGCGATCTGCCGGTCCCGCTCGAAGCCGAGCTCCGCGAACAGGTCCTCCGGACCGGTGTGGAAGTAGGCGCCGCGCTGAGGCTTCCGCCCCTCGACCTGCTCCGGGTAGGCCTCGACGAGTCCGCCACCGGCCCCCTCGATGGCTTCTAGAACGCCGGAGACGGCCGCCCGGGCGACCCCCTTCCCGCGATGCTTCGAGCCGGTGAAGATGCAGCCGATCCGCCAGTCCGGGAGATCGGTGAGCCCCTTCTCGTAGGTCCCCTTGTTCTTGATGTCGGGCAGCTCCGCGGGGGCGCCGTACTGGCACCAGCCCACGCACGCGTCCCCGTCGAACACGAGGACCTGGTGGACGGTGCCGTTGCGTACGTGCCGGCGCTTCGCCTCGCGGTTCTCCTCGGCCTCGCCGAACGGCTCAGGATGGAAGCCCAGGCACCAGCAGCCGCCCCAGATCCCGTTGTTCGCCTCCACCAGAGCGGCGAAGTCACTCCACGTGCCGTCGTCGAGAGGGCGGGTGGTGTACGTCGTGTCCCCAGCCACCGCTCCAGCCTAGGCGTCGTACACGCAGAACTCGTGGCCGTCGGGGTCGACCATCACGACCCGTCCGCCGTCCCCGTTCCCGGCGTCGACCCGGGTCGCGCCGAGCGACTCGAGACGCTGCACCTCGGCCTCCCGGTCGCCGTCGACCGGGGCGAGATCGAAGTGCGGCCGGTATCTCGTGCCGTGCTTGGGCTCCTGGGGCGGCCCGCCCCAGGTCACCTTCGGGCCGCCGTGGGGGGACCGGATGGCGGTCTCCTCGTCCTGGTCCCAGACCAACGGCCAGTCCAGTGCCTTCGCCCAGAAGTAGCCGCAGGCCTGGGAGCCGTCGCCCGAGATCGCACCGATGAACCCACAGTCGGCCAGGAAGTTGTTGCCCGGCTCGATCACGCAGAGCTCGTTGCCCTCGGGGTCGGCGAGCACCACGTGCTCCTCCTCCGGCAGCTGGCCGACATCGAGGTGACTCCCACCCAGCGCCAGGACTCGGTCCACCGTCGCCTGCTGGTCCTCCACCGACGTGCTGGTCAGATCGAAGTGCATGTGGTTCGGCCCCGCCTTCTCCTCCTCCGTCCGCACGAACCGGATCCGGAACCCGGTGTCGTCCGCCGGGAGCAGGGCGATGCCATTCTGCGGGTCCTCGGCCACCTCCCAGCCCAGGACGCCTGACCAGAACCCCGCGAGCCCGGCGGGATCGAGAGCGTCGAAACAGAGGGCGATCAGCCGGGACGTCATGGGGACACGCTAGGAAGACGGACGACCGCCCGGCAACGGGATTCAGGCCGCTCGTATCGTGGCCGGATGGCTGAGGATCTCTGGGCGAGCCTGGCCGACCCGTTCGCTGACGGCGCATACGCCACGGTGAAAGGGCGGGTGCGGACCTACGTGATGCACCAGCACCTCCTCGAGCACCTCCCTCCACCGCCCGGACCGCTGCTCGACGTCGGAGGCGGCGCCGGCCACCAGTCGTTCCCTCTGGCCGAGGCGGGGTACGACGTGACCGTGCTCGACCCGTCACCGGCGATGCTGGCGAAGGCACGAGAACGACTCGACCGCCTTGCCCCCGAGACACAGCAGCGGGTGCGGTTCGTGGAGGCGGACGGCCTCGCGGCCGAGCAGGCCGTCGAGGGCAAGCGCTTCGCCGGAGTGCTCTGCCACGGCGTGATCGGCTACCTCGACGAGCCGGCGCCCCTGGTCGACCAGCTGTGCCGGTGTGCGGCGGACGGCGGCGTCGTCTCGATCATGACCGGCAACGCACACGCCGGCGCCGTACGCCCTGCTCTCGAGCGGCGCTGGGACGACGCACTCGCGGCGTTCGACGCGCGCCACGAGATCGGCGTCCTCGGCGTGCCCGGACGTGCCGACACGGTCGAGGAGCTCGGCGACCTGCTCCGGCAGGGCGGTGTCGAGCCGACGGACTGGTACGGCGTGTGGCTGTTCGTGGACTGGCTGGAGTTCGCGGGCGTCGAGCTCGACCCGGACGACGAGGACCAGGTCCGGTCCACCGCCGCGGTCGAGCTCGAGGCGAGCCGACGAGACCCCTACCGGCAGATGAGCCGCGTCTTCCACCTGATCGGCCGCAAGAGCTGACGCGCGGCGGACCCGATCAGGAGACTCAGGCTTCCGCCTCGACGGCCTCTTCTGCGAGCCGGCTGATCAGCACGCTCTCGATCCGGTTGCGGCGTCCCGTCGCGGCTTCCGCCACGAAGCGGAGCCCGTGGGCCTCGACATGAGCGCCCGCGATCGGGACCCGACCGAGGTGCTTGGCCATCAACCCGAGGACCGAGTCGACGTCGTCGTCCTCGACGTCGAAGCCGAAGAGCTCGTCGAGGTCGTCGATCGGGAAGCGCGACGAGACCCGCACCGAGCCGTCCGCGAGTGACTCGGTCTCGACCTGCTCGGCGTCGTACTCGTCGGTGATCTCGCCGACGATCTCCTCCAGGAGGTCCTCGATCGTGACCAGGCCCGCGGTGCCGCCGTACTCGTCGACGACGACCGCGATGTGCTGCCGCGACGCCTGCATCTCCGAGAGCAGCGCGTCGACCGGCTTGGACTCGGGCACGTAGAGCGCGGGGCGCATCACCTCGTCGACGCGCTGGGTGAACTCGACGTCGGGGTCCTCGAAGTCGCGGCGTACGACGTCCTTGAGGTAGGCGAATCCGACGATGTCGTCGAGGTTGTCGTCGATCACCGGCACGCGCGAGAAGCCAGATCGGAGGAACAGCGACAGGGTCTGCCGGAGGTTCTTGTGCCGCTCGATGTAGACCACGTCGCCGCGCGGCACCATCACCTCGCGGGCGATCGTGTCGCCGAACTCGAAGACCGAGTGGATCATCGCGCGCTCGCCGGACTCGATCACCGCCGAGGCCTCGGCGTAGTCGACGAGCTCGCGCAGCTCGGTCTCCGTCGAGAACGGGCCGGTGCGGAACCCGCGTCCGGGCGTGATCGCGTTGCCCACGAGGATCAGCAGCTGGGGGATGGGGCCGAGGATCCGCGTGGCCAGGGTCAGGATCGTCGCGGCGATCGGGGCGACCCGGTCGGGGTGTTGCCGGCCCAGCGTGCGGGGCGCCACCCCGATCACGACGAACGACACGACGAGCATGACGCCGGCGGCCGTGAGGATCGTCGGCCAGACGGAGCCGTCGTACCACCGGAGCACGACGAGGGTGAGCAGCACGGCCGCGCCGGTCTCGCACAGCAGGCGCAGCAGGATCGCGGTGTTGAGGTAGCGCGCACGGTCGTCGAGGAGGGCCGCGAGCCGCTTGGCACCGGCCCGGCCCTCGCCGACGAGCTCCTCCGCGCGGGCGCGGGAGTACGTCGTGAGCGCGGCGTCGGCGGCGGAGAAGACGCCGGCCAGCACGACGAGCGCGCCGGCGGTGACGAGGCCTGTCGGACCGCCGGTCGGGTCACTCACCGAGTGGTCACTTCTCGGCGCGCCAGCCTGCGAGGAGCTGATCCTGGAGACCGAACATCTCCTGGTGCTCCTCGGGCTCGGCGTGGTCGTAGCCGAGCAGGTGCAGGATGCCGTGCACCGTCAGCAGCTCGATCTCCGCCTCGGTGCCGTGACCCGCGGTCGCGCCCTGCTGCTCGGCCACGGCCGGACAGAGCACGAGGTCACCGAGCACGCCCTCCTCGGGCTCCTCGTTGACCAAGCCGGGCCGCAGCTCGTCCATCGGGAAGGCGAGCACGTCGGTAGCGCCCTCCTTCTCCATCCACTGCTCGTTGAGGGTGGCGATGGTCGGCTCGTCGACGGCCTTGATGCACAGCTCCGCGAGCGGGTGGACGCGCATCTTGTCCATCACGAACCTGCTCAGGGCCGCCAGACCCTGCACGTCGAGCTCGTGTCCCGACTCGTTGAGGACCTCGATGCTCATCAGTCGGATCGGGTGCCGACCCGCGGCTGCCGGGCGTCGAAGTCGTCGTACGCCGCCACGATCTGGCCCACCAGCTTGTGCCGCACCACGTCGTGGGCGGTCAGCCGCTGGAAGGAGACGTCGTCGAGCTCGCCCAGGATGCCCTCGACGACCTTGAGACCGGACTTCACCCCGCCCGGGAGGTCGACCTGGGTCACGTCGCCGGTCACCACGATCCGCGAACCGAAGCCGAGCCGGGTCAGGAACATCTTCATCTGCTCCGGTGAGGTGTTCTGCGCCTCGTCGAGGATGATGAAGGAGTCGTTGAGCGAGCGGCCGCGCATGAACGCCAGCGGCGCCACCTCGATCGTGCCGGCGGCGAGCAGCTTCGGGATCGAGTCGGGGTCGACCATGTCGTGGAGTGCGTCGTACAACGGTCGGAGGTAGGGGTCGATCTTCTCGCTGAGGGTGCCGGGCAGGAAGCCGAGCCGCTCTCCCGCCTCGACCGCCGGGCGGGTCAGGATGATGCGGTTGACCTTCTTCGCCTGGAGCGCCTGCACGGCCTTGGCCATCGCGAGGTAGGTCTTGCCGGTGCCGGCCGGGCCGATGCCGAACGTGATCGTGTGCCGGTCGATCGAGTCGACGTAGCGCTTCTGGTTGAGGGTCTTCGGCCGGATGGAGCGGCCGCGGTTGCTCAGGATGTTGAGCGACAGCACATCGGCAGGACGCTCGGTCGTCTCGGTACGCAGCATGGAGAGCACGCGCTCCACGGTCTCGGTGGTGATCCCCTGTCCGGAGCGGATCAGGGTGACCAGCTCGTCGAGCAGCCGCTCCGCCAGCGCCACCTCACCCTGGTCGCCCTCGAGCGTGATGCGGTTGCCACGGACGTGGACGCGCAGGTCGAAGGACCGCTCGATCAGCGCGAGGTGGTCGTCGCCCGGCCCGAGCAGGCGGACCATGTCGATGCTCCCGGGCACCACGACGGTGTGCCGGGTGCCCGGTTGGTCCTGCTGGGCTTGATCGGTCTGTTGGCTCTCAGTCATCAGGAGCCCCATGGTACGGGCGGGCACCCCCACCGACCCAACCGTTTGCGTCGATCACGGCCGGGTCAGGGATGGGTCACCGCCAGGATGCCGAGGCACATCTCGTCGGTGGTGCCCTCACCCCACACCACGTAGCGATCGGGCTGGCCGTGGAAGGCGGGCAGCTGGTCACGGAGCCACTGGACATGCCGACAGGTGACCTTCACCGTCTCCCCGGGCCGCAGAGCGACCGGCTTGATCTGGCGCGCCGCCTGGTTGTCGAAGTCCCAGACCGGGATGTTCAGGATCGTGCGCGCACGCGGCGTGCCCGGGTCGACCTGGATCTTGATCGACCGGCCGAGCAGGTGCATGTGCCCGGCGACGGCGCGGACCGTCGTCGGACGGTCGATCGTGCGGGTGCAGGTGGTGACCTCGGTGTCGCGCTGCTCGCCACAGAGAACGTTCAGCCAGAAGTCCGTCTGCCCGACCGGGCCGAACCTCCGGACGACGTCGGCGATGGCGGCAGTGCGGTCGCAGAGCGGGTTGTCGGTGTGGTCCGGGCGGCACGGCAGCTCGACCGGCGCCGGAAAGAGCATCGTCTCGATCGGGGTCAGGTGGGCGGACTTCGGGGCGAGACGGAGCAGCGCCGCCGAGCGGTCCGGACCGGTGCCGGCCACCAGGTTGTAGTGGACCTGCATGACGATGCGGCTCCCGGCGGGCAGTGGTACGCCGTAGCCCCGGGTGTCGACGGACTCCTGGCCACCCGGTGCCCAGGCGCCGAGCCACGGAGCGTCGTCGAGGTCGTTGCTGTTGGGCAGTCCGCTGTCGCCGAAACAGGTCCAGCCCTCGCCCGGGTCCTTCGCGTCCAGCTGCTCCGCGGAGGCGACCTGGTCGGGATCGACCCGGAACAGGATCACGTGGTGGACGACGTCGGGGTTGTCGGGCTTGACGAACGTGCCGGTCAGGTAGCGGTCCTGCGTCAGGTGGGGGTCGAGCAGGAAGCAGCGGTAGTCGTCGGTGCCGGTGTCGCGGGGAGCGCTCGGCCGGTACGTCGAGTCCATCCGGAGCGTCATCCGGGACTCGCCCGCTCGGAGCGGCTTCGGCTTCACCTGGACCACCGAATGGGTCTGCGGCGAGGCGCTCAGGGTCGGACCGGTCGACGGGGGGCCAGACCCGCCCGGGGCGACCGATGGCGAGGCGCCGTTGCCGGCGGCCATGATCGCCAGGACGACCGCGAGACCCGCGACGACGACGGCGGACGCGACGGCCGCGACGCGGCCGGTCAGCCGGGAGGCCACGCCTGCGCCCTTCCGGCCAGGACGTGCAGGTGGGCGTGGAAGACCGACTGCCCGGCTTCCGCTCCGGTGTTGAAGACCAGGCGGTAGCTGTCGTGTCCCGCGTCGGTCGAGACCTGGCGCGCCATCCGGACCAGCTCGGCCACCGTCTCCGGCTCCTGGTCGGCCAGCTCGGCGGCATTCGCGACATGGGTCCGCGGGACGACGAGCACGTGCAGCGGCGCCTGCGGGTTGACGTCGCGGAACGCCACTGCCGTGTCGCTCTGGGCGACGATCTCGGCCGGAATGTCACCAGCCACGATCGAGCAGAACAGACAGTCGTCCACCTCGCCATCGTGTCACGCCCCGAGTTCCGAGCTCCGAGGAACTCGAGAGGGCGGGAGATTGAGGAGGGCTCGGCTGGGATCCGAGCGGAGCGAGGGACCCAGCGACCCGTCTCGAAATCCGCGACCCCGAGTTCCGAGCTCCGAGGAACTCGAGAGGGCGGGAGATTGAGGAGGCTCGGCTGGGATCCGAGCGGAGCGAGGGACCCAGCGACCCGTCTCGAAGTCCACGTTTCGGTCACGATCCGGTGGTAAACCTCGGGCACCCGGCAAGCGTGCTACTACCGTGATCGGACATGCGGAGGTCCGGCTGATGGCTCCCCGGAGCCAGGTGACCAGCTGGAGCGCGGACGAGGCGCTCGAGCTGCTGTACGCCGCGCACTGGCGCCGGTTGGTCCGCCTCGCCGTTCTCCTCGTCCGCGACGTCGGGACCGCCGAGGAGATCGTGCAGGAGTGCTTCGTCGCGGTCCACGGTCGATGGAACCGACTGAACGACCCGGACAAGGCACTGGCCTACCTCCGACAGAGCGTGGTCAACCGCTCGCGGTCGCACCTGCGTCACCTGGCCGTCGTCCGTCGCCACATCGAACGCGAGCAGGCGCCCGAGCCCACCCCCGGCGCCGACCACTCGGCGTACGACCAGGCCCGGAGGACGACGGTGCTGGCGGCCCTGCGCAACCTGCCGCGGCGGCAGCGTGAGGTGCTCGCCCTGCGCTACTACATGGACCTCTCGGAGGCCGAGATCGCCGACACCCTCGGGATCAGCCGCGGCGCGGTGAAGAGCCACGCCTCGCGCGGCTCGGCCGCCCTGCGCGCCCAGCTGGGCGAGGTCCTCGAGGAGACCCGATGAACGACGAACAGCTGCGCCGACTGCTGAACGACGCGGTCTCCGACGTCGAGCCGGACGATCGCCTCGACGAGCTGCGCGCCTCCGTGAGGCCGGGTCCCCGCGTCGTGCACCACATCCACCAACGCCCGTGGTACGCCGCCGCGGCGATCGTCGCCGCCGTGATCTGTCTCGTCGCCTCCGTCACCGCCGTCGCCAGCAACCGTGCGTCCGAGAACGGCTTCTCCGGTCAGCCGACCTCGTCCACGCCCACGGTCATCGCGACCGACACCTCCGAACCCTCGCCGACCACGCCCCCGGGCACGCCCGCCGACGACCTGCTGGTCTACTACCTCGGCCCGGGCCCACAGGGGGCGGTGCTCTTCCCGGAGACGGTCCCGTCCGGCGACGACCCCATCCACACCGCGAGTCTGGCGCTGATGACCGGTCCGCGCGATCCCGACTACCGCACCAAGTGGGGTCCTGGGTCGATCCTGTCGGCCTCCCTGAAGCACGGCGTCGTCGAGGTCGAGCTGGGAGCGATGCGTGCGCAGCGGCCCCAGACCATGTCGTCTCGCACCGCCAACGAGATCGTGCAGCAGGCGATCTGGACCTTCCGCGCTGCCAGCGGCCGTCACGACGCCAAGGTGCAGTTCCTCCGCAACGAGCGGCCTGCGGTGTCGGTGCTCGGAGTCGCCGCGGATCACCCGCTGGAGCCGGGACGCGTGACCCAGGTGCTGTCGCTGATGAGCATCAACTCGCCCGCCGAGGGCCAGGAGCTCCCTCTCGGACGCTTCGACGTCACGGGGACGAACAACGGGAACGAGTCGAACGTCATCCTGAAGCTCGTGCGCTCGACCGCGACCGGCGACGAGGTCGTGCTGACCGCCAACGGCACCGCGGAGGGGAACGGAGGTGACCAGCTCTACAGCTGGAGCGTCCCGATCGACACCCGCGACCTGTCGCCGGGCAGCTACACCCTGGTCGCCTCGAACGACGACCTCTCCGGTGGAGGCGAAGGATTCGGGCCCGCGCAGGACACGCGCACGATCGTCCTCAACTAGCCGGCGCGGCCGGCGCTCCACCGCGGGGTGCGCGACAGCAGCGCCGCCACGGCGGCAACCCCGGCTGTCGACGTACGGAGCACCTCGCCACCCAGACGTACGACGTGTGCCCCGGCGTCCGTCAGGGTCACCAGCTCCTCGTCGGTGAGCCCTCCCTCGGGACCGACCACGACCACGACCACGCCCGTGGTGGGGACGGAGACGTCGACCACCGACCTCTCGGCACTCTCGTGGAGCACGACGGCGACGGCTGCCGCGCCGACGAGCTCGACCACGTGGTCGGTCGAGGCGAGGCCGGCGACCTCGGGGAACCACGAGCGGCGCGCCTGCTTGGCCGCCTCACGGGCGGTCGAGCGCCAGCGGGCCAGACCCTTGTCGGCTCGCTCGCCACGCCACACGGCGACGGAACGTGAGGCGGCCCACGGCACGATCGTGCCGACCCCGATCTCGGTCAGCACCTCGACGGCGAGCTCACCGCGATCGCCCTTGGGAAGCGCCTGCACGACGGTGACCCGAGGCGTCGGCTCGGCGACGTGGTCGACCCACTCGGCGGTCACGGTCAGCCGACGCTTGGCCGCGTCCGTCACCGACCCGTGCACGGACGTGCCGCGCCCGTCGGTCAGGACGACCTGCTCTCCCACGCGCAGCCGGCGCACGGTCACCGCATGGTGGGCCTCGTCGCCCTCCACCGTGACCCCGTCGCCCGGGCGTACGCCGTGCAGCGACTCGACCCAGTGGACCGGGAGCGACATCAGTGCCCGTTGAACGCGTCGCGGATGCGCCCGAACACCGAGCCGGAAGGCTTCGTCGGGCCGATCCGCCCGTCGGGCTTCTCCTCGTCGCGAAGGGCGGCGAGCTCGCGCAGGAGCTCCTCCTGACGCGGATCGAGCCGCGACGGGGTCTCGACCTCGACGGTCACGACCAGGTCACCACGCCCACCGCGCAGCCCGGGCACGCCACGGCCACGGAACGTGACCTCGGTGCCGGACTGGGTGCCGGCCTTCACGTCCAGCTCGAAGGAGGTCTCCACGCCGCTGTCGGCCCCCGACTCGACGTCGGCCTCGAGGGTCGGGATCGTCAGCGACGTGCCGAGCGCCGCGGCGGTCATCGGGACCGACACCGTGCAGTGGAGGGTGGTGCCCTCCCGGGTGAAGACGGAATGCGGTGCCACATGCACCTCGACGTACAGGTCACCCGCCGGCCCACCGCCCGCGCCGACCTCGCCGTGGCCGGCGAGCTGAACCCGGGTGCCGGTGTCGACGCCCGCCGGGATCTTGACCGTGATCGAGCGACGCGCGCGGATCCGCCCGTCACCCGAGCACTCGCGGCAGGGGTCGGGGATCAGGGTGCCGTAGCCACGGCACGCCGAGCACGGGCGGAGGGTGCGGATCTCGCCGAGGAACGACCGCTGCACGTGCGCCACCTCACCGGTGCCCCGGCAGGTCTCGCACGGCACGGGATGACTGCCGGGTGCGGTGCCCTCGCCGCTGCACGTCGTGCAGACCACGGCCGTGTCGACCTTCAGCTCGCGGGCGACGCCGAACGCCGCCTCGGCCAGCGACACCTCCATCTGGATCAGGGCGTCCTGACCACGGTGGACGCGTGGGCGCGGGCCCCGCCCCTGAGCACCCGGGCCCTGGCCGCCGAAGAAGGCGTCCATGATGTCGGTGAACGAGAACCCGGCGCCGAAACCGCCAGCACTGCCGAACACGTCGCCACCACGGTCGTACGCCGCTCGCTTCTGCGGATCGCTCAGGATCTCGTAGGCGCGCGACACCTCCTTGAACCGTTCCTGGGTCTCGGGATCGGGGTTCACGTCGGGGTGCAGCTGACGCGCCAGCCGTCGGTACGCCTTCTTGACCGTCTCCGCGTCGGCGTCGCGCGAGACGCCGAGCACGTCGTACAGATCGGGATCGGGTGTCATCGAGAAGTCAGTCCTATGCCTCGTCGAGGATGCGGGAGACGTAGCGGGCGACCGCGCGCACCGACGCCATCGTGCCCGGGTAGTCCATGCGGGTGGGTCCGACCACGCCGAGGTTGCCGACGGCCTCGTCGCCCGGGCCGTAGCCGGTCGACACGACGCTGGTGGTGGCGAACTCCTGGTAGGGCCCTTCGTGACCGATCCGGACCGTGACCATCCCACCCGTCTGAGCCTCACCGAGCAGCTTGAGCAGGACCACATGCTCCTCGAGGGCCTCGAGGAGTGGTCGGACCGAGAGCTCGAAGTTGTCGCCGAAGCGTGCGAGGTTGGCGGCGCCGCCGACGGCGACCCGCTCGGAGGAGCGGTGGTCCGACATCGCCTCGACGAGCGCGTCCACGACCGCGTCCTGGATGCCTTCGTCTCCCGGCGGTGGGGCGAGCGCGCTCAAGGCCGCACCGGCATCGGCGATCACCCGACCGTCCATCGTCGCGGCGAGACGTCCGCGGAGCTCGGCGACGTCGTCCTCGGCGATCGGGTTGTCGAGCTCGACCAGGCGCTGCTCGACGCGACCCGAGCTGAGGATCAGGACGACGAGGAGGCGGATCGGGGTGAGGTCGACGATGTCGAGGTGTCGCACCGTCGAGTGCGACAGCGTCGGATACTGCACGAGCGCGACCTGGTGGGTCAGCTGGGCCAACAGCCGCACCGACCGCTGGACGACGTCGTCGAGATCGACGGCTCCGTCGAGGATCGAGGCGATCGCACGCCGCTCGGCCGTGCTCATCGGCTTGATCGTCGTCAGCCGGTCCACGAACAGGCGGTAGCCCTTGTCGGTCGGGATCCGGCCGGCGCTGGTGTGGGGCTGGGTGATCAGGCCTTCCTCCTCGAGCGCGGCCATGTCGTTGCGCACCGTCGCCGGCGACACGCCCAGACCGTGACGCTCGACGAGCGCTTTGGAGCCGACCGGCTCCTGGGTGGAGACGTAGTCCTCGACGATCGCGCGGAGCACGGCGAGGCGACGCTCGTCCTGCATCGCCACTCCTCCTCGACTCGCCGACGGGCACGCTGGCACTCGCCACCCGGGAGTGCCAACACTACTCCAGCGTCCCCATGCGGCCGATGAACCTAGGCTCCATCCATGGCGGGATTCCGTGAGGTGGCCGACAGGGTCTGGGTGGCGCGTCAGGAGTGGTACGACCTCAACGTCTGCCTGGTGCGGGGGTCCGCCGGCCTGCTCGTCGTCGACACCCAGGCGTCGGCACGCGCGGCACGACGGATCGTCGACGAGGTGCGCGAGCTCGGCATCGGTGAGGTGACGGCGATCTTCAACACCCACGAGCACTTCGACCACACCTTCGGCAACGGAGCGTTCCGCGAGGCCTACGGCGAGATCCCGATCCACGCGCACGAGATCGCGGCCGCCCAGACCGTCGAGGCCGGCGAGTGGGTCAAGCAGCGTTTCGAGGCGGAGTGGGACGACCCTCACCGCGACGACGTGCTCGAGACCGAGATCGTCCCGGCCGACCAGACCTTCTCCTCGGTGCGGGTGCTCGATCTCGGCGACCGTCAGGTGGAGCTGGCCCATCCGGGCCGTGGACACACCGCCGGGGACGCCGTCATCCGGGTGCCGGACGCCGACATCCTGCTGGCGGGCGACCTGGTCGAGGAGAGCGGGCCGCCGGCGTACGGCCTGGACTGCCACCCGCTCGACTGGCCCGGCACGCTCGACGTGGTGCTCAACCTGGTCGGACGCGACACCGTCGTGGTGCCCGGTCACGGCGCGCTGGTCGACCGGGACTTCGTCGAGCAGCAGCGCCAGGACATCGCGATCACCGCCCAGACGATCCGCGACCTCGCGGGCGGTGGCGTCCCGGTCGGACAGGCACTGGGCGAGGGTGAGTGGCCCTTCCCCTCGGCCGCGCTCGAGCACGCCGTGACCCGCGCCTACGAGCAGCTGCCACCCGAGGGGCGCAGCCTGCCTCTGGCCTGATCGCAGCGCGAAGACGCACCCCTCTGGGTGGTGCGGGCGGACCGTCGGGCGCATAGAACAGCCCTGTGAGCGAGCACTCGTCAGAGGACGACCGGACCGAGCAGGACGGTTCGGTGTCGGTACCCGACGACGAGCTGCCGGAGGACCTGAGGCCGAGCGAGGACAACCCGCTCGCGCAGCCGGCCGACGACGACGTGCCCGACGACGTCCTCATGGACACCTCGGGCGGCTCGGGCGGGTCCTCGGAGGACGCCGATCAGGGGGATGGCGACGCGCAGGGCGAGTCGTCGGTGGAGGCGTCCTCCGAGGCCGAGCCGGACTGACCTCGGCGCGCCTCGACGGTGACCCCGGGCCCTCCTCCTAGCGTGGGCAGGTGACCCGCGACCGGTACGGATCCGATGTCCTCGCCTCGGACTGGCAGGCCCCTGCGCGCGGCCGCGCCGTCCCCACCGAGGCGACGGCCGGGCTGGTCGTCGAGGAGGTCATGACCGACTTCTGCGGCGAGATCGTCGCCGTGGACCGCGACCTGGGCACGCTCACCCTCGAGGACCGACGCGGTCGGAGACGGGCTTTCCCCTTGGGGCCGGGGTTCCTCCTCGAGGGGCGCCCGGTCGTCCTGACGCCGCCCGTGACCCGGCCGGCGCCGGGGGCGCGCGGCGTACCGCCTCGGGGTCCGTGGCCGTCCCCGGCGCGCGGGCTCGGGTGGCTCGCGAGAGCCGGATCTTCGTGGAGGGCCGTCACGACGCCGAGCTGGTCGAGAAGGTCTGGGGCGACGACCTGCGCGTCGAGGGCGTCGTCGTGGAGTACCTCGGAGGGGTCGACGACCTGGTCTCGGCCCTGCAGGACTTCGGGCCGGGCCCCGAGCGGCGCGTGGGCGTGCTGGTGGACCATCTCGTGCCCGGCTCCAAGGAGAGCCGGATCGCCGACGACGTACGCCGCTCCCCCGTCGGTGAGCACGTGCTGGTCGTGGGGCACCCGTTCGTCGACGTCTGGGCCGGGGTGAAGCCCGAGCGCCTCGGCCTGAGCGCCTGGCCCGAGGTCCCCCGCGACGTCGAGTGGAAGCACGGCGTGTGCGAAGCCCTGGGTTGGCCGCACGACGACCAGGCGGACATCGCACGCGCGTGGCAGCAGATCCTCGGCCGCGTCACGTCGTACGCCGACTGCGAGCCGGCTCTGCTCGGCCGGGTCGAGGAGCTGATCGACTTCGTGACGCTGTCGGGCTGAGGGCTGACGGGAGCCTGTCTACGCTCCTCCCATGCGCGCGCCCGACCACGTCCTCGCGCGGGCGCGCACCGCACTCCCCTGGCTGGTGCTGGCCGGCATCCTGGTCTCCCTCGTCGCCAACACCGCGCGTCCCCTGACCAACACCGACACCTACTTCCACCTGCGCTTCGGTCACGAGTTCCTGCACGGGTGGTCGCTGCGCCATCCCGGCAGCGTCAGCACGTTCGCCACCGCCGACTGGGTGCCGACCCAGTGGCTCTCGGAGGTGGTGATGGCCAAGACCGAGGACTGGTTCGGGATCGCGGGCGTCGCCTGGCTCTCGGGCCTGTTCCAGGTGCTGCTCTTCCTCGGGGTGTACGCCGCGGTCCGCGACCGCTCCGACCGCCTGGTGGCGATGCCGGCCACAGCACTGGCCCTCTACGCGATGCAGAGCGGGCTGTCGATGCGGCCGCAGGTGATCAGCTATCTCCTGACCGCCGTCGTCGTCGCGGCCTGGCTCCGCACGCTCGACGACCATCGGATGCGCCTGTGGCTGGTGCCGCTGGTCTGGCTCTGGGCGATGCTGCACGGGATGTGGCCGGTCGCGCTGATGATCTGCGTGGTCGCGACCGTCGGCCTCGCGATGGACCGGGTCCCGGGGCGCGTGATCGGTCGCGCCGCGTCACTGACCGTCGCGTGCGCCGTGGCGGCCGCGGTGACACCGGTCGGCCCGTCGTTGTACGGCGGAGTGGTGGCCGTCGGCGACCGAGCCTCGTTCTTCTCCGAGTGGCTCCCGCCCGACTGGATCTCGTGGCGATCCGCGGCCTTCGCGGTGCTGATGGCCGCGACGCTTGGTCGGACTGTGGATGCGAGGCAGGAACTCGTGGACCGAGACGCTGCTGATCGCGATGGCCGGGGTGTTCGCGGCGTACTCCGTGCGCACGGTGCCGATCGCCGCGGCGATGCTGGCTCCCCTCGCGGGAGCCCCCCTTCAGGCACTCCTGGGACGCCGCGCGCCCGTGACCCGGCGCGAGCGTCAGGTCGTCCTCGGGAGCGCGGCCGCAGCCCTGGTCGTGCTCGCTCTGGCCGTTCCGCACACCTCCGACCAGCCCCTGCGCGAGCCGGGTTGGGCCGACCGCGAGCTCGGAGCGCTGCCGCCGGGCACGAAGGTGGTCAACGACTGGGCGCTGGGCGGCTACCTGATGTGGCGCTACCCGCAGCTCGACCTGGTCATGCACGGGTACGGCGACACGTTCACGACCGCGGAGCTGACCCGCAACAACGACCTGCTCGTGACGGCGCCGGGCTGGCAGCAGGTCGTCCGCCACCTCGGGGCCAGGGTCGCGGTGCTCCGGCCCGGCTCGTCGCTGGCCTCGCAGCTCGCCTTCCAGGAGGGTTGGCGGGTCGTTCACCGCTCCGGCGACCTGGAGCTCCTGGAGGCTCCGGCGGGTTGGCCCTCAGGCGGCTGAGGCCGCGATCCATCGGTCGAGCAGCCGCGCGGCCGACCCGGAGTCGATCGCCTCCGCGGCCTTGGCGTAGGCCGCAGGGAGAGATGCCTCGACCGTCGCCCCTGGCTCGTCGTACACCGCCAGCGCCCCGGCCGCGTTGAGCAGGACGGCGTCACGCACCGGCCCCTGCTCGCCGTCGAGCACGCGGCGTGCGACGGCGGCGTTGTGCTCGGCATCGCCACCGCGGAGGTCCTCCGGCCGCGAGGTCGCGATGCCGACCATCGCGGGGTCGACCTGGGTCTCGGTGACCGCGCCCGTCGTGGACGACCCAGACCTGCGACGTCGTCGTCGTGGTGAGCTCGTCGAGGCCGTCGTCCCCCCGGAACACCCAGGCGTCCGTGCCGCGCCGGGCCAGCACGCCGGCCATGATCGGCGCCATGCGCGGGTCGGCACAGCCGACGGCCTGAGCCGCGGGCTTCACCGGGTTGGCGAGCGGACCCAGGATGTTGAACGTCGTGGGGATGGCGAGCTCGCGCCGGGGGCCGGCCGCATGTCGCATCGCCGGGTGGAAGGCGGCCGCGAAGCAGAACGTGATGCCGACCTCGTCGGCGATCGACGCCACCCGGTCGGGGCGCAGGTCGAGACGGATGCCGAGGGCCTCGAGGACGTCCGCGGACCCGGCCTGCGAGGACGCCGAGCGGTTGCCGTGCTTGACCACCCGCGCCCCTGCTCCGGCGGCGACGATCGCGGCCATCGTGGAGATGTTCACGCTCATCGACCGGTCACCGCCGGTGCCCACCACGTCGAGCGATCGTCCCGGGATCGCCAGCGGCGTGGAGACGGCGTACATCGCGTCGAGGAGACCGGTGACCTCGTCGATCGTCTCGCCCTTGCTGCGCAGCGCGACCGCGAAGCCGGCGATCTGTGCGGGGGTGGCCGCCTCGGACAGGATCTCGCCCATCGCCCAGGTCGCCTGGTCGGCGGTGAGGTCGGCACCCTGGACCAGGGAGCCGAGCACCTCGCTCCAGCTGGCGGACACGACGGTCAGCCGGCGGTCGACGTGGCGGGAAGCCGCGGCCGGAGCAGCGCGGTCACGGCCTCGGCCAACCGCAGCGGGTCGATCGGGTGCGGGACCGCGGCCTCGGCGCGGGACCAGGTGGCCAACCAGGCGTCCTGGGGTCGTCCGATCAGGACGAGGACCGGAGGGCACCGGTAGATCTCGTCCTTGAGCTGCTTGGCGATCCCCATGCCACCGGCCGGGACTGCCTCGCCGTCGAGGATCGCGAGGTCGATGCCACCGGCGTCCATGTTCTGCAGCACGACCGGCTCCGTCGCGACCTCGACGTACTCGAGCTGCGGGAGGTCGGGGTGTGGGCGACGTCCGAGGGCGAGGATCACCTGCTGCCGCACGTCGACGTCGTCGCTGTAGACGAGCACGCGCAGCCTGGCCTTCGAGTCGTTCACGGGCAGCAGGCTACCGTCCGTCCGGCGCCTGGGCGGCCCGGGCCTCACGCGCCTCGAGGAGGTCGAGCCGGCGGTCCTCGCGCCGGGCCTCGGCCATCGACGCGCGCACCCATTGGGCGAAGAGCACGGCGAAGAACAGCAGGCCGATCAGGTCGCCCGTGCTCCAGAGGATGCCGCCCGCGAGATGCTGGTCGGCCGAGGGATCCGGCAACCACGCGCCCATCGGACCCTCGTGCAGCTCGGGGTACCAGTCGCCGCCGATCAGCGTCTCCTGGGACATGATCGTGACCCCCATGAAGGCGTGGAACGGGAGCGTCAGCACGAGCAGGACGAGCCGGAAGGGGTAGCTGACCCGACCCGGCACGGGATCGATACCGACGATCGGCCAGAAGAAGAGGCAGCCGACGACGACCATGTGGAGGTGCGTCAGCTCATGGAGGTAGTCGTGATGCAGCGTCGCGGCGTACCAACCGCTGAAGTACAGCGCCCATGGCGTGACGATGAACAGCGTGAAGGTCAACGGGGGGAACGAGAGCACCTTGGCGACCCGTGAGTGCAGCACTGCCAGCAGCCAGCCACGCGGCCGGCGCGGCAGGGTGCGCAGTGCGAGGGTGATGGGGGCACCGAGCGCCATCGCCAGCGGCACGATCATCGCCAGGATCATGTGCTGGGCCATGTGGTCGCTGAGCAGGGTGTCGTCGTACGTCCCGATCCCCGAGATCGTGGCGACCGCGGCCGCGACCATCGCCGCGAGGAACGCAGCCGTCCGGCCGACCGGCCAGTGGTCGCCGCGGCGGCGCATCCGCAGGACTCCCCAGAGGTAGAGGACCGCCGTGAGCAGGATCAGGACGCTCGCCCAGGAGACCAGCTCCCACTGCGTGAAGACGCTGCCGAGGGTGAACCGCGGGAGGGCCTCCTCGTGGCTGCCGGCACCGTGCATCACGGGTGAGATCACGCCAGCGAGAATAGGCCGGGACTCGCCACCGGAATCAACTGCCCACCGCCAGGGGGTCGGGGTGCCCGGTTGGGAGCGCTCGGGACATAATGACGTCCGTGGCGACAGCTTCGACGACGATTCCGGCCTCCCGGCTCCACGGACATCACGATCGCCCGAGCATGGTGAGCGTCGGGACGATCATCTGGCTGTCGAGCGAGCTGATGTTCTTCGCCGCGCTGTTCGCGTCGTACTTCACGATCCGTGCCGTCAGCCCCGACCTCTGGGCGCAGAGCACCGAGAAGCTCGACGTCCCCTTCGCCTCGGTCAACACCACGATCCTGGTGTTGTCGTCGCTGACCTGTCAGCTCGGCGTGTTCGCCGCCGAGCGCGGCCAGGTCGGGCGTAGCGGTTCGGTCTTCCAGGTGAAGGGGTGGGGACTGCGCGAGTGGTTCATCCTCACCTACTTCATGGGTGCGGTGTTCGTGGCCGGCCAGTGCACGGAGTACACCTCGCTGATCGGTGAGGGGATCACGATTCCCTCGTCGGGCTACGGCTCGATGTTCTACCTCACGACCGGCTTCCACGCCCTTCACGTGACGGGTGGCCTCGTCGCCTTCCTCTACGTGCTCGGCCGTACCTTCATGGCGCGACGGTTCACGCACGAGCAGGCGGTCAGCGCGATCGTCGTGTCGTACTACTGGCACTTCGTCGACGTCGTCTGGATCGGACTCTTCGCCACCATCTACCTCATCCAGTGACCATCCTGTGACCGCAAAGGGACCGATCGTGCGCTTCCTGAACCGCCCCCTCGGCCGCCTCTCCCGGTATCGCCGGGGCCCGGTGGCCGGGTTGCTCGTGGTCCTGATGGGGCTGCTCCTGACCGGAGGCCTGTACGCCGCGTTCTCGCCCGCGTCGGCGCACCAGGACGACTCGGCGGACCAGATCAAGCAGGGTCGCGAGCTCTTCCTCGTCGGCTGCGCGTTCTGCCACGGTGACAACGGCCAGGGCGTCAAGACCCTCGACGGCAAGCAGATCGGTCCCGCCGCTCGCTGGCGTCGGGGCCGCGGCGGTCGACTTCCAGGTCGGCACCGGCCGGATGCCGGCCACGGGGGGTGGCCCGCAGGTCCCCCAGAAGGAAGTGGCCTACACACCCGACGAGATCGCGGCCCTCGCGGCGTACGTCGCCTCGCTCGGTCCCGGCCCGGCCATCCCGAACGCGTCGGACTACAGCATCGACAACATGACGGACGAGGAGCGGCAGCAGGCCATCGTGCAGGGCGGGCTCGATCTTCCGGACCAACTGCAGCGCCTGCCACAACTTCGAGGGCGCCGGCGGCGCCATGCCGAACGGCGGCGCCGCGCCGAACATCCGGGGCGTCGACCCGAAGTACATCTTCGAGGCGATGCTGACCGGTCCCCAGGCGATGGACAACTTCTCCAACGGCAACCTGTCGGTCGAGGAGAAGCGCGACATCGTCGCCTACCTCCAGTCGATCGAGGACACTCCCGACTACGGCGGCTTCGGCATGGGCGGCATCGGCCCGGTCAGCGAGGGCCTGTTCGCCTGGATCGTCGGCATCGGCTCGCTGGTCGGAGTGGCCATCTGGATCGCGGCGCACACAGCGCGGTCGACGAAGCAGAGGGCTGACTCGTGAACGACAACCTCCCCGAGACCACGCACGACGGTCACGCTCCGGCCGCGATCGAGGAGCCGATCCCCGACCCCGGCCTGCCCGCCCACGAGTGGCGGCCGACCGATGTCGACCCGAAGGCCGAGCAGCGCGCCGAGCGCCAGGTCGCCGGGCTGTTCGGCCTGGCGGTCGTCGGCTCGATCCTCTTCGTCGTCAGCTACATCGTGTTCAAGGTCGGCGACGACCCCGACACCATCGGCAACCTCGGTGCCAGCAACGTCGCGCTCGGTCTCTGCCTGGCGCTGACCCTGCTCGCCATGGGCATCGGGATGATCCAGTGGGCGCGCAAGCTGATGGGCGACCACGAGATCGTCGAGATGCGCCACCCGGCGGCGTCCTCCCAGGAGGACCGCGAGGCCGCGGTGGCCATCCTGCAGACCGGTCTCGAGGAGTCGGGTCTCGGACGTCGTCCGCTGATCCGCAACTCGCTGCTCGCCGCCGGTGGCGTCCTCGGCCTGCTCCCGATCGTGATGCTGCGCGACCTCGGACCGTTGCCCGGTGACAAGCTCGACCACACGATCTGGGACCTCGAGACGTGGACCCCGGAGATGCAGGCCTGGTGGGAGAGCCAGGGCCGCACCCTCCAACGCGTCTTCCGAGACGTCGTCGGGACGCCGATCAAGGTCACCGACCTCGAGGTCGGTGACCTGGTGAACGCCGAGCCCGAGGTGCTGTTCGCCGTCGACCCCGAGACCCACGAGCCGCTGGTCGAGGGCGCCGACCTCCTCATCGCGAAGTCGAAGGCCGCGGTGATCCTGCACCGGATGCTTCCCGGCGACATCGTGTCGGCGCAGACCCGCAACTGGTCGGTGGAGGGCATCGTCTGCTACTCGAAGATCTGCACGCACGTCGGCTGCCCGATCTCGCTGAACGAGCGCACCACCCACCACCTGCTCTGCCCGTGCCACCAGTCGACCTTCGACCTCACCGACAGCGGTCGCGTCCTGTTCGGACCGGCCGCCCGGGCGCTCCCCCAGCTCGAGCTCACGGTCGACGAAGAGGGATACTTGGCAGCGAAGCGTGACTTCACCCAGCCCGTCGGGCCGAGTTTCTGGGAGCGAGGCTGACCATGTCCCTGGACACCAGCAAGATCGCCGACACGAACCGCGGCACGGCTGCCACGGCCAAGAAGCCGAACAAGGCGGGCGCGGCTGCCGGCTGGGCCGACGACCGACTGAAGCTCGGCACGCTGACCAAGGTCTTCGCACGCAAGGTCTTCCCGGACCACTGGTCGTTCATGCTCGGCGAGATCGCCCTCTGGTCGTTCGTCGTGCTGCTCCTGACCGGCACCTTCCTCACCTTGTGGTTCGAGCCGTCGATGTCGGAGTCGGCGTACGAAGGCTCCTACACGCAGCTGCGCGGCGTCCCCATGTCCGACGCGTACGCCTCGACGCTGCACATCAGCTTCGACGTACGCGGCGGCCTGCTGATGCGGCAGATGCACCACTGGTCCGCGATGTTGTTCATCGCGGCGATGTTCGTGCACCTGATGCGCACGTTCCTCACCGGCGCGTTCCGCAAGCCGCGCGAGCTGAACTGGATCATCGGCTCGCTGCTCCTGCTGCTCGGCATCCTCGAGGGCTTCGCCGGCTACTCACTGCCCGACGACCTGCTGTCCGGCACCGGTCTGCGGATCGCGGACGGCTTGGTGAAGGCGACACCCGTCGTGGGCACCTATATGTCGTTCTTCCTGTTCGGCGGCGAGTTCCCCGGTGACATCGTCATCCCACGGCTGTACATCCTCCACGTGCTCCTGATACCAGGGCTGATCCTTGCCCTGATCGGCCTGCACATGATGCTGCTGGTCTTCCACAAGCACACCCAGTGGGCCGGCCCGGGCCGCACCGAGCAGAACGTCGTGGGCTACCCGATGCTCCCGGTGTACGCCGCCAAGGCCGGTGGCTTCTTCTTCATGGTCTTCGGTGTCACCGCCCTCATGGGCGCGCTGCTCTCGATCAACCCGATCTGGAAGTACGGGCCCTACGACCCGTCACAGGTGACGGCGGGCTCCCAGCCCGACTGGTACATGGGCATCGCCGAGGGTCTGCTGCGCATCATGCCCAACTGGGAGACCCATATCTGGGGGGTCACGATCTCCTGGAACGTGTTGTTCCCTGGCCAGGTCGCCCCGTTCCTGCTCTTCGGCGCCGTCATCATGTGGCCTTTCCTCGAGCAGTGGGTGACCGGCGACAAGCGCGAGCACCACATCCTCCAGCGTCCGCGCAACGCCCCCACGCGGACGGCGTTCATGGCGGCGATGGTCACGGCGTACGGCCTGCTCTGGGCGGCCGGCGGCAACGACATCCTCGCCACCCACTTCCACTGGAGCCTGAACTCCATCACGTACTTCATGCGGGCCGCGGTCTTCATCGTCCCGGCGATCGTCTTCTACATCACCCGACGGTGGTGCATCGGGTTGCAACGGTCCGACAGCGATCGACTGCTGCACGGCTACGAGACCGGCATCATCATGCGGTCGGCCGAGGGCGGCTACAGCGAACGGCACCTGCCGATCAGTGACGCCAGCGCCTACACGTTGACCGCGCGCGGGCGCGACCAGATCCATGAGATCGAGTCGGACGTCGACGAGAACGGTGTCCGCGCTCCCGGGAGCCGGGTCGAGCAGGTCCGGGCCAGGCTCTCGCGAGGCATGTTCGCCGCCAACGTGCAGAAGCCGACCGCCGACGAGCTCGAGGAGGCCCGCCACCACGCGGAGCACGCCCACGAGCTCGAGTCCGGACTCGACCACCCCGCAGCGGGCCACGAGTTCGACGACCACGCCCTCCGCGACGCTGACGACGTACCGCTCCGCCACCACTGAGTCGGCGCAAAGTAGCGTCGACATCACGCCGAGTCGTCATATGACGACTCGGCGTCTGGTGGCGTGAGTACGCCGCGCTTCGGTGATCTCTCGGAACAATCGGTCGGACCGCGAAGTCGAGGTAGAAGAACCCGTCCGGGCCGTCCACCTGGAACTGCGGCTCGAATGTGGGGAGCCCCGGAGTGTCATGCCAGACGAGCGCCAGATGGCACTCGCCGGGAGACTCGAAGCGTGCGTCGCACAGCGGGATCAGCCCGCGAAGCTGCCGAACCCAGCGATGTCCCTTGAGCCGGACATCAGCCTGTTGCCTGATGTCGTCGAGGGTGAAGTCTGCGACCTTCAGAAGCGAACACATGGCCGGCGCGATTTCACCGTCACTTTGCGCCGACTCAGCGTGAATTCTGTGTCGCTTTGCGCCGACTCGGCGTCAGTGGAGGGCGGAGCCCGCCTGGTACTGGCCGAAGGACTCGTTCCAGTCGCCGTAGCCGTTGGTCAGGGTCATCGGCTTGTCGGTGCCGGTGTACTGGACCACGTCGCCGACGTTGGTCATCTGGTACAGCCAGTAGGCGTTGGCGGTGCTCATGCCGGTGCAGCCGTGCGAGACGTTCTCGTGACCCTGGCTCGCTACCGACCACGGGGCGGCGTGGATGAACTCGCCGGTGTAGGTCACCCGCATGGCCCATTGGACGCCCTCGATGTTGTAGGCGTCCGCGCCGGTGATGCCCACCGTCTCGGAGTTCATGTCCTTGCTCGGGAACTTCTCGACGATGACCTTGACGCCGGACCGGGTGGTGTACGCCGGCTGCTGGCCGGTCGTGATCGGCAGGGTGCGCAGCAGCTTGCCGTTGCTGAAGACCCGCATCTGGTCGGTCACGGTGTTGACCCGGTAGATGTGCGCGTCGCCGATGTTGAACGACACCGAGCGGTCGAGCTGGCCGAAGATCCCGTTGCCCGCCGGCACGCTGTTGATGTCGGCGTTGACGGTGACCTTGGTGCCGGCCTTCCAGTACTTCGCCGGACGCCAGTGGACCTCGGTGCTGCTGATCCAGTGCCAGGAGCCCTTCTGAGCGGGCTGCGACACCACGTGGAGGTTGCGTTCGATCGAGGCCCGGTTGGTCACCGGCACGTCGAACCGGACGATCACCGGCATCCCGACGCCGACGGTCTGGCCGGCCAGCGGGGCGATCGACGGGTAGGTCTGCTGGTCGAGGGACAGAGCCGCCGTGCGGAAGTGGGTGACCCGGGTGACTGACTTGCCGCCCTCGATCGACGCCTGGCTGCGCATCGTGTACGACGTCCCGGGCTCGAGCAGCGTGCCCGCGGTCCAGGTCTTCTTGTCCGCCGACATCTTCCCGGGAACCGGTCCGGACTTCGAGGTGACGTTGACCGCGTCCAGCGTGCCGGACTCGGCGCGCACCGACAGTCGTCGGTCGACGGGGACGGCAGTCGCGCCCTTCGGGACGTTGGTGCGTACGGCGGCCTTCAACACGTCAGGGGACGAGCTCTGCGAGTTGAACGCGCCGTCGGTGCCACCGGGTCCGGCGTCGGGAGACGAGCTGCCGTCGCCGCATCCCGCGGCGACCAGGGACACCGCCATCAGGACACCGACGAGCATCGGCAGGCGGGCGCGGGTGACGGACATCAGACTCCCCGTGAAGGTCAAGAGATGGCTGGCTTCAATGTAACCCGAGACCCCCCACGCACCCCGAATCCTGGCCGACAGGGCGGTCTCACGCGCCTAAGACGCGCCCAGGAGCCCAGAAGTTGTCGGGTGCGCCGGACTCTCAGTGGGCGTGCTCGCCGCGGTAGAACTCGAAGACCCAGCCGGTCAGCGCGATCGCCCCGAGCCCGACCCCGATGATCAACAGCCACCAGGCGCCGAGCGCCACGCCGTACACGATCACGGCGAGAGCGCCACCACACCACAGCGGCCACCAGGAGTACGGCGGGAAGAAGCCCAGCTCCCCCGCCCCGTCGGCGATCTCGGCGTCGTTGCGGTCCTCCGGGCGCGGCTCCATCTTCGCGGCGTGGAAGCCGAGGTAGACCGTCACCATGGCCATCAGCAGAGTGGTCATCACCAGCGCGGAGGTGCCGGTCCAGTCGCCGGCGATCAGCCAGTACGCCGGCGACACGATCACGAAGAACGCCGTCGACATGGCGAAGATCCAGGCTTCGATCTTCATTGGTCATCACCCATCTGGTCGCGCAGGTGTTCCTCGCGGCCCTCCACGTCAGGCGCGTCCGCGATCCCGCCGGAGTGGGCCATCGCGTAGTTGTCCTCCATCTCGATCGCGGCGATCTCCGGGTGGTGGAGGTCGAAGGCGGGCGACTCGGAGCGGATACGCGGGATGCTCACGAAGTTGTGGCGGGGTGGCGGACAGCTCGTGGCCCACTCGAGCGAGCGACCCCAACCCCAGGGGTCGTCGACCTCGACCGGCGGAGCGTTGCGCGTGATCCAGACGTTGTAGAGGAACGGGATCGTCGAGGCACCGAGCAGGAACGCGCCGATGGTGGACACCTGGTTGAGCGTGGTGAACCCGTCGGTCGGCAGGTAGTCGGCGTAGCGACGGGGCATGCCCTCGACGCCGAGCCAGTGCTGCACGAGGAACGTCGTGTGGAAGCCGATGAACAGCATCCAGAAGTGCACCTTGCCCAGGCGCTCGTCGAGCATCCGCCCGGTCATCTTCGGCCACCAGAAGTAGAAGCCGGCGAACATCGCGAAGACCACGGTGCCGAAGACGACGTAGTGGAAGTGCGCCACCACGAAGTAGGAGTCGGAGACGTGGAAGTCGAGCGGCGGGCTCGCCAGGATGACGCCGGTCAGGCCACCGAACAGGAAGGTCGTGAGGAACCCGACCGACCAGAGCATGGGTGTGTCGAAGGCTATGGATCCGCCCCACATCGTGCCGATCCAGTTGAAGAACTTCACACCTGTGGGTACGGCGATCAGGAAGGTCATGCCGGCGAAGAACGGCAGGTCGACCTTGCCGGTCACGAACATGTGGTGGGCCCACACCGCGATCGACAGGATCGCGATGCCGAGGGTCGCGCCGACCAACCCGATGTAGCCGAACACCGGTTTGCGGCTGAACACCGGGAGGATCTCGGTGATGATGCCGAAGAACGGCAGGGCGATGATGTAGACCTCGGGGTGGCCGAAGAACCAGAACAGGTGTTGCCACAGGATCGCCCCACCGTGGCTGGTGTCGAAGACGTGGGCACCGAGCCTGCGGTCGGCCTCCAGCGAGAGCAGCGCACCGGCCAGCACCGGGAACGCGACCAGCACGAGCAGGCTGGTGACCATCGTGTTCCACACGAAGATCGGCATCCGGAACATCGTCATGCCGGGCGCGCGCATGCAGATGATCGTGGTGATGAAGTTGACCGCGCCGAGGATGGTGCCGAGACCGGCCATCCACAGCCCCATCACCCAGAGGTCGCCGCCCACGTTGGGTGACCGGATCGCGTCCGAGAGCGGCGTGTAGGCGAACCATCCGAAGTCCGCGGCGCCCGACGGCGTGATGAAGCCGGAGCCGGCGATCAGGCCGCCGAAGAGGAACAGCCAGTAGCTGAGCATGTTCAGCCGTGGGAACGCCACGTCGGGCGAGCCGATCTGCAGGGGCATGATCACGTTGCCGAAGCCGAAGAACAGCGGCGTCGCGAACAGCAGCAGCATGATCGTGCCGTGCATGGTGAACAGCTGGTTGTAGACCTCGTCGTTCACGAACTGCATGCCCGGGTTGGCCAGCTCCGAGCGCATGATCAGCGCCATGATGCCGGCGGCCAGGAACCAGCCGAACGAGGTCGCGAGGTAGAGCTTGCCGATCACCTTGTGATCGGTGGTCGTGATGACCTTGATGATGGCCTGGCCGAGCTCGCGGCGCGGTCGATCGACCCTGGTGCCGGTGGACGGCGTGGTGGCGGTCATTCGGAGCCTCCCTCAGAACCGCTCTCGAGGCCCTCCTGCGTCTGGCTGGTGATCCCGCCGAGCAGGGGCTGGTTGGCGACGTTGCCCTGAGTCTGCAGCTGCTGCAGGTAGGTCTGGAACTCGCTGTCGCTGACGACCCTGACTTGGAAGAGCATGCGCGAGTGGAACGTGCCGCACAGCTCGTAGCACTTCCCGTCGTAGGTGCCCTCGACGGTGGGCTTCACCTGGAAGTGGTTGTCGTCTTCCTTGGGACCCGGGATGACGTCTTGCTTCTCCAGGAAGCCCGGGACCCCGAAGTCGTGGATCACGTCGGGCGAGTGCAGCTTGAACTCGACCGTCTTGTCGACGGGGAGGTACAGCGTGGGCGGCGTCCCGGCCGAGCCGACGCTGTAGAGCACCTGGTTGTCCGCCGTGGAGATGTCACCGCCGGGCATGTAGTTGAAGGTCCACGTCCACTGCTGTCCCACGACGTAGATGGTGACGTCGGGGTTGTCGACGTCCTTGGTGAGCTCGCTCTGCGTGCGCTCGGTGTGCACGAAGAACACCACGACCATGATGATCGGGGCGATCGTGTAGAAGATCTCGAGCGGCAGGTTGTAGCGCGTCTGGATCGGGATCTCGTCGTCGCTGCGGCGGCGGAAGCGCCACGACGCGTAGAAGATGAGGCCCCACACGACAGCACCCGTGGCCAGTGCGGCCACCCAGGCCCACCGCCAGAGCAAGAAGGTGTGGTGGGCCTGCTCGGTGGCGGGGTCGGGCATCGCCAGGTTGGCCCACTGGTGACGGTCCTTCTCGCTGCACGCGGTGAGCGTCAGGACGAGGACGACGGCCGTGAGGGCGACGCTTGCGCGACGGACGTTCCGACCCACGAACCAGCCTTTCTGCGTGTGGCCAACTGGTGACCAGCTGGGCGCTGCTCCGACATCCCGCACACTATCCGAACCGCAGTGCCGTCGACGGGGTGGGTCGACGGTAAGTCGGGGGTCCGGCACGGCGCTAGGTTGGCGGCGTGGCCGACCCCCGGGTCTACTTGGACTCCGCGTCCGGAGAGGCGCTGCACCCTGCGGCGCGGCAGGCGTTCGAGGCCGCCCTCGACGCGGCGTACGCCGACCCTCGCCGCATCCACCACGCGGGCCGGGCGGCCCGCCTCGTGCTCGACAACGCCCGCGCGGCGACCGCGGAGGCGCTCGACGTTCAGCCCGACGAGGTCACCTTCACGGCTTCGGGCACCGATGCGGTCCACCGCGGCCTGCTCGGGCTGCACCGCGGGTCGCGGGGCGACCGGATCATCTACTCCGCGGTCGAGCACTCGGCAGTCCTGCACGCCGCCGAGTGGTCGGGCGCGACGACGCGGGTCGTGGCCGTGGACGAGCTGGGACGGATCCGGCTCGACGACCTGGACCTCACCGATGCCGCCGTCGTGGCCTGCCAGTCGGCCAACCACGAGGTCGGGACGCTCCAGCCGGTCACCGACGTCGCGCAGGCGGCGGGCGAGACTCCCCTGTTCGTCGACGCGTGCGCGTCCGCGGGCAGGTTGCCTCTGCCCGACGGCTGGGCCGCCCTCGCCGCGTCTGCGCACAAGTGGGGAGGTCCGCCCGGAGTCGGTGTCCTCGTCGTACGGCGCGGGTCGAGGTGGCGTGATCCCTTCCCCGCGGACGAGCGTGCAGATGAGCACGGCGTCGGCTTCGAGAACGTGCCCGCGATCCTGGCAGCGGCGGCCGCGCTCCAAGCCGTGGTCGCCGAACGCGAGTCCGAGAACCCGCGGGCGCACGCCCTGGTCGGCTGGCTGCGCCGGGTGATCGGTGGCTTTCCCGATGTCGAGGTGGTGGGTGAGCCGAGCGAGCGCCTCCCCCACCTCCTGACGTTCTCCTGCCTGTACGTCGACGGTGAGGCGCTGGTGACCGAGCTCGACCGGCTCGGCTTCGAGGTCGCGAGCGGTTCGGCGTGCACCTCGTCGACGCTCGAGCCGAGCCACGTCCTCGCCGCGATGGGTGCGCTGACGCACGGCAACGTGCGCGTCTCGGTCGACCGCAACACCACCGAGGACGACGTCGAGCGCTTCCTCGCCGAGCTGCCCGGCGCCATCGACCGCCTCCGGGCTCGGCTCTGATGCTCGAGCTCGACTGCCGCCAGCTGGTGTGTCCCGCGCCGATCATCGAGCTGGCCCGACACATCGACGACGTCGCGCCCGGCGAGCTCCTGGGTGTCGTCACCACGGACGCGGCCGCGCGCGTCGACGTGCCGGCGTGGTGTCGGATGACCGGGCACGAGTACGTCGCCGAGGAGGTCGCCGTCGACGGCGCGCCGCGTTACGTCGTACGCCGGGTCAGGTGAGGTGAGCGGCGACGTCGCCCGCCGCCTCGTCGCCGTACGCCCCGCGGACACGCTCCACGAACTGCTCGCGGGTGAAGGTGTACTCCTGCGTGCCGACCGTCTCGACGACGTACGCCGCGAGCGTGCAGCCGACCTGGGCCGCGCGCTCGTGACCGAACCCCCACTCGAGCCCGGCCAGGAAGCCGGCACGGAACCCGTCGCCGACACCGGTCGGCTCGACGGCGGTGACGCCGGGCGTGGCCTTGACCTCGATCGCCTCGGCGTCACGCGCGGTGATGCGCACGCCGTCCGCTCCGAGCGTCGTCACCTGGACGCCGACCCTCGCCAGCACCTCGTCGGTCGACCAGCCGGTCTTGGACTCGATCATGTGGGACTCGTACTCGTTGGAGAACAGGTACGTCGCGCCGTCGATGAGGTCGCGGATCAGGTCGCCCTCGCTGAACGCCAGCTGCTGGCTCGGGTCGGCGATGAACGGGTAACCGCGCTGCCGGCACTCGCGCGTGTGACGGAGCATGCCCTCGGGATCGTCCGCGGCGATCAGCACGTAGTCGGGGGCACCGGCCTTCGCCACGATCGGCGCGAGCTCGATGAGCCGCGCCTCGGCCATGGCGCCGGCATAGAACGACGCGAACTGCGCCATCGACGAGTCGGTCGTGCAGATGAACCGAGCGGTGTGCTTGGTGTCGGAGATGTGCACGAAGGAGCAGTCGACGCCGTGCCGCTCCAGCCAGCTCTCGTAGTCGACGGTGAAGTCCTCACCGGCCGCGCCGACCAGCACCGGTCGCAGGCCCAGCCGCCCCAACCCGAAGCACATGTTGGGCGCCACACCACCGCGCCGGATCTCCAGCTCGTCGACGAGGAACGACACGGCGAGCTTGTCGAGCTGCTCCACGACGAGGGAGTCCTTGAACCGTCCCTGGAAGGTCATCAGGTGGTCGGAGGCGATGGAGCCGCAGATCAGCAAGGACACTTCCCGAAGGGTAGGGGAAGTTCGGCTGGGAGTACCCATCGGTAGCCGCTACCGTCGCTGGCATGACGCCCGCATCGAGCCGCAGTCGCTCGTCGTACGACGAGATCGAGACTCCGGCGGCGATGCGCGAGGACGCCGCAGCCGTGGTCCGTGCGCTACGCCTGGGACCGCCGAGCCTGGCCTACGACGACTTCCCGAGCGAGGTCGCGAAGCGGGAGATCACGGTGGACGAAGCGGCCGCGCGGATCGCGAACGCCCTGCACCTGCACCTCGACTAGTGGAACGAGTCTCCGCAGGCGCACGAGCCGGTCGCGTTGGGGTTGTCGATCGTGAAGCCCTGCTTCTCGATGGTGTCGACGAAGTCGATCATCGCGCCGTTCAGGTAGGGGACGCTCATCCGGTCGACGACAACACCGACACCGTCGAAGTCGGTCACCACGTCACCGTCGAGGGTGCGCTCGTCGAAGAACAGCTGGTAGCGCAGGCCGCTGCATCCGCCCGGCTGCACCGAGATGCGCAGCTGGAGGTCGTCGCGACCCTCCTGCTCGAGCAGGCTCTGCACCTTGCTGGCCGCGACCGGGCTCAGGTTGATCTGGTCGGTGCGTCGCTCGGTGACCTGGTCGGTCATGCTCAGGGCTCCTTCGTCGATGTCGGAGAAGCGCGTCTCAAGCGCGTCTGCCAGGCCCAATTCTCGCACAGCCGTGGTTATTCCGAGGGATCCGCACCGCGCCGTGGACTCACCCCCAGGTCAACGTGACCAGGTCCGAGCCACGCGCTCCGCGAGCCGGCTGAGACTGCCGGCGGGATCCGCGAAGGCCCGCTCCTCTCCCACGAGATCCACGAGGGAGTACGCCGACTCGATGCCGAGAGCGCGCATCTCGCGCGAGCCCACCAGCACCTGACCGGCCAGGGCCACGCACGGCCGCAACGCCTGCGCGGCCACCGAGGCCACGCCGTACGGCACCTTCCCCGAGCGGCTGGAGAAGTCGAACGCCCCCTCGCCGGTGAGCACGAGGTCGGCAGCACGGGCCCGGCCGAGGAGGTCGACCGCATCGGCGACGACGTCGAGGCCCGGGCGGTGGGACGCCCCGAGCAGGAACAGCGCGAAGCCCAGCCCACCTGCGGCGCCGGCTCCCTTCTCCAGGGACGTACGCCGGTCGGTCACCGCCGCGAACGCCTCGAGCAGCCCGTCGACGGCCGGCAGCCGCTCCTCCGTGACCCCCTTCTGCGGGCCGTAGACCTTGGTCGCGCCGAACAGACCGGTGAGCGGGCTGTCGACGTCGGTGGCCGCGGCCAACCGGACCCCCCGGACGGCGAGCCGCGCAGCGCTCAGGTCGACCTCGGTGACGCCCTCGAGCGCCGACGCCCCGGCGTCGAGCGGACGGTCGGCCGTGGCCCCGAGGGCGCCGAGCAATCCCGCTCCCCCGTCGTTGGTGCCGGAGCCACCGAGACCCACGACGACGTCCGTGGCACCGGCGTCGATCGCGCACCGGAGGAGCTCGCCCACACCCCACGTGGTGGCACTCTCGGCATCCCGCCGCTCCGTGAGGGCGAGGCCGCAGGCCTGAGCACTCTCGACCCAGGCGCGCGAGCCCAGCGTCAGCACGGTTGCCGGCACGCGCTCGTGGTGCGGCCCGGTGACGGTGACCGCCGACAGCTCACCGCCGAAGGCCGCGTGGAGCACGTCGACGAATCCCGGTCCCCCGTCGGACATCGGGGCGAGGTCGAGCTCGTCGTCGGGAGCTCGGCGGGACCATCCGTCCGCGATGGCGTCGGCCGCCTCGACGGCGGTCAGGGTGCCGGCGAACTTGTCGGGGGCGATCAGCACGCGCACGAGCTCATCCTCCCGTCCGGCAGGTCACGAGGACGACTGGGCGGAAGCCGTCGTACGCGCGACGAGGTCGGCGACGACGTCGCGAATCTCGCCGGTGCGCTCGTACGTCGCTCGCTGCCGGCGCGCCCCCGTCCCCGTGGTGGACAGCCGAGACAGCCCCTCGTCCACCCGATCGACGTCGCCCGCCTGCCGCAGTGCGTCGTCCACGAGCTCCCGCAGAGCGATGACGGCCTCGTGGGCCTCGACGCTCCGAGCCGTGACCGGGTGCACGAGCCGGCCGGACAGTCCGTAGCGCGCGGCCAGCCACCAGGCTCCGCGGAGCACGTCCGAACGCCACGGTCGTGCGGGAGGATCGGCCTCGGCCAAGGTCTCCACGAGGGCCCGGGCCAGCGCGACCACCACCATCGCGTCCTCGATCTCGGTGCAGGTGTCAGCCACGCGGATCTCCACGGTGGGGTATCGAGTGGAGAGCCGCGCGTCGAAGTAGAGCATCCCGGCGTCCAAGGCCGCGCCGATGTCGATCAGTGTCCGGGTCACCCGGCGGTACTCCTCGGCCGATCCGTACGGCTCGGCCGTCCCCGCCGTCGGCCAGCGGGTCCAGACCTGCTGGCGCCAGGAGGCGTAACCGGTGTCCCTTCCGGCGGCGTACGGCGAGTTCGAGGAGAGGGCCGTCAGCAGGGGCAGCCAGGGGCGCACGGCGTCGATGACGCGCACGCCCTCCTCGTCATCGTCGATGTCGATGTGCACGTGCATGCCGAGAGTCCCGGCGCCGCGACCCATCTCCCCGAACTCGTTGACGATGCGCTCGTAGCGCGGGTTGGCGCTCACCGCCGGCCGGATCGAACCCAGGGGCGCGGTGCCGACGGCGGCGAGGGCCAGGCCGGACTCGTCGGCGGCCACCATCGCCGTTCGTCGCGCCTCCTGGAGCTCGCGCTCCACCCGGCGCAGGTCCGTCGTCGGATCCGTGTGCGTCTCGACCATGTGCCGCAGGAGCTCACCCTCGAGCTCCTGAGAAGCAGGCCGGTCCTCGTCCTTGCGCTCGGTGCGGTGCTCGTGCAGGACGTGACCTGCGGCATTCGCCAGCTCGCCGGTGTCCGGGTCGACGAGCAGCAGCTCCTCCTCGACCCCCACCTTGCGCACCACCCTCATGCCCGCATTCTCCCTGAGGGCGCCACACCCTTAGGTTGGGGTGAGTGAGCGACGTGCGCATCCGGCCGATGACCGTGGAGGACGCGCCGGCGGCGGAGCGGGTGACCGCGATCGGGTTCCACGAGCTGGACACCCGGATGTTCCGCCGCTCGTGGCCGGACCCCCAGCTCCGGCCACCCGAGCGCGGAGCCGTCTGGGCGGACCGCGTACGCCATCTCATCGGGACCGATCCCGGCGGCTGCTGGGTGGCGGAGCGTGACGACCAGCTGCTCGGGATCGTGGTCTCGTTCGTGCGCGAGAAGATGTGGCTGCTCGCGTCGTACGCCGTGGTGCCCGAGGCACAGGGCCTCGGACTCGGCAAGGCGCTGCTCGCCCCGGCACTCGAGCACGGCCGCGGCTGCCTGCGCGCCATGCTCAACGCGTCGAGCGACCCGAAGGCCCTCCGTCGCTACCACGAGGCCGGCTTCACGCTCTACCCGCAGATGTTCCTGCGCGGGTCGCCGGACCGCGCGCAGCTCCCGGTCGTCGAACACGTCCGCGAGGGCACGGAGTCCGACTTCGACCTCATGGACTCCGTCGACCGACGCACCCGGGGCGCAGCGCACGGCGTCGACCATCAGCTGCTCATCGGACAGTTCCGCCTGATCGTGAGCGAGACCTCGTCGGCGCAGGGATATGCCTACGTCGACGACGGGGTGATCCTCCTCGCAGCCACCGACCGGCGTACGGCGTCCCGCCTGATGTGGGAGTCGATCGCGTCCAGCGACGACGTGATCGTCGGGCACATCACGCCCGAGAACAGCTGGGCGGTGGACGTCGGGCTCGCGGCTCGGCTGGAGCTGCACCAGGAGGGCTACCTGGCGCTGCGCAACATGCGCCCGCCCAAGCCGTACCTCGCGCACGGCGCCCTGATGTGAACTCCCTACGATGACGACATGACGACCACCCCACGTCGTTCTTCCGCTCCTCCGCTTCGCTCCCCCGCGGAACAACGTCGCGGGGACCCCGGAAAAACGGCCGTCGACCTCCCGCTGCTGCCACTCGGTCGCGGCACCGACCTGACCGCCGAGCGTGGCGTGGAGTGCCCCGGCGACCTCCCCGCGGCCTCCGATCCCGACCTGGTCGCGCGGGCCCGCGTCGCCAAGGAGGCGCTGGGCGAGCGCGTGTTCCTGCTCGGACACCACTACCAGCGCGACGAGGTCATCCAGTTCGCCGACGTCACCGGCGACTCCTTCAAGCTCGCCCGCGACGCCGCCGCCCGGCCCGCCGCCGAGTACATCGTGTTCTGCGGCGTGCACTTCATGGCCGAGTCCGCGGACATCCTGACCGGGCCCGAGCAGATCGTCGTCCTGCCGGATCTGGCGGCCGGCTGCTCGATGGCGGACATGGCTCGGCTCGCCCAGGTCGAGGACTGCTGGGACGCGCTCGCGGACGCCGGCCTCGCCGAGAGCGTCGTCCCGGTCACCTACATGAACTCCTCGGCCGACATCAAGGCGTTCTGTGGCCGCAACGGCGGCGCCGTGTGCACCTCGAGCAACGCCGACGTGGCTCTCGAGTGGGCGTTCGACCAGAAGCCGGACGCGAAGGTGCTCTTCTTCCCCGACCAGCACCTCGGCCGCAACACCGCCGTGCTCAAGCTCGGGATGTCACTGGACGACTGCGTGGTGTGGGACCCGCATCAGCCGGGTGGCGGTGTCACGCCCGAGGCTCTGGCCACGGCCCGGATGATCCTCTGGAAGGGGCACTGCTCGGTGCACGGCCGCTTCTCGGCCGACGTGGTCGACGAGCTCCGCGAGAAGAAGCCCGGCATCCAGATCCTGGTCCATCCCGAGTGCACCCACGACGTCGTGACCCGGGCCGACCTGGTCGGCTCGACGGAGTTCATCATCAAGACCATCGAAGCGGCCCCCGCCGGCTCCGTCTGGGCGGTCGGCACCGAGCTCAACCTCGTGCAGCGGCTGGCCCGCGAGCACCCCGACCAGGAGATCGTCTTCCTCGACCGGAACGTCTGCTACTGCGCGACGATGAACCGGATCGACCTGCCCCACCTCGTCTGGGCACTGGAGTCGTTGGTCAACGGAGTCGTGGTCAACCGCATCTCGGTCGACCCGGACACCGAGCGGTTCGCCAAGGTCGCCCTGCAGCGGATGCTCGACCTGCCGGGTCGGTCGCACCGCGACTGAGTCAGCAGCCCCCGTTGCTCGGGCAGCTGTCCGGGATGATGTACGACGGGAAGTAGTCGTAGCGGATGATCTGCTTGCCGGAGTCGTCGAGCAGCGTGACCGGCATCGACGGGAGCGGCTGCTGTCGTTCGCCGCGCGGTGCGGGTCGACCCGCGGCTCGGCGTGCCGGAAGACGTAGGTGTAGTCGCCGAACACCGGTGTGAGCACGGTCCCGTCCGGGGCGTCGACCCGGGCCGACGCCACGTCGGCGTACCGGGGGAAGGCGCCGGCGAAGAGCTCCCGCGCGCAGACCTGGCCCTCGCTCGACGTACACAGCTGCGCCCATGCCGGAGCGAGGGAATGGTGACGGAAGCCCTGCGGGCCGTACCAGTTCTCCGGGATCGGTCCGGTGGGCACCCGGCCCATCGGGACCACTTCGGTGTCCATCCGTGAGCCGCCGTCGGCGAGCTGGCAGCTGGCCCAACGCGAGTGGTCGGGGTTGACGAACGTGGCGGTCACGCCCGCGGCGTCCTGGACGTGGGCGTCGAGGGTCCAGTCCTGGAGGAACGTGGCCGGGCGGCCCCTCGAGCTGGACTTCACCACCGTGCCGCGGTCGGTCGTGGTCTCCGGGTTCTGCTCGGAGAGGGTGGGGGACGGCGGTGGTGGTGTCGAGGCGTGAGAGCAACGGTCGACGATCGCCCGCTCCTGCGGGGTCAGCGTCTGCGCCGACGGCGACGACGCGGTGGGCACGGGGGTGGTCGGGTCGACGCTGGGACCAGGCCCGGCATCCGTCCCGGACGAGCCGATGAGCTGCGTCACTCCGAGCACCCCGGCGACCGCTGCCGCTGCGACTCCGACCGCGAGCCCGCCGTGTCGACGACGACGGCGTAGGCGGGCCCGGCGTACGACGGTCTCGCCGTCGAACCCGAGGGGTGCGCTCTCGTCGTCCGACGCGAGGTCGAGCAGGTCGCTCATGCGCTCGTTCATCGCTGCTCCTCCAGCTCGATGTCGAGGCCCTGGTCGTGCAGAGAGGTCCGCACCTGCTCCAGGGCCCGGGCGGTCTGGCTCTTGACCGTCCCGGTGGTGATCCCGAGGTGGTGCGCCGTCTCCTCCACGGAAAGGTCCGCGAAGTAGCGGAGCACCACGCACTGCCGACGACGGTGCGGGAGCGACTGCAGGGCGCGGACCACGGCCAGCCTGCGGTCGACGTGCACGGTCGGGTCGGCCCCGCGGTCGGGCAGGGCGGCTCCGGTCACCTCGCGGCGCCACGGCCGGCGGGCCTGGTCGAGCACGGCGGTCGTCACGGCCCGGTGGGCGTAGGCGCGCAGACCTCCGCTGCGCTCGATCCGCGACCACGCGACGTACAGCTTCACCAGGGCGTCCTGCGTGGCGTCCTCGGCTCGTTGCCAGTCACCGCACATGAGGTACGCCGTACGCCGGAGCTCGCGCGCACGTCCGTCCACGAACTGCACGAACTCGGTGTCGTCGGCGTCCCGCACGTCCGGCTCCCTTCCGTCACCCTTGAAACGGAAGCGTGCACCCGTCAGGTTGCCTGTCACCCACACCCGAACGCATCGACGCCGAGTCGTCATATGACGACTCGGCGTGAAATGTCACTTTGCGCCGACTCGGCGTGATTTCCGTGTCACTGTGCGCCGACTCGGCGGGGGTCAGAAGCCGGGGGCACCCCAGAGGGCCAGCCAGCGCTGGAGGTCCTGCTCCATCGGGAGCTCGTCGGCGAGGGTGTCGCGGATCTGAATCTCGAGCAGGTTGTCGCGGGTCTTCGGACCGCTCGGGGCGAACGGCGTAGAACGTGCTCTGCTTGTAGAGGTAGACGAGCCCGACCTCCCGGCCCGCGGCGTCGCGGAACGGCACCAGGGAGCAGAGCAGGCCGGTCGAGAATCCCTGTTCCTCGAGCGCGGAGTTCACGGCGTGCAGGTCGGTGCACAGTCCTTCGACGTCGTCGTCGACGCGATCGACCACCAGCCAGGTGAACCCGAAGTCGTCGCGGTGGACCTGTACGTCGGGCTTGTCAGCGGCGTCGCGCAGCAGCGCCACGACCTCGTCCTGCGTCTGCTGGTACGCCGCACCGTCCGGCGCCCGGAAGCACACCGAGCCGGTGCCGGTCGGGGTGAACCCGGCCGCGGTCTGCAGGGTCACCGCGGCCGACGGAACGAGGAACAAGGAGTCGAGATTGGCCTGCTTGGGCGTGGAGCGACCGGTGATGGCACCCCAGAAGCGACTCACAGCGACGGCGGCCCGCCGGCACCGTCCACCGGCCGGCTCAGGTCGGCCTCGATCTGCGCCAGCTGCTCGAGACGCTGCTCGAGCGACGGATGGGTCGACGTGAGCTGGCTGAGACTGATGCCCTTGATCGCCGGTGCGATGAAGAACGCGTTCATCGAGCTCGACGCGCGCAGGTCGGCGGTGGGGATGGCGTTCATGCCGCCGGAGATCTTCTGCAGGGCCGTGCCGAGCGCGCGGGGCTTCAGGGTCAGCTGGGCGCCGGCACGGTCGGCCGCGAGCTCGCGGTAGCGCGACAGCAGCCGCGTCAGGAAGAAGCTCACGGCGTACACCACGAGGCTGATGACCAGGACGACCAGCCAGATCGGTGGCCCGTTGTTGTCGCGGTTGCGCCCGCCGCCGAACCACGCGCCGTACTGCGCTCCTCGGCTGAGGCCGCCGGCGATGATCCCGGCGGACGACGCGATCGTCATCACCAGGACGTCGCGGTGGGCGACGTGGCTCAGCTCGTGCGCGAGCACGCCCTCCATCTCGTCGGCGGTGAGCAGGCCGAGGATGCCGGTGGTCACGCAGACCACCGATCTGTTGGGCGAGCGCCCGGTCGCGAAGGCGTTCGGGACGGTCACGTCGGCAACGCCCACGCGCGGCTTGGGCATGTCGGCCAGGGCGCAGAGCCGGTCGATCATGGCGTGCAGCTCAGGCGCCTCCTCGGGCGTCACCTCGCGGGCGCGCATCGCCTTCATCGCGACGGTGTCGGAGTTGTACCACTGGAACCAGACGATCCCGAGCCCGATCAGCGCGATGAACGGTGCGTACTGCGGGGGCAGCACGAACATCAGGACGACGATCAGCGCGACGAAGATGCCCCCGAGCAGGAACATCACCGTCGTCATCCGGGCGGTGAGTCCGAGGTCGGATCCGAAGCGGGTACGGGCCATGGGTTCATTCTCCCCGACTCACCCAAGTGGGTGCGTCAGCCGGGGATCAACCCGTCTCCGCTGAGCATGTCCTTGACCTCCGCGAGGGTGGCGTCGGCCATCGGCAGGATCAGGTCGGACGAGTCGAGCGTCTCCGCATCGTGTGGGACACCGGCTGTGCGTACGCCGTCCAGCAGCGTGGCCAGGGCGTCGTGGAACGCCTCCTGGTCGCCGGCCTCGATCGCCGCCTCGACCGTCGCGTCGAGGTCGTTGAGTGCCGAGACCGCCTCGTCGGAGAGGTCGTACTGTCCCTCGCCGAGAATCCGGACGATCACTGCGGGTCCTTCGACTCACCAGCCTGGCTGGACTGTGCCTGAGGCTCGGCCTCCAGGATGTCGCCGCCGTCCTCGGCGCCCTCGATCGCCGGTGGGGTGCCGCCACCCTTGAGCCGGGCCAGCTCTGCCTCGACGTCGGACTGCGAGCTCATCGCCTCGAGCTCGCGGGCGATGTCGTCGCCCTGGTTGAGCGAGCTGGCGTCCTCCAGGGCGCCCGAGGCGATCAGCTCGTCGATGGCGCCGGCGCGAGCCTGCATCTGCGCGGTCTTGTCCTCGGCACGCTGGATGGCCATGCCGACATCGCCCATCTCCTCGCCGATGCCGGACATCGCCTCGTTGATCTTGGTCTGCGCCTCGGCCGCGGTGTACGTCGCCTTGATCGTCTCCTTGCGCGTGCGGAAGGCCTCGACCTTGGCGCTGAGCCGCTGCTGGGCGAGCGTGAGCTTCTCCTCCTCGCCCTGGAGCTGCGTCTGCTGCGTCTTCAGATCGGCGATCTGCGCCGTCAACCCCGACTTGCGGGTGAGTGCCTCGCGCGCGAGGTCTTCGCGGCTGGCACCGATCGCCTGCTCGGCCTGGCCCTGGAGCTTGTCGGACTGCGCCTGGAGCTGGTTGACCTGCAGCTCCACCCGCTTGCGCGACGTGGCCACGTCGGCGACCCCCCGGCGTACCTGGGCCAGCAGGTCGAGCTGGCGCTGGTAGCTGTAGTCGAGCGTCTCCCGAGGATCCTCGGCCCGGTCGAGCGCCTTGTTCGCCTTGGACCTGAAGATCAGGCTGATGCGTTGCCACATGCTCATGGGGTCAGCCTATGGGGTAGGCGGCAGGGCACAAGCACGACGGTAGGGTGGCCGCTCCAGGCCCGACAGGCCCGGTTCCGCGATCACGAGACACCAGGAAGCGCCGCGTTGTTCCGCCGTACCAAGTCAGAACCCCAGACCCCTGCCGAAACCGGGGGCGACGACGCCACCACCGCCGGCAAGAAGGGTCGGCCCACTCCGAGCCGACGTGAGGCCGAGGCCGCGAACAAGGCGCGAGCGAAGGTGCCGCGCACCCGCAAGGAGCAGGCCGCCGCGCGCAAGCTCGCGCGCACGGAGTCCAGCGGCAAGATGCGCGAAGCGATGAAGACCGGCGACGATCGCTACCTCCCGGCGCGCGACCAGGGGCCCGTCCGGAAGTTCATCCGCGACTACATCGACTCGAGGTTCTGGATCCTCGAGCTGATGCTGCCGGCGATGATCGTGTTCCTGGTCTTCGGCTACAGCGGCAACGCCGCCTTGGCCGGCTACGCCAACCTGGCTCTCCCGGCGATGCTCCTCGTGGTCTTCGTCGAGGGGTTCCGGATGAAGAGCAAGCTGCGCAAGGAGCTCGCCACCCGCTTCGCCGACGACGCGAGCGCACAGAAGGGCGCCACGATGTACGCCGTGATGCGCGCCCTGCAGGTGCGCTTCCTGCGGATGCCGAAGCCGAAGGTGAAGGTCGGTCAGCAGCTACCCGAGCGGTACCGCTGAGGAGCCGGAAAGGGCCCTCGGGCGATCGGTGGGCTCACTCCCGAGGCGAGTAGCGCTTGTCGCGACCCGAGGGGCCGCCCACGCCATGCCACTTTGTCCCGCCGCCGTAGAAGCCGCCCTGGCCGGGGTGAATTCCTGATCTCCGATGAGCTCGGAACATGTTCGTGTGCGTGAACCACCACGACCCGAGGACCAGGCAGACGATCAGGAACGCGATTTCGAGCATGGCAACCATGTCGAACTTCCCTCCCCCGAGGCGCTCCATGCTACGCCCATTTCACGGCTCCGACCTGTACGAGCCATGGCCCGCGATGCCCGTGCGAAACCGGTCGCGGCCGCCCACGAGCCGCCAGGCCTTGCCGCGAGTTGGTCAGGCGTCGTAGTCGACGACCACGCGGTCTGACGTGGGGTGCGACTGGCAGGTGAGGACGTAGCCGTTCTCGATCTCCTCGGGCTCGAGCGCGTAGTTCACGTCCATCTCGACGGTGCCTTCGACGAGCTTGGCCCGGCAGGTGCCGCAGACGCCGCCACGACAGGCGAACGGCAGGTCGGAGCGGACCTCGAGCGCGGCCTCGAGGATGCCGACACCGTCGCGGGCGAGGTCGACCTCGGAGCTGCGGCCGTCGAGGCGGAAGGTGACGTGTGACGTGCCGGCCGCCGTACCCGACGCGGCCGGCCGGGACGGCGCGTGCGGCACGGGGTCGGCGTGGAAGAGCTCGGTGTGGACCGAGTGCGCGTCGACACCGTGGTCGAGCAACAGCTCGCGGAGGTCGAGGACCATCTGCTGGGGGCCGCACAGGAACCACTCGTCGACGTCCTCGACGGGGCGCAGCGACTTGAGGATGCGGGTCAGCCGATCACCGTCGAGGCGCCCCGAGAAGAGCTCGACGTCCTGCTGCTCGCGGGAGAGGACGTGGACGAGGTGGAAGCGCTCGGCGTACCGGTCCTTCAGGTCGTGGAGCTCGTCGAGGAACATCACGGTGCGGTGGGTGCGGTTCGCGTAGATCAGCATGACCCGCGCGTGCGGCTCCTGCTCGAGGATCGTCGAGACGATCGAGATCACCGGCGTGATGCCCGATCCCGCCGCGATCGCGACGTACGACTTCTGCGAGGCGGCGTCGAGCCGGGTCGTGAACCGGCCGGCCGGCGTCATCACGTCGAGCTCGTCGCCGGGGTGGAGCGCGTCGACCACGCCTTCGCTGAACACGCCGCCGGGCAGCTTCTTCACGCCGATGGTCAGGACGCCCGAGCTCGGCGTCGTGCAGATCGAGAAGCTACGCCGCTCCCCGTCGTCACCGCGGATCGTGAGGTGCTGGCCGTGCGTGTACCGGTAAGCCTCGGCGAGCTCGGGCGGGACGGCGAAGGTGATCGCCACCGAGTCGTCGGTGAGTGGCTCGACGTCGGCCACCCGGAGCGGGTGGAACTGTGGCTTGGCCATCAGGTCACAGGGCCTTGAAGTGGTCGAACGGCTCTCGGCAGGCGCGGCAGACCCAGAGACTCTTGCAGGCCGTCGAGCCGAACCGGCTGGACTCCCGGGTGTCGAGGCTGCCGCACTGCGGGCACCGGACCGAGAGCGTCAACGCCACCGGGCCACCGTCGACCGCGGCGGGCCCGGGCGGTGCGATCCCGGCGCCGGCGAGCTTGTCGCGACCCTCGTCGGTGAGGTCGTCGGTCGACCAGGCGGGGCTCAGCACGAACTCGACGTCGACGTGCTGGTAGCCCGACAGCTCCAGGGTCGTCACGATGTCGTCTCGGATCGCTTCCATGGCCGGGCAGCCGGAGTACGTCGGCGTGATCGTCACGTGGACGCGTCCCTGGTCGTCCTCGGTCACGTCGCGCAGGATGCCGAGGTCCTCGATGGTGACCATCGGCAGCTCGGGGTCGAGGACCGACGCCGCGATCCGGCGGGCGCGTGGCTGCACGTCGCTGAGCGTCACCACGTGGCCCCCGGGTGTGAGCGGTGGAGGTGCTGCATCTCGGCGAGGAGGAACCCGAGGTGTTCGGTGTGCAGACCGTCGCGGCCACCGCCGAGCGCGGGCGGTGCGTCAGGCACGTCGAGGGTGGCCTCGTCGACCACCCGGCGTACGTCGTCCAGAACGGCGTCGCGCAAGGTGGCGGGGTCGGCCACTCGCCCGACCAGCGACTCGTCCACCGGTGAGAACAGCTCGTCGACGTACGGCCACTCGGCGTCGAGCGCCGCCTGCATCCGCAGGTGGGACTCGGCAGTGCCGTCACCGAGCCGCAACACCCAGTGGGAGGCGTGGTCGACGTGGTAGGCGACCTCCTTGACCGCCTTCGCGGCGATACCCGACAGCGTCGCGTCGCTGCTCGTGGCGAGCGCGCGGTAGAGATGCAGCTGGTACGTCGAGAACAGCAGCAGGCGGGCCATGGCCACCCCGAAGTCGGTCATCGGCCGCTCGACCAGCTTCACGTTGCGGAACTCGCGGTCGTCGCGGAGGTAGGCCAGGTCGTCCTCGGTGCGTCCCTCGCCCTCGAGCTCGCCGGCGTACGTGAGCAGCGTGCGCGCCTGGCCGAGCTGGTCGAGGCCGATGTTGGCCAGCGCGACGTCCTCCTCGAGCTCCGGGGCGCGGCTGATCCACCAGCCCATCCGCTGGGCGGAGACGAGGGCGTCGTCGGCGAGGCCGAGGGTGTAGTCGAAGAGCGGAGTGTCCACTAGAGGTGCTCGACTCCCTCCGGGACGTCGTAGAACGTCGGGTGACGGTAGATCTTGTCGGCCGCCGGGTCGAAGAACGGGTCGCGCTCGTCGGGCGTGGACGCCTCGATGTCGGAGGCCTTCACGACCCACAGCGAGACGCCCTCGCCGCGGCGCGTGTAGAGGTCGCGGGCGTTGCGCAGCGCCATCTCCGCATCGGGCGCGTGCAGGGAGCCGGCGTGGACGTGCGAGAGCCCGCGGCGGGCCCGGACGAAGACCTCCCAGAGCGGCCAGTCGCGGGTCGTCACGCAGCACCCTGGGTACGGCGGGCCTGCTTCTCGGCGTACGCGTCGGCGGCCTCACGCACCCACGTGCCGGCCTCGTAGTGATCGCGCTTGTGTGCCATCCGCTCGGCGTTGCACGGGCCGTTGCCCTTGATCACCTCGAACAGCTCGGTGAAGTCGATGTCGCCGTAGTCGTAGCGACCCGTCTCGTCGTTCCAACGCAGGTCGGGGTCCGGCAGCGTCAGGCCGAGCGCCTCGGACTGCGGCACGGTCATGTCCACGAAGCGCTGCCGCAGCTCGTCGTTGCTGAACCGCTTGATGCCCCACGCCATCGACTGCGCGGAGTTCGGGGAGTCGTCGTCGGGCGGACCGAACATCATCAGGGAGGGCCACCAGTACCGGTCGACGGCGTCCTGGGCCATCGCCTTCTGCTCGGGTGTGCCGTGCGCCAGCGTGTAGAGGATCTCGAACCCCTGCCGCTGGTGGAACGACTCCTCCTTGCACACGCGCACCATGGCGCGGGCGTAGGGACCGTAGGAACAGCGGCACAGCGGCACCTGGTTGGTGATCGCGGCACCGTCGACGAGCCAGCCGATCGCACCGACATCGGCCCAGGTGAGGGTCGGGTAGTTGAAGATCGAGGAGTACTTCTGGCGACCGGAGTGGAGCTGGTCGACCAGGTCGGCCCGGTCGACGCCGAGGGTCTCGGCCGCGGCGTACAGGTAGAGGCCGTGCCCGGCCTCGTCCTGCACCTTGGCCATCAAGATGGCCTTGCGACGCAGGCTCGGCGCGCGGCTGATCCAGTTGCCCTCGGGCTGCATCCCGATGATCTCGGAGTGTGCGTGCTGCGCGATCTGACGGACCAGCGTCTTGCGGTAGGCCTCCGGCATGTCGTCGCGCGGCTCGATGCGCCCTTCGTCGGCGAGCAACGTGGAGAACGCCTCGGGATCGTGCTGAGGAGCCTGCTCGCCGTCGGTGCCGAAGTCGTTGCCGTACACGTCGCCAGGGTAGCAGTAATGTGACACTTTTCCGCACTGGTGCCGAATGACTGTAACACCAGCCCCGCTGCCACCATGGAGCGGTGAGCTCCCCCACCGCCGACGTCTCGGTACGCGTCGCCTGGGCCGACGACGCCGAAGCCATCGCCGCGATCCAGGCCCGCTCGTGGGCCACGTCGTACGCCGGACTGGTGCCGGCCGCGGGACACCTGCGCGAGGCCGACTTCGCGCAGCTGTGGCACGACGCCCTGACGCATCCGGGGGACGCCCGGCACCGCGCCCTGGTGGCTCTCGAGCGCAATCGCGTGGTCGGGTTCGCGATCACGACCCCCGCCACCGACCCCGACTGCGACCAGGCCAACGACGGCGAGCTGATGGAGTTCACCATCGACGCCGGCGAGCGCGGAAAGGGCCACGGATCCCGCCTCCTCCAGGCTGCGGTCGACACGATGGTGGCCGACCGGTTCACCCGCTCGGTGACCTGGCTGGTCGCCGACGACGACGGGCTCCGTACCTTCCTGACCGACGCCGGATGGGCCCCCGACCAGGCCCACCGCACCCTCGACCTGGACGGCACCGGCGCCACCCAGGTCAAGCAGGTCAGGCTCCACACCGCTCTTTCCTGAGACACCTTGGTTTTCCGCCCGACGGGGGTCACCATGGATCTCCCGGCCCCGACAGGAGGCGCTCGATGTTCGGACCACTGCCGTTGCTGCACCGGATCGTGCTCGGAGCGATCAGCCTCTGCTTCGGCGTCGTGGCGGGCATCTGGATCGCCCACAGCACTCCCCTACCGGTCGCCATCTCCGGCGGCGCACTCACCGGTGGTCTGCTCGGTCTGGTCGCGGCGTACGCACTGGTGCACACCACGAATGCCCCGCGTCCGGTTCGCGTGACCCGCCGCCGCTGACCCCCGACGGTCCTCCCGACGACGTGTCCTAGGGTCGGTGGGTGGCCGATCCCGGGAGGAGCACGCTCGCCCCGGCCGAGCGGAGCGCCATCGTCCGAGACAGCCTCGGCGTCGGCATCGCCACCGGCCTCTACGGTGCCTCCTTCGGCACCATCTCGGTGACCGCCGGCCTCTCGGTGGTGCAGACCTGCGTCCTGTCCCTGCTGATGTTCACCGGCGCGTCGCAGTTCGCCTTCATCGGTGTCGCCGCCAGCGGCGGGACGCCCCTGTCCGGCGCCCTCACCGCGTTGATGCTGGGAAGCCGCAACACCCTCTACGGACTCAAGCTCGCGCCGCTGCTCGGCTTCCGGGGCTGGCGTCGCGTGACCACCGCGCACCTGGTCATCGACGAGTCGACCGCGATGTCGGTGACCCGCGACTCGAGCGCGGCTGCCCGCGTCGGGTTCCTCACGACCGGCCTCTCGGTGTTCGTCCTGTGGAACCTCTTCACCCTGGTCGGCGCCGTCGCGGGCAACGAGATCGGCGATCCGCGCACGTACGGACTGGACGCCGCGGTGGGCGGCGCCTTCCTCGCGCTCCTCTGGCCGCGCCTCGCCGACACACGCAACCGGGTGATCGCGCTCTGCGCCGTGGCGGTCGCGCTGGGCGCCGTCCCGATCACCACTGCCGGCGTACCCGTGCTGGTCGCCGGTGGGGTGGCCCTGCTCGCCGGAGTCCTGACGCCGACCGCGGCCGAGACGACGGAGGGGACACGGCGATGATGCGGAAATGATGTGGTGGGCGATCCTCGGCGCCGGCCTCGGTTGCTACCTCCTCAAGCTCGCGGGCGTCTCCCTGCCGGCCCGCGTGCTCGAGCACCCACTGGTCGAGCGGGTGGCCGACCTGATCCCCGTGGCGCTGCTCGCGGCGCTCGTGAGCGTCCAGGTCTTCACGAACGGCACGTCGCTCACCATCGACGCTCGCGCGGCCGGACTGGCCGCGGCCGTGGTCGCGCTGGTGCTGCGCGCACCTTTCCTCGTGGTGGTCTTCGTCGCCGCCGCGACGGCGGCGCTGCTGCGGCTCGCGTTCCCGGGCTGGTGACAGTCAGCCGATGTCGCAGCAGGTCCTCGATGCCCACCGTCAGCCCCGGCCGGTCGGAGACCGCATGCACGGCGAGCAGGACGCCGGGCACGAACGACGCGCGGTCCAGGGAGTCGTGCCGGATGGTGAGGGTCTCCCCGGCACCGCCGAGCAGCACCTCTTGGTGCGCGACGAGGCCGCGGGCGCGTACCGAGTGCACGTGCACTCCGTCGACCTCCGCCCCTCGAGCCCCGGGCAACCCCGTGGCGGTGGCGTCGGGCATCGGCTCGAGACCCGCCTCCCGCCGGGCCGCCGCGACCACCTCCGCCGTACGCCGCGACGTACCGCTGGGCGCGTCGGCCTTGTCCGGGTGGTGCAGCTCGACGATCTCGACCGACTCGTAGAACGGAGCAGCCGTCGCGGCGAAGCGCATCATCAGCGCAGCCCCGACCGAGAAGTTGGGGGCCACCAGGACGCCGACACCGGGTGCGTCGGCGAGCATCCGGCGTACCTCGTCCAGCCGGGCCTCGTCGAAGCCGGTGGTGCCGACGACGCAGTGCAGCCCGTGGCCGATGCACCAGCGGAGGTTGTCCATGACGGCGTCCGGCCGCGTGAAGTCGACGACCACGTCGGCGACGGCCAAGGCGTCGAGGTCGTCACCGGAGCCCAGGCCGGCCATGAGCTTGAGGTCGTCTGCGCGGTCGACGGCGCGGCACACCTCCGCTCCGACCCGCCCCCGAGCGCCCAGCACGCCCACCTTGATCGCCACGCAGCACAACTTAGGGCACGCCCGGACTCCCCACGGGCTGCCGAACGGCGACGCCGATGATCTGGCAATCTGAGGCCATGCCAGTGCAGCAGGTGCCGCCGCGACTGATCTGGGCCGTCGAGCTGATGGATCCGCAACCCGGCGACAACGTCCTCGAGATCGGCTGTGGTCCCGGGCTCGGAGCCGAGCTCATCTGCCAGCGCCTCACCACCGGCAAGCTGTTCGCGATCGACCGCTCGGAGTCCGGCGTCGACCGCACCCGCCGCCGCAACCAGAAGTACGTCGACGCCGGTCGCCTGACCGTCCGCCAGATCGACCTGGCCACGCTGCGGGTGCCGGTCAAGCGGCTGCACAAGGTGTTCGCGTTCAACGTGAACCTGTTCTGGGTGCGTGGCTGCGCCGACGAGGTGGCGCTGCTGCACGAACGGGTCCTGCCCGGCGGCGCGGTCTACCTCTACTACGAGACGACGCAGCCCGAGCTGGTGCCGAACATCATCCGCAAGACGTCCGCCGCGCTCACCGAAGGCGGTTTCCGGGTGTCGGTCGTCGACCAGAAGGCGCCTCCCGTGGTCGCCATCATCGGTCGCAGATGAGTTTATTTCCTGATATTGACTTTACATTAGGTTATTCCCTAAACTGGGTCGAGATCAGGACGGAGGTGCGGCCGTGGACGTCGTGGTGCTGACCGTCGACCAGGACGGGAGTCGCGAGGGCACCGACCAGGTCCCGGCCGTCCTCGACGTGCTGGCACCGGTGCCGACTCGGCTCCCCTTCGAGCGCACGGTCGGCGACGAGTTCCAGGGCGTGCTCGACGACCCCTCGGGGGTCGTCGCAGCCCTCGAGCAGCTGCTGCGTGCCGGCAACTGGAACATCGGGATCGGCATCGGCGCGGTCGAGACACCCCTCGCCGAGCACGCCCGCGCAGGCCGCGGTCCGGCGTACCTCGCCGCTCGCGACGCGGTGACCGCCGCGAAGAGCAGTCCCTGGCACGTGCGCGCCGTCGCCGGCGACGGCGGCGACCGCGAAGGTGCCCGCGCATTGGAGTCGGCGGTCTGGCTCTGGGCCGCACTGCTCGGCCGGCGTACGTCGCGAGGCTGGGAGGTCGCCGACCTCGTCGACGAAGGGCTGACCTATGACGACACCGCGTCGCGTCTCGGCATCACCCAGTCGGCGGTCAGCCAGCGGGCGGCCGCGGCCGGCATCGCCGAAGGTCGTCGTGCGCGCGAGCTCGTCGAGTACCTGACCCGCACCACACTCGGAGGTGGCCGATGACGTCGGAGGTCTTCATCACGATCATCGTCGCGATCGCGGCGGTGGTCTCGGTGCTGGGACTCGTCACTGGCGTCGCGTCGCGCGTCGTCACCGGTGCGCTGGTGGTCCTGGTGCCCATCGCGCTGCTGTCGGGGTGGGGCGTCGACGCCTTCCACGACCAGGACAAGACGGTGGCGGTCCTCGCTGCGGTCGTCGCGGTCGCCGGCGGTGGGTTGGTCACCACGCAGGTCTTCTCCTTCGTCGAGGACCCCGAGCGCGTGCGCCAAGCCGGCGCCGTCCTGCGCGGCGGTGCCTGGATCGGCGCCCTCGAGCGCCTGGCGGTGTACGTCGCGCTGGTGGCCGGGTGGGCGCCCGGCCTCGCGATCGTGCTCGCGGTCAAGGGCCTGGGCCGCTACCCGGAGCTCCGCAACCAGGAGGACACCGGCGTCGCCGAGCGCTTCATCATCGGGACGTTCACCAGCGTGCTCTGGGCCGTGGCGTGCGCCGGCGTCGCGGTGCTGGCGCCGTGACGAGATCGGGTCGTCCGCGCCACAGGAACCTCTAGCACCCTGTGAGGCGGACGACCCGACGGTCGGGGCGCCGGGATCAGACCTTCACCGCATCGAGGACGGACGTGACCTCCTCCGCGGTGGCCGCCGCACGCAACGCGGCGACCTGCTCCTCGTCGGTGAAGATCTTCGCGATCCGCGCCAGCAGGGCGAGATGGTCGTCACCGGCGCCGGCGATCCCCACGACGAACTCCGCGGGCTTGCCGTTCCAGTCGACCGGCTCGTCGTACCGCACGAACGACATGGCCGTGCGGTGGATCGAGGACTTGGCGTCGTTCGTGCCGTGCGGGATCGCGAGGCCGTTGCCCATGAACGTCGAGACCGACGTCTCTCGGTCGTGCATCGACGCGACGTAGCTCTGGTCGACCGCACCTGAGCTCACCAGCAACCGGCCGGCCTCGTCGATCGCGTCGTCACGCGACCGCGCGCGGCCGCCGAGCACGATGGAGCTGGTCGCCAGGACGGCACCGCTGGACGCGGAGTCGTCCGTCACCGGCTCACCGGCACCCGACGAACCCGCTCCGGCGCCGTTCGCCTCGCCGATCAGCTCGACGATCTCGTCGTACGCCGGGCTGGCCATGAAGTTGTCCACCGTGACGAGGACCGCCGACGGCACCATGGGCTGCGCGCGTGCCGCCAGGTCCTGGTGGGTGACGATCACGTCGTAGGTGTCGGTCAGGCTGGAGATGGCCTGGTTCACCACCGTGACGTCCTGGTGGCCCGCATCCTTGATCTTCTTGCGCAGCACCGACGCGCCCATGGCGGAGGAGCCCATGCCGGCGTCGCAGGCGAAGACGATCGAGTGGATCGCACCTCCGCCACGGGCGGCGCCGGCGCCGGTCAGCGCACCGGCCACCGACGACTTCTTGCCCTTCAGCTGCTCCATGTCCGCCGTCGCGGCGGCCAGGTCGACCTCGTCCTCGGACGTGTCGAGCCTGAGCAGCAGCCCGGCGACCAGGAACGTGACCACCAGGGCGCTGGACCAACAGAGGGTGACGCCGACGACGCTGCCCTTGGCCACCGAGGAGTAGACGGCGAAGATCGAGCCAGGCGCCGCGGGTGCGACCAGCCCGGAGTCGAAGATCACGTTCATCAGGGTGCCGGTCGCGCCGCCCGCGATGAGGGCGAGCACCAGGCGGGGCTTGGCGAGGACGTAGGGGAAGTAGACCTCGTGGATGCCGCCGAAGAACTGGATGATGAAGGCGCCCGGGGCAGTTGCCTTGGCGACGCCACGACCGAAGACCATGAAGGCGAGCAGCAGACCGGCGCCGGGGCCGGGGTTGGCCTCGAGCAGGAACAGGGCGGAGTGCCCGGCCTCCTTGGCCTGGTCGAGCCCGAGGGGCGTGAGGACGCCGTGGTTGATCGCATTGTTGAGGAACAACACCTTGGCCGGCTCGATGATGACCGCGGTCAACGGCAGCATGTGGTGGTTGACCAGCCACTCGACGCCGTTGCCCAGGCCTGTCATGACCCCGCGCAGGACCGGGCCCAGGATGAACATCGACCCGATCGCCATGACCGCGGCAGAGATGCCCGCCGAGAAGTTGTTGACCAGCATCTCGAAGCCGGGCTTGATCTTGCCGTCCCAGAGCCCGTCGAGCCGCATGATCACGTAGCCACCGAGCGGGCCCATGATCATCGCGCCGAGGAACATCGGCGAGCCGCCGGTCTCGGCGTACGCCTTGTCGAACAGCGGCGAGCTGGTCGCCATGATGATGCCCAGGGTCGCGGTCGCGCCCACCACGCCACCACGGATCTTGTACACGTTGTAGCCGCCGGTGTAGGCGATCAGCAGCGGGATCAGGTAGTAGATGCCGGGCCCGACGATCGTCGCGATCTTCTCGTTCGGCGTCCATCCGACGGGGATGAAGAACGCGGTGATCAGGCCCCAGGCGATGATCGCGCCGATGTTCGGCATGACCATGTTGGACAGGAACGTGCCGAACCGCTGGGCGTGCACGCGTGCGCCCGCTCCACTGCGGGTCGTCATTGTCGTGGCCATCTGGTTCCTCTCGGTCAAGCGACGCGTGACGACCGTCACGGTCCGTTGAGAAGCGAGTCTGCAACACATACGGGCATGTTGCCAAGTACTCGGGCACGATTTTCTGCCCGTTTATTTGGTTTCTGCGCACCAACAGGACTAATCTCGCGCCCGAACCGACCCTGGAAAGGACCCCGCCACCCATGAAGGCCCTGCGCTTCTACGCCCCCGAGGACGTGCGACTCGAGGAGGTGCCCGAGCCGGAGTGCGGCCCCGACGAGGTCAAGCTCCGCGTGCGCAACTGCTCGACCTGCGGCACGGACGTGAAGATCCTCCACAACGGCCACCAGAACCTCACTCCCCCGCGCACCATCGGCCACGAGATCGCCGGCGAGGTGGTCGAGGTGGGCGCGGACGTCAACGCGACGTACGGCAGTGCCTGGAAGGTCGGCGACCGCGCCCAGGTGATCGCAGCCGTGCCGTGCGGCGAGTGCTACGAGTGCCGCAAGGGCTGGATGGCGGTCTGCCAGAACCAGACGTCGGTCGGCTACCAGTACGACGGTGGGTTCGCCGAGTTCATGATCGTGCCGCGCCAGGTGCTGCAGGTCGACGGGCTCAACCGGATCCCCGACAACGTCGGGTACGACGAAGCCTCCGCGGCCGAGCCCTTCGCGTGCGCGATCAACGCCCAGGAGCTGCTGGGCATCGAGGCGGGCGACACCGTGGTCGTCTTCGGTGCCGGCCCGATCGGATGCATGCACATCCGGATCGCCCGCGGCGTCCACGAGTGCGGGTCGGTCTACCTGGTCGACGTGAACGCAGAACGGCTCGCCATGTCCGCCGAGGCCGTCGAACCCGACGAGACCATCGACGGCTCGCAGGTCGACGTCGTGGAGCGGGTCATGGAGCTGACCGGGGGCCGTGGGGCCGACGTCATCATCACCGCGACGGCTGCCAACGTGACCCAGGAGCAGGCGATCGCGATGGCCGCTCGCAACGGGCGCATCTCGTTCTTCGGCGGCCTGCCCAAGACCAACCCGACGATCACCTGTGACTCCAACCTGGTGCACTACCGCCAGCTGCACATCCACGGCGCCAACGGCTCCGCCCCCGAGCACAACAAGCGGGCTCTGGAGTACATCTCGACCGGTCAGGTCCCGGTGAAGGACCTGATCACCCGCCACATCCCGCTCGACGACGTGCTCTCCGCGTTCGAGATCGTGGAGAAGGGCGAGGCCATCAAGGTCACCGTGGAACCGTGACCGACGAAGGTCAGTGTCACGGTTCACGGCACGGGGAGGTCGAGCAAGCCCCACGGCTGAGCTCGCGAAGCCGTGACGGGCGTGTCGAGACCCGGCGATCACGTGTCCCGGGCGTCGGCGGCACTGTCACCCGCCCAGGGTCTCGACACGGCCTCGCCCAGGGGCTCGCCCGGCTCGACCACCGAAGGCACCGGCTCGACACCGAGCGACCGGCTCGACCACCGACTGTCCAGGCCCGGACTAAACCGGATCGCGCCCTGGTGGCGTAGAACGGGTATGGAGACACTCATCTCCGGAGGACGGGACATGACCGAGCGCGGGACCCCGGCGGAGTTCGCGCGCTGGGTGCAGCCGCACCTCACGGTGATGTCGCGGTACGCCGCGCGACAGGTTTCTCCGGGCGACCGAGACGACGTCGTCCAAGAGGCACTGATCCGGGCCTGGCAGCGCTGGTCGACGTACGACGCGGCCCGCGGGTCAACGGTCGCCTGGCTGCTCGGCATCGTCGCCGACCGCAGCCGTCGTCACCGCGTCCGCCAGCCGGCGGGCCAGGTGGTGGAGCTGGTCGAGCACGCCGCTCCTGCGGTGCTCCACGACGTGGACCTCGAGCGAGCGATCGCCGGGCTGAGCCGGCGCCAGCGTCAGGCCGTCGAGCTGCACTACTTCGTGGGGCTGGACGTGGCCACCGTGGCCGAGGTGATGGCCTGCGCCCCCGGGACCGTCAAGGCAACCCTGCACCAGGCGCGGGCCAGGTTGCGCGATCTGTTGGGAGACGACGATGACTGACCTCATGGAACAGCGGCTGACCGAGGCGGCGCGCCAGTGGCAGGCCGAGCAGCCGCCTCCGCCCGGCGTTCCCGCTGGACCGGCTCGATGCGCCACTCGGACGAATCCTCCCCGTGGCGAGCGGTCGCCGCCGCCGCAGCCGTCGTCGTCGCTCGCGGGTGGCGGCGCTGTCGCGCTGAATCGCTCCGGCGACGATCGGACGGTGGTTCCGAGCGACCAGCACACCGACGGTCGGCGTCGAACGCCACCACAATCTTCTGCCCGAGGTGCCCTGGCATGACCTGCCGGCCGGACACCCCGACGTCCGGCACCGCGAGCACGGCCAGGTGGTGACGCCGTTCGACCGGGTCTCCGCGACCGGGACCATCACCGGAGACCTGCACCCGGGTGACACCCTCGCGTTCACCGCCGTCCTCGAGTCGCCGACCCGACTGGTGCTCGACCCCTGCCCCGACTTCAACATCGCGTTCGGCAAGAACTCCTGGCGCACGTGGCAGCTCAACTGCGGGCAGGTGCCCTTCCACGACAGCCGGGGCCGCGCCGTACTCCCGGCGTTCCGGGAAGTCAGGTTCGAGATGAAGGTGACGGTGCCGGACGTCCGGGGCGACCAGAAGGTGCTCTGGACACTCGACGGCCCGCAGCAGATGCCCGGCTTCTACGGCATCGTGAAGGTCACCGCCGACTGACCGTCAAGCGGCCCTGCGAGCGAGCTCGCTGCGGCCTCGCGCGAACGTTCCAGCCCGACCGTCAAGCCGCCTTGCGAGCGAGCTCGCTGCGGCCTCGCGCGAACGTTCCAGCCCGACCGTCAAGCCGCCTTGCGAGCGAGCTCGCTGCGGCCTCGCTCGAACGTTCCAGCCCGACTACGTCGGGTTGGAACGTCCTCGCTCGGGACCGACGATCGCCAGGATCTCGGGCTGCGAGAACAGGTCGGCCGCGAGGGAGCGCACGTCCTCGAGGGTGACCCCGTCGATGCGGGCGAGCACCTCGTCGATGCTCAGCAGCTCGTCGTCGACCAGCTCGGACTTACCGAGCCGGGTCATCCGCGACGCCGAGTCCTCGAGGCCGAGCACGAGCCCACCCTTGAGCTGGCCCTTTCCGCGCGTGAGCTCCTCGTCGTCGATGCCGTCCTGGGCGATCTTCGCCAGCTCGGCTCGGACGACGTCGAGAACCTGCTCGAGCTTGTTCGGCAAGCAGCCGACGGAGACGCCCACGAGCCCGGCGTCGACGTGCTGGCTGGCGAACGAGAAGACGGAGTAAGCCAGGCCGCGCTTCTCGCGGACCTCCTGGAAGAGCCGGCTCGACGTGCCCCCTCCGAGTGCGGCGTTGAGCACGCCGAGGGCGAAGCGCCGGTCGTCGGAGCGGGTGATGCCCTGGACGCCGAGCACGATGTTGACCTGCTCGAACTGCCGGGTGGCCTGGCCGAGTCCGGTCGAGGCCTTGCGCGAGCGCGTCGTCTGCTTGGTCACCGACGGCTCCGCCTGCCGGTCGAGGAAACCGCGGCGCGAGAATGCGGCACGCACCAGCTTGACGACCGCGGCGTGGTCGACGTTGCCGGCCACCGAGATCACCATGCGCTCGGGCCGGTAGTGGCGCTGGTAGAAGCGCCGGATCTGGTCGCGCGTCATGGCCTCGATCGACGCCGCGGTGCCGGCGATCGGGCGACCCAGCGGGGACTCGCCCCACGCGAGCGCGGAGAACAGGTTGTGCGCGACGTCGTCCGGGTCGTCGTCGTGCATGGCGATCTCGTCGAGGATCACGTCGCGCTCGGCGTCGACGTCCTCGGTCGTGATCGACGAGGACGTGACCATGTCACCGAGCACGTCGACCGCGAGCGGAAGGTCCTCGTCGAGGACGCGCGCGTGGAAGCAGGTGTACTCCTTGGCGGTGAACGCGTTGAACTCGCCGCCCACGGCGTCGAGCGCGATCGAGATGTCGAGAGCCGATCGCTCGGGCGTTCCCTTGAACAACAAGTGCTCGAGGAAATGTGAGCAGCCGTGCAGGGCCGGCGACTCGTCGCGTGAGCCAACTCCGACCCAGACCCCGATCGTCGCCGAGCGCTGACCCGGGACCTGCTCGGTGATGACCCGCAACCCGCTCGGCAGGAGGGTACGCCGGACCACGCCGCCGTCTTCCTTGAGCAGCGTGCGCGTCGTCCCCGACGGCTTCGCAGGCCGACCGTCGCCGGGGTGGGTAACCGCCGACCGGCCGGCAGCGGGCTGCCGGCCGGTCGAAGCGGTTGCCTGGTAGGTCACTCGGTGTCCGCAGCCTCGTCGGAGTCGCCGCCCTCGGACGAGCCCTCGACCACGGGGATCAGCGACAGCTTGCCGCGGTCGTCGATCTCGCCGATCTCGACCTGGATCTTCTGGCCGACGGAGACGACGTCCTCGACGTTCTCGACCCGCTTGCCACCCACCAGTGCACGCAGCTTGGTGATGTGGAGCAGGCCGTCCTTGCCCGGGAGCAGGGAGACGAACGCGCCGAAGTTGGTCGTCTTCACGACGGTGCCGAGGTAGCGCTCGCCGACCTCAGGCATCGTCGGGTTGGCGATCGCGTTGACGGCAGCGCGGGCGGCCTCGGCCGCCTCGCCGTTGGTGGCACCGATGTAGACGGTGCCGTCGTCCTCGATCGAGAGGCTCGCACCGGTGTCGTCCTGGATCTGGTTGATCACCTTGCCCTTGGGGCCGATGACCTCGCCGATCTTGTCGACCGGGACCTTGATGGTGATGATCCGCGGAGCGTGGACCGACATCTCCTCGGGGCCCTCGATCGCCTCACCCATGACCTCGAGGATCGTGTGGCGGGCGTCGCGGGCCTGCGTCAGCGCCGCGGCCAGGATCTCGGCCGGGATGCCGTCCAGCTTGGTGTCGAGCTGCAGCGCGGTCACGAAGTCCTTGGTGCCGGCGACCTTGAAGTCCATGTCGCCGAAGGCATCCTCGGCGCCGAGGATGTCGGTGAGGGCGACGTACTGCGTCTCACCATCGACCTCACCGGAGATCAGGCCCATCGCGATGCCGGCGACCGAGGCGCGCAGGGGTACGCCGGCCTGGAGCAGCGACATCGTCGACGCACAGACCGAGCCCATCGAGGTGGAGCCGTTGGAGCCCATGGCCTCCGACAGCTGCCGGATCGCGTAGGGGAACTCCTCGCGGGTCGGCAGCACCGGCAGCAGGGCCCGGCGAGCAAGCGCACCGTGGCCGACCTCGCGTCGCTTGGGCGAGCCCACGCGACCGGTCTCACCGGTGGAGAACGGCGGGAACACGTACTTGTGCATGTAGCGGCGGTGCTTCTCCGGCGACAGCGTGTCGAGCTGCTGCTCCATCTTCAGCATGTCGAGGGTCGTGACGCCCAGGATCTGGGTCTCACCACGCTCGAACAGCGCGGAGCCGTGGACGCGCGGGATCACGTCGACCTCGGCGTGCAGCGGACGGATGTCGGCGAGGCCGCGGCCGTCGATGCGGATCTTGTCGCGCAGCACGCGCTCGCGGACGACCTGCTTGTTGACCGAGCGGAACGCCGCTCCGAGCTCCTTCTCGCGGCCCTCGAACTGGGAGGTCAGCTTCTCGAGCAGGCCCTCCTTGAGCTCGTCGACCCGGAGCTCGCGCTCCTGCTTGTCGCCGATGGTCATCGCCGAGACGAGGTCGGCCTTGGCGGCGGCCTCGACGGCGGCGTAGACGTCGTCCTCGTACTCGAGGAAGACCGGGAACTCCTGGACCGGCTTGGCGGCTTCCTTGGCGAGCTCGCTCTGCGCCTCGCACAGCTGCTTGATGAACGGCTTGGCGGCATCGAGGCCGCCGGCGACGATCTCCTCGGTCGGCGCCTGGGTGCCGGACTGGACCAGGTCCCAGGTCTGCTCGGTGGCCTCGGCCTCGACCATCATGATCGCGACGTCGCCGGTCTCGGTGACGCGGCCGGCCACGACCATGTCGAAGACGGCGTCCTCGAGCTGGCTGTGCGACGGGAAGGCGACCCACTGGCCCTCGATGAGAGCGACTCGGACGCCGCCGACCGGGCCGGAGAACGGCAGACCGGAGATCTGCGTCGACAGCGAGGCCGCGTTGATCGCGAGCACGTCGTAGGGCTGGTCGGGGTCGAGCGACAGGACGGTGATGACCACCTGGACCTCGTTGCGGAGACCCTTCTTGAACGTCGGGCGGAGCGGCCGGTCGATCAGGCGGCAGGTGAGGATCGCGTCCTCGCCGGGACGACCCTCGCTCCGGAAGAACGAGCCGGGGATCTGGCCCACGGCGTACATCCGCTCCTCGACGTCGATCGTCAAGGGGAAGAAGTCGAACTGCTCCTTCGGGTGCTTGCCGGCCGTCGTGGCCGACAGCAGCATGGTCTCGTCGTCGAGGTACGCCGTGACGGCGCCGGCCGCCTGGCGGGCCAGCAGACCGGTCTCGAACTTGATGGTCCGCTGACCGAACTTGCCGTTGTCGAGAACGGTCTCGACTGCGGAAATGATTGGGTCTGACATGGACAGATTCCCTGTCCTCTCTCGTACGCGGAGCGACCCCGCGAACGCCCGCGGCGGGCTCTCCTCAGCTGGGAGAGTCCGGCCGGTCTTCGATCGAGATCCGCGGGCCGGGCCCGACGAAGGGCGCGCGTCCGAAGATCACTACCGAGGACCGTGCCGACGTGTGCGGGCCGCTCCTGGTTCGGTGAATGTTCAGTTGTGTGATTTCGACCCTAGTGGCCGAGGGATCCGGTCGGATTTCATGGTCGGTCCGGAACGTGGAAGGAGCGGCCACCCCGGTCGGGGAGCCGCTCCGATGCCTATCGACGCAAGCCGAGACGCTCGATGATCGAGCGGTAGCGGTCGATGTCAGTCTTGTTCAAGTAGTTCAGCAACCGCCGACGCTGGCCCACGAGAAGGAGCAGACCACGACGCGTGTGGTGGTCGTGCTTGTGCTCCTTCAGGTGCTCGGTCAAGTGGCTGATGCGGTGGCTCAGCAGCGCGATCTGGACCTCGGGAGAGCCGGTGTCGCCCTCGTTGGTCGCGTAGTCGGCGATGATCTTCTTCTTGGTCTCCGCGTCGGTACCGATCGACATGCGGGCTCCTTCCGGCCACGAGGGCTCTGTCGTTGCGCGGCGCGCCGGGGCCTGTTCACCCGGGCACTCTCGATCCGCGGCCGTTGCACGGCAACCGCACGAGATTAACAGCGGCCCGCGGCCCCGCCCAAAACGACGGAAGAAGCGCTCTCTCGCGAAAGAGGCTGGTCAGCGCGTCAGACGGCGTCGTCCCGATGCTGCTGCTCGCTCGTGGTCTGGCTTCCGTCGGCGTGAGTCGTCGTCGAGACGGTGCGGGTGCCGCGACCGCGGTTCATCGTCACGGCGGTCAGCACGATCGCGAGCGCCCCGACCAGGGCCAGGATCCACCCCACCATCGTGAGATCGATGTTGTTGATCGTGTCCTGCACCGCCAGCGCGAGAATGAGGCCCAGCGCCAGCAGGAAGATGCCGAGTCCGTATCCCATGGGAGTGCTCCTTGTGTCGGTCCGCCCGTGGACGGGCGGGTCGTCGGCCTCTCCAGTTCCCCACTCGTGGGCCGCGCATGCATGGCCGCGGCTGCCCAGCCGCCCGCGGTGCGCGAGACTCGGGGGATGCGCTCGCCGCTGCGACTGTCCGTGTCGCCCGTCCCGCCCGGCTACTCGGGCACGCGACTCACCGCCTGCAACCTCTGCGAGGCGATCTGTGGGCTCGAGCTGACGATCACCGACGGGTCCGTGACCACGATCAGGGGCAACCCGGCCGATCCGCTCTCACGGGGCTACATCTGCCCGAAGGGCGTTGCACTCGCCGACGTGTACGACGACCCCGACCGGCTCCGCCGTCCGTTGGTACGCCGGGGTGACGAGTGGATCGAGACCGCCTGGGACGAGGCCCTCGACCTCGTGGCGAGTCGTCTGGCCGAGACGATCGACCGACACGGGCCCGACTCCGTCGGCGTCTACCTGGGCAACCCGAACGTGCACGCCCTCGCGTTCGCCACGCACGTCATTCCGTTCGTCAGGACACTCGGCACGCGGAACCGCTTCAGCGCGACCAGCGTGGACCAGGCGCCCGCCCAGCTGGTGGCCTGGCAGGTGTTCGGCCACCAGCTGATGATCCCCGTCCCCGACCTCGACCGCACGTCGTACCTGCTGGTGTTCGGGGCCAACCCGATGGCGTCGAACGGCTCCCTGATGACTGCCCCCGACTTCCCGAAGCGGGCGAGAGCGATCCAGGAGCGTGGTGGCCGGATCGTGGTGCTCGACCCCCGTCGTACCGAGACCGCCAAGATCGCCTCCGAGCACCACTTCGTCCGACCGGGAAGCGACGTCGTGGTGCTCCTGGCGATGGTGCGGACCCTGCTCGACGAAGGGCTCGCCCGACCGCCGGCGTACGTCGACGGTGTCGAGCAGCTGCGCGAGCTCGTCGAGCCCTTCACCCTCGACCTCGCCGAGCGGGTCAGTGGCGTGCCGGCGGAAGACCTGGCGAGGATCACCCGGGAGTTCTGCGCGGCCGACGGCGCGTCGGCGTACGGCCGCGTCGGGGTCTCGACCACCGGGTTCGGCTCGCTGTGCCACTGGGCGATCACGTGCCTCAACCTGCTGTCGGGGCACGCCGACCGGCCCGGTGGCGTGATGTTCCCGTCACCCGCCGTCGACCTGCGCCGCTTCGTGGGCCGAGGCCACTACGACCGCTACCGCAGCCGTGTGCGCGGCCTCCCGGAGTACGGCGGCGAGCTACCGGCCGCAGCGATGCGTGAGGAGATCGAGACCAGCGGGGAGGGTCGCATCCGGGCTTTCGTGACCGTGGCGGGGAACCCGGTCCTGTCGACTCCCGACGGTCGCCGGCTCGGCCGGGCCCTCGACTCGCTGGACTTCATGGTCGCGGTCGACTTCTACCTCAACGAGACCACCCGGCACGCCGACGTGATCCTGCCGCCGGCGACCGCGCTCGAGCGCGACCACTACGACCTGGTCTTCCACGCGTTGGCGATCCGCAACACGGCGCGGTTCAGCCCCGCGGTCTTCGCCAAGGCGGACGACGCTCGGCACGACTGGGAGATCTTCCGCGACCTGACGCTGCGACTCGGGCGACGCCTGCCCCGGACATCACGACTGAGGTCGCGGCTCGTGCGACGGGCCCGGGTCTCGACGAGCCCGACGACCCAGCTGGCGGCACTCCTGCGGAGCGGACGCCGGGTCTCGCTCCGGCAGCTCCGCGCCCACCCCGAGGGGGTCGACCTCGGCCCGTTGCGCCCGGCGCTGCCGGAGGGTCTGCAGACCCACGACCACCGGATCGACCTGGTGCCGGACCTGCTGGTGGGAGACCTCGCCCGGCTCCACCGATGGCTCGACGACCGGCCGGACGACGCGCTGGTGCTGATCGGGCGCCGCCACAAGCAGGACAACAACTCGTGGTTCCACAACTCGACGCGCCTCACGCGCGGGAAGCCACGGCACCAGCTCCTCATGCACCCGGGCGACCTGGCGCTCCGCGGTATCGCGGACGGCTCGCTGGTCGACGTGGCGTCGCGGGTCGGCTCCGTGCGCGTCGAGGTCGCCGCGACCGACGACATCATGCCGGGCGTCGTCTCGCTCCCCCATGGCTACGGGCACCAGCAGGACGGCATCCGCCTGCGTCACGCGTCGAAGCTGCCCGGCGTCTCGATCAACGACCTCACCGACCCCGAGCTGCTGGACCTGTCCGGCAACGCCGCCCTGAGCGGGGTCGCGGTGACCGTCGAGGCCGCCCCGGGCTAGAGGTGGCCGGCGAGGAACTGCAGCATCTCGAGCGTGTGGTCGTTCCAGTAGATGCGGGTATGCCCGCCCTCGCCCTGGACCCAGAGATCGGGCGGGGTCGGTGCCTGCTCCGAGAGGGCGATCGCGCCGTCGTGCCACGGGTCGTGGTTCGCGGACCACAGTCCCCACGGCAGGCCGTCGAGCGCCGAGAGGTCGTCCAGGACCGGGTCGCCGTCGTGGAAAGCGGGGCTGAAGAGCGCCAGCGCCGACGCCCACCCCGGGTCGGACTGGACGTACCGCAGGGCGCCGTACCCACCGCGCGACCAGCCCCAGAGCGCTCTCCGGTCGGCTGCGAAGCCGCGGCGCTCGAGCCACCGGGGCAGCTCCTCGCGCAGCATCGCCTGGGGATTCACCCCGTTCACCGGGACCCAGCCGGCCGGTCCGTCGTCGGTGCCCGCGAGCACGAACGGCGGAGCACCGGCCTCGACAGCCGCCGTCACGAAGCGGCCGAATCCGATCTCCCGGAACCCGGCGGCGGTCGCGCTGGACCCGTGCATCACCACGATGACGGGGAGTCCTGAGCCGTCACCGTGCCCGGCCGGCACGGCGGTGAAGAGGTCGATGTCGCCCATGTGCTTCGACGTGACGTGGTCCAGGCGCACCCGACCCTCGGGCGCGTCCGGGACGAACGCGTCAGGAATCAGACCGAGCTCCTGGCGCAGACGCCACCGGACGGACCACGGGGCCAGCTCCCAGCCGACGACGCCGGCGGCACCCAGACCTGCGGTCGCAGCCCCACCGACCAGCAGTCCCCGGCGCGAGATCATCGCCGGGATCCCCCGTAGCTGAGCTGCATGTCCGGAGCGTACGTGCGGTGTGGCTGGGTCGTTGGGGTTCCGGACGACCGGCTATCCCCCGAGCACCCGGCGTACGGCGTCGCGGGCGGCCTTCGGGTCGCTGGCGGCGAGCGCGGCCTCGGCGGCGTCCTCGAGCGTGTCCATGCTCGCCGACGCGAGCCGGGCACCGACCGGGCGCACGGCGGCCGAGGCCATCGACAGCGACGTGATGCCCATCCCGACCAGGACGCACGCGAGCATCGGGTCGGCGGCCGCCTCACCACACACGCCCACCGGCTTCCCGGCCTGCTTGCCGGCCTCGGCGGTGATCGCGATCAGCTGCAGCACGGCCGGCTGCCAGGCGTCGGTGAGATGGGCGAGGTCGGTGGCCATCCGGTCGGCGGCCATCGTGTACTGCGTCAGGTCGTTGGTGCCGATCGACAAGAAGTCCACGACCTCGAGCATCCGGTGGGCGAGCAGCGCTGCCGACGGCACCTCGACCATCACCCCTGGCTTCAGGCCACGGGCACGCACGTCGTCGGCGAAGGAAGCGGCTTCCGCCACGGTCGCGACCATCGGCGCCATCACCCACGTCTCGGTGCCCGTGGAGCGCGCGGCCGCGGCGATGCCGTCGAGCTGGCGGGACAGCAGGTCGGGGTTGTCGAACGACAGGCGGAGCCCGCGTACGCCGAGCGCGGGATTCTCCTCGCCCTCGTGGGTCGCGAAGGCGACCGGCTTGTCGGATCCGGCGTCGAGCGTGCGGACCACGACGTACCGACCGGCGAACGGCGCCAGCACCTCGCCGTAGATCGAGGCCTGCTCGTCGGCCGACGGCTCGTCCGTCCGGTTGAGGAAGCACAGCTCGGTGCGGAACAGCCCGACCCCTTCGACCGGCCCAGACGCGGCGCCTCGCGCCGACTCACCGTCGGCGACGTTGGCCAGGATCTTGATCTTGGTGCCGTCGGCCGTCTCGCCGGGCCCGGTCCACGTCGCGAGCGCCTCTCGCTCGACACGATCGGCCGCGACCAGACGCTCCGCCTCGGCCGCGTCCGGCGAGGTCTCGACCGTCCCGGCGACGCCGTCGACGAGCAGCGGCGTTCCGGCGGCGACCCGCATGGCGCCGGCCGTGCCGACGACGCACGGGATCGCCAGCTGGCGGGCGATGATCGCGGTATGGCTGGTCGGGCCGCCTCGTTCGGTGACCAGCGCCACGATCACGGCAGGGTCGAGCGTCGCCGTGTCGGACGGCGCGAGATCCTCGGCCACCAGCACCGCCGGTGAGTCGGGCATCTGAACACCGGGCTCGGGCTCGCCCACGAGGTGGGCGACCACGCGGCGTTCGATGTCACGCAGGTCTGTGACCCGCTCGGCCATGAGCCCGCCCATCGACGTGAACACCTGCACGAACTGATCCACCGCCGCGTGCACCGCCGCGAGCAGGTCGTCGCCACCCTTGAGGTGCTTGCGGACGGCCGAGCGGAGGCCCTTGTCGCGGGCGAGACCGGCACTGGCGGTCAGCACCTCGGCCGCGGCATCCGACGCCTGCCCGGCCCGACGGGCGAACCCCTCGGCCACGGCGGCCGCGGCCTCGTCGTACGCCGCGAGACCCGACTCCTCGTCGTACGCCGTGCCGTCGAAACGCTCGATCGCCTCCGGCGACACCTCGCCACGCACCACGAGAGCCGGTCCGTAGGCCACGCCCGGGACCACCGGCGTGCCGTGCAGAGTGGGGGCGTCGGAGGGGGCGCTCATGGCGACACGCTGCCACGGTGAACTTGACAAGTCAACACGTTCGGGCGTAAAACCACACAGACACAGATGAGGAGTCTGCGGTGACGATGTACGCCGAGGAGCGCCAACAGGCGATCGCGCGGTTGGTGGCCCAGCGGGGCCGGATGTCGGTCAACCAGCTGGCACGAGAGTACGACGTCACGACCGAGACCGTCCGGCGCGACCTCTCGACGCTGGAACGGATGGGCCTGGTCCGCCGCGTGCACGGCGGCGTCGTCCCGCCCTCGTCCCTCTCCCTGATCGAGGCAGGTCTGCGGGAGCGCGACCAGGTCAACACCGAGCGCAAGGAGCGGATCGCCCGCGCGGCCCTGGACCAGCTGCCGCCACCCGGGGGCACGATCCTGCTCGACGCGGGCACCACGACCAGTCGTCTCGCGAGCCTGCTGCCGCCGGACCACTCCCTGACGGTGATCACCCACGGCGTACCGATCGCCGCGCGCCTGGCCGGCCAACGCCAGATCGACCTGCGCCTGCTGCCCGGCCGGGTCCGGCGTACGACCCAGGCGGCGGTCGGGGCCGACACGGTCGAGGTGCTCTCGCACCTGCGCGTCGACGTCGCGTTCCTCGGCACCAACGGCGTGACGCCCGAGCACGGCCTCACCACCCCCGATCCCGACGAGGCGGCCGTCAAGCGGGCCCTGATCGCGAGCGGCCGCCGGGTCGTCGCGCTGACGGACGCCTCGAAGTTCGGCGTCGAGACGGCGGTCAGGTTCGCCGCGCCCGGCGAGATCGACGTGCTCGTGACCGACTCGGACGTCTCCTCGACCGATCGCCGGGCCCTGACCAAAGCCGGCATCGAGGTGGTCGTGGCATGACCGCGGAGAGGCAGGACCGCATGATCGTCACCCTCACCGCCAACCCCAGCCACGATCGCACGGTCAACCTCACCGCGCCGCTCGAGCGCGGGTCCGTCCAGCGCGCGGACTCGGTCATCTCGCAGGCGGGCGGCAAGGGCGTGAACATCTCGCGAGCCTGTGTCGCCGCCGACCTCCCCTCGATCGCGGTGCTCCCGGCCGCGAAGGACGACCCGTTCGTGCTCGAGCTGCTCGCGGCCGGCATCGACTGCCGCCCGGTCGAGCACGAGGGCGATCTGCGCGTGAACATCACCATCACCGAGCCCGACGGCACCACCACCAAGCTCAACAGCCCGGGTCCGCAGGCCACGTCGCGTCTCCTCCGCGAGCTCGAGGAGGCGCTCGTACGCCGCGCGGCCAGCGCCGACTGGATCGTGCTCGCCGGCTCGCTGCCGCCCGGCACGCCGGCCGAGTGGTACGCCGAGCTGGTCACGTCCCTGCGCAGCGCCGGTGCCCGCGTCGCGGTCGACACCAGCGACGCACCGCTCAAGGCTCTGGTCGACGGACTCCCCGGGAGCGCGCCGCACCTGATGAAGCCCAACGGCGAGGAGCTCGCGTCGTTCACCGGCCACTCCGCCGAGGAGCTCGAGGCCGACCCGCTGGCCGCCGCCCACGCCGGGCGCGACCTGGTCCAGCGGGGTGTGGAGTCGGTGTTGGTGACCCTGGGCCCCCACGGCGCCGTCCTCGTCGACGCCGACGGCGCCTGGCACGCGACTCCCCCACCGACCACCGTCGTCAGCACGGTCGGCGCGGGCGACTCCAGCCTGTTCGGCTACCTCTACGGGGACGTCACCGGACGCGACCCCGACCATCGACTCGCCCTCGCCGTCGCGTACGGCAGCGCGGCCGCCGGACTTCCCGGCACGACCATCCCCCACCCCCGGCAGGTGCGACCGGACCTGGTCCACGTCACTCGCCTCACACCCCCCACAGAAGGCTGACCATGTCCGATCTCATCACCAGCGCGTTGGTGCGCCTCGACGCCGACCTCGGCGCCGAGAAGCACGACGTCATCCGCGCGCTCGCCCGGATCGTCTCCGGAGCGGGGCGCACCGCCGACCCCGACCGCCTCGCGGACGACGCGATCACCCGCGAGGGGACGGCTCCGACCGGCCTCGCCGGCGGCATCGCCATCCCGCACTGCCGCACGGAGGCCGTCGACGAGCCGACGCTCGCCTTCGTCCGCCTGTCGCCCAAGGTCGAGTTCGGCGCCAAGGACGGCCCGGCGGACCTCGCCTTCCTGATCGCGGCGCCCGCCGGTGGCGACGCCACTCACCTCCAGATCCTCACCAAGCTCGCCCGGGCACTGGTGAAACCGGACTTCACCGCCGGGCTCCGCGCCGCCTCGACCGAGCAGGAGGTCGTCGACCTCGTGCTCGAGGTGGTCGGCGACGAGCCCACGCCCGCGACCGCGGCCGCGGCCGCGACATCCACGTCGAGCCAGGACAGGTCACTCGTCGCGGTGACCGCGTGCCCGACGGGCATCGCGCACACCTACATGGCGGCGGAGGCCCTCGAGGCCGCGGCCGCCAAGGCCGGCGTACGGATCTCGGTAGAGACCCAAGGCTCCGCGGGATCGAAGCCGCTCTCGCCCGCGACCATCGCTGCCGCGTCCGCGGTGATCTTCGCCGTCGACGTCGGTGTCCGCGACCGTGGCCGCTTCGCCGGCAAGCCGGTCGTCTCATCGGGAGTCAAGCGGCCCATCGACGACGGCGACGCCATGATCGCCGAGGCGCTCCGGTACGCCGACGACCCGAACGCTCCGCGCGTCGAGGGCACGGCCAGCTCCGGCGAGAGCCGCGGCGACGGGGCCGGCGAGTCCTGGGGTGCACGGGCGCGGCGCGTCCTGATGACCGGCGTGTCGTACATGATCCCGTTCGTCGCGGCGGGCGGACTCCTGATCGCGCTGGGCTTCCTCTTCGGCGGATACGAGATCGTCGGACCGTACGGCGACATCGCCGTCAACAACACCTTGTTCGACCTGCCGGACGCCGGAGCCCTTGGTCTGGAGCACGTGCTGTTCGGCACCGGATTCTTCGCCAGTGGGCTTTTCGCCTACATCGGCGCGCTGTTCTTCATCATCGGCAAGACCGCGTTCGCGCTCTTCATCCCGGCCCTCGCGGGATACATCGCCTACGCGATCGCCGACCGCCCCGGCATCGCCCCCGGTTTCATCCTGGGCGGCCTGGCGACGAATCTCTTCAACGTCACGGCGACCAACGGCACTGCCCTTCCGGCGACCGGCTTCCTGGGCGCGATCGCCGGCGGCGTCCTCGCGGGCGTGATCGCCCATTGGATCGCGAGCTGGACCGTGCCCACGTGGGCCCGCGGCCTGATGCCGGTCATGGTGATCCCGCTGCTCACCTCGGTGATCGCCGGACTTCTCATGATCATCGTGCTCGGCAAGCCCATCGCCTGGCTGATGGACAAGCTCAATGCAGGTCTCACGAACATGAGCGGTAGCAGCGCGGTCGTGCTCGGCGTCGTCCTCGGTCTGATGATGGCGTTCGACATGGGCGGGCCCCTCAACAAGGTCGCCTACGTCTTCGCCACGACCGGCATCGGCGCGGCCGGCCTGGCCAGTGACGCACCCCAGCTGAAGATCATGGCCGCGGTGATGCTGGCCGGCATGGTGCCGCCGATCGCCCTGGCCCTGGCCACCGTCCTGCGTCCCCAGCTGTTCACGGTGCCCGAGCGCGAGAACGGCAAGGCAGGCTGGTTGCTGGGCGCCTCGTTCATCACCGAGGGCGCGATCCCGTTCGCGGCGGCTGACCCGCTGCGCGTGATCCCGCCGATCATGCTCGGGAGTGCGGTCACCGGCGGTCTCAGCGAGCTCCTCAACGTCGCGGTCCGCGCTCCGCACGGCGGCATCTTCGTGCTGTTCGCGGTGCACAACATCCTCGGCTACCTGATCGCCCTGGCCGCGGGCGTCGTGGTCGGCGCCTTCGCCGTGATCACCGCCAAGACGGTCTGGCCCGCCGAGACCGACGTGGCCACTGTCTGACCTGAGTGAGGACGGTGGCTCCTCGGCGAAGCCGAGGATCCACCACCGCAGCGAACGCCGAAGCGAGCTTGTTCGCGAGGCGCAACCAACAAGAAGGAGACCCCATGCCCACCAAGTCCGCCGTCGTCGGCTCCGCCGTCGGCCTCCACGCCCGCCCGGCCGCGATCATCTCCGAGGCCGCCGGCGAGCTCGACTCCGAGGTGCTCATCGGAGTGCCCGGAGGCGATCCGGTCGACGCGAGCTCCGCGCTGATGATCATGACCCTGGGAGCCGGCAAGGGTGACACGGTCGAGGTCTCCGGCGACGACCAGGCCGACGTCGACGCGATCGCGGCGCTCGTGGAGAAGGACCTCGACGCGTGAGCGAGGGCAGCTGGCCCGGACGGAGTCCGGGCTAGCCGCCGCGGCTTCGCCGCGTCGGAGGTCCTCGCGTTACGCCGGCATTACGCCGAGCGGCTCCACTTGGTCGTGACCCGGAACCACCCGGGCTCCCCCATGACCGGAAGAGAGTCGCCATGCCTCGCTCCAGGCGGGTCGTCGCACCCGCACTCACCACCGTTGCCGGGCTCGTCCTGGCCGGCACCGTCACCGGCCTCGCGGCCGGACCCGCCGATGCTGCCGACCACACACCCGGAAAGACCTTCACCCTGCAGTCCGGCACCACCCTGTCCGGGTACGACGCCGCCACGACCAAGAACGGCACGACGTACGTCGCGTGGATCGGCGACAAGGCGAGCACCCCAGGCCTGCGCAACCTGCACCTGTGCGTCCTGAAGACGTCATCGAGGTCGTGCGTCGGCGGTGTCCAGACCGCCGGCGCCCTGGGTGACTCGTCCGCCCAGAACGTGAAGGTCGTCGTGGCCGGCGGCCAGGTCGAGCTGGTCTGGATCGCCCAGGTCGGACCGAGCACCGGCGAGTTCAGTGGCGTCTTCGGGACGAACACCGTGTCCGACGGAAACCTGGGGACATCCGTAGCGGTGCCCGGCGCGCCCACCCTCGGCAGCCTCACCTCGGCCATCGCGCACAAGGGCGGTGGCGTGAGCCTGGCCGCGGTCGGCGAGTCCGGCACCTTGGACAAGCGCGCCTACTACTACCCCACGGTGTCCGCGACCCCGAAGACCTTCGTCCGGAACTACTTCGTCGGCAACGCGCAGCTGGCCGACAACGGCAAGCGAACGGTGTTCACCACGAGCGAGTACGGATCGCTCTCGGGCAAGGTCGCCGTCGCGTCGAAGCCGTCCACGGGCACGACCTGGACCGGATTCAAGAACGTCGCCGGCTCCTACACGCGCGGCAACATCGAGCAGATCACCACGGCCGGGAAGCAGATCCGGATGGTGGGCGTCAGTGCGAAGGCGATCTACACGCCCGTCTCGTGGACCTGGAAGGGGAAGTCGTTCGGCAAGCCCAAGGCGACCGGTGACCACAACGACATCTCCAGCGTCGACGCGGTCACCGACGGCAGTGGCCGCCTGGTCACGGCCGACGTCGAGGTCGGCGGGATCATGGTGTCCAACTTCGGCAAGGGCTCGCACGCGGCGCGCTTCCGGTTCAAGGTGAAGCAGACCTTCGCCGGCGGGCCTGCGCAGATCTCGACGCAGGCGAACGGTCGCGGCTTCCTGATCTGGGGCGTCCAGAAGCAAGGCATCACCGGCCAGATCCTCAAGGCGCAGGCGATCAAGCTCCCGGTGCCGAAGAAGCACCACCACCACCACAGCGGTGCCCACGCCGTCACCGCCGGCCGGACGGTCACGTCCCGCGGTCGGTCCTGACTCGGATCCACGGGGGTTCGCGGGGGCGTACGCCGGCCCGTCCGACGGGGGGGACGGGCCGGCGACGGTCCTATCATCGACGCGTGCGCATCGGCCTGCTGGGCGGCGTCACGGTCACGGGGGGTACACCGGCCGAGACGGTCGAGGGCGCGCGCCTGGGCGGCCGTCGGGCCCATCTCCTCGTGACCGCGCTCGCCCTCGAGCCCGGCCCGCTGGGAGCCGACAGGCTGGCCTCGCTGATCTGGGACGACCCGCCGTCCACCTGGCGGGTCGCCGTGCGCGGCCTGGTCGGCGACCTGCGGAAACGACTCGCCGACCTCGGACCGGACATCGTCGTGACCACCCCGACCGGGTACCGACTGGCGGCGGGGGTCATCACCGACGTCGCCGAGCTGGAGACGACCGTCGCGAGGGCCGCGGGCCTCCGGGCCACCGGCCGTTGGCATGCCCTGCTCGCTCGACTCGGCTCCGCCCCGACGCTGGACCCCGCCGATCTCGCGGCGGGTCTCGAGGCGGTGTGGCTGGACCCCCATCGAGCGAGGCTGCAGGAGACCGTGCTCCAGGCGGGACTTCTCGCGACCGCGGCGTACGGCGAGCTGGGCGACCACGCGGCGGGCGTCACGCTGGGCCGCCACCTGGTGGCTGCACATCCCCTGGACGAGCGGGTCCACCGGGCCCTGATCCAGGCGCTCTCGCGCGGCCGGCGACCGTTCGGGGGCGGTGCAGGCGTTCGACGCATGCCGCCTCCTCCTCGCCGACGAGCTCGGCGTCGATCCGTCTCCGGACACGGTCGCCGCGTATCTACAGGTGCTGGAAGGTGCGGAGATGTCGGGGGCGGCGTCGATGCCGCGGTCCACCACGTCGTTCGTCGGTCGCGACGCCGAGCTGCGAGGCCTCGCCGCGGCCTCCGCCCGCCCCGGCCTGGTCAGCGTGGTCGGCCCCGGGGGTGTGGGCAAGTCGCGTCTGGTCCAGGAGGTCGTGACCCGGGCGATCGACCTTCCGGGTGGGCGGCACTGGGTCCCCCTCGCGTCCGTCGCCGAGGACGCCCTCGTCGACGCCACCGTCGCCCTGACCCTCGGGTTGGCCGTCACCGGTGACTCCCCCTCGCGCGCCATTGCCGGCCACCTCGCTCATCTGGGCCGGTCGGTCGTCGTGCTCGACGGGTGCGAGGCGGTGCGCGACGGCACTGCCACCCTGGCCCACGCGTTGCTGGAGGGCGCTCCGGACACCACCGTCGTCGTCACCAGCCGCGTGGGACTCGGACTTCCCGAGGAGCACCTCGTGCACGTGTCGCCGCTGACGGTTCCCGAGGACGCGACCCCCGAGGAGCTCGCGCAGAGCGACCCCGTGCGGCTCATCGTCGACCGCGTCGTGGAGTACGGCGGCGAGCTCCGCGTCGACGCCGAGCTCGCGTCGTACCTCGACGCGCTGTGCCGGCACTGCGCGGGACTACCTCTGGCCCTGGAGCTGGTCGCCGCTCAGCTCACCGCGATGTCACCCGCGGACGTCGTCGAGCACCTCACGGAGATGACCGCCGGGCACGGACGATGCCGTACGCCAGGTGGCCGAGGCCAGCCACGCCTTGCTCCAGCCGGAGGAGGCGGCGGTGTTCCGCCGGATGTCGGTGCTCGAAGGCTCGGTCGAGCTCGTGGCCGTGCGTGCCGTCTCGGCCGGGGACGACGTGGCGGCCGTGCGGGTCGTGCGACTCGTGCGTGAGCTCGCCGACCGCGGCTTGGTGGTGGCGCACCGGAACGGCTCGCGGTGGAGCTACGAGCAGGACGACGACCTGCACCGGTTCGCGCGTCAGCACCTCGCGGAGGCGGGCGAGGAGCGCGAGGCCTACCTGCGCCTGGCCGACCTGGTCCAGACCACGCTGCCCGACGACCCACGCTCGCCGCCCGGCCCGTTCGCGGACGCGGTGACCGCGCTGCTGCCGTCGGTCCGAGGTCTGCTCGGTGCCGGTGTCGCCGGGACCGCGGACCGCAGTCGGTGCCTGGAGCTGGCCTTCCGGCTGCACCGCTACTGGGCGTCGACCAACGTCGCCGAGGGTCGCTACTGGCTCGACCGGCTGCTGCGATGCCGGGGCGACGAGGGCGACGAGTGGGCCGGCTACGCGACGTACGCGCTGGGCTACCTCGGGTACTGGGCCGGTGAGGACCTCGACGCGGTGCCTCACCTGGAACGCGCGATCGCCCTGCTCGCCGACGTCGACAGCGCCTACGTGGCCCGGGCGCAGATCTTCCTGGCCGGCATCCTCGACGACCTCGACCGCGGGACGGAGGCCGTGGAGCTGGTACGGCGGGCCATCGAGTCGGCGTCCGGGCACGGCATCGACCTGCGGGTCAGTGCGGCGATGGGCGTCGGCAGCGTGCTCGCCGAGCGCGGTGACCCCGAGGCCGCGGTCCACGCCGAGGCCGCCCTCGAGCTGTGTGAGGAGGGTGGGTCGACGGAGCAGCTGACCGCCAGCCTGCCGACCGCCGCGATGGTGGCCTGGCAGGTGGGCGACCTCGACCGCGTACGTCGCTGGGTCGAGCGCGCGATGCCGCTCCACACCGACCAGCGCCGGATCGCCCGGGTCGTGCTGCTGTCTGCCGCGTGCGGGCTACACCTCGCCGACGGTGACCTCGACGCCGCGGTCGACATCGGTCGCTCGGCCGACGTGGAGGGCACCGAGCTCGGTGTCGAGCGTGAGCTCCCGCTCGCCCGGTCCCTCCTCGCCCTGGCGCTCCTGGCTCGCGGCGACCTGGACGAGGCGGCTGACCGGGCTCGCTTCGCCGTCGAGGCGGCGTCGGAGCTGGGGTTCCGCTTCCCCCTGGCCACGGCGCTCGAGACGACGGCGCTGGTGGCCGCGGCTCGCGGCGGCCCCACGCCGCCGGTGTCGCAGTGGCTGGCCACGGCGGCCGCGATCCGGCGTACCGGAGATCGCCCGGTCCCGGCACCGCTCGCAGCGCAGGTGGCCGCGCTGGCCGCCGCCGTCCCACCAGCCGAACCACTCGCCGACGCCGACGCGGTGGCCGCTGCTCTTGGCTCGTAGATCAGGTCCAGGCAGCGGCCAGGCGGCGCACGATCTCGGTCAGCCTCTCGGGGCTGGTCCCGATGTTCAGCCGCACGTGACCGGTGAGACCCGGTGCGTAGTCGTGACCTGGACCGAGCTTCACCCGGCCACGCTCGAAGGCGACCGCAGCCGGGTCGTCGTGGCCGTAGGCCCGCGCGTCCAGCCAGACCAGGTACGTCGCCTCCAGCGGTCTCATCCGTGCGAGCGGCAGGTGCTCGGGCAGGAGCTCACCCAGCAGCGTCCGCAGGTGGTCGAGCCGCTCCACCAGCGACGCCAGCCAGGGGTCGCCGTCGGTGTACGCCGCGACCGCGGCCACGACGCCGAGCGGTGACCAGGAGTCGTTGCGCGACATCGGCTGCTCGGCCAGGGTCTGTCGGTCGGCTGCGTCCGGCACCACGAGCTGGGCACACCGCAGACCGGCGGTGTTGAAGGCCTTCGAGGCGGCCACGACGGCAACCGCCTGCTCGTGGGTGCCCGGCAGGTCGAGGTACGACGTGTGGTGGGCGCCCGGGAGCACGAGGGGCGCGTGGATCTCGTCGGAGACGACCCGGGCACCGTGTCTCAGGACGACGTCACGGATCCCTTCGAGCTCCGGCCTGGTGAACACCCGCCCCCAGGGATTGTGCGGCTGGGTCAGCAGCAAGGTGCGAGCCCCGTCGGCGAACAGCGCATCGAGCTGGTCGAGGTCGACCTCGGCGCTCGTCGCGTCCGGTTCGACGACCAGGTCCACCCGTTTCCGTCCGGTGATGGCGGCGATGTCGAGCTGTGGCGAGTAGCCGGGCACCAGGAAGACCACCGGACCGTCCTCGCTGAACACGTCGAGCGCCACGCGGACCCCTGCCGTCACGTCCACGACCGGGGTCACCCACTCCGGCTCGACGGCCGACCCGTAGTGACGCATCGCGAACGCGGCGTACGCCTCGGCCAGCTCCGGGGTGTATCCGTCGACGGGATATCCGGCCACACCGTCACGCACCGCGCGGAGCACGGCCTCCTGCACGACGGGGTCGAGTGCGTAGTCCATCTCGGCGACCCAGGCGGGGATCACGTCGTCGGGGACGGTCCCCCACTTGAGCACGAGCGAGCGCCGCGCCTCGGCATCGGTCAGGTCGACGACGGGTCGGCGCGTGGTCGGGCTCGCCGTCATGCGGGGCGCCCGAGGATCTCGTGCGCGCGGCGTACGTCGTCGTGCATCGTCTCGATCAGCGAGTCGACGTCGTCGAAGCGCACCATCCCGCGGATCCGGTCGACGAACGACACCTCGATCTCGACGTCGTAGAGCTCCAGGTCGTCGCGGTCGAGCACGTAGGACTCCACGCTCCGCTCACGCTCGCCGGCGAAGGTCGGGTTGGTGCCGACACTGATCGCGGCCGGGAATCGCTCGCCGGTGTCGACCCGGCGCAACCACCCGGCGTACACCCCGTCGGCCGGCGCGGCGGTCATGGTGCGCGCGGGGACGTTGGCGGTGGGGAAGCCCAGCTCGCGCCCGCGCTGCTCGCCGCGGACGACCACGCCGCGGACCACGAACGGCCGGCCGAGCGCCTCGGCGGCCCCCGCGACGTCGCCGGCGGCCAGGCAGGTGCGGATGTACGTCGACGACCACACCTGCGGCCCGCCGTCGAGCGGTACGCCGACGGCACGGAAGCCGAGCGCCTCGCCGCTGGCGGTGAGGGAGGCGACGTCGCCGGCGGCCCGTGACCCGTACCGGAAGTTGGCGCCCACCACGACGACAGCGGCATGCAACGTGTCGGCCAGGACCCGTCGCGCGAACTCGTCCGGCGACCACGACGCGATCTCGCGGTCGAACGGCAGCGCCAGCACGTCGTCCACACCTGCTGCGCGGAGGAGCCCGGCGCGGGTCTCGATGTCGGTGATGGTGACCGGCGCGTGCTCCGGCCGCAGCACCGCCATCGGGTGCGGGTCGAACGTCACGGCCACCACGCGGAGGCCTTCGGCGTCAGCCGCGGCCCGGGCCTCGCGCACGACGTGCTGGTGGCCGAGATGCACTCCGTCGAAGTTGCCGATGACCACCGCGGTGCGCCCCAGGTCCGCCGGGACGTCGTCCAGGGACCGCCAGATCTGCACGTTCGGCAGCCTAGCCACGCGCCTCGTCGTACCGGCGCAGGGCCTCCACCCGCTCCTCGGCGTGGTCGACCATGGGCCGGGGATAGCCGTGGTCGTAGCCGTCGTCGGCCTTCCAGGGCTGGTGGACCCGGCGTCCCGGGAGGTGGGTGAGCTCGGGGACCCAGCGGCGGACGTACGCGCCGTCCGGGTCGAACTTCTCGCCCTGGGTGACCGGGTTGAAGACCCGGAAGTACGGCGACGCGTCGGTGCCGGTGCCGGCGACCCACTGCCAGCCGTGGTTGTTGCTGGCGAGGTCGCCGTCGATCAGACGGTCCAGGAAGTGCCGGGCGCCCTCGGGCCACCAGACGTGCAGGTCCTTGCACAGGAAGCTGGCGGTGATCATCCGCACCCGGTTGTGCATCCATCCGGTCGCGGCCAGCTGACGCATCCCGGCGTCGACGATCGGGAAGCCGGTGCGGCCCGCCTTCCACGCGTCGACCAGGCCGTTCGGCTCGTCGTAGGACATCGACCGGAGCTCGGGGCGGAGGTCGCGCCAGGCCGAGGGCGGTTCGGCGTGGAGCACGTCGGCGTAGAACTCGCGCCAGGCCAGCTCGTCGACGAAGGTCCGCGCGGCCTGCGACCGGCTGGCGGCGACGTCGGCGAGGATCGTGCGGGGGTGGATGGCGCCGACCTTGAGGTACGGCGAGAGCCGGCTGGTGCCACGCCTGTCGGGGCGGTCGCGATCGCCGGCGTACTCCGACAGGTGGTCGTCGCGGAAGGACCGCCAGCGGCGCAGGGCGGCGTCCTCGCCTGCCGGAGGGAGATCGACGGGGCACTCTGCGAGCGCGCGCTCCAGCCGCTTCGGGGCGTTCTCGTCGGACAGGTCGTCGCCGAACGAGATGTCGACGGGCGTCGGCGCCGGGTCGGCCCAGCCGTGCTCGCGCCAGGCCTGCGCGAACGGCGTGAACACCCGGTACGGGCGCCCCTCCTTGGTCGTCACCCGGCCCGGCCCTACGGCGTACGGCGAACCGGTCGCGACCCACTCGATGCCGCGATCCTCGAGCCGCTCGCGCACGAGGCGGTCGCGGCGTGCGCCGTACGGCGTGGTCTCGGCGCTGACGTGGACCGAGCCCGCCCCGACCTGGTCGGCGAAGGCACCGACCTTGGTCGCGGGGTCGCCGACGCGCACGGTGAGGTGACCGTCGTACGACTCGGCCGCGGCCTCGACGCTCGCGGCGAGCCAGCCGCGCCGGACTGCTCCCGCGCCGTCCCAGAGCACCGGATCGATCACGAAGAGCACGTGCACGTCGCCGTCGGTGGCATCGACTGCCGCGCCGAGGGCCGGCAGGTCGCGGCGGCGCAGGTCACGCCGGAGCCAGAGGACGCTGCTCATCAGACGAAGACTGCCACGGCCTTCGCGCGGCCGTCGTCACCCTCTCGGTACAGCGCGAGGAACTCGCCGTCCGGGGCGAACACCGCCGTCGTCCCGCCGAGCTCGAGGTCGAGAGCCCGGCCGAACCGGACGTCGGTCGCCTGCACCTCGTCGAGATCCCGAGCGGGGAAGGCCGCACGAGCCGCCTCGGCGATGGGTGTCATCGAGAAGTGCTCGGTCAGCTCCTCGAGCGTGCGCGCCCGGAGGAGGGTGAACGGTCCGACCGCCGTACGCCGGAGCGCGGTCAGGTGGCCGCCGACGCCCAGGGCAGCCCCGAGGTCGCGGGCGATCGCGCGGATGTAGGTGCCGCTGGAGCAGTGGACGGAGATCCGGACGAAGGGGAGGTCGACGCCCGCGACGTCGAGTGCGTGGATGGTCACGCGGCGCGGCGGCAGGTCGACCTGCTCGCCGTCGCGCACTCGTGCGTACGCGCGCTTGCCCGCGACCTTGACCGCCGAGACGGAGCTCGGGACCTGGTCGAGCTCGCCGACGAAGGCGCCGAGCGCTGCCCGGACCGCCTCATCGGTCAGCTCGGCGGTCGAGTGGGTCTCGAGGACCTCACCCTCGGCGTCGTCGGTCGTGGTCGTGACGCCCAGGCGGATGGTGGCGTCGTACCTCTTGTCGGTCAGGGTGAGGTGCCCGAGCAGTCGAGTGGCGCGGTCGACCGCGACCACGAGGACGCCGGTGGCCATCGGGTCCAGCGTCCCCGCGTGGCCGACCTTGCGGGTGCCGGCGAGCCGGCGTACTCGCGAGACGACGTCGTGCGACGTGATGCCGCCAGGCTTGTCGACGACGACAAGCCCGGGCTCGGGGCTCACAGCGCCTCGTCTGCCTCGTCTGCCTCGTCGTCCTCGCGGGGCTTCTTGTAGGGGTCGGCCTCGCCGGCGTACTCCTCGACGCGGCGCGCGGCGACCTCCTCGTCGAGCGCCTTGGCACGGGCCAGCACCTCTTCGACGTGCCGCGCGTTCTCCGGTACGGCGTCGGCGACGAAGGTCAGGGTCGGCGCATGGCGCATCCCGAGCTGTTTGGCGACCTCGGAGCGCAGCAGCCCCTTGGCCGACTCGAGCGCGGCCGCCGTGCTCACCAGGTCAGCCTGCTCGCCGAGCACCGTGTAGAACACGGTCGCCTGCTGGGAGTCACCGGTGACGCGGACGTCGGTGACGGTGACGAACCCGAGTCGCGGATCCTTGATCCGCCGCTCGAGCATCTCGGCGACGATCACCTGGATCCGGTCCGCGATCTTCCGGATACGGGGGTTGGCCATGGTGGTTCCTCGGTCGGGGGCGGCTTCCCCCGCTCAGGCGGGGGAACCGGAACTTGTAGGGGGTTCCAGAGGCCAACAGGTGCGGTTTCCCCCGCTCAAGCGGGGGAAACCGCCACCACGTCTGCCTCAAGCGCGGGGGATCTCCCGCATCTCGAAGGCCTCGACGATGTCGCCCTCCTTGACGTCCTGGTAGTTCCGCAGGACCAGACCACACTCGAAGCCCTCGCGGACCTCGGAGGCATCGTCCTTCTCCCGCTTCAGCGAGGCGAGGTCGAGGTTGTCGGCCACGACGGCGCCATCACGGATCAGGCGAACCTTGGCGTTGCGTCGGATCACACCGCTGGTGACCATGCAGCCGGCGATGTTGCCGATCTTCGACGAGCGGAAGATCGCGCGGATCTCCGCCTGGCCGAGGGTCGACTCCTCGAACTCCGGCTTGAGCATGCCCTTGAGGGCCGCCTCGATCTCCTCGATCGCGTTGTAGATGACCGAGTAGTAGCGGATCTCGACGCCTTCCTTGTCCGCCAGCTCGGTCGCCTTGCCCTGCGGCCGGACGTTGAAGCCGATGATGATCGCGTCGGACGCGGCCGCCAGCATGACGTTGGTCTCGGTGATGGCACCGACACCGCGGTCGATGACGCGCAGCGACACCTCGTCGCCGACGTCGATCTTGGCCAGCGAGTCCTCGAGGGCCTCCACCGAGCCGGACACGTCGCCCTTGAGGATCAGCGTGAGCTCCTGGCTCTCGCCCTTCTCCATGGAAGCCATGAAGTCCTCGAGCGTACGACGCACGCGGCGCTGAGCCTGCATGGCCGCCCGCTCCCGGGCCTCGCGCTTCTCGGCGATCTGGCGGGCCACCCGGTCGTCCTCGACGACCAGGAAGTTCTGACCCGCACCGGGGACCGCCGACAGACCGAGCACCATCGCCGGCTGTGCCGGGAAGGCCTCGTCCATCGACTCGCCGTGCTCGTCGAGCAACGCGCGCACGCGACCGTGCGCCGGACCGGCGACGATCGAGTCACCGACTCGGAGCGTGCCGCGCTGCACGAGCACCGTCGCAACGGGCCCACGGCCCTTGTCGAGGTGGGCCTCGACCACGATGCCCTGGGCGAACTGGTCCGGGTTGGCGCGCAGGTCGAGCGACGCGTCCGCGGTGAGGACGATCGACTCGAGCAGCTTGTCGAGGTTCAGCTCGGACTTCGCGGAGACGTCGACGAACATCGTGTCGCCGCCGTACTCCTCGGGCACGAGGCCGTACTCGGTGAGCTGGCCGCGGACCTTGGTCGGGTCGGCCTCGGGCTTGTCGATCTTGTTCACCGCGACGACGATCGGCACCTGCGCCGCCTTGGCGTGGTTGAGCGCCTCCACCGTCTGCGGCATCACGCCGTCGTCGGCGGCGACCACGAGGACCGCGATGTCCGACGACTGCGAGCCGCGGGCACGCATGGCGGTGAACGCCTCGTGACCCGGGGTGTCGATGAACGTGATCGCCCGCTCGTTGCCGTCGACCTCGGTGTGCACCTGGTACGCACCGATGTGCTGGGTGATGCCGCCGGCCTCCTTGTCGACCACGTTGGCCGAGCGGAGTGCGTCGAGGAGCTTGGTCTTGCCGTGGTCGACGTGACCCATGACCGTGACGACCGGCGGGCGGATGACGAGGTCGCCCTCCTCGCCCTCGTCCTCGCCGAACTCGAGGTCGAAGGACTCGAGCAGCTCGCGGTCCTCGTCTTCAGGCGAGACGACCTGGACGATGTAGTTGAGCTCCTCACCGAGCAGCTCGAGCGTCGCGTCGTTCACCGACTCGGTCGCGGTCACCATCTCGCCGAGCGAGAACAGCATCTGCACCAGCGACGCGGCGTCGACGTTGATCTTCTCGGCGAAGTCGGTCAGCGAGGCGCCACGGGCGAGACGCACGGTCTCTCCGTTGCCCTTGCGGACGCGCACGCCACCGATCGTCGGGGCCTCCATGGCCTCGAACTCCTGACGACGAGCGCGCTTCGACTTGCGACCGCGACGCGACGGACCGCCGGGGCGACCGAACGCACCTTGGGTCTGACCACGCTGACCGGGGCGACCGCGGCCACCGGGGCCACCGCCGAACGCCGGACCACCGCGACCGGGAGCACCGGCACCGGGGGCGCCGCCGGGCCCACCGCGACCGGGGGCTCCGACGCCACCACGACCCGGGGCACCGCCGCGGGCAGGTGCACCACCACGACCGGGAGCACCGCCACGACCGGGGCCACCACCGGGTCCGCCCGGGCCACCAGGACCGCGGTTGGCACCGAAGGTGCTGGGGTTGCGGGCGATCATCGCCGGGTTGGGGCGCGGCATGCCGGGTCGGCCGCCACCTGCCGGGCGCGGCGGACGGGTGTCGTCCTCTTCGCTCTCACGTGGCGCCGGGGCGGGACGACGGCCCATCCCCTGGCTGGACGCGAACGGGTTGTTGCCGGGCCTCGGCGTACCGGGTCGCGCGGCAGGACGGGGAGCCGTCGGTGTGGTCGCCTCGGCGGCCGGAGCCTCGGGCTCGGCCGTGGCCTCGGGCTCGGCGGCAGCCGGGGCCTCGGGCTCGGCCGGCGCCGGGTCGGCAGCCTTCGGGCCCGGCTTCGGAGCCGCAGGCGCCTCGGGCTCGGCGACGGTCGCGCCGTTCGACTCGGCGGTCGCGGGCGCTGCGGCCGCCGACTTCTTGGCAGCCGGCTTCTCGGCCGGGGCCTCGACGGTCGCCGTCGTGGCCTGCGCAGCCAGCAGGGCGTCGCCGTAGGTCTTCTTGAACTTCATCTCGACGGGGAGCTCGATCGTCGAGGAAGCAGACTTGACGAACTCGCCGAGCTCCTTCAGCTTGTCGAGAACCTCTTTGCTCTCGATGCCATAGGTCTTGGCGAGCTCGTGTACTCGGGTCTTGGCCACTGTTCTCCTTCTGGCCCAAGACCCGCTTCCCTGATAGCTCAGGGGTGGATCTCAGACCGCTGGTGGGTGTTGCAAACTCATCGGGAGGTACTCATCGAGTGCTCATGAGCTACTGCTCCAGTTCCTGGTCGGACGGTCGGTTCGTGCTGCGGTCTGTCGTGCTGCCGAGCGAGGCGAGGTACGACGCCACCGGCGCACTGTCGAGACCGGCACCGGCCCGAAGGGCAGATGCGAAGGCTCGACGGCGGACGGCGAGGTCGTAGCACGCGGTCGTGGGGTGCAGGTGCGCCCCGCGTCCGCGCCGGGTGGCTGCTGGATCGGGCACCACGACCTGCCGGCCGTCGGTGTCCGAGCCGGCGGTCACCCGCAACAACTCGCTCTTCGCGACCCGCTCCCGACACCCGATGCACATCCGGACCGGTCCGAGGACCGCCGTGGAGGCAGGGGACACCGATGCGCGAGCCACTGATGGAACCCTACCGCGCACCGGCGCTATTCCCCCAAAGCCCCATGGCTATCGTGCGCGCGTGCGTCCACTCGCGGCTCTGCTCGCTCCCGTGGCCCGTCGGCTGATCTACCCCGGCGGAGGCACGCGCCTCCCCGCCGACCGGACCGACCTGGCCCTGCGAGTCGACGGCGTGACGCTCCGCGGCTGGGAGGTCAACCCCGGTCGCGACCGCGCCCTCGTCCACTACGGCGGCAACGGCGAGGGGCTGGACTGGCTGGTGCCCGAGCACGCGCGCAGGTTCCCCGACCACACGTCGTACCTCGTCGCCTACCGGGGGTACGGCGCCAGCGACGGGGTGGCGAGCCAGCGCGCCCTCACCCGCGACGCCTTGGCGGTCTTCGACCATGCCGCCGCCCGGCACGCGGGGCCCGTCGACGTGGTCGGTCGCAGCCTGGGCAGCGGGGTGGCGATGCAGGTGGCGGTACGCCGCCACCTCGAGCGACTGGTGTTGGTCACGCCGTTCGACAGCCTCGTGGCCACTGCCGCGGATCTCTACCCCTGGCTGCCGGTCCGGCACCTGGTGCAGGACCACTGGGACTCGTGGTCGGTCGCCCCTCGGCTTCAGGCGCAGGTCCTGGTGGTCCGCGCCGGACGAGATGCCGTCGTCCGGCCCGCCCGTACCGACCGGCTGCTCGAGGTGTTGCCGCACGACACCGCCGTGCTCGACCTGCCGACGGCCGAGCACGGAAGCCTGCACGAGGATCCGGCGTACTGGCCCTCCATCGAGGAGTTCCTCGCCCGCTGACAGGGTCGGTGGACATCCCTAGGCTCGGGGTCGTGAGGTCGGGGTGGGCGTCAAGAAGCTCCGCGACCCGCGGCTCGTGCACGACTTCGCCGCGCCGCGCGTGGCGATCGACGTCGCCGACTGGCACGAGTACGCCGTGCGCTGGGACGACCACGAGGCCGTCTTCACCGTTGACGGCGAATCCGTTCACACCTGCTCGAACCCTCCGACGTACCCGCTCCAGGTGATGGTCGCGGTCTTCGACTTCCCCGAGTGGTCGCGCGGCGATGACGAAGAGCTCGAGCCGGCGTTCGAGCTCGACTGGATCGGCGGCTCGGACTAGGAGCCCTCCGCACCGCTCTCCGCATCGCCCTCCTCGTCGGAGCGGATGTCGATCCGCCAGCCGGTCAACCGGGCGGCGAGCCGGGCGTTCTGCCCCTCCTTGCCGATCGCCAGCGACAGCTGGAAGTCGGGCACGACCACGCGGGCCGACTTCGCCTCGGCGTCGACGACGTCGACCTGGGTGACCCGCGCCGGGGACAGTGCGTTGGCGACGAACTCGGCCGGCTCCTCGGAGAAGTCGACGATGTCGATCTTCTCGCCGTGGAGCTCCGACATCACGTTGCGCACCCGCTGCCCCATCGGCCCGATGCAGGAGCCCTTGGCGTTGACGCCGGACGCCGTCGAGTGGACCGCGATCTTGGTCCGATGGCCGGCCTCGCGCGCGATCGCCGCGATCTCGACGGTGCCGTCGGCGATCTCGGGGACCTCCAGCGCGAAGAGCTTCTTGACCAGGTTGGGATGTGAGCGGGACAGCGTGATCTGTGGCCCGCGCATGCCCTTGCGCACCGAGACGACCAGGCACTTGATCCGCTCGCCGTGCTGGTACTTCTCCCCCGGGACTCGCTCGCCCAGGGGGAGCAGGGCCTCGAGCTTGCCGAGGTCGACCATCACGTCGTCGGGGTTGCGGCCCTGCTGGATGACGCCGGAGATCAGGTCGCCCTCCTTGCCGGAGAACTCGCCGTAGCGGATGTCGTCCTCGGCGTCGCGCAACCGCTGCAGCATGATCTGCTTGGCGGTCGTGGCGGCGATCCGGCCGAAGCCTTCCGGGGTGTCGTCGTACTCCCCGAGCTTGTTGCCCTCGTCGTCGAGCTCCGCGGCGTACACCGTGACGTGCCCACTCTTGCGGTCGAGCTCGACCCGCGCCTCTTCCACGGCGCCGGGAGTCTTGTGGTACGCCGTCAGCAGGGCCTGCTCGATGGCCTCGACGAGGATCTCGAAGGAGATCTCCTTCTCTCGCTCGAGCGTCCGCAGGATCGTGAGGTCGATGTCCATCGCCTATCCCTCCTTCGACCGACGGTTGAACTCGATCTGGACCAGGGCCTTCGCGACGTCGTCGTAGCTCAGTCGCCGCTCGGCCCCGGAGACGTCGAGCGTCACGCCCGCGTCGTCGCTGTCGCCGACGCGGCCGGTGACCTGGTCGCCGTCGCTGAGGCTGACCCGCACGAGCCGGTCGTGGTTGCGCCGCCAGTGACGTGGCTCGGTGAGCGGCCGCTCGACGCCGCGGGAGGTCACCTCGAGCGTGTAGGCCTGCTCGCCCATCAGGTCGTCGCCGTCGATCTCGTCGGACACGGCGCGCGTCGCCTCCGCGATGTCGTCGAGGGTGACACCGCCGTCCTTGTCGACGGCCACGCGCAGCACCCGCTTCTTCCCGGCCGGCGTCAGCTCGACGGCCTCGAGGTCGAGACCGAGGCCGGACAGCGGGTCGCGGAGCGCATCGCTGATCCGGGAGCTGTCCGGACTGAACGGGCTCACCACGCGACCTCCTGTGCTGTTGTCGTGGCTCACGATAGCGGTTGCCGAATGCCTCGCCATCCCGTCCGACGAGGGGCGGCCGGAGGCCGCGAGGATAGGGTCGCGGGCGTGTCGGGCTCCCCTCTCACGCGCCGTGGCGTGCTGCGCGCTGCCGGGTTCGGAGGCCTGGCGAGCATGCTGGGGGCCGGTGTCCTCGCGGGCTGCGACCTCGATCCGGACTCGTCCTCCAAGCCGCACGCCGTGCCGGCGCCGGATCCCGACCAGGAGATCCTCGAGGCGGCCCGCGCCGAGCTGGTCGCCCTGCTCGAACGGGTGCCCGCGACCGGTCGCACGGCATCGCTGGCGGCATGCCACCGACAGCAGCTCGAGGCGCTGGACGGCGACCCGCCGACGACCGTCCGGCATCGTCGCCTCACCCGCTCTCAGATCGCCAGACGTGAGCGACGTGCTGCCGACCGGTTCGGCCAGTGGGCGCTCGACGCGCAGAACGGCGACCTCGCTCGGGTGCTCGCCTCGGTCTGTGCCGGGATCCGGATGCAACCGTCGCTCCGGGAGGCCTCGTGACGACCGATCGTGTGGAGGCCCTCCAGCAGACGCTTGCCGCCGAACATGCGGCGGTCTTCGTGTCGGCCGCACTCGGGGGCCGGGCGTCCGCGCTTCCCCCGTCGCCCCTGCGCGACGCTCTGGACACGACGTACGCCGGCCACGTCGAGCGCCGCGACCAGCTCCGCATCGTTCTCACGAGAGGCGGCGTCGATCCGGTCGCCGCGGAGCCGGCGTACCGACTCCCTGCGGCGCTGGACACCGCCGCGCAGATCGCCGCGGAGGCACTCCGGGTCGAGCGCGGGTGTGCCACGACCTATGCGGCGCTGGTGGCCGCCACGAGTGACACCGAGCGCCGGTGGGCCCTGGACGCCCTGGTGACCACGGCCGTCGGCGAAACCGCTTTCGGTGGGGCACCCGAGGCGCTTCCCGGCCTCGCCACCACCTGACGTCGGTCCGACACGGGAGCGACGGGAGATGAGAAACGCCCCCGGCCCGAGGCCGGGGGCGGACGTCTGGTGCTCCGAGGAATTCCCGAGACATTCCCCGAAGCATCTGACGCTGGGCCGAGGGGGGTAACCGGCCCAGGGGTCAGGATCGAGGGGGGTGATCCATGACCCGCTGTGCACAATCATGCAGGGTCGGTCCCGGGCCCGGGGAACGCTTGGTGCCTCATGTTTGTGCAATGCCAAAACATGAAGTTCACCAGCGCGCCAGCACGCCCGGGAGCTCCGAGAGCGCGTGGATCACGCCGTCCGGCGTACCCAGGCTGTGCCCGACCTGCTCGGCGGGGATCGCGCTCAGGGGGATGTGGACCGCCCGCATCCCGGCCTGCTGAGCGCCCCAGACGTCGTCGAAGAGTCGGTCGCCGACGTAGACGCAGCGCGCCGGGTCGGACACCCCGACCGCAGCCATGGCCGCTCGGAAGGCGTGGATCGACGGCTTCGTCCAGGGGATCTCGCTGGTGTAGACGTCGCCGTCGATCAGGCGGTGCACCCCGTCGCGCTCGAAGAAGCCGACGTGCCACTCGCGCGGCCAGATGGTGTTCGACAGGACGCCGACCCGGATGCCCTCGGACCGCAACCGTTCGAACAGCGGCCGGACCTCAGGGTCCGTGCGGGTGTGCGGCTCCCAGAACTCGCGGTACGCCGACAACAGGTCCGGGTCGTGGTCGAGTCCCGCCTCGTCGAAGAGGTCCGCGATCGTGGCGCTCTGCTGGTGGTCGCGCGACCGGCCCCAGACGATGGCGCCGGCCTCGTGCAGCGCCGCTCGGGCCACCTCCGGGTCGTGTCCCGTGGTGGTCACGGCCGCGGCGAGCGCCAGCGACTCGGCATGGAAGTCGACGTCGTGCCAGCGGGTCAGCGTGCCGCCCCAGTCGAAGATCACGGCGTCGAGGTCCACGAGGCCAACCTAGGAGGTATCTCGGTTGCCTCCGGCATCGCTGACTGGTGTGCTCACGTCTCGTGACCGACCCCGAAGACGTGGACGACGACTTCGCCGGCGGCTGGGACAACCGGGTCACCCTGGTCGACGGTCGTTGGGTCCACCGGACACCTCGCTTCCCCGACCGCGAGCCACAGCTCCGCCGCGAGGCCGAGCTGCTCCCCTGGCTCGCGTCCCGGCTTCCGCTGCCCGTTCCCGGCCTCGAAGTGGTCTCGGAGGAACCGTTCACCGTGCGCCACGCCTACCTCCCGGGTGCCCGCTGCCCAGGGACGTCGGCGGCGCAGGGCACAGCCGTCGGTGACTTCCTCCGAGCCCTGCACTCGGTCGACGTCGACGAGGCTCACCGTCACGGTGCGCGCGACGCCGCCGTGTCGTACGACGACCTCCAGGAGACGGTGACGAGGATGGAGCGCAGCGTGGTGCCGCTGCTTCCCCCGCACCTCACCGGGCGGGGTGCGGCTCTGCTGGAGCGCATGCACGCTCCGCCGATGATCACTGGCGTCATCCACGGAGACCTGGGCCCCGAGCACATCCGTGTCGTCGGCGAGGAGGTCACCGGCGTCATCGACTGGGGTGACAGCTGCGTCTTCGACCCGGCTCTGGACCTCGCCTGGACCACCCTGGGAGCAGCGCCGGCGTTCGCCGAGGCCGTGGTGTCGGCGTACCAGCCCGATGGCGAGCTCCTCACCCGCGCCCGCGACTGGCATCTGCTGGGCCCGTGGCACGAGGTGCTGTACGGACTGGGTTCCGGCGGGCCCGCCTTCGTCGAGAGCGGGCTCGCCGGAACCATCGATCGGCTGGAGCGTCTCGGGGGCGCCTGACGGCGGCCCCCGAATCGCCTCAGTGAGGCACGTTGTAGAAGTTCGCCGTCCCGGCGCCCTTCGCCTTGTTCCCCGAGCCCCTGACGTCGTAGCTCGCGTAGAACCCGTAGCTGTCGGCGTTGTTCGCGGTGTTCTTGCTCAGCGTGTAGCGGTACTGCCACGACGGGGTGGAGTTCGAGACGTAGACCCCGGCAAAGCCCGCGTTGTTGAAGGTGCTGTTGCTGATCGTGTAGCCGTTGGTGTTGCTGTAGACGTAGGCGCCGTAGTACACCCCCGACGCCTGGAAGTGGTCGACCTTGCCGACGGAGTAGCCGTCGTAGAGGCCGTAGCCCTGGGTCGAGTCGCCGCCCGTCACCTTGCTGTGGGTGAGGCGCAGGTCGTCGTTGGAGTACAGGTAGAAGCCGTAGTAGGCGTTGTCGACCGTGACCCGGTCGAAGTGGGGGCTCACGCCGTACTCGGCATAGACCCCATAGCCGTCGTTGGTGCCCTTGAGCATGATGTCCAGGTCGGAGAGGTTCAGCTTCGACGCGTAGTAGGCGTAGACGCCGTACGCGAAACCCCTGATGGTGCCGTTGCGGACCGTCAAGGAGTTGAAGCCGTTGCTGTCGTTGATCGCGTTGTAGCTGCCGGCGGGCCCGATGAGCTTGTGGCCGTTGAGGTTGATGTCGACGCCGTCCTTGCCGATCACCAACCCGTCGGTGCCGCTGGCCGTGCAGTTCAGGTCATGCGTCAGCTTCACGTCCTTCTTGACCACGTCTCCGCACTGCGGCTGCGCAGCGTAGGCCGCCGTCGGTGCGACGAGCGAGGCGCCTACGAGCGCGCCGATGATCGCGAAGCCGATCCCGAGCCTCTTTCCCGTGGTGAGCATCCGTTCCCCTCTTGTTCAGTGCGTGCCCCGAGACTCCTGGCCGAAGGAGACTAGCGACGTTCGGCCTCGCCTTCGGTCACCGTGGCGGCGTGTCAGCGCGCAGCCCGGGGGCTCCGCCGGATGACAGGATGACGGCGTGGCGAACGAGGCTCGGGCGTACGGCGCGACAGCACGCTGGCTGCACTGGCTCACCGTCCTGGCCCTCGGCACGCAGTTCACGATCGGCTACGTCATGAACGCCGACGACTCCGGCCACGGACGCGGGAGAGGTCGCGGCCGAGGAGAGGGCTCCGGCCACGGACGGGGCCACGGACGGGGCCGCGGTCACGGCGGCGATGACGACTCGCTGCTCGGGAACGGCTGGAACCTGGTCACCACCCACGTCGCGCTCGGCCTGCTGATCCTTCTGCTGGCCGTGCTCCGGGTCGCCTGGCGACGGGCGTCGGGACTTCCGCCGTGGTCGGCGACCTTGTCGGCTCGCGACCAGCGGCTCGTGGTGCTGACCGAGCGCGTGCTACTCGGGCTGCTGTTCGTCATCCCGCTCACCGGCCTGGCGCTGGTGCTCGGGGACGACGGCTGGCTACCGCTCCACGTCACCGCCCACATCGCGTTCTTCGTGGCGCTGGCCGCCCACGTCGGGCTGGTGCTCCGGCGAGGTCTGCTTCCGCGGATGATCTGACGGCTCGCGAGCCTTACGCCCTGACCAGGTGGACGAGGTGGTTGACGACCTCGTCGGCCGGAACGTCCTCGCGTTCGCCGGATCGCCGGTCGCGGACCTCGATCGTGCCGTCGGCGAGGCTACGGCCGACCACCACGATCGTGGGCACGCCGATCAGCTCGGCGTCCTTGAACTTCACACCGGGGCTGACCTTCACGCGGTCGTCGTAGAGCACCGTGACACCGGCGCCGGCGAGCTCGGTGGCGACCCGGTCGGCCGCGGCGAACACGCTGTCGTCCTTGCCCGTGGCGACCAGGTGGACGTCGGCCGGGGCGACGTTGCGCGGCCAGCAGAGACCGAGCTCGTCGAGCGTGTTCTCGGCGATCGCGGCGACCGCGCGCGAGGGCCCGATGCCGTAGGAACCCATGGTGACCGTGACCAGCTTGCCGTTCTCGTCGAGCACCTGCAGTCCGAGCGCGTCGGCGAACTTCCGGCCGAGCTGGAAGATGTGACCCATCTCGATGCCGCGCGCCGCCTCCAGCACCCCGTCGCGGCCCTCGGCCACGCAGACGGGGCAGGGGTCTCCGGCGCGGACGTCCGCGGCCTCGATCTCGCCGTCCGGCGTGAAGTCACGGCCCGCCACCAGATCGAGCACGTGGCTGTTGTGCACGTCGGCGCCAGCCACCCAGCTCGAGCCCTGGACGATGCGGGGGTCGACCAGGAAGCGGATCTTCGACGCGTTCTTCTCGCCGAGGACTCCGGGACCCATGTAGCCCTTGGCCAGCTCGGGGTGTCGGGCGAAGTCGTCGTCGCCGAACGGGTGGAACTCGGCAGGGTAGACCGATGCCTCGAGGCGCTTCTGGTCGACCTCGCGGTCACCGGGTACGCCGATGGCGAGGTCCTCGGTGGTGCCGTCCGGGTGAGTGAGCACCATGAGCACGCTCTTGAGCGTGTCGCTGGCGACCCATGGGCGGTCGTCTCGGGGGAACCGCTCGTTGAGCATGGTCACCAGGGACTCGATGGTGGGTGTGTCCGGTGTGTCCTCGGCGTGCGACGCAGGGGCGTCGTCGTACGAGACTGGTGCGGGCGCGGCGATGTGGACCGCCTCGACGTTCGCGGCGTAGTCGCACACCGGGCACCGGACGTAGGTGTCCTCGCCGACCTCGGCCTTGGCCAGGAACTCCTCGGACTTCGACCCACCCATGGCGCCGGCGTGGGCCTTGACGATGACGTACTCGAAGCCGAGCTTGTCGAAGATCCGGATGTAGGCGTCGCGGTGGCGTTGGTACGACGCGTCGAGACCGGCGTCGTCGATGTCGAAGGAGTAGGAGTCCTTCATCACGAACTCGCGTCCGCGCAGAATCCCGGCGCGCGGCCGCGCCTCGTCGCGGTACTTGTTCTGGATCTGGTAGATCGCCAGCGGCAGGTCCTTGTACGACGAGTACAGGTCCTTGACGACGAGCGTGAACATCTCCTCGTGGGTGGGCCCGAGCAGGTAGTCGGCGCCCTTGCGGTCCTGGAGCCGGAAGATGCTGTCGCCGTACTCGGTCCAGCGCCCGCTGGCCTCATAGGGCTCGCGGGGCAGGAGCGCGGGGAACAGCAGCTCGTGGGCGCCGATGGCGTCCATCTCGTCGCGGATGACGTTCTCGATGCGGCGCAGCACGCGCAGACCGAGCGGCAGCCACGTGTAGATGCCGGGCGCGTTGCGGCGGATGTAGCCCGCACGGACCAGGACCTTGTGGCTCGGCACCTCCGCGTCCGCCGGGTCGTCGCGCAGCGTGCGCACGAAGAGGCTGGACATGCGGAGGATGGCGCTCATGGGCGCAAGGCTACGGGGCTGCGGGAGACCCCCGCGAAGTGGTTTCCCGGCTGACCCGGCGGACCCACGCCACATCGCGGACCGCTCGCCACGCCAGGGCCCCGACGATCGCCGCAGCCAGCCCGATGACACCGCCGGCGACGACATCCTCCACGTGGTGCACGTGCGCGAGCACGCGGGCGACGGCCAGCAGCACGGTGACGACCAGGAGGGCCGTACCGGCCTTGAGTCGCCGGCCGGCGACGACGAACGAGGTGACCGCGGCGACCGCCGTGTGGTCGGAGGGGAATCCGTTGTCGGCCGAGTGTGAGAACCACGGGTGGAGGGACGGGTTCTCGACGAACGGCCGTGGATCGGTGTGCAGGGCTCCGGCAAGCCTCACCAGGATCGCGACCGCCACCATGCCCACGACCATCTCGACGGCCATCGCGACCTTCTCGGGGCGGGTCACGGTCAGCCAGACGCAGACGGCCAGCAGTGCCACGACGTACAGCCCGGCCTGGGCGATCAGGGAGACGGCGTCATGCACCCGTCCATCCTGCGCCGTCCAACCTGACTGAAGACTGAACGTCCTGCATCCGGTTGGTTGAGAGGTCGCCCACCCCCCGCTGGTTGAGGAGATCGCTCTGCGGCGTCGAACCACAGGGCCTCTCGGCGCCATGCCCCAGGCACCGTCACCGGGTTTCGACGCGTCGCACGCCCCGCGCTCCGCCGTCGGTACTTGCTCGACCTCGCCTACCCACGCGACTCTTCGTCCGCTCGAGCGCGGACGAAGGGCGTCTCAAAACATCACGGTGGCAAAGGTGGCGGTCTGGCGGAACCCGACCCGTTCGTAGGCCCGGCGGGCGGGCTCGTTCCAGATGTTGGCGTAGAGCGACACCACCGGGGCGACGTCACGCCGGCAGGCCTCGACGACCGCGGCGACCCCGGCGGCCGCGAGCCCCTCGCCACGCCGGTCGGGCGCGACCCAGACGCCCTGGATCTGGGCGGCGTAGGGCGTGGCATGGGCGACCTCAGCCTTGAAGACCACCCGGCCGTCCTCGATCCGGACGAACGACCACCCGAGCCCGATCAGCTGGCGCACGCGCGACGCGGTAGATGGGGGCTCCCCCGTCCGACTCCGGGTCGACGCCGACCTCTTCGGTGTACATCGCGACGCAGGCGGGATACAGCAGGTCGAAGTCGTCCGGCGTCGTCCGGCGTACGGCGGGGTCCGGGCCGAGGCGCGGATCGTCGGCGAGCTCGAGGTGCGGCTGGTCCCAACGCGTCTCCCGAGCCGGGCCCCACGACTCGGACACGTTGTCCCACAACGGCCACACCTGGTCCTGCAACCCGACGATGGTCACCACCGACCGCGGTCGGGTCAGGGCGCGCTCGGCGAAGGCATGGGCGTCGTCGCGCGTGCACTCGACGGGCACGAGATTGGCTCCGACGTGACAGCCGGCGACGAGTCGGCCCCCGTCGTACCGTCCCCAGATCTCGCCGGACAGCAGGCGGCCCTCGAGATTCGTGCTGCGCGCGCGGTACTCCGCGAAGGCGTTCACCACCGGGTTGCGGCCGGTGAGCTCCAGGAAGTCGGGCAGGTCCGCCGGACCGAGCACGGCCACGCCCTGCCGCGCGCGGAACCGGGACAAGGTCACACGCGGAAGCCTACGCGGATCCGCGCGGTGTCGGCCGGGTCATCGCGGGTCAGCTGACCGTGACGCTGGCCTCTGCCCCGTCGACGGGCTCCATGCCCTCGGCGATGCGCATGGCCTCCTCGATCAGGGTCTCGACGATCTTCGACTCCGGCACGGTCTTGATGACCTCGCCCTTGACGAAGATCTGTCCCTTGCCGTTGCCGGACGCGACTCCGAGGTCGGCCTCGCGGGCCTCCCCCGGGCCGTTGACGACGCAGCCCATCACGGCCACGCGAAGCGGGACCTCGAGGCCCTCGAGGCCCGCCGTGACCTCGTCGGCGAGCGTGTAGACGTCGACCTGGGCTCGTCCGCACGAGGGACACGAGACGATCTCGAGCCGGCGCGGCTTGAGGTTGAGGGACTCCAGGATCTGGATGCCGACCTTGACCTCCTCCACCGGCGGCGCCGACAGAGAGACCCGGATCGTGTCGCCGATCCCCTGGCTGAGCAGGTGCCCGAAGGCGACCGAGGACTTGATCGTGCCCTGGAACGCCGGGCCGGCCTCGGTGACACCGAGGTGGAGGGGCCAGTCTCCGCTCTCGGCGAGCAGCTCGTAGGCGCGGACCATCACGACAGGGTCGTTGTGCTTGACCGAGATCTTGAAGTCGTGGAAGTCGTGCTCCTCGAACAGGCTCGCCTCCCACACCGCGCTCTCGACGAGCGCCTCGGGTGTGGCCTTGCCGTACTTCTCGAGGACTCGCTTGTCGAGACTGCCGGCGTTCACACCGATCCGGATCGCAGTGCCGTGGTCCTTGGCCGCCTGGGCGATCTCCTTGACCTGGTCGTCGAACTTGCGGATGTTGCCCGGGTTGACGCGGACCGCGGCGCATCCGGCCTCGATGGCCGCGAAGACGTACTTCGGCTGGAAGTGGATGTCGGCGATCACCGGGATCTGGGAGTGCTGGGCGATCTCGGGAAGCGCGTCGGCGTCGTCCTGGCTGGGGCAGGCGACCCGGACGATGTCGCACCCCGACGCCGTGAGCTCGGCGATCTGCTGCAGCGTGGTGTTCACGTCGGAGGTCAGGGTCGTGGTCATCGACTGGACCGAGATCGGGTGGTCGCTGCCGACGCCGACCTTGCCCACCTGGATCTGGCGGGTCTTGCGACGAGGCGCGAGCACGGGCGGGGGTGCCTCGGGCATGCCGAGACTGACGGTGCTCATGTGTTCAGGGTAGGCGCTCGGGTGGGCTTCTCCCGAGTCGGTGAGGTCACGACACCTGGACCGGAACGACCAGGTCGCCGACGATCAGCACCACGCCCATCACCAGCAGGAAGCTGGCGACGACGTACGCGACCGGGAGGAGCTTGGCGACGTCGACGTACCCGGGGTCGGGGCGGCGACGGAGCCGGGCCATGCCGCGCCGGACGGCCTCCCAGAGAGCGCCGGCGATGTGGCCGCCGTCGAGCGGCAGCAGCGGGACGAAGTTGAAGAGCCCGATGAAGAAGTTGAAGCCGGCGACCAGGCCGAGCAGGCTGACCAGCTTGTCCTGGAGCGGGAAGTCCTTGGCGGACGCCGTCTCCCCCGCCAGCCGGCCGCCACCCACCACGCTCACCGGGCTGTTCGTGTCCGTGGCTTGACGCCGGCGATCGCCTCGGCGACCCCCCACACCTTGACCGGCAGGGTGACCAGCGCCTGCCCTGACTCCTTGGCGAGACCGCCCATCTGCACGACCGTGTAGAGCGGACCGCCGGTGTTGATGGTGACCGTGGGAGAGACGCCGAGGAACCCGACGGGCGTGAGCTTGGTCGGGTCGTTCACGTCGGTGGGCCGCGGTGTGACCATCGTGTCGGTGTGCAGGGTGACCTGGCGGCCCTCACGAACGACGACGATCGTGGCGGCGCCGTTGCGGTTGCTCCGGATCAGGTCCTGCATGTCGGTCCAGTCGTTCACCGGCGTGCCGTTGAAGGAGACGAAGCGGTCGCCGGGCTTCAGGCCCGCCTTGAACGCCGGGCTCACGGGGTCGGTGGGCCTGCACACCCGACCGTCCTGGGCCGCCGGCACGACGCACGCCTCGACCCTGTCGACGGTGCGGTGGATGACCTCGTCGCGCGGGTTGCCGTAGGTCGCGAACAGGCCGGCGAAGATGAAGAACGCGATCAGCAGGTTGACCGTGGGGCCACCCGCCATCACGACGACCTTCTTCCACCACGCCATCCGGTAGAAGAGCCGGTGCTCGTCCGCGGCGGTGATCGTCTCCCACTCCGCCGCGCGTGCGTCGGAGATGAGCTGGGCGAAGAGCCCGGTGTTGGACTTGCGGACCGTGACGACGCGGTTGCCGTCGGCGTCGTACTCGACCTTGCCGGCGTGCTCCGCGTCGGGCGGGAGCATGCCGACGATCTTGACGTAGCCGCCGAGGGGGATCGCCTTGATGCCGTACTCGGTCTCGCCCTTCCGACGGCTCCACACAGTCGGGCCGAAGCCGATGAAGTACTGCGTGACCTTCCCGCCGAACGCCTTGGCCGGGATCATGTGGCCGAGCTCGTGGAGCCCGATCGAGACCAGGATCGCCAGAACGAAGGCCACGACTCCCAGGAGGTACAGCAGGGCGGTCATCGAGCTTCTTTCGATTCGGTCAGGCGGAGTCGATCAGGCGGGCGGCCTCGCCGCGGGCCCAGGCGTCGGCAGCCAGGACGTCGTCGAGGGTCAGTGCTGGACTCGAGGGTACGTCGTGCGCCCCCAGCACGTGGGAAACCGTGTCGATGATCTCCACGAACCCGAGCCGCCCCTGCCGGAAGGCCTCGACCGCGACCTCGTTCGCCGCGTTGTAGACCGCGGGCGCCGTCGCCCCGGTCGTGCCCGCCTGGCGGGCGAGCGCGACGGCAGGGAATGCCTCGTCGTCGAGCGGGAAGAACTCCCACGTGTTGACCTGGGTCCAGTCGACCGCGGGCGCCACGCCGGGCACCCGGTCGGGCCAGGCCAGGCCGAGCGCGATCGGGATCAGCATCGTCGGCGGGCTCGCCTGGGCGAGGGTCGAGCCGTCGACGAACTCCACCATGGAGTGCACGACGCTGGTCGGGTGGACGACCACCTCGATGCGGTCGTACGGGATGCCGAAGAGGAGGTGGGCCTCGATCACCTCGAGGCCCTTGTTGACCAGGTTGGCCGAGTTGATCGTCACCACGGGACCCATGTCCCAGGTCGGGTGGGCCAGCGCCTCGTCCACCGTCACCTGGAGCAGGTCGTCGCGGCTGCGCCCGCGGAACGGCCCCCCGGACGCCGTCAGCACGAGCCGGCGTACCTCCTCCGCGCTGCCGCCGCGCAAGCACTGCGCGAGTGCCGAGTGCTCGGAGTCGACCGGGACGATCTGGCCGGGCTTCGCGCGCTCGAGCACCAGCGGACCGCCCATGATCAGCGACTCCTTGTTGGCCAACGCCAGGGTGTTGCCGGCGTCCAGCGCGGCCAGCGTCGCGCTCAGCCCGACCGCACCGGTGATGCCGTTGAGCACGACGTCACAGGCTTGGGAAGCGGCCTCGGCCGACGCATCCGCACCCAAGCCGTTGAAGGCCGGCTGGAACTCCGCGACCTGGGCGTCGAACAAGGCGGGGTTGGCCCCACCCGCCGTGAGCCCGACGACCCGGAACCGGTCCGGGTGGGACCGCACGATCTCGAGCGCCTGGGTGCCGATCGAGCCGGTCGAGCCGAGGACGACGACGTCGCGGCGCTGGTTCTCGGCCTGGGTCATGTCGCCATTCTCCACTCTCCCGGCACCCCTAGACTCCGCGCATGCTCGACCGCCGGGTGCTCGTCCGCCGTCCCTCCTCTCGTCTTGCCGAGGGCCTCGTGACCCACATCGAGCGGCAGGAGGTCGACGTCGACCTGGCGATGCGGCAGTGGGAGGACTACGTCGCGGCACTCGAGGGCGCCGGGTGGGAAGTCATCCAGGTGCCGCCGATGGAGGAGTGCCCGGACGGCGTCTTCATCGAGGACGACGTCGTCATGTACGGCGAACGCGCGGTCGTGGCACGCCCGGGCGCCGACGAGCGGAAGCCCGAGACGGCTGCGATCGCGGACCTCCTGGGCGCGCTCGGGTACGACGTCGTGTCGATCGAGGCGCCCGGCACGCTCGACGGCGGTGATGTCCTCAAGCACGACGGCACGGTCTGGGTAGGCCTCGGCGGTCGGACCAACCAGGCCGGCCTCGACCAGCTGACGGCGTACCTCGAGCCGTACGGCGCGCGCGTGGTGCCCGTCCCGATCGAGAAGGTGCTCCACCTCAAGTCAGCGGTCACTGCTCTCCCCGACGGCACGGTGGTCGGCTACGAGCCCCTCGTCGACGACCCCGACGTGTGGGACTCGTTCCTCGACGTACCCGAGATGTCGGGTTCGCACGTCGTCCTCCTCGGCGGTGACACGATCCTGATGAGCGCGGACGCTCCGGCGAGCAAGAAGCTCTTCGAGGACCGCGGACTCCGCGTGATCGACGTCGACATCAGCGAGTTCATCAAGCTCGAGGGATGCGTGACCTGTCTGTCGGTCAGGCTCCGGCACACACCTTGAACCACCGGCCGGCCTCAGTCTCTATGTGCGACGTGGCCGATATCTGATCCAATGTCTTTCGACGCCGGGTTTGGGTGGTGGTTTGAATTCGGGGTGGTGGTCGTGGGGGTTGAGGCGGACTTCCCAGGGTGTGTGGTGGAGGGTGCGGTGGTGGTGGCCGCACAGCAAGACGAGGTTGTCGAGTTTTGTTGTTCCGTCGGTTATCCAGTGCCGGATGTGGTGGGCGTGGCACATCAGGGGTGGTCGGTCGCAGCCGGGGAAGGCACAGTGTTGGTCGCGTAGGACCAGGGCGACCCAGATCGCTGCGGTGACCAGACGTTTGGCGCGGCCGACGTCCAACGGCTCACCTGTGCTGCCCAGCACCGCGGGGATGATCTCGGCGTCACACGCCAGCCGCCGGATGGTGGCGATCGAGAGTCCGTCGATCCCGGTGACGGCTGATCGACTGAGACCGTCGCGCAGTGAGTCCAGGGTGGTGCTGACCAGGAGCCGGGTGGGTGCGCCGTGGGAGTCGGGTGGCAGGTCGCTGTCCAACCCGTGCTGGGCCACCCCGACGAGGGCGTCCCACAGTCGGGCACCGGCGTCGCGCGGGTCCTGCACCAGCTCCCCGGCGGGTCGGTCGCGCCCGTCGTGCTCGTGGTGGTCGTCGAGGGCGGGGGCGGGTGTGGTCAGTGGGAGGAGGGCTGCTTTGAGGAGTGCGCCGTCCTCGGCGGAGCCGCGGCCCTTGAGTCGGACTCCGCCGGCACCGTCACCCACGATGGACAGGTAGCGGGCGTGGTGGGAGGCGCGTTCGGCCCGGTCCAGGAGGCGTTCGAGCTTGCGGTCGGTGGCGTCGGGGTCGACGACGTGGACCAGGTGCCGTCCGGTGCGGGCCAGGTCGGTGGCGTCGAACGTTCCGGCGTGTTCGACCAGCGTGGCCTCACCACGAGCCCGGACCGCGGTGCCGGAGGGCAACAGGTCGATCGAGCGCACGATGACGTCGGCCTGCTCGGGCGACACCCGTCCCAGCCGCCATGGCCGCCCGGGTCGCTGCGAGGGGTCCGGTCAGGGCGTGGGCACGGGCCACGATCCGTCGGCCCTCGCCCTTGCGGAGTCCGCCGAGGTGGGTGAGCCAGTCACCGGTCGACCCGTAGGCCAGCTTCTGCTTACCCACGTCGCGGTGATCTGCCTCAGCGACCGCCCCGGCCTGGACCGCCGCGAGCGCAGCACGGGCTTGCTCGACCAGCTCCACGGTCGCGACCAGGTCGTCGTCGGTCTGGTGCGTCCACCAGGTCGCGTCGAGATCCCGGACCGTGGCGACCACGTCGGCCAGCACCGCGGCGGGGCTCGGTTGGGGGTGGAGGTCCGAGATCGACATAGGTATATCGAATCAGAGCCCACCGACACTCAGACCGGTTATCCACAGCGATATCGAGCATTCTTTTCTGAAAAGAAGATGAGAATATCGAGGCCACTTATTCTCCACAGGCACACCGGAGCCCGGCGTCGGCGGCCGGGGACAAAACCGGCGGTCCCTCTTTTAGCCGAGGACCGCAACCACCCACGGCCCGCAACGCTCCATATGTTTTCCGGTAGGGTGGTTTCGAGACGCTCGCAGAGCTCGCTCCTCAACCACCGGGCGAACAGAGCTCGCTCCTCAACCACCGACCAGCAGAGCTCGCTCCTCCACCACCGACGACCAGCGCGAGCTCGTCAACCACCGCCGGAACGCGTTAGTCGGTGAAGGCGCAGAACTCGTTGCCGTCGGGGTCGGCCAGCACGGTCCAGCCGAGACCGCCGTCGCCCTTGGCCCTCAGCACGGTCGCGCCGTGCGCCACGAGCGCGTCGACGTCGTCCGTGGTGACGTCGATGTGGATGCGGTTCTTCGTCGTCTTCGGCTCGGGCACGCCGCCGAAGTCGAAGGAGTCCCACGGACACTCGGGGATGTCCTGCACCCACGAGGTGTCGCCGTCGCCGTCGACGGCACCGCCCACGACGTCGCACCACCAGCGCGCGATGTCGTGGCTGGCCGCCTCCCCCTCGGCACAGTCCCAGACCAGCTCGTAGGCGCGCTTGTCGAAGCCCTGCTCACGCGGGAACACGCAATGCTCCTGACCGTCGGGGTCGAGCAGCGTCGTCCACCGCTCGTACGAGGCGAACATCGTGGCCCCCGCGTCGAGTGCCAACTGCACGGACTCGGCGTTGACGTCGATGTGGACGCGGTTCTTCACCGACTTCGGCTCGGGTACGACGTTCAGCCAGACCTGGGTCTTTCCCGCGTCGTCACGGAGGTGCCCGTCGCCGTCGTCGTGCAGCTCGAGTGTCCAGCCGAGCATCGTCGACCAGTACGCGCCGGACACCCGGGCGTCCGCGACGTCGATGCAGAGGTCCTTGTAGCGCGCCAGTGCCATGAGCGAGAGTCTGGCAGCCGGTCCGGACACTCGGCGTACGCCACGGAATCCGTGGATCCGGGGCCCGCGGACCGGTGGAATCCGCTGTTGGGACCGCCGTAGGCTGCGGGGCATGAGTACCACGGTCGTCGGCGGCACGTCCCTCACCCAGCAGCGCAACCTGGTCACCGAGATCCCCGGTCCACGGTCGCAGGAGAAGCTGGCGCGCAAGAAGCAGTACGTCGCTGACGGGGTGGGGAACACGCTCCCGGTCTTCGTCGAGGCGGCCGGGGGCGGCGTCATCCTCGACACCGACGGCAACTCCCTGATCGACCTCGGGTCGGGCATCGCGGTCACGACCGTGGGGAACGCGGCGTCCTCCGTCGTCTCGCGTGTGCAGGATCAGGTCGCCGCGTTCACCCACACCTGCTTCATGATCACGCCGTACGACGGCTACGTGGACGTGGCGGTCGCGCTCGCCGAGCTGACGCCCGGCGACCACGCGAAGAAGTCGGCGCTCTTCAACTCCGGCGCGGAGGCCGTGGAGAACGCCGTCAAGATCGCCCGCGTCGCGACCGGCAAGGACGCGGTGGTGGTCTTCGACCACGCCTACCACGGCCGTACCAACCTGACGATGGCGATGACGGCGAAGAACATGCCCTACAAGAACGGCTTCGGCCCGTTCGCCGGCGAGGTCTACCGAGTGCCGATGTCCTACCCGTTCCGCGAGACCGAGGGCATCAAGGGCGCCGACGCCGCCACCCGGGCGATCGACCAGATCGAGAAGCAGGTCGGTGCCGAGAACCTCGCCTGCGTCGTCATCGAGCCGATCCTCGGCGAGGGCGGTTTCGTCGTACCCGCCGACGGGTTCCTGCCGGCCCTCGCCGCGTGGTGCCGCGACAACGACGTGCTGTTCGTCGCCGACGAGATCCAGTCCGGTTTCTGTCGCACGGGCGACTGGTTCGCGTGCGACCACGAAGGCGTCGTCCCCGACCTGATCACCACGGCCAAGGGCATCGCCGGCGGGCTCCCGCTCGCGGCTGTCACCGGGCGCGCCGAGGTCATGGACGCCGTCCATGCCGGTGGCCTCGGGGGTACGTACGGCGGAAACCCGATCGCCTGCGCCGCGGCCCTGGGGGCGATCGAGGAGATGCGCACGCACGACCTCGCCGCCCGAGCCCGGGCGATCGAGGCGACGATCCGCCGCCGGCTCGAGGCGCTCGCGGCAGACCATCCGACCGTCGGCGACATCCGTGGCCGGGGCGCGATGATGGCGATCGAGCTGGTCAAGCCCGGCACCCTCGAGCCCGACGCGGCGCGCGCGGGCGCCGTCGCGGCGTACTGCCACCGCAACGGCGTCGTCGTCCTCACCTGCGGCACCTGGGGCAACGTCTTCCGCTTCCTGCCCCCACTCTCGATCGGCGACGAGCTCCTCGAGGAGGCGTTCGACGTCGTGGCCGAGGCCTTCGCCGCCACCGCCTGAGCCCTGCCCGGACAGTCGCGGTTTGACCGGCTCGTGTAATCTCGATTACATGATTACTGATGAAGCACGAGAGCGGGTGCGGGGCTGGTTCTCCGGCCGGCTACCCGCAGAGTGGCAGGACTCCCCTGCCGACATCGGCATCGACCGCGACGAGATCGTGGTGACCTTGCAGCTCGCGGACGTGACGGCCGGCGAGAGCGAGGCGGAGACCGCGGAAGCGCGGGCGGGCCGCACCAGCGCGTTCCGCGAGGAGACGCGCGAGCAGCGGATGGCCATCGCCCAGGAAGCGCAGCGCCGCTACGAGCGGACGGTGAGCTGGGGGGTACGGATCGGCGACCACCAGGAGCTGTTCACACACCTCGCTGCGCCGACCATGACCCGGCTGCGTCAGCCGCAGCGGCAGGTGCTCGACACCCTCGTCGCCGCCGGCGTGGCCCGCTCGCGTGCCGACGCGCTCGCGTGGTGCGTCCGGCTGGTCGCGCAGCACGAGGACGACTGGCTGACCGAGCTGCGTGAGGCGATGAGCCAGGTGGCCGACGTCCGCACCAAGGGACCGCAGGCCTGATTCGGACGGGCCGGGTACGCCGACGTACCCGGCCCTCCGTCGAGGGTGATCCGCCCTCGGCCACCGGGAAGACGGCGTCGGCGACGAGACCGTGGGCCTCGCGGTGGACGCTGACAGCGGCCTCCGCGTCGGGTGCTTCCACGAGGCAGAAATCTTGCCCTCCGACTCGTCCACCCAGTACCGCAGGTAGTTCACGCCGTACCGCTCCTGCGTGCGCAGGTCGGCTGCGTGAGCCTGCTCGGCGTCGGTCATTCCGACCGGGCCGGGCAGGGTGTGGACATCCATGAACAGGGCCATTGCTGGCTCCTTTCCCATCCGCGACAAGGACCGTCCTTGTGTCACCATGAGCGTCGCGCGACGCGGTCTCTCGGGCCATGACCCAACGCCCGACGAGGTTGACCAGATGACCAGCGACGAGGCCGCCCCCCTGCCGGCCGCCTTCTCGGTCGCCCTGGAGCGTCTGCGGCTGGAGGGTGCGATCTTCCTGCGCGCGGAGTACCGCGACCCGTGGTCCTACCTCTCCTTGTCCGGCCCCGAGACCGCCGCCATCCTCCGGCCCGGTACCGACCGCGTGGTGCTCTTCCACCTCGTCGCTGCCGGCACCTGCTGGGTCGAGGTGGACGGCGAGGTCCGGCACTGGGCGTCGGCCGGCGACGTGATCGTGCTGCCGTACGGCGACCAGCACCGCATGGGCGGGGTGGGCGACGCCACCTCGGTCCCCCTCAGCTCGATCATGGAGTCTCCGCCGTGGACCCGGATGCCGATCATCCGGCACGGAGAACCCGACGGAGAGCTGACGAACGTCGTCTGTGGGTTCCTGCACAGCGACGACGTGTTGTTCGAGCCGACCCTCCGGGTCTTCCCTCCCGTGTTCGTCGTGCGTCCGCGCAACGACGCCGCAGCCGGCTGGGTGAGCGCGAACGTCGAGTACGCGCTGACCCAGGCCGACGGCTCACCGCTCGGGCCGGACGCCGTACCGACGAGGCTGCCGGAGCTCCTGCTGGTCGAGATCCTCCGGCAGCATCTGGCCACGGCACCGGCGCTCGAGCACGGCTGGCTCGCGGCGCTCCACGACCCGGTCCTGCAACCGGCGCTCTCGGCGATCCACGCCGCGCCGGACGGAGGTGGAGCGTCACCACGCTGAGCGGCGCGCAGCCGTCTCGCGGTCCGCGCTGGACGCCCAGCTCCGACGGGTCCTGGGTCTCTCCGATCCGCTACCTGACCGAGTGGCGCATGCACCTCGCGCGCGACCTGCTCGCGTCCACCGACCAGGGCGTGGCGTCGGTGGACGACGCGTGGGGTACGACGCCGAAGAGGCCTTCAGCCGCGCCTTCAAGCGGCACAGTGACGCCGCTCCCACGCAATGGCGCGGCCGGCACCACCTCCGCAACGCGCCCGGCGCGGACGGAATGGCATCCGCGGTCGCCGACGTTGGCCCCAGGTGACCTCCACCGCACTCTCCGTCCTCGAGCTCGTCCCGGTCCGCACCGGCCAGACCACCGGTCAGGCGCTGGCCGCAACCCGCTCCCTCGCCGGACTCGCCGACGACCTCGGCTACCGGCGCTACTGGCTGGCCGAGCACCACAACATGCCGGCCGTCGCCGCGACCAACCCACCGGTGCTCGTGGCCATGGTCGCCGCCGCGACCACACGCATCCGGGTCGGGTCCGGTGGGGTGATGCTGCCCAACCACGCGCCCCTGGTCGTGGCGGAGCAGTTCGCCCTGCTCGAGGCGGCGTACCCCGGCCGTATCGACCTCGGCATCGGTCGCGCCCCCGGCACCGACCCGCTCACCAGCGTCGCCCTCCGACACGGGGCGGGCGGCGTCAGCGACGACGCGGTGAACCACTTCCCGCAGTACGTCGACGACGTCATCGCGATGATGTCGCCGGACGGTGTCGCCATGCAGGTGGCGGGGCGGGTACAGGCGCTCCGCGCCACGCCGCACGCGGAGTCGTCGCCGGACCTGTGGCTGCTCGGCTCCTCTGACTTCTCCGCGTCCCTCGCGGCGGCGCGGGGACTGCCCTACGTGTTCGCCCACCACTTCTCGGGCCGCGGGACCGCCGAGGCACTCGAGCTCTACCGGTCCTCCTATCAGCCGTCCGAGCGCTACCCCGAGCCGCGGACCTTCCTGACCGTCAACGCGGTCGTCGCCGAGTCCCAGGACGAGGCGGACAGGCGCGCACTCCCCAACCTGCTGACGATGGTGGCGCTCCGCACCGGCCAACCTCTTTTCGCGCAGCCGACGATCGACGAGGCCGAGGCACGCGGGCTCCCCGAGGAGCACCAGGCCCTCGCCGAGCAGATGACCCAGCGCTGGATCGTGGGCACGCCGGACGACGCCGCGAAGCAGGTCGAGGAGCTGGCGGCGACGTACGCCGTCGACGAGGTCATGGTGAACCCGGTCGCGGGCGCATCCGGCGACACCCCGCTCGACCGCGCGCCGAACCGCGAGGACACCCTGCGCCTGCTGGCCGAGGCGCTCGGCCGAGCCTGACCGCGTGCGGAGCGTCCCTCAGGGAGTCGTGTTCTCGCAATCGGTCTCGTCGACCACCTCGACGCTCGTGCAGGTGTCCGTCCCGGCGCCCATGCCGAGCGAGTGGTCCGTGCCGGCACCCCCGCGGAAGACGTCGTCGTCCGCCGACCCCAGGAAGGTGTCGTCGCCTCCGCGGCCGTGGAAGACGGTGCCCCACGATCCCGATGCGGACAGATAGTCCGGTCCCGCGGTGCCGGTGATGGTCCAGGACGTGCCCCAGGCGGAGAGGTCCACCCGCTCCACATGGGCCACGGTGAGGCTCACGGGGTGGTCGAGGGTGTAGACGAGCTCACCGGTGCTCATCGACCACTCGGCGGACGACGGCTCCGTCGTCGGGTTGATCGTCTGGGTGTGCAGGTCGACGAAGTCCTTCGCGCCCGCGCCACCGTCGACGATCTGGTCGAGGTCCGGCACGTCGGTGAGCTGGGTGAAGAGCTTGTCGGCACCCGGCCCGCCGTACAGCCGGTCGGCAGCGGGTCCGAGGTCGTCGATCAGGTCGTTGCCCGGTCCACCGCGGAGCAGGTCCTCGCCACCACCGGCGCTGATCGTGTCGTCGCCGAGCCCGCCGATGGCCACGTCCGCGGCATGACCGCCGACGCCGGGATCGGTCACGATCCGGTCGTTGCCGCCCCGTCCCCTGATCTGGTCGCCACCCGGTCCCCCGCTCAGCAGGTCGCGACCTCGCGAGCCCTCCACGGTGTCGGCGTAGGCGGACCCGATCAACCAGGTGCCACGCGAGTCGAAGCGATCGTGACCTTCCCCCGTCGCCACACCCTTCGCCGCGTCGACGTACACCGGAGACGCCGCGGTCTCCCACGTGATGTTCTCGGGGATGACTTCGTCTGCGGGCCGCCGGTCACGGCCGGGAACGAGTCGATCGTCACCGGGGCCCCCCGACAAGCGGTCGCCCACGCGCTCCGTGCTGCCCTCCTCGTTGACGTGCCACCAGTCCCTTCCTCCGAGCAGGACGTCGTCACCCGCCCCACCGGTGAGACGGTCCACGCCGAGGCCGCCGCACAAGACGTCGTTCCCGCCCATTCCGCTCACGGCGTCGTTGCCACCGAGTGCGGCGATCACGTCGCGACCCGGCGTCCCCTGCAGAGCGTCGGCGTGGTCGGTCCCGACCATCGTGGCCACGTGGCCGCCACACATCACCGCGCGGGCCGGTGACGCCTGTGCCGAGCCGTCGATCGCCGGCAGGCTCCAGGCCACGGCCAGCGAACAGGCCACTGTCATACCGAGATTTCGGATCTGCATGTCACAGCCTCCCTCGGCCGGTCATGCGACCAGCTCACCCGGTCTGATGCACACCGGTGGCATTCGGTTCGGTGGCGAACCGTGTCAGTGGGCGCCGGAGGCGCCGGAGGTGACGTCGCCGGAGAGTCGCTGCGCGAGGTAGATCGGGATCGCCGACAGCAGGACGAGCACCGCCGCGACCACGTTGACGACGGGCGCCTGGTTGGGCCGGAAGAGGTTCTGGAAGATCCAGATCGGCAGCGTCTGCTCCACGGGGCCCGCGGTGAACGTCGTCACCACGATCTCGTCGAAGGACAGCCCGAACGCCAGCAGGCCACCGGCGAGGAGGGCCGACCGCAGCATCGGGAACGTGACCAGCCGGAACGTCGTGAACGGCCCCGCACCGAGGTCGGCCGACGCCTGCTCCAGCGAGGGACCGAGCCGCTGGAGCCGGGCCTGCACGTTGTTGAACACCGTGACGATGCAGAACGTCGCGTGTGCCACCACGATGGTCAGGAACCCGAGCGGGATGCCGAGCATCGTCCGGAACGCGTTGTTGAGCGCGATTCCGGTGACGATGCCGGGCAGCGCGATCGGCAGGATGATCAGCAGGGAGACGACGTTGCGGCCGAAGAACCGGGTACGCCGGAGCGCCAGCCCCGCGAGGGTGCCGAGCACCAGCGCGATCGCAGTCGCGAGCAATGCCACCTCGATGCTGACCAGCAGAGCGTGCTTCGCACCTGAGCTGTGCCATGCAGCGTCCCACCACTGGAAGGTGAGGCCCTTGGGCGGCCAGGCGAACGTGCGATCGGTGTTGAACGAGTTCACCATCACCAACGCGAGCGGTACGTAGACCACGGTCAGCACCACGGCCGTCATCACCCTCAGCACCAACCTGAGCCGGGTGTCGATGATCATGGGAGCGCTCATAGGTTCTCCAGAGCTCCCGTGCGTCGTACGGCGGCGAGGTAGACCAGCATCACCACGACCGGGACCGTGGCGAACGCCGCCGCGAACGGCAGGTTGTTGGCGGCGCCGACGTTGGCGTAGACGACGTTGCCGATCAGCTGACCCGTGCCGCCGACGATGGTCACCGCGATGTAGTCGCCCATCGTCAGCGAGAACGTGAAGATCGACCCCGCCACGACGGCGGGAAACGCCATCGGCAGGACGACGCGCCGGAGCGTCGTGAGGGCGCCCGCACCCAGGTCACCGGAGGCCTCGAAGAGCGAGTCGGGCACGCGCTCGAGGCCGGCGTAGATCGGCAGGATCATGTAGGGCAGCCAGAGGTAGGCCAGCGTGATCGTGGTGGCGAGGAGGCCGAAGCCCGGCGAGCCCACACCGATGGGTCCGCCGAGCCAGTCGATGAGCCCGCCCTGGGAGAACATGCCCCGCCATGCGTACGCCTTCACCAGGTACGACGCCCACAGCGGCATCAGCACCGCGATCACGAGTAGGCGGCGTACGCGTGGGGAGGCGATCTTGGCCATGTAGAGCGCGATCGGGAAGGCAAGGACGGCGTCCACGACCGTGACCAGCGCGGCGATCCCGATCGTCCGGAACGCGATCGTCTTGTAGACGGGGCGGTCCCACAACGTCCGGTAGTTGTCGATCGACCAGACGCGCTCGATGTCACCGGTGAAGTCGTTCTGCCCCCACAGCGAGGTGATGAAAAGCGCCCCCAGCGCCGCGAGGTACGCGACGCCGAGCCACAGCATGGGTGGCAGGAGGAGCAGCGTGGTGCGCAGCCCGGCCGAGCGGCCGAGCAGCGACCCACGCCGGGGCGTCTTCGCCCCGGCGGGAGCCGCCTGCGCTGTGGGTGCCGACACGAGTGACGGTCAGCCCTTGATCTCGGTCCAGGCCTGCGTCCAGTCGCCGTAGTCGGTGCACGTGGTGTCCGTGCGGCCGTCCAGGCACTGGCTGATGGGCGTGGTCCAGTACCAGATCTTGTCCGCGAAGGCCTTGTCGGTCACGTGGTAGTCGTTGCAGAACGCCTTGCCGGTGAGCTTGCAGGCCTGCCCGTTCGCCGGTGCCTCGCCGAACCACTGCGCCACCTCGGACTGCGGCTTCGGCTCGGTGATGTAGGACATCCAGGCGTACGCGCAGTTGGGGTGCTGCGCCTTCGCCGCGACCATCCACGTGTCGGACCAGCCGGTGGCCCCTTCACTCGGCAGGATCGCCTTCACCGGAGCCTTCTCGGCGGCGGCCGTCTGCTCGATGATCTTCCAGGTCGTGCCGATCACGGAGTCACCGGACTCGAACGCCTGCGCCTCCTTGAGGTAGTCCGACCAGTACTCCCCGACGTTCTGCCTTTGGTCCTTGAGCAGCGATACGGCAGCGTCGAGCTGGTCCTGGTCGAGCGCGTAGGGATCGGTGATGCCCAGGTCGGGCTGCGTCTTCATCAGGTACAACGCGGCATCGGCGATGTAGATCGGCGAGTCGTACGACGTGACCTTCCCCTGGTACGTCGACGCGTCCTCGAAGACGGCGCTCCAGCTGGTCGGCGCCGGCTTGACCTGGTCGGTCCGGTACATCAGGAGGTTCGCGCCCCACCCGTGCGGAACGCCGTACATCTGTCCGTTGACGCTGTTCCAGGGTCGGTCCTTCAGGAACGACTCGATGTCCGCGTAGTCCTTGATCAGATCGGTGTTCACCGGCGCGACGTCGCCGGAGGCGATCAACCGGAGCGAGGCGTCGCCGGATGCCGAAACCACGTCGTAGTCGCCGGTCTTCATCAGGCTCACGGCGTCGTCGGACGTCGGGAAGTACTTGACGTTGGCCTGGCAACCGGTCTTCTGCTCGAACGGCGTCACCCAGTCGACGCCCTTGGTGTCGCCCTTCTCGGCGTATCCGGGCCAGGCGAGGATGTTCACCGACCCCTCCATCTGGCCCATCGACTGCTGCATCGGGACGTCCGGCACGGGGAAGCCCTGCTGGCCAGGCGAAGCGGTCTTCTCCGAATCCGACGAGCCGCAGCCCGCCACCAGGGCGAGCGCCGCGACCCCGACGAACGCCCCGAGCGCTCGGATCTTCCTGCGATGTGTGGTCATGCTGTCTCCTCGGTTTCCTCGGTCCCTCCCGAGAGAGCGATCAATGAGTCCCGGTGGAGTGCCACCGCGACGGGTCGGTCGGATGCCTCGAGCGGTGGCTCGGCGGATCCTCCGGTGTTGGGCCGAGCAACGGTCAGGGTGGTCCCGCCGTCGAGCTCGACGATCGCGTGGGTGGTCGGGCCGAGATAGACCACCTCGCGCACCCGGCCCGGCATGGTGAGCTCGCCGTCCTCGACCGAGGCGCCGGCCGGTACGACGCGCAGTCGCTCCGGGCGTACGGCGTACTCCCCCGGAGTGCCGAGCAGCTTCTGCGCGGCACTCCCACCGATCCGGTTCGACGTCCCGACGAAGCCCGCGACGAACGAGCTGGCGGGCGACTCGTAGAGCTCGACCGGGGTTGCGACCTGCTCGACGCGACCGTTGTTGAAGACGGCGACCCGGTCGCTCATCGAGAGCGCTTCCTCCTGGTCGTGGGTGACGAAGACGAACGTGATGCCGACGTCGCGCTGGATCTGCTTCAGCTCGAGCTGCATCTCCCGGCGGAGCTTGAGGTCGAGCGCGCCCAGCGGCTCGTCGAGCAACAGCACCTTGGGCCGGTTGACCAGGGCCCGCGCCAGCGCGACCCGTTGGCGCTGCCCACCGGAGAGCTGGGTGGGGCGCCGCTTGGCGAGGTCCTCCAGGCGGACCGCGGCGAGGGCCTCCTGCGCTCTCTGGCGGCGCTGCTTCCGGTCGACCCTCTTCACGCGGAGGCCGTACTCGACGTTCGTGATCACGTCCATGTGGGGGAAGATCGCGTAGTCCTGGAAGACCGTGTTGACGTCACGACGATGGGGCGGCAGGGCGGTGACGTCCTCGTCGCCGAGGAGGATCCGGCCGGCAGTGGGGCGCTCGAAGCCCGCGACCAGACGGAGCACCGTCGTCTTGCCCGAGCCCGACGGACCGAGCATCGAGAAGAACTCGCCGTCGGTGATCTCGAGGTCCAGCTCGTCGACGGCCCGCACCTCGCCGAAGTGCTTGCTGAGGCCCTGCGTCGTGACGGCTGACATCTCAAGCGCTCATCTCGCGTCGACCCCAGGGCGAGCCGTACTCGGTCAGCAGGTCGAGGAAGGGCACGCTGTCGAAGGCCTCGGGCCCGAGCACGCCGGCACCCGACCAGGTGCCACGCGCCAGCAGCTCCATCGCCACCACGGGGTTGATCGCCGTCTGCCACACGACGCACTGGTGCCCGTACTCCCGCATGGTCGTCTCGTTGTCGACCACGTGGTAGTAGTACGTCGACCTGGGCTGACCGTCCTTCCCCGTGCCCGTGACCCAGAGTCCGGCGCAGGTCTTTCCCTTCATCCGCGGGCCGACCGTCGCCGGATCGGGCAGCACCGCCGCGACCACGTCACGCGGGCTCACCTCGACGCCCTTGACCCGGACCTTCTCGGTGCGGTCGAGGCCGAGGGTGTGGAGCACCTTCAAGATCGTGATGAACTCGTCACCGAGGCCGTACTTGAACGTCGCCCGCTTGCAGTCGACCCAGCGCGGCATGAGGAGCACCTCCTCGTGCTCGACGTTCACGCACTCGACGGGGCCGATTCCCTCGGGGAAGTCGAAGACCTCGGGCTCGCTGAACGGGGCCGTGGTGTGCCACTGACCGTCCTGCCACACGATCGGCGGGTTGAGACACTCCTCGATCGTCGTCCACATCGAGAACGACGGCGCGAAGATCTCGTTGCCGTCGTCGTCGGTGACCACGAGGTTGGCGCCGTCGCGGGTGCCGAGCTCGTCGATCTCGGAGAAGTCGTGGTCGGCGGCGTACCGCGCGAAGACGTCGGACAGTCCGGGCTCGACGCCGATGCCGACCAGGGCCAGCCGGCCGGCCGACTCCCACCGGTCGGCCACCGCGAACTGCTCGTCGCCCAGCTTCACTCCCGGCTTCTCGTACGGCGCGTCGGGATGCGGCTTCGACAGCGACATGGCCATGTCGAGGTAGTCCGCGCCGGCGTCGAACGCGCCCTCGAAGATCGACATGTTGAACACCGGGTCGACCGCGTTCATCACGTGGGTGATGCCGTGCTCGCGGCACAGCGCCGTCACCGACGCCGCGTCGGACGCGTCGATCCGGGCGGCGACGTAGCGGTCGTCGCTCGCGGCGGCCTGCTCGGCACGGGTCACGTCGTAGTCGGCAACGACGATCGTCTCGAAGAAGTCACGCCGGGCCGCGATCGAGGCGAACGCCGCTCCCACGCCTCCCGCGCCGACCAGCAGGATCCTCATCCGACGTTGCCTCCTTGTGGCCCGTGTGACTCGGTCTCCCTGCTCGCCGGCCGGAAGGCCGGTCCGTGTCCAGGGACGACGATGTCGGCGATCCCGAGGATGCGCTCGCGGCTCCGGTCCAACGCGTCCTGGTCCCAGGCGAGGGGGTCCTGGACGGGTGTCATGTCCGCGAACCACCAGGCGTGGGTGAGCACGACCGTACCGTCATCGGTGCGGACGACGAGGGCCGCGCACTCCTGTGCGTGCCCGGGTGTCTCGATCACGGAGACATCGGCGCTGAGGTGGTGGCCGTCGCCGTCGTGGCCGAGCCAGAGGGACCCGTCGTACACGGAGTCGACGTCCACGACCCGTGCGGTCGGGAACATCCCGACGTTGCGGGTGTGGTCGAGATGGTGGTGCGTGACGAAGACGTGCGTCACGTCGCCCGCCGTGACGCCGTGGTCGGCCAGGGCATCGGTGAGCAGCGCCTGCCCGGACAGGATGCCCGGGTCCACCACGATCACGAGGTCCTGGTCGCGGACCAGGCTCACGCTGGGGTGGACGGACTTGCCGGCGTCGGTGTCCTCGACATGGCCGGCGATGAGGACGTCAACGGTCGCCATGGCCTCTTCTCCTTGTCCCTGGGTGCTCTCGCGTGACTTGGTCTCGACGCGCACGTCACGACCTCGTCCCTCGGTCGTGGCGCTTGCTCGACCCTCCTTCGCGACACGATCCGCTCGTTCCTCGCGGCTCGCTGCTCAGTCGCCGATGTAGCTCATGACGTGCTTGATCCGGGTGTAGTCCTCGAGCCCGTACATCGACAGGTCCTTGCCGTAGCCCGAGTGCTTGAAACCTCCGTGGGGCATCTCGGAGATGAACGGGATGTGGGTGTTGATCCACACGACCCCGAAGTCGAGACGCTTCGACATCCGCATGGCCCGGCCGTGGTCCTTGGTCCAGACACTGGAGGCGAGGCCGTACTCGACGCCGTTGGCCCAGCGCAGCGCCTCGGCCTCGTCGCCGAACTTCTGGACGGTGATCACCGGGCCGAAGATCTCGTTCTGGATCTGCTCGTCGTCCTGCTGCAGCCCCGCCAGCACGGTGGGCTCGTAGAAGTAGCCGACGCTCCCCTGCCGCTGGCCACCGCTCTCGACGGTCGCGTGGTCGGGGAGCCGGTCGACCATGCCGGCGACCCGCTCCAGCTGGTTGGCGTTGTTGAGCGCGCCGTACAGCACGTCCTCGTCGTCGGGCAGCCCGGTCCTGGTGCCCTTGGCCTGCTCGGTGAGGGCGGAGACGAACTCGTCGTGGACACCAGGCCCGGCGAGCACGCGGGTCGCCGCGGTGCAGTCCTGGCCGGCGTTGAAGTAGCCCGCGACGGCGATCCCCTCGGCCGCCTTCTCGATGTCGGCGTCGTCGAAGACGATCACCGGGGCCTTGCCACCCAGCTCGAGGTGCACGCGCTTGAGGTCCTTGGCCGCGGAGCCGGCGACCTCCATCCCGGCGCGGACCGACCCGGTGATGGCGACCATCTGCGGGGTCTTGTGCTCGACGAGGGCACGACCGGTGTCGCGGTCGCCGCACACCACGTTCAGCACGCCCGGCGGCAGGAACTCGTTGCAGATCTCGGCGAGCAGGGTCGAGCTCGCGGGAGTGGTGTCGCTGGGCTTGAGGACGATCGTGTTGCCCCCCGCCAGTGCGGGAGCGATCTTCCAGATCATCATCATCAGCGGGTAGTTCCACGGCGTGACCTGGCCGACGACGCCGATCGGCTCGCGCCGGACCCACGACGTGTGATCGGCCATGTACTCCCCCGCGGACCTGCCCTCGAGCAGCCGGGCAGCTCCGGCGAAGAACTTGAAGTGGTCCGAGGCGTACGGCATCTCCTCGGACATCGTCAGCCCGAGCGGCTTGCCCGTGTCCTTGCACTCGACGGCGTTGATCTCGTCGATCCGGCTCTCGATCGCCCGGGCGATGTCGAGCAGGGCGTTCCCGCGGTCCTTGGGGGTGAGCTCGCTCCAGCCGTCGAACGCCGCGTCCGCCGCGGCGTACGCGCGATCGACGTCCTCGGTCCCCGACATCGGGGCCTGTGCGTAGACCTCGCCCGTGGTCGGGTCGACGATGTCGTAGGTCTCGCCCGACGCACTGTCGACGAGCTCGCCGTTGATCACGTTCTTGAACGTCTGGTCCGCCATGGGCGGGAGCCTAACGAAATCGGCTGCGGATTCGACAGTGTCAGGGGGCCAATTCGACGGATTTCGTCGTGCTCAGGCTGGGGATCGGGCCGGCCGAAGGCGAAGTCGCCGCTCGATCCCCCAGGTCGAAATGACCCACATGAGGGTGTCGCGGGCCCGCACGATTCCTTAGGGTCGTCGCAAGGGGGAGGCAACATGAGTGCTCGAGCGCGCATCAACGGACGACGAGTGGCCATCGGGGTGGCCTGGGGGCTGGCGGTCCCGCTGGCGTGGATACCGTCACCCGCGGGGGCGGCGGTGGCTCCCAGCACGGTCTGGACCTGGGGGTCCAACGACTTCGGCCAGCTCGGCAACGGGACGGTCTCGGCCTCTCCGTCCGGGCCAGCCGCCGTGGCCGGCGTCTCGGACGTCGTGGAGATGGAGGGCGGTCGCGAGCACATCGTCGCCCTGACCGCTTCCGGCCAGGTGTACGTGTGGGGCAGCAACGAGAACGGCCAGCTGGGAGTCGGGGGCACCGCGAACCGGAGTGTGCCCACCCAGCTGAGCGTGCCGTGCGGGGCCGGAGGCGTGAGCCAGGTCGCGGCCGGGCACAACAACAGCCTGGCGCGGTGCGCCGACGGCCGGGTCTTCTCGTGGGGCCTGAACAGCGACGGCCAGCTCGGCGACGGCACCCGGACCGTGCGCCGGACACCGGTGCAGGTCCAGGGAGTCACCGACGCCGTGGACGTCGCGTCGGGTCGTGACATGAGCTATGCCATCCGAGCCAACGGCACGGTGCTCGCCTGGGGTGACAACGCGTTCGGGGAGATCGGCGACGGCACGCGCACCGACCGACTGACCCCGGTGCCCGTCACCGGCCTCACCCAGGTCACCAGCGTGGCGGGTGGACGCGATCACGGCCTGGCGCTGCGCGCCGACGGCTCCGTGTGGGCCTTCGGCTGGAACCTCTACGGCCAGCTCGGAGACGGGACCACGACCGACCGGCTGACCCCGGTCCAGGTGCTGACCGGCGTGCAGCAGATCACCGCCGGAGCGCACCACTCCTACGCCCTCACCACCACCGGCCAGGTGCGGTCCTGGGGCCGCAACTACCGCGACGAGCTCGGTGACGGGACCACGACGACGCGTACGCGTCCCGTCTCCGTGATCGGTGTCGCCAACGCCGTGTCCATCGCGTCGGGTCGCGACCACGGCATCGCGGTCCTGGCTGACGGCTCCGTCATGACGTGGGGCCACAACGAGTTCGGCCAGCTGGGCGACGGGACGACCACCAGCCGCACCCGAGCGGTCACCGTGCCCGGCGTGACCGGCGCGATCGCGGCCGGCGGCGGTGGGTCGGCGTACTCGGCCGTGCTCGTGAGCTCGGGGCCCGCACCCGAACAAGCCGCCCACCGCGAGGTTCACGGTCAGCTGCCAGCAGCTCATGTGCCACTTCGTCGGGAGCTCGTCGACGGACACCGACGGCACCATCACGGCGTACGACTGGGACCTCGGCGACGGCGCGACGGGCTCCGGCGAGACCATCGACCACGAGTTCGCCAACGGCACCTACCAGGTCCGGCTGACGGTGACCGACGACGACGGCGACACCGGGACCACGACGGCGTCGGTGACCGTCTCGGATGCGCCACCAGCCCAGATCGCCTTCCGGGCCGTGCGGACCTTCAACGGCAACGTCACGCGCGCCAGCGTGCAGGTCCCGACCTCGGTCGTGCCCGGCGACGAGCTCGTGATGTTCGTGTCGACCGCCCGGACCGCGACCACCGCCACACCGGCAGGCTGGACCCTCCGGGGGACCGTCACCGACAGCGACGTGCGCTCCTGGGTGTTCACCCGGACCGCCGTTGCCGGTACGCCGGGGTCGACGGTCCAGGTCTCGTTCGACGCCATCTCCAAGGCGGATGTCAGCATGCTGGCCTACTCCGGTGCCGCCGACCCCAGTGCCGCGGTCGGTCGGGCGGAGCCCGGGACGACGGCCCAGCACGGATCCGCCTCGGCGCCGGTCGCCACGGCCGGCTCGACCGTGGTGACCTACTGGGCCGACAAGGTCTCGACCCCGCACGGCTGGACTCTCCCCGCCACGCTGACCGCACGGTCGGCGACGGCAGGGACCGGGTCCGGGCTGGTGACCGCGACGTCGGGTGACGCGGCGGGCCAGCCGGCCGGGACCTGGCAGGGCGTCACCGCGAACGCCGGGACCTCCTCGGCCAAGGCGATCTCGTGGACGGTGGTGCTACCGCCGGCCTGAGCCGCTCAGGACTCGCCGAAGACCCGGGCGCCGCCTACCCAGGACGACACGACCCGGGCCGCGCCGATCTCGTCGGCCGGGCCGGCAAAGGGATCGCGGTCGAGGACCGCGAGGTCCGCCGCATGGCCCGGTGCCAGGACGCCGGCACCGTCGGTGTGGTCACGCCCGTTGACCCACGCCGAGCCGGAGGTGTACGCCGCGAACGCGGTCGTCAGGTCGATCGCCTGCTCCGGCAGGAACGGATCGCGCGGGTCGTCGTACGCCGTCCGGGTGACGGCGGTGTGGATGGCGGCGATGGGGTCGGGTGAGGTGACCGGCCAGTCACTGCCCATGACCAGCCGCGCGCCCGCGCGGTGGAGCCCGCCGAACGGGTACTGCCAGGTCGACCGCTCCTCGCCGAGGAACGGGATGGTGAGCTCGTCCATCTGCGGCTCGTGGGCCGCCCACAACGCTTGCGCGTTGGCGGCGACGCCGAGCTCGGCGAAACGCGGGACGTCGTCGGGGTGGATCACCTGGATGTGGGCGATGTGGTGGCGCAGGTCGGCGGAGTGCCCCGCATCCCGAGCGGCGGCGAAGGCGTCGAGCGCCTCTCGCGTGCCCCGGTCGCCGATGCAGTGCACGTGCACCTGGAAGCCCTCGGCCGCGAGTGCGACCACCGCCTCCTTGAGCTCCCCGGCCTCGACGAACGAATGGCCGGCGTTGTCGGTCGCACGGCCGTGGCCGTCGAGGTACGGCGACAGCATCGCGGCCGTGAAGTTCTCACAGACCCCGTCCTGCATGATCTTGATGCTGGTGGCGCGGTAGCGCCCGCCCGTCTGGGTCCGGCGACGCTCGACCAGGTCCGGGATCTGGCCCAGACCGAGCTCCCGGTCCCACCACAGCGCCCCGACCACGTCGGCCACGAGGTCGCCGCTGGCGATCGCCTCCTCGTACGTCGACCCCGTGTCCGCCATGCCGGGATAGGCACCGACGATCGCGTCCTGCCAGGCGGTGACGCCGAGTGAGAACAGGTACGCCTGTCCTTCGACCAGCGCCGCGCTGTAGCCGCTCGCCGGGACGTCCGGCAGGTGCCGCGCGACGAGGTCGACGGCGCCCTCGTGCAGGGTGCCCTGAGGAGACCCGTCCGAGAGCCGCTCGATCCTGCCGTCGGACGGGTCGGGTGTCTCCGCGGTGATGCCCGCCAGCTCCAGCGCACGGGAGTTCGCCCAGGCACCGTGGTGGTCGCGGTTGTGCAGCAGCGCCGGCCGGTCCGACACGATGGTGTCGAGCTCGGCCGAGGTCGGAGTCCCGCCCGGGAACGGCGCCATGGCCCAGCCGCCTCCGGCGATCCACGGGCCGTCGTGCCGGCCGGCGTACTCGCGGATCATCGCGGCGTACTCCTCGCGCGTGCCACCCTCGCTCAGGTCGCACTGCATGCGCTCGAGGCCGCCCTGGATCGGGTGGCAGTGGGCGTCGGTGAACCCCGGCGAGACCAGGCCACCCCGCAGATCCACCACGTCGGCGGAGCCGTCATAGCGCCCGAGCTCGTCGGGCGACAGCACGCCGGCGACGTTCCCGTCGTCGACGAGCAACCCGTGCCCGGGCAGGTGCTGGTGCCCGTCGAAGACGGAGCCTCCCGTGAAGAGCGTCGACATCATCGTCCTTCCAGGAGCGGGCCGGCCGGGTCGTGGGAGATGCCCACCTTGCGCACCGCGAGCGCCGACAGCGCCTCGAGACACACGCGGTTGGCGAGGTACGCCGTGATCTCGGCGTGGTCGTAGGGCGGCGACACCTCCACCACGTCGATGCCGGCGACCGGCAGCTCGCGACAGATCCGGCGTACGGCGTCGAGCAGCTCTCTCGACGTCAGGCCGCCCGGCTCGGGAGTGCCCGTGCCGGGGGCGTGGCCGGGGTCGCACACGTCGATGTCGACGGACAGGAAGACCGCGTCGCACTCGTCCATGGCGATCTCGAAGGCCTCGTCCAGGCACGCCTCGAGCCCGCGCTTGCCGATCTCGGTCATCTCGTAGGACCGCATGTCCTGGTCGGCCATCCACTTCATGGTCTCCGGTCCCGGCCAGTAGCCGCGGAGGCCTATCTGCAGGAAGCGGTCGCCCCGCACGGCACCCGACTCGATCAGCCGGCGCATGGGCTGGCCGTGGCCGTAGAGCGACCCGAACTCGATGTCGCCGGTGTCGGCGTGCGCGTCGAAGTGGATCATCGACACCTTGCCCATGCCCAGGTGCCGCGCGACCCCGGTGGCGTCCGGCAGCGCGATCGAGTGGTCGCCGCCGAGCACGAGCGGAACGGCGCCGGCCGAGGCCACGGCGTACACGGCGTCCTCGAGGGCCTGCAGGGCGCGCTCGATCTCGCCGGGTGGCATCTCGACGTCGCCCATGTCGACCACGTCGATGTCCTGGAGCGCGTCGACTCGCAGCGCCAGGTGGGGTCGCGACCCGTCCTGGGGCAGGTAGTCGGTCTGCCGGATGGCGGTCGGCCCGAAGCGGGTGCCCGGGCGGTGCGACGTGCCGCCGTCGAAGGGCGCCCCCACGACCACGACATCGGCCGCGGCGAGCGCGGCCGTGTCCTCGACGTCGACGGCCGGGACGCCGAGGAAGGTGATGTCGGGACCGAACTGCGCGCCGTACCTCGTCATGGGGGATTCCTATCAGGCGAGAGGAAGGTCCGCCTACCTTCGGATTCAGTGACGAATCGCGGGGCGGACCTACGGATTCGCTTGCGGGCGGTTCTCCGGCGCATCATGATGGGCAAGACCCATCGGAATGCGAGGAATCGATATCCATGTCCGGCTCCCCCGCCTATGACAATGCACGCCTGCAACACCAGGCGCGTGAGCACCTCTGGATGCATTTCACCCGTCACTCGAGCTACGACCAGGCCGACACCGAGGTGCCGATCATCGTGCGCGGTGAGGGCCCCTACATCTACGACGTCCACGGGAAGCGCTATCTGGACGGTCTCGCCGGCCTGTTCGTGAGCCAGCTCGGCCACGGCCGCCAGGAGCTCGCCGAGGCCGCGGCCAAGCAGGCCGAGCAGCTGGCCTTCATGCCGATCTGGTCCTACGCCCATCCGAACGCCATCGAGCTCGCGGAGCGCGTGGCCCACTACGCCCCCGGCGACCTCAACCGGGTGTTCTTCACCACCGGTGGCGGCGAAGCGGTCGAGACGGCCTGGAAGCTGGCCAAGAACTACTTCAAGGTCACCGGCAAGCAGTACAAGCACAAGGTCATCAGCCGGGCCATCGCCTACCACGGGACGCCCCAGGGCGCCCTGTCGATCACCGGCCTGCCCGGCATGAAGGCGCCGTTCGAGCCGCTCGTGCCCTCGACGTTCCGAGTGCCGAACACCAACTACTACCGGGCGCCGTACTTCGAGGACGACGAGAAGAAGTTCGGCCTCTGGGCGGCCAACGAGATCGCGACCGCGATCGAGAACGAGGGCGCGGAGACGGTCGCGGCGGTCTTCCTCGAGCCGGTCCAGAACTCCGGTGGCTGCTTCCCGCCGCCGCCCGGATACTTCGACCGGGTCCGCGAGATCTGCGACGAGTACGACGTGCTGCTGGTCAGCGACGAGGTCATCTGCGCCTTCGGCCGGCTGGGGCACATGTTCGGAGCGGAGCGCTACGGCTACCAGCCGGACATCATCACCTGCGCCAAGGGCATCACCTCCGGCTACGCGCCCCTGGGCGCGATGATCGCCACGGACCGCCTCATGGAGCCCTTCCTCAAGGGCACCGAGACGTTCCTGCACGGCTACACGTTCGGTGGCCACCCGGTCTCGACCGCGGTGGCGATGGCCAACCTCGACATCTTCGAGAAGGAGAAGATCAACGAGCACGTCCGTGAGAACGAGGGCGCCTTCCGCGAGACGCTCGAGAAGCTCAAGGACCTGCCGATCGTGGGCGACGTCCGTGGTGACGGCTACTTCTTCGGGATCGAGCTGGTCAAGGACAAGAACACGAAGGAGACCTTCAACGACGAGGAGTCCGAGAAGCTCCTCCGCGGGTTCCTGTCCAAGGCGCTGTACGACGCGGGCCTCTACTGCCGCGCCGACGACCGCGGCGACCCGGTCATCCAGCTCGCTCCTCCCCTGATCTGCGACCAGGAGCACTTCGACGAGATGGAGCAGATCCTCCGCGACGTGCTCACCAAGGCCAGCACCCTGCTCTGACCGAGTCAGTCGTGAGCGAGGGACGAGCTCACGACGTGGCGAGGGCAGGTTGAGCAAGCGACGCGACTGAGGGACGAAGTCGCGTGAGCGTGTCGAAACCCGGTGACGCTGCCCGGGATCTCGCCGTGGTGGTCTCGACCAGCTCGACCGGCGTCCTCGCTCACGGCCAGAGCGCGACGGCGACGGCGGGAGTTGAACTCGCCGCCGACCACGATGAGCACCGAGACCAGCAGCATCACCGTGCCGATGACGTTGATCTGCATCGGGATCGTCTTGCGCGAGACGCCCCAGACGTACATCGGGAACGTCGTGGTGTTGCCGGCGTTCAGGTTGGTGATGATGAAGTCGTCGAACGACAGCGAGAAGCTCAGCATGGCCGCGGCCGCGATACCGGGCAGCACCAGCGGGAACGTGACCCGCCAGAACGTCTGGTTCGGCGTGGCGTAGAGATCGGCCGCCGCCTGTTCCAAGGTGTCGCTGAGGCCCGCCAGTCGAGACCTCACGGTCACGACCACGAACGACAGGCAGAACATGATGTGGGCGATCAGGATCGTCCAGAAGCCGAGCTGCCCGGCGAAGCCCATGGCCACGAACAGCGCGAGCAACGACGAGCCCATCACGATCTCCGGCGCGGCCATCGGCAGGAAGATCAAGATGTTCGTCGTCGACCGGCCGACGAAGTCGTGGCGCACGAGTGCGAACGCCGCGAGCGTGCCCAGGACGGTGGCCCCCAGGGTCGCCAGCAGCCCGATCTCGACGCTGCGCTTCAAGGCGTCGCACATGCTCGGGTCGGTGCAGGGATGCAGCCAGTTGTCGAACGTGAACGTGTTGAACTTGTAGATCTTCGACTGCTCGTTCGGGAGCTTGTTGAAGCTCATCATGATCACGATGAAGATCGGGACGAACGTGTAGACGAGGACCAGGATCCCGAGCAGCAGCACGAGGTGACTGCGCAACCACCGCATCACAGCAGGTCCTCCGTTCCCGCGCGCTTCACGTAGACCAGGACCAGCACGACGATCATCACCATCAGCATCACCGACAGCGAGGCCGCCGCCGGATAGTCGTTGGCCTGGGTGAACAGCGCCTGGATCGTGTTGCCGATCATCCGGGTCTTCGTGCTACCCAGCAGCTGGTCGTTGATGTAGTCGCCGACGGCGGGGATGAAGGTCAGCAGGGTCCCGGAGATGACGCCGGGCAGCGACAGCGGCCAGGTGACCTTCCAGAAGCCGACCATCGGGTTCGCGTAGAGGTCGTTCCCTGCCTCGATGAGGCGGTAGTCGATCTTGTCGATGCTGGCGAACAGGGGCAGCACCATGAACGGCAGGAAGTTGTAGGTCAGCCCCATGATCACCGCGAACGGCGTGTAGAGCAGGTGGCCGTTCGGCCCGAGGATGTGCAGGAACTGCAGCGTGTTCACGACGAAGCCGTCGTCGGCCAGGATCAGCTTCCACGACAGGGTCCGGACCAGGAAGCTGGTGAAGAACGGCGCGATCACCAGCACCAGCATCAGGTTCTTCCACCGACCCGACTTGAACGCGATCGCGTACGCCAGGACGTAGCCGATGATCAGGCACATCAGGGTCGCGATGGCGCCGTACTCGAGCGACCGCAGGAGCGGGCCGTGGTTGGACCAGCTGACCGGCTTCCCGTAGTCCTTCAGCGCCTCCCAGTAGTTGCTCCACTGGTAGACCATCGAGTAGCCGCGGAAGTCCGACCCGTCCTTGTTGAACAGGCTCGTCGCGACCAGCGAGTAGAACGGGACCAGGAAGAACAGGGCCAGCCAGACGATGCCCGGGGCCAGCAGGATGTAGCCGGTCAGACCCCGCTTGCGGACTGTCTCAGTACTCATCGGCCGCGAGTCACTCGTCGTCGAGCTGAGCGCCGGCTGAGGCGTCCTGGTCGTGGTCGAGCAGGAACGCGTACTCGGGACGCCAGGAGAGCTCCACCTTGTCGCCGACCCGGAAGATCCGGCGGCGGCCGGTGTTCTGCTCGAACACCTGGAGCTCCTGCCCCCAGGGCATCCGCACGAGGTACTGCGTGCTCACGCCGACGAAGCTCACGTCGGTGACCACGCCGCCGGGGATGGTGTTCCCCGGTGCGTCGAGAGCCTCGCCCTCGTCGCCGATCAGGACCTTCTCCGGCCTGATCCCGACCCAGCCGCGCTCTCCGTCCGCGTGGCAGCGGGCGGCGGGGACCGACACGTCGATGCCGTGCATGTCGACGGTCGTGACGTCGGAGCCGCGGCTCTTGATCGTGCCCGTCGATCAGGTTGGACTGGCCGAGGAAGTTCGCGACGAACGTCGTCCGGGGGTTCTCGTAGAGGTTGTCCGGAGATCCCATCTGCTCGATCAGGCCGGCGTTCATCACCGCGATGGTGTCGGCCATGGTCATGGCCTCCTCCTGGTCGTGGGTGACGTGGATGAACGTGATGCCGACCTCGGTCTGGATGCGCTTGAGCTCGATCTGCATCGCCCGCCGCAGCTTCAGGTCGAGTGCGCCGAGCGGCTCGTCGAGCAGCAGCACCTCGGGCTTGTTGATCAGGGCGCGCGCGAGTGCCACCCGCTGCTGCTGGCCACCGGAGAGCTGAGCGGGTCGCTTGCGCGCCTGGGTCGTGCAGCTCGACGAGCTCGAGCATCTGGTTGACCTGGTTGTCGACGTCCTTCTTCTTCTGGCGACGCAGCCCGAACGCGACGTTCTCGAAGATGTCGAGGTGCGGGAAGAGCGCGTAGTTCTGGAAGACGGTGTTCACCGGTCTGCCGGTACGGCTTGTCATAGGTGATCTCGCGATCTGCGAGCCGGATGGTGCCGGACGTCGGCGTCTCGAGGCCGGCCACCATCCGCAAGGTGGTGGTCTTGCCGCACCCGGACGGGCCGAGGAGCGCGAAGAACGAGCCGCTCGGTACGTCGAGGTCGAGGTTGTCGACCGCAGTGAACGTCGCGAACTCCTTGGTCAGTCCGCGCAGCTCGAGCGCACTTCCTCCCTCTGGGTTCTCCGACGACTGCGGCTCCGCCTGCTCAGCCAGTTGTGACATCGGCCCAGTCCCTTTCGTAGGCGATCTCCTGCTGGTCGTCCAGCGCCATGAATCCGAAGGTGTTGGAGAGCATCTTCTCGTCGGGGAAGATCAGCGTGCTCTCGGCTTGCTTCTCGGCACCGGGGATCTTGCGCATCTCGTCCTGCGCACCCTCGACCGGGCAGATGTACCAGTTGTAGTTCGCGAGCTGCGCCGCCACCTTGGGCTCGTAGAAGTAGTTGATCCACTCCTCGGCGTTCGACTCGTGGGTCGCGAGGTTGGGCACGAGCATGTTGTCCGCCCACAGCGACAGCCCCTCCTCCGGCGTGACGAACTTGAGGTTGGGGTTGTCCTGCTGGGCGATGATCACGTCACCCGACCACGCCTCGCACGCCAGCGTGTTCCCGGACGCCAGGTCGTTGAGGTAGTCGTTGCCGTTGAACGACCGGACCTGGCCGTCGGAGACCGCCTTGGACAAGGAGTCGATCGCGTTCTGCCACTGGGTGTCGGTGAACTTCTCCGGGTCCGCATCCACGGTGCGGAGCATGAAACCCATGGTGTCGCGCATCTCGGTGAGGAGCGTGATCTTGCCCTTGAGGTCCGACCGCGTGAGCAGCTCGGTGAAGCTGCCGACCGCGTCGGTCTTGTCGGCGTTGTAGGCGATGCCGGTGAGCCCGCTCTGCCAGGGGGCGTGGTACTTCTCGTTCGGGTCCCACGGCTTCTTGCGGAGCGCGGGGATGAGGTTCTTGTGGACGTTGGGGATCTTGCTCGCGTCCAGCGGCTGGACCCAGCCGAGCCCGATCATGCGGGCCGCCATCCAGTCGGTCATCACGATGATGTCGCGCTTGATCGGCTCGCACGCCGACAGCTGGTTCTTGACCTTGGCGTAGAACTCGGCGTTGTCGTTGATGTCGTCGGTGTAGCTGACCTCGATCCCGGTCTGCTCCTGGAACACCGAGACCGTCGAACCCGACTGGTGGATCTTGTCGATGTACGCCGGCCAGTTGGAGACGACGAGCTTCTTGTCCGTGGCCGAGACGTCTGCCGCCTTGCACAACGCGGGGTCCTGCTGCGCGCCCGAGACCGAGAAGAACGGAAGCTTCAGCGCCGCCAGGCTGGCGCCCGCGAACGCCACACCCCCCGCTCCTCGCAACACCGTACGTCGACTGAGGCCCGCCCCACCGGGTCCTGACATTCGCCCTCCTCGATGCCGACCGGTTCGGATCGTGTCATGCGGATGGGGGCGCGACAAGGGATTCCGTATATCGAAAACCGTCGCGCGACGAAATCCGGCGGTCTCACGGTGCTGGACCGGTGCTGCTGTGCCTGTCAGCATAGGCCCGTGACGAAGAAGCAGCCTCGGGCAGCGCTGGACGACGTGTCGAAGGCGATCATCGAACAGCTCCAGGCCGACGGCCGGCGCTCGTATGCCGCGATCGGCAAGGTCGTCGGGCTCTCCGAGGCCGCGGTCCGCCAACGCGTGCAGCGACTGATCGATGCCGGCGTCATGCAGGTGGTCGCCGTCACCGACCCGCTCGAGCTCGGGTTCGCACGACAGGCCATGGTCGGCGTCCGGGTCAACGGCCCGATGGAGCCGGTCGCCGACGCCCTGGCCGACCTCGAGGAGGTCGACTACGTCGTCATCACCGCCGGCGTCTACGACCTGCTGGTCGAGGTCGTCTGTGAGAGCGACGAGCATCTGCTCGAGGTCATCTCGGGCAAGATCCGCCGGATCTCCGGGGTCGTCGGGACCGAGACCTTCATGTATCTCAAGCTGCGCAAGCAGACCTATTCCTGGGGTGTCCGCTGAGCACAGAGTCCGATCGCACCGCCCACCCCGACTACCGCACCCTGAGCCTCTGGCACGAGACCGTCCCCGACGCGTGGAGCCCGCGCCCGCAGCTCCCCGGCGACCGCGACGTGGACGTGGCGATCGTGGGTGCCGGCTTCACGGGGCTCTGGACAGCGCTGTACCTCGCCCGCGCCGACCCGTCCCTGCGGATCGCGGTGATCGAGGCCGAGACCGCCGGCTTCGGCGCGAGCGGCCGCAACGGCGGCTGGTCCTCCGCGCTCTTCCCCTCGTCACTCGACTCCCTCGCCAAGCGCTCGAGCCGTGAGGGAGCTCTCGCGCTGCACCACGCCATGCGGGACAGCGTCGACGAGGTGCTGCGTGCCGGCCACGACGAAGGCATCGACTTCCATGCTGCCAAGGGCGGCACGATCACGATGGCGCGGTCGAAGTCGCAGTGGGCACGCGCCCAGGCAGAAGTCGAGGACGCCCGGTCGTGGGGCCTCGACGAGGACGACATCCGACTGCTGGACGCCGACGAGGCGACGAAGGTCGTGGCCGCCACTCGCCTGCGCGGGGGGACGTACACCCCCGACACCGCCGCGATCCATCCCGGCCGACTGGTGCGCGGCCTCGCGGACGCCGTCGTACGCCGCGGGGTCGACCTCTACGAGCAGACTCCCGCAACGGCGATCACGCCGGGTCGCGTGGTGACCCGCCACGGAACCGTGCGCGCGGAGCACGTGATCCGGGCGACCGAGGGCTACACCCCCTCCTTGGACGGCCAGCGCCGCCAGATGGTCCCGGTCTACTCGCTGATCATCGCGACCGAGCCCTTGCCCGCGGAGACGTGGGAGCAGATCGGGCTCCGGCGTCGCGAGACGTTCAGCGACCACCGTCACCTGATCATCTACGGGCAGCGCACCGCCGACGACCGGTTCGTCTTCGGCGGCCGCGGCGCGCCGTACCACTTCGCCTCCCGGATCCGGCCGGAGTACGACCGGGTGCCGCGGGTCTTCGACGCCCTGCACCAGACGCTGGTGGACCTCTTCCCGGTCACCGAGGGCGTCGCGATCACCCATCGCTGGGGTGGTGCCCTCGGCATCGCACGCGACTGGACCGCCTCGGTGGGCGTGGACCGTGCCACAGGTGTCGGCTGGGCCGGTGGCTACGTCGGCGACGGCGTCACGACGACCAACCTGGCCGGCCGGACCCTCGCCGACCTCGTGCTCAACCGCGACACCGAGCTCACCCGCCTGCCGTGGGTCGGCCATCGCTCGCCCCTGTGGGAGCCCGAGCCGCTGCGCTGGCTCGGCATCAACGTCGGGCTGCGGGCGATGTCGTTGGCCGATCGCGAAGAGGCGCGGACCGGCCGCGAGAGCCGGATCGCCCGGATGGTCTCGCCCTTCATCCACTGAGACGAGCGGTCAGAGACCGTTCTCGGGAGTGTTGTCGGGCGGGCCCGGCTGCCGGACCCACTCGTCGAAGAACGACGTCAGGTCCTGACCACTGATCTTCTCGGCGAGCGCCTCGAAGGCATCAGTCGTGCCGTTGGCGTGACGGTGCTGGTGGGTCCACCGCCGCAGCAGCTCGGTGAACGCCCGTCCGCCGATCACGTTGCGCAGCGCGGCGAGGGTCATCCCCCCGCGTTGGTAGACGACCGAGTCGCGGAAGAGCTCACTGGTGCTGGACCCCGGGTCGCTGACGACGCCGTTCCAGAAGCTGTCGGACTGTGTGTTGTACATGCGGTGCAGCCAGGTGGAGGTCGACTCGCCGTGCGGATGGGTCTCGGTCCAGCGGTGCTCCATGTAGGTGGCGAAACCCTCGTTCAGCCATACGTCGTGCCAGTGGTGGACCGACACCGAGTCGCCGAACCACTGGTGCGCGAGCTCGTGCACCATCAGCAGCTGGAAGACCTGACGCGGGTAGACCGGCCGTGTCTGGTTCTCCAGGGAGAAGCCCGGGTCGAGCGAGGTGACGACGCCGCCGGTCGTCTTGAAGGCGTACGGGCCGACCTGCTGCTGGAGCCAGTGGACGATGTCCGGCGTCCGCGACAGGCCCTTCATCGCCGCTTGGCGCATCGACAGCGGCAGCTGCCGTGAGACGGCGAGGTAGTACGGCAGCCCATGCGCAGTGCCCGACCGGATCTGGAAGTGCCCGGCCACGAAGAACGCGAGGTACGTCGCCATCGGGCTGCCGCCACCCCAGTGGTACGTCGCCAACCCGGCGTGCCGGCGTACGCCGATCAGCCGACCGTTGGAGACCACCTGCTGGTCGCCCGGGACGGTGACGCGGATCGACATCCGGGCCTTGTCGAGCGGGTGGTCGTTGCTGGGGAACCACCACGGCGCCATGTGCGGCTCGTTGACCGCCTCGACCTCGTGGGAGCTCGCGACCCAGTTGCTCTCCCCCGCGTAGCTGTACTGCCCCGGCTTGCCGGCGTAGGTGATGGTGGCGCGCAGGCGGGTGTGGGCCGGGATCCGGTGCTTCGGGGTGATCCGGAGCTCGTGGTGCTCCGGGACGCTGAAGGTGGCCTTGCCCGTGGAGAGCCGGACGTCCGAGACGGGGAGCAGGAAGTCGAGGTCGAACGAGCTGAGCTGCTGGGTGGTGCGCAGGGTGACGACCGTCCTGCCCGAGAGGCGGCCGGTCGCGAACCGGTAGCGGTCGCGGACGTCGTAGGACAGCACGTTGATCCCGCCGTTGCCGTCGAGCGGGAAGTACGGGTCGCCGATGCCGTCGGATCCCGCGTCCGCCGGAGCCGCCGGAGCCGTGGCCGCCACAGCCTCGTCATCGCCGGAGCCGTGCCGCAGCACCGCCGTTCCTCCGGCCACCAGACCGAGCGCGGCCAGGACGGCGGCGATGCGGGTGAGCACGTCTGCAACCTAGCGGAGGCGTGTGCCGGCGCGCGCCGGCGTGTGCCCGGGTGCCGCCGAACCGGAAATGTCGTTGCACGACGGTCGTCGCCCTGCCACACTCGTCGGCGGCCCGGCATCCGGCCTGGTGCCCCGAGTGAGAGGAGATGCGACGTGACGACCGAAGCCTTCGGCATGCCCACCGCCGCCACCATCTCTCACGACTGGAGCACCACCACTCATGTTTTCGGAGCCCACCGAGCGCGTTGACGCGTTCGACGATCTCTTCACCGACAGCTACACCCGGACCGACCCGCTCAGCGGGATCGATCAGTCGTTCGTGTTCGACTTCAACGCCTACGACGACCTCGAGGACGGCCAGCGCTGGTCGACCTGGATGTCCGTCGAGCCGTTGCAGCGCGGTCCCGAACCCCGTCCCGACTGGGTCGTGACGTCCCAAGGCGCCATCGACACCGACCTGGGCATCCTCAAGACCGGCAAGGAGGCCGACGTCTTCCTGCTCGAGCGGGCCGACCCGCTCGAGTCGGACAACGGCGTCGTCATGGCCGCCAAGCGCTACCGCGCCCCGGAGCACCGCGCGTTCCACCGGTCCGCCTCCTACACCGAGGGACGCTCGATGAAGCGCTCCCGCGACGAGCGCGCGCTGAAGCGCAAGAGCACGTTCGGCCGCGAGGTCGCGGCCGGAGAGTGGGCCGTCTCCGAGTGGGGCGCTCTCGTGCGGCTGTGGAACCTCGGCCTGCCGGTCCCCTACCCCGTGCAGATCGACGGCACCGAGATCCTGATGGAGTGGATCACCTACGACGGTGAGACCGCGCCGAGACTCGCCCAGACCCGTCCCGACCCGGACCTGCTCGCGTCGTACTACGACCAGGTGCGCGACGCGCTCGCCACGCTGGTGCAGTCCGGACTCGTGCACGGCGACCTGTCGGCGTACAACATCCTGGCGGCCGGCCCGCGGCTGGTGATCATCGACCTCCCGCAGATCGTCGACCTCGTCGGCAACGTGAACGGGATGGACTTCCTGCTGCGCGACTGCACCAACATCTGCGGGTGGTTCCGCGGCAAGGGGCTCGACGTCGACGAGCAGGAGCTCTTCGGAGAGCTGATGGCCCACGCGTTCTGACCGCCCCTCGCCCGAGCTTGCGCGGGCGAGGATCAGGCGGGCAGGTCGAGGAGCGTCGGCGTACGCCTGAGCGCAGCGAAGGGGTGCGCGACGCGTCTCGAGACCCCGTTTCCCCGGAGCATGGTCCGGGCTTGATGCGCCTAGAGTCGGCACGTGCGCAAGCTCCGCGGGCGGTCCATCAAGGTCCGACCGTTGGCGGATTCGCCGCGGATCGACTGCGAAGACGCACCGGTCGATCCCTACCGCGGCTCGCTGTACACGCCCGCTGAGCTCTACGACGTCACGCCGTACGCCGACTCGCTCGACGCACGCGCGTTCGCCTGGTCGCAGCGGCCGCCCGGGCCGCAGGCGACGCTCGCCCAGGCCCTGCACGACCACGCGATCGACCAGGCGCTCATGTCCTGGCTGCCCGGGCGGCGCTTGGTCGGCGTCATGGGCGGGCACGACCTCGACCGGTCCTCGGCCGGGTACGCCGATGCTGCACGGCTGGGCTGGATGCTCGGCCAGGAGTACGTCGTCGCCACCGGCGGTGGCCCCGGTGCCATGGAGGCCGCCAACCTCGGCGGCTTCCTCGCGGGCTCTACCCGAGGTGACCTGGCGTCCGCGGTGGCGTCGCTGTCCGGCGTACCGTCCTTCCGGCCGTCGGTCGACCAGTGGGCCGCGAAGGCGATCACCGTCGTCGACGGCGTCAGCGGGCGAGACACCCTCGGCGTACCGACCTGGTTCTTCGGCCACGAGCCGCCGAACCTCTTCGCGACCGCCATCGCCAAGTACTTCCGCAACGCCACCCGCGAGGCGATCCTCCTGCAGATCTGCGACGCGGGGATCGTGTTCCTCCCCGGAGCCGGCGGGACGGTGCAGGAGATCTTCCAGGACGCCTGCGAGAACTACTACGCCACCCCGGAGTCGGTGGCGCCGATGGTGCTGGTGGGCCGTGCGTACTGGACCGAGACCCTCCCGGCCTGGCCGTTGCTCCTTTCGCTGGCTCGCGGCCGGGCGATGGCCGATCACGTCCACCTGGTCGACACCGTCGACGAGGCAGCGGAACTGTTCGCCGGGGCATAGCCGGCCGAACCTGGTGGCCCTTTCCTGCTCTGGCATCCAGAGGCCACCAAGAGCGGTTCCGCTCGGCGTGGGCCGCGCTCAGACCTCCGTCGCCGCGAGCTGGCCGCAGGCGCCGTCGATCTCACGGCCGCGGGTGTCGCGGACGGTGGTGGGGATGCCGCGGGCCTCGAGGCGACGGACGAACTCGCGCTCGTCGGCCGGGTCGGAGGCGGTCCACTTCGAGCCGGGGGTCGGGTTGAGCGGGATCAGGTTGACGTGCACCCAGCCCCCACCCGACGGCATGGTGCCGCGCGCGAGCAGGACGTCGGCCAGCAGGTCGGCCCGCCAGGCCTGGTCGTTGATGCCGCGCATCATGGCGTACTCGATCGACACCCGGCGCTTGGTGACCTGCGCGTAGTTCCAGGCGGCATCCACCGTCTCGTCGACGGAGAAGCGGGTGTTGATGGGCACCAGCTCGTTGCGCAGCTCGTCGTCCGGCGCGTGCAGCGACAGGGCGAGGGTCACCGGGATCCCCTCGCTCGCCAGCTGGTTGATCCGCGGCACGAGCCCCACCGTCGACACGGTCACGCCGCGGGCGCTCATCCCGAGGCCCGACGGAGCCGGCTCGGTGAGGCGGCGTACGGCGCCGATCACCGCGCGGTAGTTGGCGAGGGGTTCGCCCATGCCCATGAAGACGACGTTCGAGACGCGGGCCGGACCGCCCGGTACCTCTCCCCGGGCCAGGGACCGAGCACCGGCCACGACCTGCTCGACGATCTCCGCGGTCGACATGTTCCGCTCGAGGCCGCCCTGGCCCGTGGCGCAGAACGGGCAGGCCATCCCGCATCCCGCCTGCGACGAGACGCACATCGTCACGCGCTCCGGGTAGCGCATCAGGACCGACTCCACGAGGGCGTTGTCGAACAGCCGCCAGAGCGTCTTGCGGGTGGTGCCGCGGTCGGCCTCGAGGGTCCGGAGCGGGGTCATCAACGGCGGCAGGAACGCCGACACGATCTCGTCGCGCTGGGCGGCCGGCAGGTCGGTCATCAGCTCCGGGTCGTCGACGAGCCGGTCGAAGTAGTGCGTCGAGACCTGCCGGGCACGGAACGCCGGCAGGCCGAGCTCCTCGGCGTACGCCCGGCGCTCGTCCAGCGAGAGGTCCGCGAGGTGCCGCGGCGGCTTGGCACGGCCGCGCGGCTCGGCCATCACGAGCGGCAGCGAACGGGTGGAGGAGTCGGTCATCGCCCGTCGAGTCTCCCACCCGGGCGCTGCGCCACAGAATTCTCAGTAGCCGTAGGCGTGCCCCGTCGTACCGCTGGACGAGCCGCCGGACGGCGCACCGCCATCGGTGACGGGCACACCCGTCGGGGAGACGGCGTGCCAGATGCCGCCGAACTCGTCGACGCCCTCACCGTTCACGTCACCGGGCTGCTGGTCCTGGGAGAACGTGTAGACCGGGTGACCGGCGACGGTCGCGATCGCGGTGCCGTCGGGTGTCGTGGTCCTGCCCGTGGTCACCGAGAGCTGGCCGCCCTTGGCCGGGGCGACGGCCGGCCAGAACTGCAGGCACTGCGTCGAACAGGTCGAGCTGTCCTGGCCATCGGCCGACAGCATGTAGAGCGTCATGCCCCGGCTGTCGACGAGCACCTTGCCGAGCGACGTCTCGGAGACGCTGAGAGCGTGGGCCGCGGTGCCTCCGCCGGCCGTTCCGCCCGCCGGTTGCTGCGCCGCGGTGCTGGAGCTGCCGTTGCCGCAGGCGCTCAGCGTCAGCAGCGCGGTCGCGGTCACCGCGACCAGGGTGGGGATCTTCATGGTTCCTCCTCGTGTCTTCACCAGGAGGTACGACGACCCGTGCTCACGGCGTTCGGCCCGACGCCTGTGAAAGTGCTGAGGAAGCGATGCTCAGCCGTCGATCTGGACCATCACCCAGATCACCAGCGCGGCCGTCAGCCCGATCACGACGGCCGTCGTGACCACGCCCAGGAGCATGAACTGGGCGAACCGCCGGGTCTTGCGCGGGATCAGCAGTGCCAACGGGACCACCAGCAACAGAGCGAGCAACGGGAACAGCCGCTGGGCCGTCGTGTCGCCCACGATGAGTCTGAGGAGCGCCGCGAAGATGCCGGGGACCACGATCACGTAGGCCACGCCACTGAAGAACCCGACCAGGCTCGCGAACGTGGGGTGCGAGCGATGCCACCAGCTCGGCTCTGGCGCGGAGTCGTCGCCGTCGTCCCTGGCGTCGCCGTCGTCCCTGGCGTCACCGTCGTCGCCGTCGTTCTCGACGGCCGGCGTGGCCCCGCTCTCGGTCATGGAGTCAGCATGTCATCCGGGCCCACGTCGCCCAGGGATTGCACGTCCGGCATGGAGAGTCGCGCCCACCACTCGAGGTCCGGCGGACCGCCGGTGACCGCCGCACGGAGCGTGGTCCACGACGTGCCGTGCCCGACCAGGACGACGTCGCGCCCGGGATGCGCGTCGAGGATGCCCTTCGCCGCCGTCACGACCCGGCTCCGGGTGAGCGCCAGCGGCTCCCATCCGGCGTACGCCGGGAGCTCGGGCTGGTCGAAGGCGCGGCGTACGACGGACTCGAAGTCGTCCATCCAGTCGGTGGTGTGGCGTTCGTGCTCGCGGAGGTCGGGCACGACCTCGACCGGCTCGTCGGTGAGCAGCAGCGCGGTCGCGAGCGCCTTCGGCTCGGGCGAGGAGAACCACGCCGCATGCCGAGGGAGGCGTGGGCGAAGGGCGCGCACGTCGTCGGCGTACGCCGGGTCGAGCTGCCACTCGTGCGCCGGAAGCGTGCGGTCGATCAGCGGCCGCCCGTGGCGGACGAGGTAGAGGGTCAAAAGACCAGGTAGTGCAGCAGGAGCCAGATCGGGGCGACGGTCGCGAGCAGCGAGTCGAGCCGGTCCATCAGCCCGCCGTGGCCCGGGATCACCCGGCTCATGTCCTTGATCCCGAGGTCACGCTTGATCACCGACTCGCAGAGGTCGCCCAGGGTCGCCATGACGACGGCGATCAGGCCGAGGCAGACGCCGATCCACCAGTCGGAGTCGAGCACCCAGACGATCATCGCCACACCCACCGCGACGCAGAAGACGCCCGATCCGACGAACCCTTCCCAGGACTTCTTCGGCGAGATGACCGGTGCCATCGGATGGCGTCCGAACAGGACCCCGGCGCAGAAGCCACCGATGTCGGAGGCCGCCGTGACCGCGATGAACGTGAGGATGCCCTTGACGCCCGCGTCGTACCGCGAGAAGTCGGTGGCGCCGCCCTCCCTGAGCAACAGCGCCACGAACGAGCCGAGGAACGGGATGTAGACGAGGGTGAAGACCGAGGCCGTGGCGTTCTGCACGTAGCCGGGGACGCCGCGCCGCAGCAGCCACAGCATGGTGCCCAGAGCGCTGACGGCGGTGGCGGTGACCAGTGCGGGTGCACCCCAGAAGTAGGCGACCACGACCATCACGACACCGCCGGCCATCAACGGCTGCTCGGGGACGTCGATGTCCTTGGCCAGGAACCCGCGGTGCATCTCCCAGACCGCCACCATCACGGCCGCGGCGACGACCACCATGAACAGGGTCTTCCAGACCAGCAGGGTGACCAGGATCAGGGCGATCAGGACGACGGCGCTGGCGATCGAGACCGGGACGTTGCGGCCGGCCCGGCCGTGGTCCTGGGCCGGCGTGGGCGTGTCGGGGCTCATCTCGGGCGCACAGGAGTTCCGGGACGAGTGCTCAGACCTCGAGCAGCTCGGCCTCCTTGTGCTTGAGCAGGTCGTCGATGGCGTCGGTGTGCTTCTTGGTGGCCGCGTCCAAGCGCTTCTCCGCGCCGGTCACGTCGTCCTGACCGACCTCGCCGTCCTTCTCCATCTTCTCGAGGTTCTGCTTGGCGTGGCGCCGGAGGTTGCGCACGGCGACCCGGCCCTCCTCCGCCTTGTGCCGGGCGACCTTGATGTACTCCTTGCGCCGCTCCTCGGTGAGCTCGGGGAACACGCAGCGGATCACCTTGCCGTCGTTGGCCGGGTTGACCCCGAGGTCGGAGTCGCGGATCGCACGCTCGACGTTTCCCATCGCGCCCATGTCGTACGGCGACACCAGGATGACACGGGCGTCCTGGGCAGTGAACGACGCGAGACTCTGCAACGGCGTGGGCGTGCCGTAGTAGTCGACCATGATCTTGCTGAACATCGCGGGGTTGGCCCGTCCGGCCCGGAGGGCCGCGAACTCCTCGCGGGTCGTCTCGACGGACTTGTCCATCTTGCCGTCGGCCTCGTTGAGGATGTCGTTGATCACGGGTCCGTCCCTTCCGTCTGGCGCGTGATGCCGGTCAGACCCGCCTCAATCGGCGGTGACGAGCGTTCCGATCCTCTCACCCTGGACGACGCGCAGCACGTTGCCCTCCGGCTTGAGCCCGAACACGATCAGGTCGATCTTGTTCTCCTGCGCCATGGTGAAGGCCGTCTGGTCGATCACCCGGAGGTTGCGCGAGATCGCCTCGCTGTAGGTGAGCTCGTCGTACCTCGTGGCGGTCGGGTCGAGCTTCGGGTCGGCGGAGTAGACGCCGTCCACGCCGTTCTTGGTGAACAGCACGGCGTCGCAGTGGGTCTCGAGCGCACGCTGCACCGCGACGGTGTCGGTGGTGAAGAACGGGAGCCCCATGCCGGCCCCGAAGATCACGACGCGACCCTTCTCGAGGTGTCGGATGGCTCTGAGCGGGACGTAGGGCTCGGCGATCTGGCCCATCGCGATCGCGGTCTGCACGCGGGTGACGACATGGCGCTGCTCGAGGAACTCCTGGAGTGCCAGACAGTTCATGACGATGCCCAACATGCCCATGTAGTCGGCGCGTACGCCGTTCATCCCGCGCTGCCGGAGCTCGGCACCGCGGAAGAAGTTGCCGCCTCCGATGACCACCGCGATCTCCACGCCGGCCGCCGACACGGCGGCGATCTCCTTGGCGATGCGTGAGACGACGTCGGGGTCCACCCCGAGCTTGCCGCCTCCGAACTCCTCGCCGGAGAGCTTGAGCAGGACACGCGTGTAGGCGGTCACGGGCGGCTCCTTCGCGGGGTCCGGAGATGGAAAAGCCGGTCGCGGATCCTCACCCTGAGTCATCTGCAACCGGCCTCCCCGAAGTCCGTATGGAACCTACCGGATGTCAGGCACCGACTTCGAACCGAGCGAACCGGGTGACCGTGGTGCCCGTCTCGTCGAGGACGGCCTGCACGGACTTCTTGCTCTCGCTCACCGACGGCTGGTCCAGGAGGACGACGTCCTTGAAGAACGCGTTCAGGCGGCCCTCGGTGATCTTGGCGATCGCCTGCTCGGGCTTGCCCTCCTCGCGGGAGGTCGCCTCGGCGATGGCCCGCTCGTGCTCGACGACGTCGGCCGGGACCTCGTCGCGGGTGAGGTACTGCGGACGCATGGCCGCGACCTGCTTGGCGGCGTCACGCGCGGCGTCGGCGTTGCCGTCGTACTCGACGAGGACGCCGATGGCCGGCGGCAGGTCGGACGCGCGCTTGTGCAGGTAGGCCACGACCGGGCCGTCGAAGTGGGCGTACTGGCCGAGCTCGATCTTCTCCCCGATCGAGACCGCCAGGCCCTCGACGATCTCCTGGACCGTCTGGTCGCCGGCCGGCACGACCTTGAGCGACTCGACATCAGCGGGCTTGGCCTCGGACGCGGCGTCGGCGATCCGCTGAGCGGCGGCGACGAAGTCGGGGCTCTTGGCGACGAAGTCGGTCTCGCACTTGAGCTCGACCAGGACGCCCGGAGCGTGGGCCACCAGGCCGGCGGTCGCCTCGCGCTCGGCGCCTCGCTTGGCCATCTTGGCTGCGCCCTTGGTGCGCAGGATGTCGATGGCGGCGTCGAAGTCGCCGTCGGCCTCGTCGAGGGCCTTCTTGGCGTCCATCATCCCGGCACCGGTCATGTCCCGGAGCTTCTTGACGTCGCTGGCGGAGAAGTTCGCCATGGTGGTTACCTGCCTCTCAGGAGGGTTGCGAGCGCCGTCGCCGGCCCGTGCGGGACGGGCCCGCCGTACGACGGATGTGTGCGGAAGGGCGATGCTCAGGCGTCGCCGGTCTTGTCGTCGGTCGGCTCGCTCGACTCGGTCGGCTCGCTCGACTCGGCGTTCGCGAAACCGGCGGCCTCGGCGGCCTCGCCGGAGCGGAACCAGACCTCGGCGTTGGTGCGGGCGTACCACGGGCTGCTCGGGGCGTGGAACTTCATGGAGTTCTTGTTGCCCTTGATCTCGAAGCCCTCGGGAGCCGAGCCGTCCTCGAGCGGAGCGGCCGAGTCGGAACCAAAGCCACCGTCGGTGGCGACGGCCTCCTCGGTCGTGACCTCGGCAGCAGGCGCTTCGGCGACCTCGAGCGGCAGGCGCTCTCGGCGACCTCGGCGGCAGGCGTCTCGGCGACCTCGGCAGCAGGCGTCTCGGCGACCTCGGCAGCAGGCGTCTCGGCGACCTCGGCAGCAGGCGTCTCGGCGACCTCGGCGGCAGGCGTCTCGGTGACCTCGGCGGCGACCTCGGTCGCCTCGGTGGCCTCGGTGGCGGCACCGGTGGCCTCGGCCGCCGGGGTCTCGGCGTCGGCGTCACCCGTGGCGGTCGCGGCAGCCTTCTCGGCGTCGCCACCCAGGAGCTCGCGCTCCCACTCGGCCAGGGGCTCCTCGGCACCGACAGCAGCCTCGGCACCCTCGGACTTGGCGCCGGAGCGGGCGATCAGGCCCTCGGCCACGGCGTCCGCGACGACGCGGGTGAGCAGTCCGACGGCGCGGATCGCGTCGTCGTTGCCCGGGATCGGGAAGTCGACCAGGTCGGGGTCGCAGTTGGAGTCGAGGATGCCGATGATCGGGATCCGCAGCTTGCGGGCCTCCTCGACGGCGAGGTGCTCCTTGTTCGTGTCGACGATCCAGACGGCGGCCGGCGTACGGCTCATCTCGCGGATGCCGCCCAGCGACTTGTTCAGCTTGTCGCGCTCGCGGCGCATCTGCAGCAGCTCCTTCTTGGTGCGGCTGCTGCCCGCGACGTCCTCGAAGTCGATCTCGTCGAGCTCCTTGAGGCGGTTGATCCGCTGGTGCACGGTCTGGAAGTTGGTGAGCATGCCGCCCAGCCAGCGCTGGTTCACGTAGGGCATGCCGACGCGGGTGGCCTGCTCGGCGATGGCCTCCTGGGCCTGCTTCTTGGTGCCCACGAACATCACGGTGCCGCCCTTGGCGACGGTGTCCTTGATGAAGGCGTACGAGCGGTCGATGTAGGCCAGTGACTGCTGCAGGTCGATGATGTAGATGCCGTTGCGCTCGGTCATGATGAAGCGCTTCATCTTCGGGTTCCACCGACGGGTCTGGTGACCGAAGTGGACGCCGCTCTCGAGCAGCTGGCGCATGGTGACGACTGCCATGGGTTCTCCTGTGCGGGCGCAGGCGCCCGTTGTTTCTCAGTTGTCGCCGCCGGCGGGTGCCGGTGGCCCTGACGTCTGCGCGCGACCCCACCCAGCCAGGTTCGGTGGCCGGGACCGAGGATCGTCGCCCACGGGTGGTCGTCTGCCGGAGAAGCAGGCGTCGCGGTCTGCGGACGTGCGAAGTCAGCTCCGTGAGGAACTGCTCGGATCAGGTTAGTCGAGCCACGGCCTCCCCACCAATCCGCGAAGGCGCCGCCGAGCGTCCACAGCGAGCCCTCCCGCACCCGTCCCCCACAGCCGTCAGCCGCGCCCCACCCGGCATCCCCGCCTGCCCCGACCCTGAAGGCATGAAGGCACCACTCCCCTCTCGGGTCCGGGCCCACGGGCGTCGGCCGCTGGTCGTCGTTGCCGTGGTGCTGGTCGCGCTTGTCTCCCTGGCGCGGCCGGCCGGCGCGGTCGGCCCACCCGTGGACCCGGTCCCGATCGGGGTGTGGCCGCTGCAGCCGACGCCGCAGGTCGTCCGGAGCTTCGATCCGCCGGACTCCCCGTGGGGTGCCGGCCACCGCGGCGTCGACCTCGCCGGCAGGGTCGGCCAGACCGTTCACACGGCGCTTCCGGGCCGCGTGTCGTTCGCGGCCCGGCTCGCCGGGCGCGGTGTGGTCGTCGTCGACCACGGATCCACCCGCACCACCTACGAGCCGGTCTCGGCCACCGTCCGCGTGGGCGACGCGGTCGCCCGTGGTCAGCCCATCGGCACGCTGGAGCTGGCCGGATCCCACTGCTTCCCGCTGGCCTGCCTGCACTGGGGCTGGCGTCGCGGCGCGACCTACCTCGACCCACTGCTCCTGGTCGGCGGCGGCCCGATCGTCCTGCTCCCGATCTGGCAGAGGTCCTCCCCGGCCGCGCCGAGCGTGCCGGCCTCCCCCTACGCCGCCCTCGTGCGACGACTGCTGGCGCGGTCGTCGCGAGACCCCGCCGATCGGGCGCCACCTGCCGTCCCACCCTCGCCGGTCTGGCACCGGCCGCTCGCGATGCGCCCGCTCCTGCTGTGAGCCGACCCGGTCCGGTCAGGCGCGGGGGTGAGCCTGGCGATATGCCTGACGCAGTCGGTCGGTGCTGACGTGGGTGTAGAGCTGCGTCGTGGCCAGCGACGCATGGCCGAGCAGCTCCTGCACCGAACGGAGATCCGCCCCACCCTCGAGCAGGTGGGTGGCGGCAGTGTGCCGGAGTCCGTGCGGCCCGATGTCGGGGGCTCCCGGCACCTCGGCGATCCGCAGATGCACCACGGTGCGAACCGCGCGCTGGTCGATGCGGCTTGCCTCGGGCGCCGAGGAAGAGCGCCGCGCCGGCTCCAGAGGCGACGAGCTGGGGCCGGCCACGCGCGAGCCAGGCATCCACGGCTTGGGCCGCCGGGATGCCGAACGGCACGGTCCGCTCCTTGCGGCCCTTGCCGAACACCCGCAGGACGTTGCGCCCGCGGTCGAGGTCGTCCACGTCCAGCGCTACGAGCTCACCGACGCGCACGCCGGTCGCGTACAGCAGCTCGAGCATCGCGGTGTCACGCAGCCCGACCGCGCTGCCGTCGTCGGCGAGCCTGGCCGCGGCGGCGATCAGCTCCTCGGCCTCGTCCTGCCGCAGGACCGGAGGCAACGTCTGTCGCGCCTTCGGTGACCGCAGGCTGGCGCCCACGTCCGCGGAGATGCGCCCGGTGCGGGCGAGCCAGGCCGTGAACACCCGGACCGCCGTGGCTCGGCGTGCCAACGTGGTCCGCGACCGACCGGTCACCTGTTGGTGTGCCAGCCAGCTCCGAAGCGTGCGCAGGTCGAGGTCCGCGACGTCGGTGCGTCCGAGCCGGTCCGCGTGCTCGAGCAGTCCGGCGACGTCGGCGAGGTACGCGCGGACCGTGTGCGGGGTCAAGTCGCGCTCGGAGACCAGGTGCCGCTCGTACTCCGCGAGGACCCCTGGCTGCTCCCGCGCCGGGCTCGACATGCCGCCACTGTAGGTCGGTGTCGCCGGGCCACCGGTCCGGCTCGCCGCCTCCCGCCCGAGGGGTCCGGCCTCAGGTCCGGTCGTGCCCCCGGCGCACGAGGCCGTGGAAGAACGCGAGGTAGGCGGAGTACTCGTGAGCGTCGACGCCGATCTTCATGTCGACGTCGTCGCGCAGGAAGGACACGTTCCCCCAGTTGTCCGACCCCGTCGTGACGAACCGGTCGGCGCGGCCGTCTCGTACGGTCTCGACGATCATCAGCTTGTCGTGCACGTGGTCCCCGTTCGAGAAGACACCTCGGTGGATCTTCGCTCCGGCCGCGACGAGGGAAGCCAGCGACTGCCGCACCAGCGGACCGCGGACGATGTCGACGGTGGCACCACCTCGCAGCTTCTCGAGGAGGAGATCGACGATGCGCTGGCCACGGGGCGGGTGCCAGGCGTACATGACGATGTGGATGTGGGTCGATGTCGATGCCGGGAGGCCACTGATGGCGTCGGCGATCGGGTCGTGGGTCATCGAGAACCCGGGATCGAAGTACGCCGTGTCGCGCCCGAGCCGGGCCGTGATCGCCGGGTCCGGCACGGGCACGTCGCGCACCTGCGCCTGGAAGACGGTGGAGAAGGTTCGCCAGACGTCCGGGCGCCCGACGAACGTGTACATGTCGCTGTACTGCTCCGTGGTGCCGAGTGTGCTCAGGTTGGTGGCACCCACCATCACCACGTGGTGGGAGCCCCCCGTACGCGAGAACGACCACGACTTCTGGTGGCTGTGGCTCCGGTCGCCGCCACGGGAGGAGCCGTTCGTGAGCACGATGAACGAATCCCGCCGACGGTCGGTCCCGAGGGCGCGTTCGAGGGCGCGCGTGGCTTCGAACTCGTGGGAGTGCCGACCGTCGACGATCACCTGGACGTGGACGCCCCGGCGATCGGCGGCGATCAGCGGGTTGGACACCTCGAACAGGGAGAACGAGTAGGCGACGATCCGGATCGTGGCACCGCGAGGCGTGTGCCGGATGTTCTCGACGAGGGCTTGCACGATGTGGTTGCCACCAGGGTCGTCGGCGGGCGTCGCGAACACCGGGCCGGGTCTCGCGGCGTACCGGCCGGCGATGTAGCCGTATCCGGGTGGCAGGGAGGAGTGCTCGTCGGAGGAGCCGCCGACGTGCAGGCGGCACGCGACCAGGGTCGCGGTCAGCACCACCGCCGATGCGACCAGCGCTGTCACCCGCTGGGCCCGCCCGGTCATGGGCGAATCCTGACACCCACGTGGGTGCTGCAGCCGGATATCGACCGTGAGGACAGGCCCTCGGGTGTCGGTCAGTCGTTCGCTTCAGGCGTGAGACGCCAGCCCTGTGGGAGGAGCTCGACCAGTCCGTCGCGAGCCAGACGCCGCAGCGCGGACTGGACGTCCAGCAACGCCATCCCTGCGGTGCCGGCGATGGAGTCGACGGGCGCGGGTCGGGCCAGGGGCACGGCGTCGAGGACCCGGGCATCGCGCGGAGGCACCCGGTCTCGGCGCCGCGAGGGACCGCGGGGCCGCGTGGCCAGGTGGGTGCCGGACTCGCCCACGATCTCGAGCACCTCCTCGCCGTCCGTCACGAGTGACGCCGCGCCGGTGCGGATCAGCTCGTGGACACCCTGGGACTGGGCACTGGTGACCGGACCCGGAACGCCCATGAGATGGCGGTTCAGACGTGTGGCCCAGCTCGCGGTGTTGAGGGCTCCGCTCCGCGCCGCCGCCTCGACGACGACGGTGCCGCGGGTGAGCGCGGCGATCAGGCGGTTGCGGCTGAGGAACCGTCCCCGCGTCGGAGCGCACCCGGGGGCGACCTCGGCCACGACCGCGGACGTCGCGCCGAGGTGGTCGAGCAGCTCTCGGTGGGCGGTCGGGTAGGCACGGTCGACACCGCAGGCCAGCACGGCGACGTTGGCACCCTCGACGGCCAGCGCCCCCCGATGAGCGGCCTGGTCGATGCCGAAGGCCGCCCCGGAGACCACCGGATGGCCGGCCCGCACGAGGCTTCCGGCGATGTTGGCAGCCACGTCGGCGCCGTAGGTCGTGGCCGAGCGAGCACCGACGACGGCGACGGCTTGTCGCAGCTGGTCGAGCCGGGTCGGCCCCTTCACCCAGAGACCGAGCGGTGGGCCTCCACGATGGTCGAGCAGCTCGGCGCGCATCAGATCGTCCACCTGGACGGGCCACTCCTCGTCGCCGGGGATGACGTAGCGAAGCCCGAGCGATGCCCCGCGTTCGAGATCGGTGGCGGGGTTGACGCCACGCAGCCGGCTGGCGACGTCACGCGCCTCCGGGCTCTGGTGGGCCGGGTCGGTCAGCGCCTCGCGCAGCTTGACCGGACCCAGCTGCTCCACGAGGGAGGCGATCCGGGGCTCACCCGGCTCGGTCAGGCGCGACAGGGCAAGCCGTGCCAGTCGGTCGTCGTCGCTCACGACGCCCGTCGCGCGACCGCGGACTGCAACAGCGGGTCTCCCTGGCGGAGCCGGTAGGCCGTGTCGACGTCCGTCACGCTCGGCACCTCGCTCCCGCGTAGGTCGGCGACGGTCCACGCGACCCGGTGGATGCGGACAGCGCCGCGCCGGCTGAGGCGTCCGTCGAGCACCTCCTTCTCGAGGCGCGCGGCACCGGCGTCGGGCAGCGGCCACTCGCGGGCGAGCACCGCGCTCGGCACCTGGCCGTTGAGCCGCCAATCGCGCCCGGAGTACCGCAACTGCTGGCGTTCACGTGCCCGTGCGACCCGCTCACGCACCTCGATCGAGGTCTCGAGGTGGTCTCCGGGGAGCAACGTGGGCTCCTGCTTCGTGGGCGGAAGGACGTGACGCAGGATGTCGATCCGGTCGTGCACCGGGCCGGTCACCTTGCGGGAGTAGTGATGACGCTGCTGCTGGCTGCAGGAGCATCGGTTGCCGGGGAGCGCCGCGGAGTACTCGCCGCACGGGCAGGGGTTGCAGGCCATCACGACGAGGCCGCGGGCGGGGTACGTCGCAGACTCCTCGCCGCGGGCGATCGTCACCTCGCCGTTCTCCAGGGGCTGTCGGAGCGCGTCGATCACGTCGCCACGGAAGAGCGGGAACTCGTCGAGGAAGAGGACGCCGCAGTGGGAGCGGCTCACCTCGCCCGGCCGGACCCGTCCGGTGCCGCCACCGATCAGGCTGGCCTTGCTCGCGTCGTGGTGCGGGGCGAAGAACGGCGGCCTCCGGATCATGTCGTCGCCGGGCTCGAGAGCGCCCGCGAGGGAGTGGATGGCCGTGAGCTCGAGCGCCTCCTCGACCGACAGATCGGGAAGGATGCCGGGGAGTCGCTCGGCCAGGGACGTCTTGCCCGAGCCCTTCGGGCCCGAGAGCATCAGGTGGTGGCCACCGGACGCGGCCACCTCCAAGGCGTACTTCACGTCGGCGACGCCCTTGAGGTCGGAGAGGTCGTGCTCGGTCAGCCGACGGGAGCCGCGCCACTCGATCAGCCGGCTGCCCGACATCGGCGCCACGGGGTCGGCGTCCGGCACGAGCTCACCGCGGAGCTCGGCCCGCACCTGCGCCAGCGACCGGAGGCCGAGCACGGTCATGCCGGGAACCATCGCCGCCTCTCGCGCCTGCGGCTCCGGGACGATGACCCGCTGGAAGCCGCGGCGCGACGCGGCCATCACCATCGGCAGCACACCTGGCACGGACCGCAGCCCGCCGGCCAGCGTGAGCTCGCCGATCACCAGGGTGTCGGACAGCGCGCGCTGGCCGACCTCACCGCACGCCGCCAGGATCGCCAACGCGATCGCGAGGTCGAAGTGGGTGCCGCTCTTCATCAGGTCGGACGGCGCGAGCAGGATCGTCACCCGGCGGGTCGCCCCAGGCCACGCCACCCCGGAGTTGTGGATCGCCATCCGGCACCGGTCGCGGGCCTCGTTCAGCGACGCGTCGGGGCGACCGACCAGGGTCGTGCCCGGCGATCCCGGAGACACGTCGGCCTGGACGTCGATCAGGTGACCCAGAGCGCCCTGGAGCGACACCGTGTGTGCGGTCGCGAGTGCCATCAGACCAAGCCCGCGACATGCTCGACGTGGGCCGCCCCGCGCGGCTGCGGATGGACGGCGACCAGGTCGATGCGTGTCTCTCCGGGCTGGACGTCGTGCTCCTCCGCCCATCGCAGACCCAGCTGCTTGAGACGCTCGAGCTTCACCGGATCGACGGCCTCGTGCGGCGTGCCGTAGGCATCGGAGGAGCGGGTCTTCACCTCGCACACGACGAGCACGTCGTCGTCGCGCAGCACCAGGTCGATCTCACCGGCGTCGCACCGCCAGTTGCGGTCGAGCAGCACCATCCCGCGCTCGGTCAGGTGGACGGGCGGCCACGCGCTCGCCGTAGCGACCGAGCGCGTGGCGGCGTCCGCACGGAGCGTCGGTGGTGGTCATGCCTCCAGCGTGCGGCTGTGGCTGCGCTGCCGGGCCTGACGAACCACGCCCTGTGGACGGCGAACCACGCCTCATCGTCTGTGGACGGCGAGCGGTCCGATGGGCGGCCGGACGCCGACCTGGACGTTCGGATGACGGCTCTGGTCCGGGCGGGCCACTGGTCTAGACCGCAGTCGGACAAACTCCGTGTGCCAGAACGGTCAGGTCGGTGTGACCGCTGGACCAGGCAAAAACCCTCCCGGCAGTCGAGGTTTTGCCGTGAAACGCCTCCGGACCCCACCTGTGTCTGGCACCGTTTGGGCCCGAGCGACGTGTGGGCGTCGGAGGGACTTTGATGCACTTCATTAAGCGAAACCGTCACAGCAGCGCACAGCGCAACCAGCGGGGCGCCGTTGCGGTCGAGGCTGCCCTCCTCACGCCCCTGCTCGCCCTGGTGCTGTTCGGCATCGTCGAGATGTCGCTGTACATGCGCGACGTCGTCTCCGTGAACAGCTCCGTGCACGTCGGCACGCGCATGGCCTCGGTCTCCGCGGGCGCAGGCCCTGCGACGTGCACACCGTCCCCCTGCACGCCGCCGTCGGCACCCATGCTCGCCCAGCTGACCGCCAACGCGATCCAGCAGGCCGGCACCGCGATGCCCCAGGACCAGATCAACTGGATCATCGTGTACCGGGCCAACACGCTCGGCTACCCACAGCCGGCCGGTAACACGAGTGCCGTCTGCTCGACCGACTGCGTCAGGTACGTCTGGAACGACACGACCGCCAAGTTCGTCTACTCCAGCGGTGGCTGGACCTCCTCGCAGATCAACGCCTGCATCAACGACCCGAACCGGATGTCGGTCGGCGTGATCATGAACGCCGACCACCCGTGGATCACCGGGCTCTTCGGCGGCCCCGCGACCGTTCAGGAGCGCAGCGTGATGCAGTTCGAGCCGCTGTCGAACGACACCTGCAAGCCGGGGACCCACTCGTGACGACCTGGGTCTCGCGCCTGCGCCGCCGCCAGCGCAACGAGGGCGGGTACGCCGCGTTCCTCGTCGCCGCGTTCGCCGCGTCGATCATGATGCCGCTGTGCGCGATCTCGGTCGACGTCTCGCGATGGTACGTCGAGGTCTCGCGCATCCAGAACGCCGCCGACGCCGCCGCGACCGCGGGCGTGACCTACCTCCCGGACGACTTCGCCTCGGCCAAGGCCACCGCCATCACGGTGGCCGGGCGCAACGGCTACCCGAACTCCGGCTCGACGTCGGTGTCGGTGGCCATCGGCGACAAGCCCACCCAGCTCGAGGTCACGATCTCGAGCACGATCGACAACTCGTTCGGCGCCTCGTTCAACGTGAGCACCGCGCAGATCGTCCGCTCGGCCACCGCTGACTTCAACGGGCCCGCGCCCATGGGCAGCCCGTGCAACACGTTCGGCAACGAGCCGCCCGGAGCGGGCACCGGCGCCAACGATGCCGTGCGTGGTCCGACCACCAGCGTGATCGTCGCGCCGGCCGGTGGCGCGCAGTGCACGTCCAACCCGCAGTTCTGGGGTGCCGTCGCCGGGCCTGAGACGCCCAAGGGCAACGGTGACGAGTTCATGACGCGCAAGTGCAACACCGGCAACGCCGGCTGCACCGGGACCACGAACGACGAGTTCGACCCGCAGGGCTACTTCTACATCGTGCGGGTCGGGGCGGCCGCGGTGGGCACACCGGTCACCCTGCAGATCTACGACCCGGCCTGGGTGGAGAACGGTGACACGTGCGACGTCGCTCCGACCGGGACCATGGTCGACAACATGAACCCGTACACGCCCTCGGACGGCATCGCGCGTTACGCCGCGGGCGCCAACTCCTACTGCACCGGCGACGTGAACAACGGCACCGCCAACGTCAGCGGCGTCACGACGTCGTACGCCCTGCGCAACCCGACCGACACGTACAACCCCAAGGTCACCACCCCGGTCTCGGGATGCGTCCGTCAGTACCCGCCGTACTACGCCGCGGCCTCGGGGAGCAAGACCGGGAGCTTCTCCGGAGTCATCAACACGACCCTGGACAGCACCAAGGCTGCGACCTACAACGACAACCTGGCGAAGGTGTACCACCAGTGGGTGCGGCTGTGCACCTTCACGCCGTCGGCTGCCGGCGACTACTACCTCCAGATCCGCACGAACGTCGCCCTGGGCGGTGCGTCGGACGGCGAGGGCGGGTACGCCGGCAACACGAACGTCTACACCCAGACCGGCGACAACACCTCGGTGCAGGGTTCCGGGAACAACCGGTTCGCGGTCCGGGTCAACGGCGCCCAGCGCGGCGCGGTGTCCGTCGCCGGCTACCAGCAGATGTCCATCTACGCCAACTACACCGGTGCCAACACCACGTTCAACCTGGTGCGGGTGATCCCGGCCGCGGCCTCGAAGACCCTGAACATCGGGTTCTACGACGTGGGCGACGCCAGCAACCCCGGAACCGTCCAGGTGCTGCCGCCGCTCGACTCGAACATGGGCGCGACGATCAGCACCTGCACGGGCGCGGGAGTGGTGACGGGAGCGATCTCGAGCTGCAAGCTGACGAACGTCAGCAGCGGGAGCGGCTGGAACGGTCAGTACGAGAACCTGAAGATCGCGATCCCGAGCGGCTACACCTGCACCTACACCCAGGCAGGCGGTTGCTGGTTCCGGCTGCTGGTCTCGTTCCCGGGCGGTGTGAGCGACACGACCACCTGGACGGCCAGCGTCGACGGTGACCCGATCCGCCTGATCAAGTAGCGGCGCCGAAGGACTCAGGCCTTGGGAAGGTCGATCTCCTGCTCGCTGAGCTCCTCGACGTTGACGTCCTTGAACGTGAGCACCTTGACGTTCTTGGCGAAGCGCGCGGGCCGGTACATGTCCCAGACCCAGGCGTCGGTCATCGACACCTCGAAGAACACGTCGCCGGACTCGGTGCGCGCCTTCACGTCGACCTGGTTGCACAGGTAGAACCGGCGGTCGGTCTCGACGACGTACTTGAAGATGCCGACGACGTCGCGGTACTCGCGATAGAGAGTGAGCTCCATCTCGGTCTCGTACTTCTCGAGATCCTCGGCGCTCATGCTGACTCTCCTCGTGTGATGCTCGGCTCGACCCTAGTGCTGTCGATCAGGTCCTCGATGGATGGATCGACTTCCAGTCCGGCCGCACGGCGTACGTTGACGAACCGCATGCGGTGCTGCGGGCAGGGCCCGTGCTCGGTCAGGGCCGCGGAGTGGACGTCGGTGATGTAGCCCTTGTGCGTCTTGAAGTCGTACGCCGGGTGGTGACGGTCGAGGTCGACCATGATCCGGTCTCGGGTGACCTTGGCCAGGACCGACGCGGCGCTGATGCAGGCCGCCACCCGGTCGCCCTTCCAGACCGCCAGGCCCGGGGCCCCGAGCCCGTCGACCGGGAAGCCGTCGGTGAGGACGTACTCAGGTGAGACGTCGAGCAGGGCGACCGCACGGCGTAGTGCCTCGACGTTCGCCACGTGCATCCCGAGCCGGTCGCACTCCTCGGACTCGATGACCACGACCGCCCAGGACACGGCCTTCTTCACCACCTGGGCGTAGACGCGCTCGCGGGCCTTCTCGGTGAGCAGCTTGGAGTCGGCCAGCCCCGGGATCTCGCCCGACTTGCCGGGCTTGAGGATCGCGGCCCCGGCCACCAGCGGGCCCGCACAGGCTCCGCGCCCGGCCTCGTCGACGCCCGCGATGACCTCGATGCCGACGCGGCGCAGGGCGCGCTCGTAGCCGTACAGGCCGGCGTCACGCCGGACGGTCGCACCCGGAGGCAGCCGCGTCACTGGCCGCGGTTGCCCGAACCGGACGCGGTGGACTTCGGTGCCGGGATGCCGGCGAAGTCGGCGGGACGGTGCAGCACGTGGAACCGGCTGTGCGGCCACAGCAGCACGAAGACCTTCCCCACCACGTCGTCGACCGGGACATAGGGATCGGGCGTGCAGTCGGGGATCTTGGGCTGACACAGGTGACGGGTCGAGTCGTCGGAGTTGTCGCGGTTGTCACCCATCACGAAGAGCATGCCCTTCGGCACCGGCCCGGCGGTCCAGTTGCAGGTGCTGGTCATCGGACCGTTGCACTGCATGCCGGGGGTGTTCTTGATGTAGGCGTTCTCGTCGAGCGGATGGCCGTTGACCAGGATCCGGCCCTGCTTGTCGCAACAGTGGATCGTGTCGCCGGAGACCCCGATCACGCGCTTCACGAGGTGGCCGCCCGAGGGGTAGAGACCGATCTTGGCCATCAGCTTGCCGACCGGGTTGGACGGGCCGGCGTCCTCCTCCTCGCTGAGCCAGCCGCCGGGATCCTTGAAGACGACGACGTCACCGCGCTGCGGCGACCCGCCGAACCAGTACGACGTCTTCTCGACCAGGATCCGGTCGTTCTTGACCAGGCCCGGCTCCATCGACTCCGACGGGATGTAGAACGCCTGGACGAAGAACGCCTTGATCACGATCGCGAGCAGGATGGCGATCGCGAGCAGCAGGATCGTCTCCTGCCACAACGGCAGATGCTTCTTGCTCTTCTTCGCCGAGGAGTCCCGCTCGTGCTCGTCGAGGGAGGTCGCGGAGCTCGAGTCGGTCACGGAGCGAGCCTAGACGCTGGGTGGTTCCGAGATGCCTTCAACACCGAACCTCAGATCTCGCGACGCTCCTTGATCTTGGCGGCCTTTCCGCGGAGGTTGCGCAGGTAGTACAGCTTCGCCCGGCGGACGTCACCGCGGGTCACGATCTCGATCTCCTCGAAGATCGGCGAGTGGAGCGGGAACGTGCGCTCGACACCCACGCCGAAGGAGACCTTGCGGACCGTGAACGTGCGGCCGATGCCGGAGCCCTGGAGGCGGATCACGACGCCCTGGAAGATCTGGACGCGGGACCGGGTGCCCTCCGTGACCTTGACGTGGACCTTGACGGTGTCGCCGGCGCGGAACTCGGGGAGGTCGTCGCGCTTGGCTGAATTGCCCAGGTCGGCGACGGCACCGATGTTGTTGACGGTCATGTCTCTCCTCACGAGTGCCACAGGTCAGCCGTGGTGGGGAAAAGTGTCTGCAGTTGAGTGACCGTCCGTGTGGCCGGCGGCACCGTGCTCCCCCTGTGGCAGAAGACGGTGCGGATCTCCCGGACGAGCTGCCGGGGCGATCCTTGTTTGGCCGGACGGGCCGAGGAGCAATCTTGCCAGACGCACTCCGGTCGAGGCGAAATCGCCCGATAGTACGGATCATTCGGCCGCCCATTCGTCCGATGACCGGCCAGATGATCCGTACTATCGCCCCGGAGCCCGACGCGGCTTGGTCAGATCGACCGCGGCCCCGGCGTGGCCCGGGAGCGGGCCCCTGGAGGCGGTAGCCGGCCTTCTTGTACATCCGGAGGTTGTCGACGCTCGTCGCGCCGGTCCACAGCTCGTACGTCGTGGCCTCGCTCGGCGCGGCCTCCTCGATCAGCGCGAGGAGATGACGGCCGAGGCCGCGCCCCTGGAGGTCGGGGGCGACCATCACGCGTCCCACGTCCCAGACGGTGCCGTCGCCGACGAGCTTGCCGCGGACGGAGCCGACGATCCGGCCACCGGCCAGGGCGACGAACGTGGTCCAGTCCTCGAGGCCCCGAACGGCGTCCTCGAACGACTCCTCCAGGGCCGGGATCACCGAGCCCGGGTTGGCCCACATCTCCTGGAGCCAGCAGGCCCGGGTCAGGGTGAACAGCTCGCCGGCATCGGCCCGGGTGGCGGGCCGCACCTCGAGATCGAGACCAGCCAACCCGACCGCGGCCGCGGGGCGGGCGAGATCGGGGCGGCGGGCAACGGTCCGGCGTACGGACTCGGCATGACGCCAGGCGGCGATCGCGGCGTGGTCGCCGGACAGCAGCACCGGCGGTACGTCGTGCCCGCGCCAGGACGCGGGCTTGGTGTAGACGGGGTACTCCAGCAAGCCGTCCTCGTGGGACTCCTCGGTGAGCGACTCGGGGTTGCCCATGAAGCCCGGCAGCAGCCGGACGATCGCCTCGATGAACGCGGCTGCAGCGACCTCGCCGCCGTTGAGCACGAAGTCTCCGAGCGAGAGCTCGCGGACGGCGTACGACGTGGCGGCTTCGTCCAGCACCCTCTGGTCGATGCCTTCGTAGCGACCGCAGGCGACGACGACGTGGTCGACGGCTGCGAGCTCGCGGGCGATCGCCTGGGTGAACGGCGTCCCGCTCGGGGTCGGCACCAGCAGGGTGGGGCGACCCTCCCCCCGCACCTGGTCGAGCGCCTCACCCCAGGGCTCGGGCTTCATCACCATGCCGGCCCCGCCGCCGTACGGCGTGTCGTCGACGGTGCGGTGCCGGTCGTGCGTCCAGCCGCGCAGGTCGTGCACCTCGATCTCGACCAGTCCGGAGGCACGCGCCTTGCCGGTCAGGGAGACGTCCAGCGACGAGAACCACTCGGGGAAGATCGTGACGACGTCGATCCTCATGCCGGGATCACTCGTCCTCGTCCGGGAAGGGCGTGACCAGTCCGGGTCGGTCGGCGACCACCACGCGGCCACCGGGTAGGTCGACCTCCGGGACCAGGGCGGCGACGAACGGGACGAGCGTGTCGCGCCCGTCCGGCGTCCGGACCTCGAGGAGGTCCTGGGCACCATGGAGCACCGCACTGACCTCGCCCAACGGTCGGCCGTCGACATCCTCGACGGCGAGGCCGACCAGCTGGTGGTCGTAGAACTCCTCGGGGTCGTCCGGCGACTCGTCCGCGGGTACGTCGGCGTGCAGGAGGAGGCCACGCGCGCTCTCGGCCACGGTGCGGTCGCCGAGCTCCTCGAACCGGACCAGCAGCGTCGACTGGTGCCACCGCGTCGCCGTCACGGTCAGGACCTCCCAGGGTGCTGCCACCCCGCGCGGGCGCTCGACGCGCAGGGCGGCGCCGACCGGGAACCGGCGGTCCGGCTCGTCGGTGCGCACCTCGACGGTCACCTCGCCGCGGATGCCGTGCGGCTTGCCGACGCGCCCGACGACGACGTCGATCGACTCCGCCTCCTCCACGGGGTCAGGTTAGTGAGGGTGCGGCTGGGGTTCAGGCCGCCTCGGCCGCGAGCGGCCTTCGGCGCTCGCTCCGGTCGTTCCGGCTCGGCTTCGTCGGGCCGGAACGTCCTCACTCGTCACCGACCCTTGTCGACGTCGACGAAGTCGATCCGGGAGCCACCCCGGCCGGCGAGGGCCGAGATGACGGTACGGAACGCCGTCGCCGTCCGGCCGTTGCGCCCGATCACCTTGCCGAGGTCGTCGGGATGGACCCGCACCTCGAGCAAGGGACCGCGACGCGTCTGCTTGTCACGCACGCTGACGTCGTCCGGGTGATCGACGACCCCGCGCACCAGGTGCTCCAGCGCGTCGGCGAGCATCGATCAGGCCTCGTCGTTCTTCGACTCGGCGTCGACCTGCGCGGCCTCCGCCGTCTCGGCCTCGTCGGTCGCACCCTGCGGGGTCTCGACCTCGGGGACCGGGGCCGGCTCCTCGGCGGTGGCCTCGGCCTCGACGGCCGGCGCCTCCACGGTGGCCTCGGCCTCGGCGGCGGGTGCCTCCGCAGGAGCCTCGGCTGCGGGTGCCTCAGCAGCGGGCCTCGGCTGCGGGTGCCTCGGCTGCGGCCTCGGGCGCGGCCTTCTTGGCAGCGGCCTTCTTCGACGCCCGCTTGGTGACCGCCTCGGCCTTGGGCTCGCTGGCGGCGTCCTTGAGCGCCTCGTTGAAGATCTCGAGCTTGTCGCGCTTGGGCTCGGCCACGCGGAGGGTGCCCTCGGTGTTCTTGTAGCCCTTGAACTTCTGCCAGTCGCCGGTGATCTTCAGGAGCTGGGCGACGGCCTCGGACGGCTGGGCGCCGACGCCGAGCCAGTACTGCGCCCGGTCGGACACGACCTTGATGTAGGAGGGGTCCTCCTTCGGGTGGTACAGCCCGATCTCCTCGATCACCCTGCCGTCGCGCTTCTTGCGCGAGTCCACGACGACGATGCGGTAGTGCGGCGCACGGACCTTGCCGATGCGCTTCAAACGGATCTTGACGGCCACGGTTGTGGTGTCTCCTCGAAAGGTTGTGTGTGGTGAGGGTCGGCGCCTGGCGTGGGGTGCACGTGCGCTCGCCTCGGGGGCTGCCACGCCACGGTTGAGAGGGACCGAGCACGGCAGACTCAGCGGCGAATTCTGCCAGACCCCACGGGATCGACCGAAATCGCGCATCCTTCTGCGGTGAGCATGCCCTACCGCCCGCACTCGGCGTACCCCTCGCCGTACCCACCGCCGTCCGCCGTGAAGAAGCGGCCGAGCTGGGTGTGGTTCGTCGTCGGCGGGCTGATGATGGCGGCCGCGGCCGCCATCGCGGTCGTCACGATCGTCCGGACTCGGGCTGGACATCGGCCGCTCGGACGCGATCTTCCATGCCTCGGGCACCCACACCGTGACGGTGCCGGCCGGCGTGGAGCGCGGGCTCTTCATCGAGGACGGCAACCGGTTGCCGCGGTGCGACGTGTCCGACGCCAGCGGCAGCCCGCTCGACATCCGGCGACCCGACTCGCGCTTCACCTTCAACGAGTGGGTGGCGGTCCGCGTGTTCGACACCGGCGACGGGACGCTGCGGTTCGACTGTGCCCGTGGCCAGGTGGGCGCAGATCCGGATCGCGCAGGTCCCGTCGGACGGCGACCTGGCCCGAGCCGGGGTGCTCGGGCTTCTTCGTGCCGTTGCTGTCGGTGGGATCGGGTTCGTCGTGGTGCTGGTCACCGGGATCCTCTTCTACACGCGCCGGCGGACCGCCGGCATCGCCGGCCACCTCCCGGGTGGCCGTACCGCCGACCCCTGGCCACCGCCCCAGCCGCCCTCGGCCACCGGCGCAGGTCAGGCGCGACCGAGCACGACGATCGCCGCCGAGCTCGTCGTCGGTCTCGACCACGGCGCTCATCCCGGTCGCCGTCGACGATCGCGACCATCTCGTCGGCCTGGTCGCGACCCGTCTCGACCACCAACCGGCCTCCCGGCCGCAGCCAGGCGGGGGCGCCCGCGACGACGCGGCGGAGCACGTCGAGGCCGTCGGCACCACCGTCGAGGGCGACGCGGTGCTCGTGGTCGCGAGCATCGCGCGGCATCGTGGCGATGGCCTCGGTCGGGACGTACGGCGCGTTCGCGACCACGAGGTCGACCTCGGCCCCTGCAGCTCGGCCGGGAGCGCGGCGTAGAGGTCGCCCTCGTGCACCCGCTCGGGCGGGAGGTTGCGGCGCGCGCAGGCCACGGCGACCGGGTCGGCGTCGGCGGCGTGCACCTCGGCAGACGGCCAGTGTCGGGCGAGAGCAGCGCCGAAGGCGGCGGTGCCGCAGCACAGGTCGACCACCACGTCGGCGGGCTCGCGCAGGGCGACCGAGACGACCAGCTCGCTCCGTCGTCGAGGCACGAACACCCCGGGGTCGACCGCGACCCGCACGCCCGCGAAGGCCGCCCAGCCGACGACGTACTCGAGCGGCTCGCCCGCCATCCTGCGGGCCGCCCACGCCATCAGCTCGCCGGGCGACGACGCCTCGTCGAGCAGGAGCCGGGCCTCCTCCTCGGCGAAGACGCACCCGGCCGCCCGGAGCGCGGCCACGAGCTGGGGCTCGTTCACACGACCTGCCCGCGCAGCACGACGGCGGTGGGCTCGCGGAGCACGGTGAGATCGGCGCGCGGGTCGCGCGGGTAGACCACGAAGTCGGCCGGCGCGCCCTCGTCGAGGGTGGCGTTCCAGCCGAGCCACTCGCGGGCCCGCCAGCTGGCGGCACCGAGGGCGTAGTCGGCCGGCATGCCGTACGACGCGAGCTCGGCCACCTCGTCGGCGATGCCGCCGTGGGGCAGCACTCCCCCGGCGTCGGTGCCCGCGAAGATCGGCACCCCTGCGTCGTAGGCCGCCATGATCGTCTCGCGGCGACGGGCGTGCAGGGCCAGCATGTGCTCGGCGTACGCCGGGAACCTGGCGCCGCCCTGCTCGGCGTACGACGGGAAGTTGTTGAGCTGCACGGCCGTCGGCACCAGGGCGGTGCCCCTGCGCGGCCATGGTCTCGACGAGGTCGACGGTCAGCCCGGTGCCGTGCTCGATGCAGTCGATGCCGGCCTCGATCAGCTGCGGCAGCACCGTCTCGCCGAAGCAGTGGGCGGTCACCCGGGCGCCGTGCTCGTGCGCGGTGGCGATGGCGGCCGCGAACGCGTCGGCCGGGAACGACGGAGCGAGGTCGCCCTCCTCCCGCGAGATCCAGTCACCCACGAGCTTGACCCACCCGTCTCCCGCCTGCGCTTCCTGGGCGACGTACGTCGTGATGTCCTCGGGCTCGATCTCGTGGGCGTAGTTGCGGATGTAGCGCCGGGTGCGTGCGATGTGCCGCCCGCAGCGGATCAGTCGGGGGAGGTCGTCGCGATCCTGGACCCAGCGGGTGTCGGCGGGCGACCCGCAGTCACGCAGGAGCAGGGCGCCGGTGTCGCGGTCGTCGACGGCCTGCTGCTCGGTGGTCGCCTCGTCCACCGGACCGTGGGCGTCGAGCCCGATGTGGCAGTGGGCGTCGACGAGCCCGGGCACGATCCACCCCTCGACGGCGGTCTCCGCGCCCGCGACCGGCTCGAGCGTGACGGACCCGTCGACGACGTACAGGTCGCGGGCCTCGCCGTCGGGCAGGACCGGGCCGCGGAACCGCAGGGACGCCATGCCGCGGACGCTACCGGCTGCCTGCCGCGACACCTCGGCCGTGGTCTTCCGGCGTTGTGGAGGAGCGCCTGGGCACGGCCTCGCTAGGGTCCTCGGCTGTGAGCACGAGCCGGGCCGACACGATGCAGAGGCATCGTCGCAACGCGCTGCAGTTCGTGCGGTTCTCGCTCGTGGGCGGCACCGGCGTGGTGGTGAACCTGGCCGTGCTCGTCCTCGTCAAGCGGCTCGGCCCGCACCCCGAGCACGCGATGTTCGCGCTGGTCCCGACGGGCTACCACGCCCGCTGGTACCACGCCTACTCGACCATCGCGTTCCTCGTCGCCAACCTCTGGAACTTCCAGCTCAACCGGCGCGTACACCTTCCGCAGTGCGGAGCACCAGAAGTGGTGGAAGGAGTACTGGCCGTTCCTCGCGGTCGGCCTGCTCGGCCAGGCCGTCGGGCTGGTGCTGCTGACCCTCCTGATGCACCACGGCTCGCCCTTCTCCCTGCCGACCGACCCCCTCGACGACACCACCGGCCTCCGCACCCGGCTGTACTGGGCGCAGCTGATCGTGATCGTCGTCGTGACGCCGCTGTCGTTCGTGCTGAACAAGCTGTGGACGTTCGCGGCGGTCCGCACGCACCGGCTGTACGCCGTACCCCCGCACCCGGCCGCAGAGAAGGAGCTGGAGCACCTCGGCGTGGACGACAACGACATCGTCTGACCCGCTCGTGGCGGCGTCCGCCCGCCGACAATTCGTTCGACCTCGGGAGGAATCGGCCTACGCTGCGAGCGTGCCCGGACACTCCCTCGCCCAGCTCCGCAGGTCCAACCTGCGCGCGATCACGGCCCTCCTGGGCTCCGGCGGTCCGCAGAGCCGGGCGGACCTCGCCCGCGGATCGGGTCTGTCCCGGACCACCGTCTCCAGCCTGGTCGCCGAGCTGCTCGGCACCGGGGTGGTGATGGAGACCGAGGACCGCGGCACGCCGTACAAGGGCGGGAGCGGGCGGCCACCCCTGCTGGTCGCCCTGGCGATCCGCCCCGGTGGCGTGGCCGGCGTCGACATCGGTCACCGGCACGTGCGCGTCGCCGTCTCGGACCGGAGCGCCACCATCCTGGCCGAGACCGAGCAGTCGACCGACGCGGATCCCCACGGCAGCGCGACCCTGGACCTCGCCGCCGAGCTCGTGCGCACCGCGGCGGAAAGGCCGGCATCCCGCTCGGCGACCTGCTCACGGTCGGACTGTGTGTCCCGGGACCGATCGACCGCCGGTCGGCACGGGTCGACCAGTCGTGCTCCCCGGGTGGCAGCAGCTGGCGCCCGCCGGCGAGCTCTCCGAGCGGGTCGGCGTACCGGTGGTGGTCGACAACGACGCCAACCTCGGCGCGATGGCCGAGCACCAGCACGGCGCGGGTCGCGGTGTCGCGGACCTGATCTACGTGAAGCTCGCCAGCGGCGTCGGCGCCGGCCTCGTGCTCGGCGGGCGCCTGCACCGCGGCACGACCGGCATCGCGGGCGAGGTCGGGCACGTGCTCGCACGTGAGGACGGTGACGTCTGCCGGTGCGGGAGTCGCGGCTGCCTCGAGACCGAGGTCTCGACGAGGCGCCTGCTCGAGCTGCTGCGTCCGGCGTACGGCGACGACCTCGACCTGCCGGGCCTGCTCCGGCTGGACGGCGCGGGTGCTCCCGACGTACGCCGGGTCCTCACCGACGCCGGTCACACGGTCGGGCGCGTGCTCGCCGGTCTCTGCACCACCCTCAACCCGGCGCCGCATCGTGGTCGGCGGGTCACTGGGAGCCTCGGCCACCCTGGTGGCGGCGATCCGCGACGGCGTCGACCGCTACGCCCACCCCGAGGCAGCCGCGTCGTGCGAGGTCGTGTCCGGCCAGTTCGGCGGTCGAGCGGAGCTGATGGGCTCGATCGCCCTCGCCATCACCCGCGCCGCCGAGCTCGCCTGACGCCGAGTCGCGCAAACTGGCATGCAAACGACACTGTCGCCGGCCTGGTTCATGGCGGTCTCTATGCCAGTTAGCCGTCCAGCCGGTCGAGCAGCCAGGTCGGGCCGACGGTGCCGCCGGCCTTGGCGACCCGCGCGGCGAGCAACCTGTCCGCCGTCACGACGGTGACCTCGTGTCCGGCCTCGGCCGCCTGGTGGGCCTGCCGGACGATCTCGCTGTCGCCGTCCTGAGGAGCGTGTACGACGGTCACGTGGCCGTCGCGTCCCTTCTTCACGCCCGCCTTCGCCTGCCCCTCGAGCACCAGGACGACCTCGGTGATCGAGTCGTCCAGATCGGCGGTGACCAGCTGCTCGTGCAGCCTCCGGGCGGCGCCGGCGCGGTCCTTCCACCATCCGTCCGGGCGCGCGCCGACGACGTTCGCGCCGTCGACGACCAGCACGGTCATGCGACGCTCACCTGAGGTACTCGGAGAGTAGGGAACGGCGGAGCGCTGTGCGGTCTGGCGTGCAAGGTGTCACGGAGGGCAACGGTAGAGGCCCGAACAATCCTCTCGTTGGACGGCAAGCCATGACCATCACCATCAGGGGCCTCCAGGTCGCTGAGGTCCTCGTACACGACGCGAAAGGTACCCGCGCTGTTGGTGGTGGCTTCACCAATCCCGGGCATGCGTGCGGGAGGTGGACCCCTTTAGCCTGGCGGTTTCCGGGCCTCTCCAACTCCGGAGCCGCGTCCCGCCGCTACCCCGTGGCGGCGGGACGCACCACCCGACCTCATGCCGAGCATCAGCCCTCCGAGGACGGCGCGTTCCGCGTGTTCCTCGACCCGGTCGGGCACCCCTTCTGCCTGATCCGATGACCACCTGCGCAAGGACCCTCGATCTGGACCAATGCCCGCACCGCGGGGCCTCGTGCTTGCGATTCGTCTAGGAGGGCCGGACCTCGATCACTCGGCGCACCTCCTGGGCGATCTGGTCAGGGATGACGGGTTCCATGTAGTGAGGCGCGTCGACCTCGATACGTCGTCCGGGTGAGAAGCGGTGCACGTAGGTCGCCTGGAGCTTCACGATCCGGCGGTCGTACTCCGGGATGCCGTAGTCGTTGTCGTCGTAGCCCTCCTGGGTCGAGGCCAGGTACGTCACCGGGATCCGGGGTTCTTTTCCGATGTAGCGTTGCGCCGCCGTGAGCACCTTGAAGTGGCTGATCCGCTCCAGGCCCGTCTGCTCATCCGACCGGCTGTAGGCCCGATATCGATCCTTGGGCGGGAAGAGGTGCTCCAGGGCGAGCTCGTCGGGGAACATCGCATCCAGCAGCACCATGCCCACGACCTGGTCTCGGTGCTCGTTGGCGTACAGGTAGGCGAGGATGCCGCCGAAGGAAGCGCCGACCAGGACGTAGGGCGGCTCGATCTCGGCCGCGTCCAGGAGTCCGTGTAGATCGTTCAGTGCGTCTTCGGGAGACTGGATCTTGTCCACCGTGTCGCTCTCGCCCACGTTGCGTCGGTCGTAGACGCACGTGCGGTAGTCGGATGCCAGGAGCTCCTGCAATCTGTCGCCGGCGTGGCGTGGGACCGCGTTCGGGTCCTCGATCGAACCATGGAGGTAGACCACGGTCGGAGAGCCCGTGCCATCGCACTCGAGGAACAGATGGTGATCACCGACCTCGAACAACCCCTCGACCCGGGCGCCTCCACCTGACGGCGACTGAGCGGTGCCCCCAGGCGGCTGAACGCCCGAGCTCGACTCCTGCCCGCCACCGCATCCGGCCACGACCATCAAGAGGCCAGCCAGGATCGCGAGGACGCTGGATCTCATCCTCTTGGGGCGGAGGGTCGGAGCATGGACGCTCTCCTGGCCCGGACGTAGGGGTTTCACGTAGCCACCGACAGCCCGGTCGAGGTGGTCTTCGAAGTGCTTCCGGCTCCGCATGTCGTCTGGGAGGTTCCGACACACCTCGGCCTCGTGGACCGTATGCCTCTGGGCGGGACGAGAAACTCGAGCAGCACCATTCCAGCTCGGAGCGCGGAGGGATCGCACCTGTCAGCCCCATGGACCAAAGGTATCTGCGATCGAAGGTCGGCGTCCGTGCGTGGTGACTGGTCCGTCCGCGCATGACCAGGAGCGTGCCGCGGTCGCGAAGGAAGAGCCGAATCTCTACTTGAGGTACTTGGAGAAGTCCTTCGGCAGCTCGAGCGCAGCGGCCGCCTTCTCGTAGTCGACCTCCTCGCCGTCCGGGTTGCCGAACGGGTTGCCCTGCGCCGCCGCGGCCTTCTCCTCGGCGGCTTTCGCCTCGGCCGCTGCCTTGGCGGGGTTTCCGCTGACGCGGCGCCCCTTGGCGGACTTGTTCTTGGCCGCCTGCTTGGCTCGCCCGCGCTTCCCTCCGGACGACATGCCGGGCATGCCCGGCACCCCTGGCATGCCTCCCTTGGCGAACGACGCCATCATCTTGCGCGCCTCGAAGAAGCGGTCGACCAGGCTGTTCACGTCGGAGACCTGCCGGCCCGAGCCGCGGGCGATGCGGGCGCGCCGCGAGCCGTCGATGACCTTCGGGTTGGCCCGCTCGGCCGGCGTCATCGACTGGATGATCGCCTGGATGCGGTCGATCTCGCGCTCGTCGAAGTTCTCGATCTGGTCGCGGTACTGCCCCATCCCGGGCAGCATCCCCATGATCTTCGACATCGAGCCGAGCTTGCGGACCTGCTGCATCTGCTCGAGGAAGTCGTCGAGGGTGAAGTCACCCCCGGTGGTGAGCTTCTCGGCGGCCCTGAGCGCCTGGTCCTGGTCGAAGGCCTTCTCGGCCTGCTCGATCAGGGTCATCACGTCGCCCATGTCGAGGATCCGCGAGGCCATCCGGTCGGGGTGGAAGAGGTCGAAGTCGGTCAGCTGCTCGCCGGCGCTGGCGAACATGACCGGCTTGCCGGTGACGCTCCGGACGCTGAGGGCCGCGCCGCCACGGGCGTCGCCGTCGAGCTTGGTGAGGACGACTCCGTCGTACCCGACGCCGTCGAGGAACGCCTGCGCCGTCGTCACGGCGTCCTGGCCGATCATCGCGTCGACCACGAAGAGGATCTCGTCGGGGTTGACGGCATCGCGGATGTCGATCGCCTGCTGCATCATCTCGGCGTCGACGCCGAGGCGGCCGGCGGTGTCGACGATGACGACGTCATGGAGCTTCCGGCGGGCCTCGTCGATCGAGTCGCGGGCGACCCGCACCGGGTCGCCGACGCCGTTGCCGGCCTCGGGCGCGAAGACCGGTACGCCGGCTCGCTCGCCGACCACCTGGAGCTGGGTGACGGCGTTCGGGCGCTGGAGGTCGGCGGCGACGAGCATGGGCTGCCGGCCCTGCTCCTTGAGCCAGTGGGCCAGCTTCGCGGCCAGGGTGGTCTTACCGGCGCCTTGCAGCCCGGCCAGCATGATCACGGTCGGGGGGTTCTTGGCGAACCGGATGCGCCGGGTCTCGCCACCGAGGATCTCGACGAGCTCCTCGTTGACGATCTTGACGACCTGCTGGGCGGGGTTCAGCGCCTGGCTGACCTCTTCCCCGCGGGCCCGCTCCTTGACGGCGTCCACGAACTCGCGGACGACCGGCAGGGCGACGTCGGCCTCGAGCAGGGCGATCCGGATCTCGCGCCCGGTCGCGTCGATGTCCGCCTCGGAGAGGCGGCCCTTCCCGCGGAGGTTCTTGAAGGTCTCGGCGAGCCGGTCGGAAAGCGTGGCGAACAAGTCAGTCCTCGAGGTGTCTGATGCGGAGTCTCCAGCCTATCCGGGCTCCCGCTGGGCTCGATTTCCGGATAGTCCGTGACGTATCCAGGCAACGCCGCCGTACGGCGTGGCGCGCGCGTCCGGCGGCGCGGGCGTCGGTGAGGGCGCCGGCGGAGGGCTCCTGGACGTAGAACACGTCGACGGCCTGGGGGCCGAGGGTGTCGACGTGGGCGGACCGGACCGCCAGGTCGAGGGCGGCCAGGGCGGCGCAGACCCGATGGACGACTCCTGGCCGATCGTCGGCGCGTACCTCGAGCACGGTGGCGCGCGCGGAGGCCTCCGGGCGTACGACGACCATCGGGGCGATCCCGGACGGGTCGGCGCCGCCATCGCGCCGCGGGATCGAGCCGACCGGCGGCGATCGCCTCGAACCGCTGCCGCAGGACCCGGGCGTCCAGGTGCTCCTCGGCCACGTCCCACACCGAGACCCCCACCTCGCCCTGCGACCAGGCGCGCGCCGAGCGGACCGAGGCGCGTTGCGCGGCGAACACCGCGGCCGCGTCGGCGAGGAGCCCGATGCGGTCCGGTGCCATGACGGTCACCCGACCCCGCCGTCGGCAGGCGCCAGCGTGATCGCGACGCCACCACGGCGTACCTCCCGCGGGATCGGCACCTCCTCGGGCTCGACCGCCGGCGCCGCGAGCTCGCCCAGCACCGCCTCGGTCCGGGCCGCGAGGGTCCGCACGAGCCCGGCCCGCCAGGAGGACCACGCCTTCGGCGCGGTGGCCCGGGCGTCCGCCTCCGTGAGCGCGAGCAGCAGGTCGAGCGCCTCGGTGTCACCGAGCGCGGCTGCGACTCCTGCGGCGGTCGCGGGGTCCTCCGGGTCTCGGGTGGTGGCGGCCTGCGCCAGCAGCAGATGGTGACGCACCAGCCGGCGCGATGAGGTACGTCGATCGCTCGTCGTAGCCCATCCGCGTCGCCACCGCCCTCGCGATCGGCTCGCCGGCCACGCTGTGCTCGGTCACGCCGCCCTTGCCGATGTCGTGCAGCAGCGCAGCGACCAGCAGCACGTCCGGTCGGCCGACCGTGCGGATCAGTCGGCCGGCCTCGCGGCACGTCTCGACCGCGTGCCGGTCGACGGTGAACCGATGGACCTCGGAGGCGTGCGGCAGGAGCCGGATCCGCTCCCACTCCGGCAGGAACGACGCGAGCGACCCGGTCTCCTCCAGCGTCTCCCAGACCGGGAGCAGCCCGGCCCCGCGCCAGCAGCCGGACCAGCGCCTGGCGAGCGGCGGCCGGCCACGGCTCCGGAAGGGGCGGGCACTCGGCGACCGGAGCCGGGCCGCGGTCGCCGGGCGCGAGCTCCAGGTCGCGCTCGGCGGCGACGGCGGCCGCCCGGAGCAGCAGCGTGGCGTCGTCGCGCGGACGGGCGTCACGGGTCAGCACGATCTCGAGGCCGGACACGGCGATGCCGGGCTCGACCGCGGTGAGCGAGGGCCGGCGTACGCCGCGCCCCGCCGGCCGGGCGACCAGGACGCCGTCCACGCGGCGCCAGGTCAGCCGCGAGAGGTGGGAGATCCGCCGTCCGATCTCGCGCACGTGTCGCTGCGCCGCTGCCTCGTCGGCCAGCCCGAGGCGCTCGGCGAGCGGACCCACAGCTCCGGGGCCACCCGGTCGGTCGCGCGGCCGGCCGCGTCGTGCAGGGCGTCACGGACGTCCAGCAGGGCACGACGCGACCGCTCGAGGTCGACGTGCGGCACGTCGACCAACCAGGTCGCGACCAGCGCACCCAGCACGGTCGCGTCGCGGAGCCCACCCTCCGCCTCCTTGAGGTCGGGCACCGACAGGTGGGCGAGCTCGCCCACGAGCGTCGTGCCGCCTGCCGACCAGGTCCCTCAGGGCCGGGAGCCGGTCCCGCGCCGTACGCCGCCAGTGGGCGAGCGCCTCGGCGCGCAGCCGCGCGGTCAGCTCGGCGTCCCCGGCGAGGTGTCGGATGTCGAGCAGGCCCAGCGCCACCCGGAGGTCGGCGCCCGCCTGGTCGAGCATCTCCGAGAGCGTCCGGACCGCGTGGTCGAGCCGGGCTCCGGAGTCCCAGATCGGGTACCAGACCTTCTCCGCCGCGTCTCCGAGGTCGACCTCGTCCTCGTGCACCAGCACCACGTCGAGGTCGGAGTACGGCGCGAGCTCGCGGCGCCCGTAGCCGCCGACGGCCACCAGGGCGCATCCGGACTCCGGCGCGCCCGCCACGTCGTACGCCGTCGCGCACAACGTGTCGGCGCGTCCGCGCGGCCCCCGGTCCATGGTCGCGTCCGCTAGAGCGCCGACTCGTCGCGATCGCCGGTGCGCACCCGGACGACGGTGTCGACCGGGCTCACCCACACCTTGCCGTCGCCGATCCGGCCGGTCTGCGCGGTCTTCGTGATGATGCCCACGATGTCCTCCACGTCCGCGTCGTCGGTGACGATCTCGATCCGGATCTTGGGCACCAGCGCGATGTCGTACTCCGCGCCCCGGTAGACCTCGGTGTGGCCCTTCTGCCGGCCGTAGCCGCTCACCTCCGAGACGGTCATCCCGGTGACACCGAAGGTCTCCAGGGCCTCGCGGACGTCCTCCCACTTGTGCGGCTTGATCACCGCGGTGACGAGCTTCATGCCATCGCTCCTTCCGTCGCGCGGGTCCTGGCGGGTGCCGGTGCCGGGAGGCGGACGCCGCCGGAGCGGCCGTCGAGGTCGTACGCCGACTCACCGTGCTCCGCGAAGTCGATCCCGTCGACCTCGTCGTCCTCGGCCACCCGCCAGCCGATCGAGTACTTGATGGCGAGGCCGATCACCGTGGTGAAGAACCCGGTCCACACGATCGAGATCCCGGCCGCCCCGGCCTGGTGGCCCAGCGAGGTCAGCCCGCCGCCGTAGAACAGGCCGTCGATGCCGCCGGGCGCGGCCGACGTCGACAGGAAGCCGATCAGCACGGTGCCGACGACACCGCCCACGAGGTGGACGCCGACGACGTCGAGCGAGTCGTCCAGGTCGAGCTTGAACTTCAGCCCGACGGCGTACGCGCAGGCGAGGCCGGCGACGGCACCGATGACGATCGCACCGACGACGTTCACCGCACCGCAGGACGGCGTGATCGCGACGAGCCCGGCGACGATGCCCGAGGCGGCACCGAGCGACGTGGCCTTGCCGTGCAGGACCCGCTCCATGGCCAGCCAGGCCAGCATCGCCGCCATCGTGGCGATGGTGGTGTTGAGGAAGGTCACGCCGGTCTCGGTCATGAACTGCCGGGTGTTGGCGGTGTCGCTGTCGCCGGTCAGGACGATCGAGCCGACGTTGAAGCCGTACCAGCCGAACCACAGCAGACCGGCGCCGATCATCGTGAGCGTGAGGTTGTGCGGCCTCATCGGATCGCGCCGGAAGCCCACCCGGCGACCGATGATCAGCGCGAGCACGCCGCCGGCGACGCCTGCGTTGATGTGGACGACCGTGCCGCCGGCGTAGTCCTGGGCCGCCAGGTGCGTCGAGATCCATCCGCCGCCCCAGACCATGTGGGCGAGCGGGAAGTAGCAGAGCGTCACCCACAGCGGCAGGAACACGACCCAGGACGACAGCTTCACGCGATCGGCGATCGCCCCGGAGATCAGCGCGGCCGTGATCACCGCGAAGGTGAGCTGGAAGCAGACCGCGACGTACGAGCCCCACGCGACGTCCTTGAGGCCGAAGAGGGTGAACGGGTCGGCGAACAGACCTCCGGCCCTGCTCGTCGGGCCGAACGACTCCGACCAGCCCCACAGCACGTAGACGATGCCGACGACGGCCATCGCGACGTACGACATCATCATCATGTTGAGCACGGACTTCGACCGGGTCATGCCGCCGTAGAACAGCGCGAGCCCCGGCGTCGTCATCATCAGGACCAGCGCCGTGGCGACGATCATCCAGGCGTAGTAGCCGTCCATGAAACCTCCACGAGTGAGCGTTGGCGCCCAGCGTGCGGCCCCCAGGTTTCGGCGTACGGCGTGCTCTGTTGCGGTCGTGCAACACTCGCGGGCCGGCTGTTACGACTGTGTGAACTCCAGGAGCGGTGCGACGGCGTCGGCGAACCGTGCGGCCATCGCTCCCACGGGGCGCGACAGTGCCGCGTGCTCGGCCGACGCGCGCGCGCGGGCCGCCCCTTCGGGATCCTCGACGAGGTCCGCGACCGCGCCCGAGAGCACGTCCTGGAAGTCGTCCTCGTCGAAGAGCCGGACGTGAGGATCCGTCGCTCGCTCGACCAGTGCTCCGGTGCGCGGCGCCACCACGGGCAGGTCGAAGGACTCGGCCAGCAGGAACGCCCCGGAGTTCAGCACGCGCACGTAGGGCAGGACGGCGATGTCGGCGGCGCGCATCCATACCTGGATCTCGTCGTCCCGCAGACGGCGGGTGAGCCAGGTCGTCCTCGGTGCGGCGGACAGGCGGGCCGCCAGGTCGTCCGACTCGGCCCCGGGCCGCAGGGCACCCGCCACCAGGAGCCGGAGGCGCGGACGATCCGCATGCTCGGCGAAGTCGAGCAGCCGGTCGAGCCCCTTGTACGGCCGGATCTGGCCCAGCGCGAGAACCGCGCTCTCGTCGGGTGCCACGCCGAGCCGTCGCCGTGCGGCGGCACGGCTCACCCAGTCCGGGTACATCCCGCGATAGCTCGAGTGCGGGATGCACATCGTGCGCGCCGGGTCGATCTCGAAGTACGGCGCAGCCGCCGCCAGGGTCGCCTCGGACAGGACGTGCACGAGGTCGGCCCGGCTCGCCAGCAACCGGGCCAGCTCCACCTCGCTCTCGACGTGCACCGGGTCGTGGGGCAGCACGTTGTGCACCGTCCACACGAGCCGACCGCCGGCCCCCTTGAAGGCGTCCAGGAGCTCCGCGATCACCGCCACCTTGGCACGCGCCTCCGCCTCGTCGGCCACCCCCGCGAGCAGGGGTGTCGTCCAGTGCACGTTGAGCAGGCCAGGACGCCCGGACTCGGTCGCCGACGCCAGGTGCTTCCGCAGGCTGCGCGCCGGGCGAGGGACGCCGCCCACGCGGCCGAGATCGCCGAAGAGCATCGTCTGGAACGGGTTGAAGCGGCGCCAGTCGGGGAAGAACGTGAGCTCACCTGTCACCGAGGTCTCGCTCCGTCCGCTCGTCCCGACGTGGTGCCAACGTACGCCCCTCACCCGGCCGGAGGCCGTCCGCGTCGGGGCGATCCTCGACGTCCGCCCGCCTGCCGTCCCGGCCCTCCCGCGCGTCGAGCTTCGCCTGGGAGACGAGGTCCTCGAAGACCGGTAGCCAGTGACCGGCCTGCTGCGTGATCCGCGTCCGCCAGCTCCCGACCAACGTACGGTCCAGGTGGGCAAGCGCCAGCTCCGGATCGACGCCGAGGTAGTCGCGGGCGAAGAAGTAGCGATTGCGCGTGAGGTAGTACACGGCGTACGGCCCGGGCACCTGGATGCCCGATCGCTTCAGGTGGGTCATCCGGGCTCGCGGTTGCACCACCGAGGTCCAACCGGCGTCGGCGGCGCGCAGGCACCACTCGGTCTCCTCGTAGTACATGAAGTAGCGCTCGGGAAGCAGCCCGACCTCGTGGAACGTGTCAGCGCGGGCGAGCAGGGCTGCCCCGCTCACGTAGTCGGTGCGCCGCGGCCCTCCGGGTGGGACCTCGCTCTCGGGGCGACCTTGTCCGCGGTGCCGGGTCGCGGCCGTGGCCCGGGCGACCTTCCCGCCGTCGAACCAGATGCGCGGCGGTGCCCCGGGGAGCACCAGCCTCGGTCCCACGACGCCGCACCCCGGACGCTTCTCCAGGACGCGCTGTAGCCGGGTCAGGGTGCGGGGCTCGATCCGGGTGTCCGGGTTGAGCAGCAGCACGGAGTCGACCCCACGGTCGAGGAGCCGGGCGATCCCGAGGTTGTTGCCGCCGGCGTACCCGAGGTTGTCCCCCGACGCCACCACCTCGGCTCTGCGTCCGACTCCTTCGCGCAGCCGGTCGTGCGCGGGACCCGGTGGCGCGTTGTCGACCACGACGATGTCCAGGTCGAGCTCGTTCGACATCTCCAGCGCGTCCAGACAACCCCAGGTGTCGTGCGGGTCGCCGTAGTTGAGCACGACGACCCCGGTGCGCGTGCCCGTCACGCGTTCACCCACGGCGTGCACCGCCTCACCGAGAAACGCCATCGGTCATCTTCGACGATCGGCGCGACAGACCATCTCGGGCCGTCCGCCGCCTGCCGCGCGGCGGACTCAGCCCGGGGCGGGGCGTCCGCGGTGTCGTCTGCGGGATCCCCCGCGGAGGCCGCGGCGGTCTGTTTGGCGTACCACGCCTTGTTGGCGCTCCGCTTGTTGCTGCCCTCGCGGTTGTGCCCTTCTCGATGATCACGAGGTTGTGGTAGCAGTGCACCGCCACGACGTGGCGGTCGGTGTACGTCGGCTCGTAGTCTCGTCGAGGAACTCCTCGTAGTTGAGCCCGTCGAGCAGGCGCCTGACCATCGCCATCGAGGTGGTCGGGTCGTCGAGGTCGAGGCTGCCCTTCCACGCCGGCCAGTGCTGGTCTGGATGTCCTCGATGACGTAGAGCCCGCCGTCCTCGAGCATCGGGAACAGATCTGGAAGCTCCGATCACGTGCGGCGGCCGGTGGCTGCCGTCGTCGATCACGATCGTCGGGGCCCCGAACCGCCGGACGATCCGACCCATGAGCTTCTGGTTGGTCTGGGAGCCGCGGTACGACGTGATCCGGTGATGGTCGACGAACGACTTGTCCTCGATGTCGACGCCGACGACCTCGGCACGGGGGAAAACCACTTCCACATCCGCAGCGAGGCGCCGCCCTTCTTCTTCCGCGCGTAGCCGCCGATCCGACTCGATCACCAGCATCCGTCGGTCGCGCAGGGGGGCGAAGTGACGCTCGTAGTGCGGCGTGTACCGGTGGGTGCCCCACTTGTCGCTGCCGAACTCCTGGCCAGCTCCGTCAGCGACATCCGGGAGTACGGCGACCGAGCGGTCCGCCACCGCCGCCGAGATCGGCCGACGACCGGCGTACCGACGTCGAATCGGCAGGGCGGTCATCCGAGCAGGGCTCGACGAACGCGCCGGGTCGAAGGGAGCGAGGTCGTCCGGCCCCTCGCCGAGCCCGACCAGCTTCACCGGTACGCCGAGCCACGCTGCACCGCGACCACGATCCCACCCTTGGCCGAGCCGTCGAGCTTGGTCAGCACGATCCCGGTGACGTCGACGATCTCGGAGAACACCCGGGCCTGCACCATGCCGTTCTGCCGGTGGTGGCGTCGAGCACGAGCAGCACCTCCGTGACCGGCGCCTGCTTCTCGATGACGCGCTTGACCTTGCCGAGCTCGTCCATGAGCCCGGCCTTGTTCTGGAGCCGCCCGGCGGTGTCGACGACGACGGTGTCGACCTGGCGCTCGATACCCTCGTGCACGGCCTGGAACGCCACGCTCGCGGGGTCACTCCCCTCGGGCCCGCGGACGACGTCCACGCCGACGCGCTCACCCCACGTCGCCAGCTGGTCGACGGCGGCGGCCCGGAACGTGTCGGCCGCACCGAGCACGACCGACCTGTCCTCGGCCACGAGGATCCGGGCGAGCTTGCCGACCAGGGTCGTCTTGCCGGCGCCGTTGACGCCCACCACGAGCACCACCCCGGCTTGCCGTCGGCGCCCGGAGACCTGCAGCCGGCGGTCCATGTCCGGGCCGACGGCTGGAGCAGCTCGTCGCGCAGGACGCCGCGCGGGTCGTCGGCCTCCGACCCCTCGATGCGAAGACGGGTGCGGAGGTTCTCGACGAGCTGGGTCGTGGGACCGACTCCCACGTCGGCGGTCAGGAGCGTGTCCTCGATCGCCTCCCACGTGCCGGCGTCCAGCCGGTCACGCGAGAGCAGCGAGAGCAGTCCGCGGCCGAGTCCGCCCTGCGACGCGGCCAGCCGCTGGCGCAGCCGGACGAGCCTCGACGCCGTCCCCTCGGGGCGCTCGAGGGTGGTGACGGCCCCGGGCTCCGGGGTCGTCTCCTCGGCGGGCGCCGTCGGTGCGTCGACCTCGGGTGCACGTCGCTCGGCCGGGACCGGCGGCGCCGATCGGCGTCGCCGACCACCGGTCACCAGGCCGACCGCGACGAGGGCCGCGACGACCAGGATGCCGATGACGAGGTAGATCCAGGTCATGGCGTCATCCAATCACCAGCGTCCGCGATCGACCCGATCGCGGGTGTGTCCAGGAGCGGCTCCGCGCCTCGGCGACGGCCTTCGACACGACCGTGGTCGAGGCTGGTCAGGTCCATCGCCAGCGACGAGGTGTCGGGCTCCGGCTCCGGCTCGTCGCTGGTGTTGTCGAGCGTCGGGACGTTGTCGACGCCCTTGCGGAGCAGGCGGCCCAGCCACCGGAAGTAGGGGACGTCCTCCCCCCGGTGCGGGAACGCGACGTAGAGCACCACCAGCCCGGCGAGCACCAGGATCACGAGCATGGCGACCACCAGGAACCACATGCCAACACCATGTCAGAAGTCGCTGAGCGGACGCCAAACGACAGTGAGGCGGCGCGTCACGTGCGCGGGCGGTCCTCGAGCCTGCGCCAGCCGCCGGCCCGGTTGTCGGCGACCAGGCGACGGAAGAACTCGAGCAGGTGCTCCTCGGGTACGTCCTCGCCCTCGTGGAACGCGATCGTCCGGGCGGTCTTGTTCTCGTGCCCGGCCGTGATCAGGCCGTGTGGGTCGGGACGATCCCGCCGTCGTAGACGAACACGTTCACGTGGTCCTTCGCCGCGAGGAACGCCGCGACGTTGCCGTCGAGCACGAAGTACGGCTGGACCGTCCGTTTGATCGTCTCGGTCATCTCGGGATCGGTGCGGTGGAGCACGTCGCGCACCCGCTCGAGGGTCTCACGCTGCCACTCGGGCAGTGGATCGAGGTAGTCGTCGACGCGGGGGTCACGCTCGGTCATCGGAGCAGTCCTTCGGAAGCCGCACGGATCGACTCGGGCATCGGCGTGGCCGGGCGCGCCGGGTCGGTGTTGTCGACGTACACCACCACGACCCGGCCTTCGGCAGCCGCTGCGTCGTCGTCCTGGAAGAGGCCGACGCGGTACACGACCGACGAGCGACCGACTCGCTCGACGGCGACGCCGAGGTCGATCGGCGCCGGTAGCCGATCTCCTGGAAGAACCGGCACGACGCCTCGGCGAACACGCCGATCGTGTCCAGGTCTTCGTTGACCTCGCCGACGGTCTCGTGCAGATGCCGGTCGATCGCGGTGTCGATCAGCTCGAAGTAGCGAGCGTTGTTCATGTGCCCGAAGCCGTCGATGTCGGCCCACCGCGTGGTCGCCGTCGACCAGTGGACGAAGTCGGCACGCGTCGGCCGCGGAGCACGCTCCTCAGTCATGAAGACCCGGCGTCAGGCGGTCTCGCGGAGCCGCTGGCTGATCACCGTCGAGACCCCGTCGCCGCGCATGGTGACGCCGTAGAGGGCGTCGCCGACCTCCATGGTGCGCTTCTGGTGGGTGATCACGAGGAGCTGGCTGTTCTCGCGGACTCCTCGTAGATCTCGAGCAGACGCCCGAGGTTGGTGTCGTCGAGCGCGGCCTCGACCTCGTCGAGGATGTAGAACGGCGACGGGCGCGCCTTGAAGAGCGCGACCAGGAACGCCACGGCGACCAGCGACCGCTCGCCGCCGGACAGCAGCGACAGCCGCTTGATCTTCTTGCCCGGTGGCCGCGCCTCGACCTCGACGCCGGTCGCCAGCATGTCGGCCGGCTCGGTGAGCACCAGTCGTCCCTCGCCGCCCGGGAAGAGCCGGCTGAAGGTCTGCTCGAACGCCGCGGAGACGTCGGCGTACGCCTCGGTGAAGACCTGCTCCACCCGGGCGTCGACCTCGCGGACGATCTCGAGCAGGTCCTTGCGGGTCGCCTTGAGGTCCTCGCTGCTCGGTGAGGAACTTGTGGCGCTCCTCGAGCGCGGAGAACTCCTCCAGCGCGAGCGGGTTGACCTTGCCCAGCATCGCCAGGGACCGCTCCGCGGAGCGCAGCCGCTTGCTCTGCTCCTCGCGGTCGTACGGCGTGGGGTCGGGCTCGGCCTCGCCTTCCGCGACCTCGCCGCAGACGGCACGGCTTGTCGGGGCCGTAGTCGGCCACCAGGGAGTCCTCGTCGAGGCCGAGCTCCTCCAGGGCCCGCTCGGCGAGCTGCTCGATGCGCATCCGCTGCTGGGTGCGGACCATCTCGTCGCGGTGGACGGAGTTCACCAGCTCGTCGTGCTCGCGGGCGAGGTCGCGCAAGGTGGCCCGGACCGTGAGCAGCTCCTGCTCGCGGTCGCTCCGCGACGCCTCGACCGCGGTGCGCGCCTCGGCGGCCTGCTGGATCGACACCTCGAGCCTGGCCAGGACGGCGGCCACCGCCACCCCGACGGCCTGGGCGGCCCGGCCCTCGCGGATCAGCCGCTCACGTCGCTCGATCGCCCGGGCCCGCGCCTCGCGCTCGGCCTGGGCGGCCCGCACCAGCGAGTCGGCACGACCGTGCAGCGCGCGGGCGCGCTCCTCGCTGGTGCGCAGCGCGAGTCGGGCGTCCATCTCGGCCTGGCGCGCGGCCCGCGCCGCCTCGGCCAGCCGCTCACGCGTCTCGGAGTCGGTCTGGAGATCCGGGGAGTCCGTCGCCTCCTGCGCGGCCGTCAGTCGCTGCTCGAGCTCGGCGAGCCCCGCGAGGTCCTGCTCGCGAGCCGCCTGGGCGGCGGTCATCGCCTGGGCGATCCGCTCCGCCTCGGAACGCGCGGCGCGACCCTGCGAACCGTGGTGGCCGAGCTCCTCGGCGACAGCGGCGAGCGTGGCGTCGGACTCGTGGAGCTTGGCGAGCGCGACGTCGACCCCGCGCTGGGCGTCCTGTCGCTCGGACTCCAGGCGCGAGATGTCGAACCCGAGGCGCTCCGAGGCGGCGACCGCGTCTGACAGCGCCGCCGAGGCGTCGTCGTACGCCGCCTGGATCTCCAGCAGGCTCGGTTGGCTCTGCGAGCCACCCGAGGCGAAGTGAGCGCCGAAGACGTCGCCGTCACGGGTCACGGCCGTGACGTCGGGCAGGTCGGCGACCAGTGCTCGTGCCGCACCGAGGTCCGAGACCACCGCGGACTTGAACAGCAGGCGCGCCAGCGAGGGCCGAAGCGTCTCGGGACACCTCACCACGTCGACGGCGTACGTCGCGTGGCCGGGCAGCGCGGGCCACGGCGACTCGTCGGCCGATGAACCACCACCGAGCAGGAGCCCCGCGCGTCCGAGGTCGGCGGTCTTGAGGTGGTCGAGGGCCGCCACCGCCGACTCACCGTCCGTGACCGCGACGGCGTCCGCCGCGGAACCCAGTGCGGCCGCGACCGCGGTCTCGAAACCCTGGTTCGACGGTCAGCACCGCCGCCACCGACCCGAGCAGGCCCGAGACCGAGCCGGACGCCGCCAGCAGCGCACCGACGCCGTCCTTGCGGTTGAGACCGAGCTCGAGAGCTTCCTTGCGGGCCAGGAGGGACGACCGGTCACGGTCGGCCTGCGCGGCCTCGTCGCGCGCCTTGACCAGTCGCTCGCTCACGTCGTCGAGCACGGCGACGGCCGACTCGTGCTCGGCGTCCAGACCCTCCTCACCGGCGTCCAGCCCGGCGATCCTGGTCTCGAGGGAGGTGAAGTCGTGCTGCGCGCGATCGGCGCGCGCCACCGCCGCCGCGTGGGCGGACTCGAGGCGGCCGATCTCTTCGTCGGCCGCAGCCGCACGGGACTTGATGGCGTTCACCTGTCCGATGAGCCGCGCCAGGCCCTCACGTCGGTCTGCTGCGGCCCGCTGCATGCCGGTGATCCGCCGGTCCTCCTCGGCTGCCGCGTCCTCGGAGGTACGCCGGTCGGTCACCGCACGCTCGAGCGCGACCCGATGGGTCTCGACCTCGGCCGCGATCCCTGCCTCCTCGGCGCGCACGCGCTCGGCCTCGGACTCGAGCTCGTCGGGGTCGCGACCCAGGTCGAGGGTCTCCTCCTCCGAACCCGCCGCGTTGCGGATGCGCTCGGCAGCCAACGACGCCGTCCCGCGCAGCCGCTCACGCATGCCCGACAGCCCGAACCAGGTCTCCTGGGCGCGTGCCAGCGCCGGCAGGTCCTCGCGCAGCGCGGACTCCAGTCGCGCCTCACCCTCACGTGCCTGCTCCAGCGCCGCCTCGACCTCCTCGCGACGCTCGACCAGGATCGACTCGTCGGCGAGGTCCTGCTCCAGCGCCGTCCGTGCGACCACCAGATCGTCGGCCATGATCCGAGCGCGGGCGTCTCGCACGTCGGCCTGCACCACGGCCGCCTTGCGCGCGACCTCGGCCTGGCGCCCGAGCGGCTTGAGCTGGCGCCGGATCTCGCTGAGCAGGTCGTTCAGCCGGGTCAGGTTGCCGTCCGTCGAGTCCAGCTTGCGGAGCGCCTTCTCCTTGCGCTTGCGGTGCTTCAGGACGCCGGCGGCCTCCTCGATGAAGCCCGCGGCGGTCCTCGGGAGTGGCATGCAGGATCGTGTCGAGCTGGCCCTGCCCCACGATCACGTGCATCTCACGCCCGATGCCGGAGTCGCTGAGGAGCTCCTGCACGTCGAGCAGCCGACAGGGCGTGCCGTTGATGGCGTACTCGGACCCGCCCGAGCGGAACATGGTCCGGCTGATCGTCACCTCGGCGTACTCGATCGGGAGCGCGCCGTCGGCGTTGTCGATGGTCAGCAGCACCTCGGCGCGGCCGAGCGGTGGACGACCGGAGGTGCCGGCGAAGATGACGTCCTCCATCTTGCCGCCGCGCAGGCTCTTGGCGCCCTGCTCGCCCATCACCCAGGCGAGGGCGTCGACCACGTTGGACTTCCCCGAGCCGTTGGGCCCGACGATGCAGGTGATGCCGGGCTCGAGCTGCAAGGTCGTCGACGATGCGAAGGACTTGAACCCCTTGAGGGTCAGGCTCTTCAGGTACAACGGGGCTCCTCGGCAGCGCTGGGTACGTCGGGGGACTGCAGGCGCTCGGAGCGGGGGAAGTGCAGCGGGCCTCACCCTACCCAGCGGCGCCCCCGGATCCGGTTATCCCGGCCGGTGTCGGGCGCTCAGACCCCGAGCCGGACGAGCTCCGCACGGATGGCGTCCAGCAGGTCGAGGTAGGCGTGCATGTGGTCGCGCAGCCCGAGGAACTCGTCCGGTACCGCTCCACCGACCGCCGCTGCTCCGGTGTGAGGTCCGAGACCCGGGCGAGCACCAGCGGGAGCACGTAGGCCTCGTAGAGCCGGGTGACGCCCTCGGAGCGCCTGAGCAACGCCGGTGCGGTCGCGTCCGCGGTGAACATCTGGGCCAGGAGCGGCCGGGGAACGGCACTCGCGCCGGTGCTGAGCAGCAGCGGCGTGAACGAGACAGCGGAGTTGACGTTGATGCGTCCACGTCGGCCCAGTCCGGCTCGAGCCGTCTGCGCGAGCCAGGCGTCCAGGGCCGCCTCGATGCGCTGGAGCCCTACCTCGTTCGCCGCTCCGCTCCCCCTGCGCGTCGTCCAGGACCCCACGCCAGAACCCGAGGTACTCACGCGTCCACGTGCGCGTGGCGCGGCGTTCACGCAGGTTGTCGAGGTAGAACGCCAGGAGAGCCGCGACGAACACCGAGACGAACGTCAGCAGCGCGTCACCGGGGCCCATGGCGGTCAGCGGCGGCGGAGCCGGTCGCGCAGGATCATCAGCTGCTCGCGCTCGCCGTCGGTCAGGGACTCCATGCCGCTCTCGCTGATCTTGTCCAGGAGCGCGTCCAGGGCGGCCTGGTCGCGCGACACCGGCGGGGTCATCGGAGGCTGCCACGGACCTTGGACCACGGTCGGCCCGGCCGGGCGCTGGGACCGGGGAGTCGCGCCGGCGACCTTGAAGGAGCACGTGCGGCACCCAGCGCCCTCCGACATCAGTCCCAGGGACCGCGCCACCAGGGCGGTGAGCAGCAGGCCGAGAAGGAACGTGTGGAGATCGACCAGGTAGCGGTAGCCCAGTAGCTGGAGATCGGGATGACGACCAGCACCGCCCGACCACCCAGCCGGGGATGTTGAAGAAGAAGCGGATGTGGGGGTACTCCGCGATGAACACCAGGGCAGCAGCAGGCCGAGCGTCCCGAGGCCCGCCAGACCACCCATGTAGAAGGTGCCGGTCATCGGCAGGTCGATCAGCATGCCGACGAAGCCGCGGAGGACCGCGGTCACCGAAGAACAGCACGGCCATCTTGCTGCGGCCGATCGTCCGCTCGAGGTCGGTCCCGAAGTACCAGAAGAAGGGGCGATGGCCACCCGAAGTTGAAGTAGAGGTTGGCGAACGGCCAGGTCGCCAGACGCCACATCTGTCCGGGGAGACGTCATCGGGGACGATCGCGATCGCGTCTGGACCGGCCTGTTCACCGGCTCGAAGGCCCACACGATCAGCGAGACCACGCGAGGAGGACGACCAGCATGGTCGTGCCGACGTCGATGCGGCCGATCCGGAACCAGGCATTGCCTGCCTCGCCCCCGGCACGGCCGAACCCGAATAGCAGCTCACGAGGTCACGCTACAAGGCGCGGCGCTCGGGGTGGAGAAGCACGGTCACGCCGACGACGACGGAGCCAGGCGGGTGGTGGGACGCCGGTCACGATTGTGCCGCGACCCCTCGTGGTCGGCGTGCGCGACATGTCCCAGCGAGCGCCAGATCAGGACCAACGTGATCCCCGATCCGGCGAAGGCGAACCAGAACGGCGCGGTCAGGCCCCAGCGGTCGGCGATCGCGCCGCCGAGCGCCTGGCCGACGACGATGCCGCCGTACAGACCGACGGTGTACGCCGCGCCCACGCGGCCCTGGAACTCCGTCGGGACGGCGCGTTGCCGGATCGTCTGGCTGACCGTGCCCCAGACGAACGCGTACATGCCGAAGCCGAACATGATGAAGAACGCCACCGGCGCGGAGCGGTTCACGGCCAGGCCGAGGTGCATGAGCACCTCGAGCGTGAGGCACGCCCGCATCAGTGTCGCCAGCCGGACGTGCTGCTCGAGCCAGCCGTAGCACGTCGTCGAGAGCAGGCCGCCCACCGCGGCGACCGTCGTCAGCGCACCGAAACCCACCGGACCCATTCCGAGGACCTGGGTGGAGTAGAGCACCAGGACCGCCCAGCCCGCCGCCCACGTGACGTTGAACGTGAGGATCACCAGGGCGAGCGTCCGCACCGCCGAATGACCCATGAGCCAGCGGAGCCCGTCGACGATGTCGCGCCGGACGTGTGTCCCTTCGAGGTCGCGTACGGCGCCGGGCGGAGTTGCCACCCGGGCGACGAGCACGACTCCGAGCGCCACACAGACCGCCTGGGTGACGAACGGCAGCGCCATGCCGGCCGCGAACAGGAAGGCGCCGAGCGGTGGCCCGGCCAGCTGGTTGAGCGCGATCGTGCCCGTCATGAGTCGCGCGTTGCCGATGCCGAGGTCTTCGCGGGCGACGAGCATGGGCAGCAGGGTCCGCGAGGCGCTGTCGGAGAACACCTCGGCGAGGCCGATCAGCAGCATGGCGACGAGGACCACGTGGATGTCGACGTGTCCCGTCCCGACGGTCAACGCGAGCACCGCGAGAACGGCCACGCGGAGCGCGTCGCAGGTCATCACCATGAGACGCCGGTCGACGCGGTCGGCGAGAGCGCCGGCGTACAGGCCGAAGACCAGCCACGGCAGCCGCTGGAGCACGGCGGCGAGCGCGACGAGGAACGGCTGATGCGTCTGTGACGCCACCAGCAGAGGGCCGGCCGCGAGCGCGAGGCCGTCGCCGAGGTTGGTCGTCCACGACGAGGCGAGCAGCCAGCGGAAGCCGACCCGAGCCGCGGTGGCGCGACCCGGTCGACCGCGGTCCGCCCGATCCCCGTCACGAGGACCAGACACTAGTCGTCCGACTGCGCGACGCTCGGCGTTTCCGGCGACCTAGCCCCGACGCGCGAGTGCGTCGACGCCGGCGATCAGCACGTCCATCCCGAACTCGAACCGATCGTCGGGCCCGCCGGCAGCCATCGCGGCCGCCATCGAGGCGAGCACCGGGAACTCCCCCTCTGGAAGATCTCGGAAGAACTGGTGCACGACCTCCTGGTGGTCCTCGTGGTCGTCCGAGAGCTCTCCGCGGTTGCGCCACACATCGCGTTCGACGGCGACCGAGCTGATGTAGAGCGCCATCAGGTCCAAGAACCAGGCGGCCAGCTGGTCGGGAACCCCACCGGCCCGCAGCAGGGCCAGGAGCCGATCGGTCGTGCGCAGGATGCGCGGCGATGTCGGGATCATCCCGAGTGAGGCGCGAGCGACACCGGGATGCTCGTCGAACAGCGCCAGCATGGCGAGCATGACCCCGCGCAGCTGCTCCTGCCAGTGCTCGGGGTCGGGATCGGGGACGTCCACGCGGCTCGCTACGCGCTCGAGGACCAGCGCGTCGAGCTCGTTGCGGTTGGCCACATGGGCATAGAGCGAGGCGGCGCCGGTGCCGAGCTCACGGGCGACTGACCGCATGCTCACCGCCTCGTAGCCACGCTCCTTCATCTGGGCGAGGGCGACCTCGACGATTCGATCGGCCGACAGCCGCTCCCGAGGAGGCGGGCCGCCGGTGCTCACACGGATCCGGACAGGGCCCGCCCGCAACGTGCGTGGGGTGTGGTGCCGATCGTCTGGCGATGCCATGTCGAACACTGTACTTGACTCGAACGGTGTTCGATAGTAGAACAGCGTTCGTCACTTGCGAACACCGTTCGATCTCGCGGAGGAACAGCGTCATGTCCCAGACCCCGTCCCAGGTTTCGGCCGAGCTCACCGGAGCGTCGGCCACGCAGCACGCGTCGTACGGCGAACGCGGCTACCAGTACCGCTGGATGGTGATGGCCGTGGTGATCCTGGCAGATGTGATGGACCTGCTCGACGCCACAATCGCCAACCTGGCCGGGCCGTCCATCCGCCGCGAGATCGGCGGAGGCGAGAGCACGCTCCAGTGGATCCTCGCGGCCTACACCCTGACCTTCGCGGTCGGGCTGATCACCTCGGCCCGTCTCGGCGACCTGGTCGGACGGCGGCGGATGTTCCTGGTGGGCATGGTCGGGTTCACGATCGCGTCCCTGTTGTGCGGGCTCGCGCCGAGCGCCGGGTTCCTGATCGGTGCCCGTGTGCTCCAAGGAGTGTTCGGGGCGTCGATGATCCCCCAGGGTCTGGCGATGGTGCGTGCGTCGTTCCACCCCGACGACCTGCAGAAGGCCTTCATCCCCTTCGGCCCGATCATGGGTCTGGCGGCGGTGCTCGGACCGATCCTGGCCGGGTTCCTGATCGGTGCCGACCTGTTCGGCAGCGGATGGCGTGCGATCTTCTGGGTGAACGTGCCGGTGGGCGTGGTCGCGTCGTACCTCGCCTGGCGCTACCTCCCCCGCAACCTGCATCGCGACCCCGACGCCCGGCTCGACGTGGTCGGCGCGACCCTGCTGACGATGGCCTCCGTGCTGTTGATCTACCCATTGGTGCAGGGCCGCGAGCAGGGATGGCCCGACTGGATGTTCCTGATGCTCGCGGGTTCGGCCGTTCTCCTCGGCGCCTTCGTGGTCTCCGAGCGACGTTCGAGCCATCCGGTCATCGAGCCGTCATTGTTCAGGCACCCGCAGTTCGTCGGTGGCCTGGTCTTCCTCGGCACCTTCTTCACCGCGATGTCCGGGTTCAACCTCGCCGGCAACCTGTTCATCCAGTACGGCCTGCACTACAGCCCGCTGCACGCGGGCCTGACGATGATCCCCCTCGCGCTCGGCATCTCGGTCGGTGCGGTGGCGTCGGGTGCGGTGCTCGGCCCGAGGTTCGGCCGGTCCGTGCTGCACGGCGGCCTGGTCGTGTCCGCCCTCGGCCTGCTGATGATGTGGTGGACGATCGGCCACCAGGGCCTGGCCCTGACCGGATGGCAGCTGGCGCCGTCGTTCGGGGTGATGGGAATCGGGATGGGCGTGATCTTCGCGCCGTTGTTCGACATCATCCTGGCGTCGCTCGACGACCGCGAGGTCGGCACCGGCTCGGGTCTGCTGAACGCAGTCCAGCAGTTCTGCGGGGCGCTGGGTGTCGCCGTGCTCGGATCGGCGTTCTTCCACTGGCTGCCGGACCACGGCTTCGTGACCGCGATCCGATGGCTGACGCTGCTGTCGGTGGCGTGCTTCGCGGTGGCGTTCCTGGTGGTGTTCGTGCTGCCACGGCGGGCCCGCGAGGACGCGGCCCACTAACGAGACGCGTACCGGCCGAAGGGCGTGGCGGTAGGCCGCGGCCCGGATGTTGGGCCGCGGACTGGGGTGCTGGAGAGGTGGAACCGGGGACCGGGACGGTCAGGCCGGCTGCATCTCCAGGTGCTCGGAGTCCAGATGCGAGGAGTCGAGGGCCGCAGCCGCCGAGGCGACAGCGAGACGGTCGTTCTCCTCCATCAACCGAGTGACCAGCGATTCCAGCTCGCCGATCCTGACCCGCAGCTGACGGTTCTCGGCGGCCAGCCTGGCGGGGAGGCCGCGATCCTGCTGCAGATGGCCGATGAGAGCCTTGGCCATGTGTGATGAGCCTTCCGACGTGGGGGACCCGCGATGTTGGGGGGCCGTCTTCAAGAGTGACACCTCGGCCCGTTTCGGTCAATGTCGCGGAGCCCCTCAACACCGTCTCATCGCCCCCTCATCGCAGCTCCACAGGCTGCCCTCAGGATGGGGCCGTGACTCTCCTCGCGCGGGGCACCGGCTGGCAGCGCGGGCAGAAGAAGGAGGAGCGGTTCATGAACTCGACTCGGCGGATCGGGCTGCCACAGCGGTCGCACGCCTCACCCTCCCGGCCGTAGGCGTGGAGAGACCGGTCGAAGTAGCCGGACTCGCCGTTCACGTTGACGTAGAGGGCGTCGAAGCTGGTGCCGCCGGCGACGAGCGCGGCCCCCATCACGGCTCGTGCGTCGGCGAGCACCCGGCGTACGTCGACAGGGCGGAGCCGCTCCCCCGCCCGGTCGCCGTGGACCTGCGCGTGCCAGAGGGCCTCGTCGGCGTAGATGTTGCCGACGCCGGAGATCAGCGTCTGGTCGAGCAGCAGTCGCTTGATGCCCGCCGTGCGACGGCGGACCTTGGCGACGAACAGGTCGTCGTCGAACTCCGGGTCGAACGGGTCGCGGGCGATGTGCGCGATCTCGGGTGGGAGCTCGGCTCCGCCCTCGGAGACGGCGAGGCCGCCGAACATCCTCTGGTCGACGAAGCGCAGCTCCCGGTCTCCCAGTCCGACGCGGACCCGGAGGTGGCGCTCGTCGGGATGGCCGACGGTCTGGACGAGCAGCTGCCCGCTCATGCCGAGGTGGCCGAGCAGGGCGTCACCGTTGTCGAGCGGGAGCCAGAGGTACTTCCCGCGTCGGCATGCGGCCTCGAACCGGCGGCCGGTGAGGGCGGCGGCGAACCCGGTCGGTCCGCGGTGGTCGCGGCGTACCGGCCGGGGGTGGAGGACCGCGACGGACTCGACGGTGCGGCCGACCACGTGGCGGGCCAGCCCGTCGCGGACGGTCTCGACCTCGGGGAGCTCGGGCACGGGTCAGTCGACGTCTCGGTCGGTCAGTCGTCCGCTGACTCGGCGACCTCGTCGGCGATGCCGGCCGCGACGGGATCCACGACACCGAGGGTGTCGGCAAGCTCGCCGTACGCCGTCTCCGCGGCCGCCTGCTCGGCTTCCTTCTTCGAGCGACCGACGCCGTTGCCGTAACGCTGCTCGCCGACACGCACCTGGGCCGTGAAGGTCTTCATGTGGTCGGGACCCTCGTCGGCGATGAGGTACTCGGGGACGCCCAGACCGTGCTCGGCCGACAGCTCCTGGAGCGAGGTCTTCCAGTCGAGACCGGCACCGAGCGCCGACGCGGCCTCGATCAGCGGGTCGAACAGGAGGTGGACGACCTGAGCGCTCGCCTCGAGACCACCTGAGAGGTGCACGGCGCCGATCACCGCCTCGACGGTGTCGGAGAGGATCGAGGCCTTCTCGCGACCGCCCGTGGTGTCCTCGCCCCGGCCGAGCTTGATGTATCCGCCCAACCCGATCTTGCGCCCGACGCCGGCGAGGGCGCGAGCGTTCACGACGGCAGCGCGCAGCTTCGCGAGGTGGCCCTCGGAGAGGTCCGGGTGGGTGCGGTAGAGGGTCTCGGTGACGACCACTCCGAGCACGGAGTCACCGAGGAACTCCAGGCGCTCGTTGGTCGGCAGCCCGCCGTGCTCGTAGGCGTACGAACGGTGCGTGAGGGAACGCTCGAGCAGCTCGGCGTCCAGCGTGGGCTCGCCGAGAGCCGCTCGGAGCGGGGTGTAGTTCAGGGTCGGCCCGGTCTCAGAGGACCTGGCGACGGGCGCCGCGAGCGCCGTACTGACCGCAGGTGCCGCAGGCGCGGTGCGGGAGGTGCTTGGCACCGCACGCAGGGTTGGCGCAGGTCACCAGGGTCGGCGCCACTGCCTTCCACTGCGAACGCCGGTGGCGCGTGTTGCTGCGCGACATCTTCCGCTTCGGGACTGCCACTGTTCTCTCCTACGTCGGTGTCTCAGTCTTGGTGCTGCTCGGGCTCGGCCAGCGCGGTGAGCGCCGCCCACCGCGGGTCGACCGGCTCGTCGTGCCCGTGGTCCGGGTCGTCCGCGAGCCGGGCCCCGCACTCGGGGCACAACCCGGGACAGTCGTCCTGGCACAACGGCTGGAACGGCAGTGCGAGCACCACCGCGTCCCGCAACAGCGGCTCCAGATCGACCAGGTCGTGCTGGAGCGTGCTGACCTCGAGCTCCTCATCCGGATCGACGTCCCGGTCGTCGTACACGAACAGCTCCTGGAACCTCACCTCGATCTCGTCGGAGATCGGCTCCAGGCACCGCGCGCACTCGCCCTCGAGCCCGGCTCGCGCCGTACCCGTGACCAGGACGCCCTCCATGACCGCCTCCAGCCTCAGGTCCAACTCGACCTGAGAGCCTTCGGGGACGCCGAGGACCTCGATGCCCAGATCTGCCGGGGCCTGAACCGTCAGCGACACCTCGCGCTGGGACCCCGGGCGGCGACCGAGCTCGCGAGTGTCGAGCACGAGCGGCGCTCTCGGGTCCAGTTGGCTCAGTGGTTCACTTTCGGATCGGGTCACAACAGATCGCCTCGTATCGTATCGGGGCAGGTCAGGGGCGCAAAACTCTCGGCCTCACCGTCAGCAAGCTCGCACGCCCCCTTCGCCGAGTCGGCACATGACGACTCGGCGTGATTTCGATGTCACTTTGCGCCGACTCGGCGTGATCTCGATGTCACTTTGCGCCGACTCGGCGTCAGGCGAGACGCGACTTCAGCTCGTCGTGGACGAACGCCGGGACGAACGCCGAGACGTCGCCGCCGAAGCCGGCGACCTCCTTGACCAGGCTCGACGACACGAAGCCGCGCTCGGGGCTGGTGGGGACGAAGACCGTCTCGACGCCGGTCAGCGAGGAGTTCATCTGCGCCATCTGGAGCTCGTAGTCGAAGTCGCTCGCGGCGCGCAGACCCTTCACGATCGCGGTGACGTCGTGGTCGGCGCAGAACGTCGTGACCAGGCCGGCGAACCCCTCGACCGAGACGTTCGCGAGGTCCTCGCAGGCGCGCTGCATCATCGCGATCCGCTCGTCCGCGGTGAACAGACGGTTCTTGCCGACGTTGGTGCCCACGGCGACGATCACCTCGTCGAACAGGGCCGACGAACGACGGATGATGTCGAGATGCCCGAACGTCGGTGGATCGAACGACCCGGGGCAGACGGCGCGGCGCACGGGGCCTCCTCGGACTCGGCTGGCCTGGCTGGAGGCTAGCTCTGGTGCTGGGCGGCGTGAACGTACCAGAGCACGGTCTCGCCGTACTTCTTCTCACGACGGTCGACGAAACCGTCCGGCCACGGGGGCTCCGGCCCGCGCGATCCACGCTCCACGACCACCATCGCGCCCGGGACGAGCCACTCCCGGTCTCGAAGAGCGGTGAGGTCGGAGGCGACGTCCTCGTCGGGATGGGCATAGGGCGGGTCGAGGAACACGACGTCGTACGGCGCGCGCGGCGTCCGCGCGAGCGTGCCCGCGACGGCGGCGGCCACGACCTCTGCCTTGTTGAAGCCGAGCTCGCGCGCGTTGGTGGAGATCATCGAGGCGGTACGTCGGTCCTGCTCCACCATGGTCACCACCCCGGCACCGCGCGACCAGGCCTCGAGACCGACCGCGCCCGAGCCGGCGTACAGGTCGAGGAAGCGAAGACCGGAGAGCGATCCGCACCACGACTCGATCGCGGAGAACAGTGCCTCGCGCACGCGGTCGCTCGTGGGGCGCGTGCTCGCCCCTCGTGGCGTAGCGATCCTGCGGCCGCCGGCTCGTCCCCCGATGATCCGGGTCATGGCAGGGCCGGACTCCCGAGGAGCCGCGCCTTCGCGCCCGCGTGCGGCGCGATCACGACTTCTCCATGAAGTCAGACTGCCGTGAATGCTCCAGTTCTGTCACCAGCGCACGGAGCTCGGGAACATCTGCGAGGTCGGGGTCGCCGTCGAGCATGGCGATCGCGGCCTCGCGCGCCTCGACGATCGTGTCCTCGTCGCGCAACACCCTCAGCTGCTGGAGCGAGCTGCGGAACCCCGACTGCGAACGCCCCAGCACGTCGCCCTCGCGACGCTGCTCGAGGTCCACGCGGCTGAGCTCGAAGCCGTCGGTGGTGGCCGCGACCGCGTCGATCCGCTCGCGCGCGGGACTCTCGGCGTCCGCCCGCGTGACCAGCAGGCACAAGCCGGGAAAGCCGCCGCGGCCGACCCGACCGCGGAGCTGATGGAGCTGCGAGATGCCGAAGCGGTCGGCGTCGAGGAGCACCATCGTGGTCGCGTTGGCGACGTCGACGCCGACCTCGATCACCGTGGTGGCGACGAGGACGTCGGTCTCACCCGCGGCGAACGCACGCATCACCCGCTCCTTGTCGTCACCCGAGAGCCGGCCATGGAGCAGGTCGAGCCGGAGCCCGCTGAGCGCGTCGCTGCGCAGCCACTCGATGACCTCCTCCGCGGCGCTCAACCCGGCGGGCGCAGCGACCGGCCTCCCCTCCTCGTCGTAGGCGTTCGCATCGGTCTCGCCTTGCTCGAGCTCGTCGCCGGTGATGCGCGGGCACACGACGTACGCCTGATGACCCTTCTCCACCTCCTCACGCACGCGCGACCACACCCGGTCGATCCACGCGGGCTGCTCCGCGAGGGGTACGACGGAGGTCTGGATCGCCGCACGTCCTGCGGGGAGCTCGGTGAGGGTCGAGACCTCGAGGTCACCGAACACCGTCATGGCCACCGTGCGCGGGATCGGGGTCGCGGTCATCACGAGCACGTGGGGCGGCGTGCCGGCCTTGTCGGTCAGCGCCGCGCGCTGCTCGACGCCGAAGCGGTGCTGCTCGTCGACGACGACCAGCCCGAGGTCGGCGAACTGCACGTGCTCCTGCAGCAGCGCGTGGGTGCCGACGACGATGCCCGCCTCACCACTCGCGGCCTTGAGCAGCCCCTCGGCACGCGCGGCCTTCGACATCGAGCCGGTCAGGAGCACGACCTGGGTGCCCTCGTCGGCTCCGCCGAGCATCCCGCCGGCGGCGAGGTCGCCGAGCAGTGCGGTGATCGACCGGAGGTGCTGCTGGGCGAGCACCTCCGTCGGGGCGAGCAACGCCGCCTGGCCGCCGGAGTCGACGACCCGGAGCATCGCCCGCAGCGCGACCAGGGTCTTGCCGGAGCCGACCTCGCCCTGGAGGAGGCGGTTCATCGGATGGGGCTGCGCCAGGTCGTCCATGACCTCGGCCGAGACGACCTCCTGGCCGGCGGTCAGCGTGAACGGGAGGCGCCCGTCGAACGCCGCCAGCAGTCCGCCTCCGCCGGTGCGCGCCTGACCACCGAGCTGGGCGAGAGCCGCGCGCCGGCGTGCCATCACCAGCTGCGTCACCAAGGCCTCGTCGAACCGGAAGCGACGCTGGGCGCTCTGCACCTCGGGCCACGAGTCGGGTGCGTGGACGTGCTGCAGCGCGGTTCCGAGGTCGGGCAGCCGGTGGTCGCGGCGTACGTCGTCGGGCAGCGGGTCGGGCAGCTCGTCGACCACGGTGAGCGCGAAGGCGATCGCCCGCTGGAGATCCCAGGAGTCGACGCCCTTGGTCTGGGGGTACAGCGGGAAGAGCGCCTTGATCGAACCCACGGCCATCCCGACGGTCTCGTCATCACTCGCGTCGGCCTGCTGACCGAACAGCGCCATCGTCGGGTTGGTCAGCTGCCACTGGTTGCGGAACGTGCTGACCTGACCGATGAAGATGCCGCGCTGCCCCATCGGGAGTCGCCGCGCGTGCCACTCGCTGACGCTCTTGGACTTCGCGAAGAACGACATCCGCAAGGAAGGGCCGTCGGTCTGCAGCGTCGTGTCGAGCCGGTACGCCGTGCGCCGCGACCGGCGGTCGAGGTAGGTGTTGACCTGGCTCTCGACGATCTCGCCGACGATCGTCAGCATCTGGCCGGAGCGGAGGTCCTTCACCTTGGTCAGCTCGCCGGTGCGGACGTAGCGGCGAGGGAAGTGGAACAGCAGGTCGCCGACGGTGCGGAGCCCGAGCCCCTCGGTGATCTTCTTCGCCTTGGCGGCCTTGGTCTGGGCGCCGAGCACCGTCGCGACGGGCGAGTCGAGGCTGATCAAGGTCGTGTCACTCCACCGACATGAGGAGGGGGTAGCGGTCCTGCCCCCCGTCGTACACCACGACGTCGACATGGGCGTGCTTGTCGGCGACGTACTCACCGCACAGCGCCGCCAGTCCGTTCGCCTCGGCGCCGCCGACGAGGGTCACGAGCTCGCCACCGCCGCCGAGCATCCGCTCCAGGATCTCGGTCGCCACCGCGGTCAGGTCGTGGCCGACCAGGGCGAAGTCCCCCTCGATGACACCGAGGACGTCACCGGGCTCGCAGGGGCCGGCCATCGTGATGGCCCGCCGTGCGGCGATGGTGACCGCGCCGTGGCGGGTGTGGCGCGCGGTCGCGGTCATCTCGAGGACGTCGGCGTCGAAGCCTCGGGCGGGCTCGTGGACCGCGAGCGCCGCGAGCCCCTGCACTTGAGCCTCCGTCGGGATCACCGCCACGCGGACCTCGAGGTCCTCCTCGGCGGTGCGCGCGGCGATGCGCGCGGCGCGCACGGAGTCCTGGTCGTTGGGCAGGATCACGAGCTCGGCAGCACCGGACTCGGCGATCGCGTCGAGGATCATGCCGGTGGACGGCCGGTTGCCCGGGCCGCCCTCGATCACGATCGCACCGGCGTCGCCGAACAACCGGGCCAGACCGGGACCGGCGCTGACGGCGATGATGCGGCGGCCGGTCCGGCCCTGGACCCGCCCAGCCGCTTGCGCGACCTGCTCGGCGAAGTGGGTGACCCGGATGCGGTACGGCCGCCCGGCGGTGATCCCGGCCTCGATCGCGGCCCCGACGTCGTCGACGTGGACGTGGACGTTCCACAGGCCCTCACCACCGACGACGACCAGGGAGTCGCCGAGGGGCGCGAGCGCCGTACGGAGCGTGGGCACCGCGTCGTCGTCGGCGTCGAGGAGGTACATCACCTCGTACGCCGGCCCGTCGGCGTGCAGGTCGGCCTCCCCGACAGCCACGGGGATGGTGTGCGTGCCGATCGGGTGCGTGACCGGGATCGGACGCCGCCCGGTGAGGACGGTCTCAGCGGCATCGAGGATCACGCTGAGCCCCCGGCCGCCGGCGTCGACCACGCCGGCCGCCCGCAGCTGTTCGAGCTGCTCGGTGGTGTGGGCGAGCGCCTCCCGGCCGGCCTGTGCTGCGGCGGCGAACACGTCGCGAGCTCGCGCGCGGTCGTCCTCGGCTCGGCGTACGGAGGCGTCGGCGGCCGCCCGGGCGACGGTCAGGATCGTCCCCTCCACCGGCGACCCGACGGCGGCGTACGCCGCGTCCGTCGCCTCGGTCATCGCCTCGGCCATGAGGGTCGCGTTGCGTTCACCCGGCTGGGCGCGGCCGATGCGCGCGACCAGGGCGCCGAGGAGCTGGCTCAGGATGACGCCGCTGTTGCCGCGGGCACCGAGCAGGGCGGCGCGACGGAACGCGGTGAGCGCGGTCAGCAGGTCGGCGTCGTCCGCGGTGGCCTGGTGGATGGCGTCGCGGGCGGCGCTCATCGTGAGGTACATGTTGGTGCCGGTGTCGCCGTCCGGGACCGGATAGACGTTGAGCGCGTCGATCTCCTCGCGCGCTTCCGCCAGCGCGTCGACGGCGACGTCCACGAAGCGCCGGACGACCGCGAGGTCGACTCCACCGCCGGTGGGTGCTTCCATCGTCTTCTCGTACCCTCCTGGACACACCCGATGGCTCGGGCGGCTGCCAGGGTAGTGCTGTTCGACGGGAGTAGCTCGAGGGGCCACCATGGGGATTGGTCCCAGTCTGGGTACGTCGGATATTCTCTTCCGGTTGCCCGCTCTGCGCGGGCCCCCGAACCACTCTTTCCAACCAGGAGTACTCCCGTGGCTGCCGTCTGTGACATCTGCGCCAAGAAGCCGGGCTTCGGCAACAACCGGCCGTGGTCGAAGAAGATCACCAAGCGGCGCTTCGACCCCAACATCCAGCGTGTGCGGGCCGTGGTGAACGGCACCCACAAGCGCCTCAACGTGTGCACCGGCTGCCTGAAGGCCGGCAAGGTCACGCGCTGACCGACTGACGTCTCTCGCACAGCCCCGGGCCGGTGGTCCGGGGCTTCGTGTCGTGGTGGGTCTCCGCGCTCAGAAGTGCGTCCACCCCGTGGGGCCGTCGTAGGCGCCGCCGTCCACGGTGACCTCCGACCCGTCCGCGACCGAACCGACCACCGTCCACCCCTCGGGAACGTCCGGCGAGGGGAACGTGGCGAGGAGCGCGTGGTCCTCTCCCCCGCCCAGGATGAAGCTGATCGGGTCGGCACCGGTTGCGGCGGCCACGGCCTGGAGCGGCTCGGGGATCTCGAACGCGTCGCGGCGTACGTCGATCGCGACGCCCGACTCCTCGGCCAGGTGGCGTGCCTCGGCGAGCAGGCCGTCGGAGATGTCGATCATCGACGTGGCACCCGCCTCCGCGGCGATGCGACCCGCGTCGTACGGCGGCTGGGCACGGCGGTAGGCCTCGACCAGCACGCGCGGCGAACGGAAGCCGCGGCCCAGGACCGCGAGCCCGCCGGCGGCCCAGCCCTGACGCCCGCAGATCGCCAGCACGTCACCGGGCTCGGCACCGGATCGCAGGACCGGCGACTGGGTGCACGCACCCAGCACCGTCACCGCGATCACGAGCTGGTCGGAGGAGGTGAGGTCGCCGCCGACGACCGAGGCACCGACGAGGCCACACTCCTCGGCGAACCCCTGCGCGAAGTCCAGCGCCCACTGGACGGGGAGGTCGCGGGGTGCCGCGAGGCCGATCGTCAACGAGTGGGCGCGGCCACCCATCGCGTTGATGTCGGAGAGGTTGGCCGCCGCCGCTCGATGCCCGATGTCACCGGCGGAGACCCAGTCGCGCCGGAAGTGGCGCCCCTCGACGAGCAGGTCGGTCGACACGACGACGTGCCCGTTGCGGATGCGCAGCACGGCCGCGTCGTCACCAGGACCGACCAGCACGTGCTCCCCCTGCGCGAACACCTCACGGAGCCGCTCGATCAGCGGGAACTCGCCTGCTTCCGAGACGGTCGCGTCTGCTGGGAACGACATGCGCCCATCCCACCAGATCGCGCCCGAGGGCGTCCCGGCCGCACGGGGCCGACCTGTCGGGCGCGGCGTACTGCGCGGTAGGTTGTGCCCGGCAGTCGCTAGGCCCCGCCCCCACCGACTACTCGCAGGAGACATCCATGGTCGTCCAGGCATACATCCTCATCCAGACCGATGTCGGCAAGGCCGCGGACGTCGCTCGCGCCATCGCCCAGGTCAAGGGCGTGACCCTGGCCGAGGACGTCACCGGTCCGTACGACGTGATCGTCCGCGCCGAGGCCCGCAACGTCGACGAGCTCGGCAAGCTGGTGGTCTCCCGGGTGCAGAACCTCGACGGCATCACGCGCACGCTCACCTGCCCTGTCGTCCACATCTGACTTGTCCCTCCCGACGCGCCCCGGTTCACGCACTCGAGCGATGACCCGGGGCGCGCGCGCGTCCGCAGGAGTTCTGACGCTCGGACTCGTCGTCGTCCTCCTGACCGCCTGCGGCAAGGAGCCGGTCAGCATCCCGACCCTCCGCCTGAGCGCCGCGGACCAGGCGGTCTGCCAGCGGGTGGCGAAAGCCCTGCCCGACAAGGTCGCCGACCAGTCGCGCCGCAAGACGCAGCCGGCCGAGGCGCTGGGTGGGGCCTGGGGTGACCCGGCGATCGTCGCGCAGTGCGGTGTGCCGGTGCCGGAGAGCTTCAGCCGCACGTCGGGCTGTACGACGGCAGACGGTGTCGGGTGGTACGTCCCGGAGTCGCAGTTCGGCGACCCGTCGGCCGACATCGTGGTCTCGACCGTCGGCTATCGGCCGATCCTCCAGGTGAGCGTGCCGGCGACGTACCGCCCCGAGGGCCTGGCGGCCGCCATGGTGGAGCTCGCGCCGATGGTCAAGGAGTACACGAAGCTCGTGAAGCCCTGCCACTGAGCAGGCAGCTCAGCGAAGCCCGGTGGACCTCCGGAGGGCGAGCCGGATGAGCCGGTCGACGAGACCGGGATAGTCGAGCCCGGTCGCCGCCCACATCCGCGGGTACATCGACGTCGGCGTGAAGCCCGGCATGGTGTTGACCTCGTTGAGCACGAGCGAGCCGTCGGGCATCAGGAAGAAGTCGACCCGGGCGAGCCCCTCGCAGCCGATCGCCTCGAAGGCGCGCGCGGCCATGTCACGCAGCTCGGCGGCCGTGTCGTCGGGCAGGTCGGCCGGAACGGCGAGCTCGGTGTGCTCCTCGGGGAGGTACTTCGCCGCGAAGTCGTAGTACTCGTGCTCGCCGCCGATCAGGATCTCGGCGGGGACGCTCGTCTCCGGCGTACCGTCCAGCGCCTCCAGCACACCGCACTCGATCTCGCGCGCACCCACGGCCGCCTGCTCGACGAGCGCCTTCGGGTCGTGCCGATGGGCCTCCTCGATCGCGGCGCCGAGCTCGGAGGAGTCGTGCACCTTCGAGATGCCCATGCTCGACCCGGCGCGTGACGGCTTCACGAAGAGCGGGAACCCGAGGTCGGCGACCCGGTGGCGTACGCCGTCCGGGTCGCGGTACCACTCGCGGGCCGTCACGGTCTGGGAGGGCAGCACGGGCAGGCCGGCCGCACGCAGCACGACCTTGGCATAGGCCTTGTCCATCGCGACGGCGCTCGCCAGCACACCGGCGCCGACGTAGCGCACCCCCGCCATCTCGAACATCCCCTGGATGGTGCCGTCCTCACCCCACGGTCCGTGCAGCAGCGGGAACACCACGTCGACCTCGCCCAGGGTCTGCGGCGGTTGCGCCGGCTCGTGCACGACGAGGTCGGTACTGCCCGACTCGCGCAGCAGCGCGATCGTGGCCCGGTCACCGTCGACGCTCGGGAGCTCGCCGTGACCCTTGATCTGGAGACGCTCGGTGTCGCCGGACTCCAGCACCCAGCGCCCGTCGGGAGCGATCCCGATCGGCACGACGTCGTACGTCGAGCGGTCGATCGCGTCGAGCACGCTGCCGGCCGTGACGCAGCTGATCGCGTGCTCGCTGGAGCGTCCGCCGAAGACGATGGCGACGCGTGGCTTGCGCGCGGGGCTGGACTGCTCGGTGGGAGGTTCGCTCATCGGTTCGACCCTACCGGGGCTCGAGGTCCCGCCCGGTCCACGCGCCGTACTCTCGCGACATGCCCGAGTCGACGGACCGCCCCCTCGCCCCCGAGACCACCGCCGTCACCGCGGGGCGCCCACCGCACGATCCGGACCAGCCGCTGAACACGCCCATCACGATGGCGTCGACGTACGGCGCGACGGGCGACCTGGAGTACGGGCGCTACGGCAACCCGACGTGGGCCGCCTTCGAGGAGGTGCTCGGTGCGCTGGAGGGTGGTCGATGCCTGACGTTCTCCTCCGGCCTCGCGGCCGTCTCCACCGTCCTCGACCTGGTCGGGCAGGGCGCGACCGTCGTCGCTCCTCGCCATGCCTACAACGGGACCGTGATGCAGGTGGCCGACCTCGAGACTCGCGGACGGCTGACGGCACGCCTCGTCGACGTCACCGACACCGCGGCCGTGGTGGCCGCGTGCGAGGACGCGGCACTGGTCTGGCTCGAGTCGCCGACCAACCCCGCACTCGAGCTCGCCGACATCGAGACCATCGCGCAGGCGGCACACGACGCGGGCGCGTACGTCGTCGTCGACAACACCTTCGCCACTCCCCTGCGCCAGCGGCCGCTGTCGCTGGGCGCGGACCTGGTCGTGCACTCCGCGACCAAGTACCTCTCGGGGCACGGCGACACGATGCTCGGAGCGGTCGTCACCGCCGACGACGCGCTGTACGACGTACTGAAGGGCCGGCGCGACCTGGTCGGCGCGATCCCCGGCACCCTCGAGTCCTGGCTGGCACTCCGCGGGCTCCGGACGCTCCACCTGCGCCTGGAGCGCGCGGAGAGCAACGCGCAGACGCTGGTCGAGCGTCTGCGTGACCACTCGGCGGTGAGCGAGGTGCGCTATCCAGGCTTCGGCGGCATCGTCTCGATCGTCCTGGTCGGCGGCGCCGACGCGGGTGACCGGCTCGTACGGTCGACGTCCCTCTGGGTGCATGCGACGTCGCTGGGTGGCGTCGAGTCGACGTTCGAGCGCCGGCGTCGGTGGAAGTCGGAGCCGCCCACGATCCCCGACGGGCTGGTCCGGCTCAGCGTCGGCGTCGAGGACGTCGAGGACCTCTGGGCTGATCTCTCTCCGGCCCTGGACGCACTCACCTGAACGCCGAGTCGTCATATGACGACTCGGCGAGTTTTCGCTGCTTGTTTGCGCCGACTCGGCGAACGAGCGATGGCTCAGCCGATCTCGGACTTCGTCTCCCGCCGAATGAACGACTCCATCATCTCCGGCGCCGTCATCCGGCCGTCGACCACCGCCTCGACGTGCCCGGCGATCGGGGCGTCGACGCCGACCTGGTGCGCGAGCGCCATCAGCGAGGAGCACGACTTGGCGCCCTCGGCCACCTGGCGGGTCGACGCGACGATCTCCGCCGTGGTCATGCCGAGGCCGAGCTTCTCGCCGAACGTCCGGTTGCGCGACAGCGGCGACGAGCACGTCGCCACCAGGTCGCCGAGCCCGGCGAGTCCCATCAGCGTGAGTGGGTTGGCATCCATCGCCATCGCCAGTCGAGCGGTCTCGGCCAGGCCGCGGGTGATCACCGACGCCGTCGTGTTGTCACCGAAGCCCAGCCCGACGGCCATGCCCACCGACAGCGCGACGACGTTCTTGTAGGCGCCTCCGAGCTCGCAGCCGACGACGTCGAGTGAGGTGTACGGGCGGAACGCCGGCCCGTGCACGAGGTGCTGCACCTGCTGCGCGATCTCCTCGTCGGCCGACGCCACGACGGATGCGGCCGGCTCGCGCTGGGCGATCTCGTGCGAGAGGTTCGGTCCGCTGACCACGGCGATCCGGCCAGGACCGGCGCCGGTGACCTCGGCGACGACCTCACTCATCCGCTTGAGGGTGCCGAGCTCCACGCCCTTCATCAGCGACACCATCACCGCCGTCTCGGGGATGTACGGCGCCCACTGCTCGAGGTTGGCGCGGAACGTCTGCGACGGCACGGCGAAGACGACGACGTCGGCGCCGGCCAGCGCCTTCTCGGTGTCGTGGGTGGCGGAGACCGTCGGCGGCAGCTCGACCCCAGGGAGGTAGTCGGTGTTCTCGCGCCGCTGGTTGATGGTCTCGCAGACCTCTTCGCGTCGCGCCCACAACGTCACGTCGTTGCCGGCGTCGGCCAGGACGAGGGAGAACGCCGTCCCCCACGAACCGGCACCCAGCACCGAGACCTGCGTCATGCGCCCTTCGACCTCTTCTCCGACTTGTTCGGGTTGCCGGTCTGCCGTACCCCCGACCTGCGCGGGTCGAACGGCTCGGCCGGCGCCTCCTCGTGACGGAGCTCGGCCACCAGGTCGGTGAGCGACGCCATGATCCGACGGGTCGCCTCGTTGACGACGTCGTTGGTGCGTGGCTTCTCGCGCAGGTCCTCCAGCGGCACCGGATCACCGACCTTCATCGTGATCTGCGTGCGCGGGAACAGGTGCGGCTTCTTCGAGTAGGGGTAGAGCAGGTCGTGGGCGCCCCACTGCCCGACCGGGATCACGGGACAGCCGGTCTCGAGCGCGATGCGGGCGGCGCCGGACTTCCCGGACATCGGCCACAGATCCGGGTCGCGGGTGAGCGTGCCCTCGGGGTAGACCACGACGCACTCACCGGCGTTCACGGCGGCGACGGCGGCGTCGAAGGCGCCCTTGGCGTTGCGGGTGAGCCGCTCGACCGGGATCTGGCCCGCCGCGGTGAGGAAGGAGGAGAGCGCGCGGTTCTTGAAGAGGCCCGACTTCGCGAGATAGCGCGGCATCCGACCGTGGTCGTAGACCAGGTGCGCCGCCGTCAGCGGGTCGACGTGCGAGACATGGTTGAAGACCAGGATGCACCCGCCCGTCGCCGGGATCTTCTCGCCGTCGATCCACGTGCGCTTGGTCGTGGCGAACAACATGGGCTTGAGCACCGGCACGGCGAGGTTGAACGCCCAGCCTCGCTTCTGCTGGAGGGGTCGTACCGGTCGCACCGTCACGATGGTCCTCCCGTCGTGGCACTCGAACGATTCCCTGGTCGCCCCGGCACCAACGCCGGTGTCCGGGTCAGGCTACTAGGACCCGACCTGGGTCACCGACGACGACCGACCGGACGACGGTGACGTGCCAGCGCCTGACAGGATCGCCTCGATGACCGCGTCGTACGTCGTCCTGCTGCCGGTGAAGCCTCCGGCACGTGGCAAGTCACGCCTGGAGGTGGACCCGGTCCGCCGTCGGGCGCTGGCCGCCGCGTTCGCACTCGATACCGCGCGCGCCTGCCTCGCGGCCGAGGGGGTCAGCGCAGTGCTGGCGGTGACCGATGATGCGCGGTTCGCCGACGATCTGCGTGCTGCCGGCTGCGCCACCATCCCCGACGGCGTGGCCGACGACCTCAACGAGTCCTTGCGGCTCGCGGCAGCCGAGGCGCATCGGCGTTGGCCGGATGCGCGACCGGTCGCGGTGTGCGCCGACCTGCCCTCACTCCACCCGCGCGGACCTGGACGCGGCGCTGAGCGACGCCCGTGCGGCGACGACGCCGGCGTTCGTCGCCGACGGCGACGGTGTCGGCACGACGCTCTACACCGCTCTCGTCGAGGACTTCGCCCCGCGGTTCGGCCCGGCATCACGGAAGGCGCATCTCGACGCGGGTGCTCGCGAGATCGAGGGCGACCTTCCCTCTCTACGACGTGACGTCGACGACGCGGAGGGGTTGGCCGCCGCCGTCGCCCTCGGACCGGGCGCGCACACGCGGCTCGCGCTGCTCGCCTGAGAACGACGAAAGGGCCGCCGGTGTCCGGCGGCCCCTTCGTGCGTGGTGTGGATCAGCGCTTCTTCGCCGTGCGCTTGGCGGTCTTCTTCGCGGTCTTCTTGGCGGCGGCCTTGCGGGCCGGAGCCTTCTTGGCCGTCTTCTTGGCCGTGGTCTTCCGCGCCGTGCTCTTCTTCGCGGCAGTCTTCTTCGCGGCCTTCTTCGCCGGCGCGCGCTTGGCGGTCTTCTTGGCGGCGGCCTTGCGAGCCGGAGCCTTCTTGGCCGTCTTCTTGGCCGTGGTCTTCCGCGCCGTGCTCTTCTTCGCGGCAGTCTTCTTCGCGGCCTTCTTCGCCGGCGCGCGCTTGGCGGCCTTCTTGGCAGGCGCCTTCTTCGTCGCCTTCTTGGCCGTTGCCTTCTTGGCCGGAGCCGCCTTCTTGGTTGCCTTCTTGGCGGTCTTCTTCGCGGTCGCCTTCTTCGCCGTCGTCTTCTTGGCGGCCTTCTTCGCCGACGCGGTCGCCTTCTTCGCCGTCGACCTCGACGCGGCCAGCGTCAGCTTCGGCAGGGCCTTGGCACCGGACACGACGTTCTTGAGGTCGGCACCGGCGGTGAACTTCGGCACCGACGTCGCCTTCGCGTGGATCTGCTCGCCGGTCTGCGGGTTGCGGACCATGCGTGCCTTCCGGTCGATCTTCTTGAACGAGCCGAAGCCCGTGATGGCGACCTTCTCGCCCCTGGCGACCTCGCGCGTGATCGTGTCCAGTACGGATTCCAGCGCGTGCTGCGCCTGCTTTCGGTTCCCCTCGAATCGCGCGGAGAGCGCGTCGATCAGCTGTGACTTGTTCACGGCTTCCCTTCCAATGAACGATGTGGGCCGGCCCTTTTGCCCGGCTTCCCGACGAACGCTAGGTATTCACGCCGTTCGTCACAATCACCACGCCGGGTCTGTCGAATGTTTTTTCAGAAGCGAATCCGGCTCAACCACGCCACTGACAACGATGTGTGAGACGTCGTCGGCGGTGTTCGGCACCGAACGCCGTCATCGCGTACTGATGAGATTTCCCTTGTATTGCTGGCGATTCTCGACATTGCGAGGTACGCCGGGACTCAGAGCGTGGCAGGCTTCCAGCTCGGCCGACCGGCTTCGTACGCCGCGATGTCGGACTCGTGCGCCAACGTCAAAGAGATGTCGTCGAGACCCTCGAGGAGGCGCCAACGCGTGTAGTCGTCGATGTCGAAGGAGTCCTCGACGGCATCGGGACCGTCACCCGCGCGCACGGTTCGCTCTCTGAGGTCGACGGTGATCGTCGTGCCGGGCTCGGCCTCCAACAGGTCCCACAACCGCAGCACGACCTTGTCGTCGACCTGCGCCGTGAGCAGTCCGGCCTTGCCGGAGTTGCCACGGAAGATGTCGCCGAAGCGCGGCGCGATCACGACCTTGAAGCCGTGGTCCTGCAGTGCCCACACCGCGTGCTCGCGCGACGATCCGGTGCCGAAGTCGGGTCCGGCGACGAGCACCGTGCCGGCGTCGTACGGCTTCTGGTTGATCACGAACGACGGGTCGTTGCGCCACGCCGCGAAGAGTCCGTCGGCGAAGCCGGTGCGCGTCACGCGCTTGAGATAGACCGCCGGGATGATCTGGTCGGTGTCGACGTTGCTGCGACGGAGCGGGACGCCGACTCCGGTGTGGCTCGTGAACGCGTCCATCTCAGAGCTCACTCAGGTCGGCGGGTGAGCTCAATGTGCCGCGGATCGCCGTCGCTGCCGCGACGGGGACCGACACCAGGTGGGTGCGTCCGCCCTTGCCCTGCCGGCCCTCGAAGTTGCGGTTGGACGTCGAAGCACTCCGCTCCTGCGGTGCGAGCTGGTCGGGGTTCATCCCGAGGCACATGGAGCAACCGGCACCTCGCCACTCACCGCCGGCTTCCTTGAAGATCACGTCGAGCCCCTCGTCCTCGGCCTGCAGGCGCACCCGCACGGAGCCGGGTACGACGAGCAGCCGGGTGCCGTCGGCGACCCGCCGACCACGCACGATCTCGGCGGCCGTGCGGAGGTCCTCGATCCGGCCGTTCGTGCACGAGCCGACGAAGACCGTGTCGACCTGGATGTCGCGCATGAGGGTGCCGCCCTCCAGACCCATGTACTCGAGTGCCTTCCGCGCACCCACGCGGTCACCCTCCTCGGCGAAGGAGTCCGGCTCGGGCACCGACGCCGACAGCGGTACGCCCTGGCCGGGGTTCGTGCCCCAGGTGACGAACGGGGCCATCGTGCTCGCGTCGAGCTCGATCTCGTGGTCGTACGCCGCGTCGTCGTCGGTGACCAGCGTCTTCCAGTGCGCGAGGGCCGCGTCCCAGTCCGCTCCCGTCGGAGCCTCGGCCCGGCCCTCGAGATAGTCGAAGGTCGTCTGGTCGGGAGCGACGAGACCGGCCTTGGCGCCCCACTCGATGCTCATGTTGCAGAGCGTCATCCGAGCCTCCATCGAGAGCGCCTCGATGGCGGGTCCGCGGTACTCCACGACGTACCCCTGACCGCCACCGGTGCCGGTGTGCGCGATCAGCGTGAGCACGAGGTCCTTGGCGGTGACGCCCGCGGGCAGCACGCCCGTGACGGTGACCGCCATCGTCTTCGGCCGTGCCTGGGGCAGAGTCTGCGTCGCGAGCACGTGCTCGACCTCGGACGTGCCGATGCCGAACGCGAGTGCGCCGAAGGCGCCGTGGGTGGAGGTGTGCGAGTCGCCGCAGACGATGGTCATCCCGGGCTGCGTGAGCCCGAGCTGGGGACCGATGATGTGGACGATCCCCTGGTCGAGGTCGCCGAGCGGGTGGAGCCGGACGCCGAACTCCTCGGCGTTCCGCCGCAACGTCTCGACCTGGGTCCGGCTGACCGGGTCCTGGATCGGCTTGTCCCAGTCGAGGGTGGGGACGTTGTGGTCCTCGGTGGCGATGGTCAGGTCCGGCCGGCGTACCGGCCTACCGGCCAGGCGCAGCCCGTCGAACGCCTGGGGCGAGGTGACCTCGTGGATCAGGTGCAGGTCGATGTACAGGAGGTCCGGCTCGCTGCTACCTGGTGGGGCCGCCCGGACGACGTGCTCGTCCCAGACCTTCTCGGCCAGGGTCCTGCCCATGCGGAATCCTCCTCGCGACGTCGCGGCGTGCGTCTCCACGGTAACCTTGCGTCCCATGATCTGAGACGGCAATATTGCCATATGGACACCACTAGCGGCGTGGGCGTGCTCGACAAAGCGGCCCTCGTGCTCACCGCTCTCGAGGCGGGGCCGGCCACCTTGGCCGGCCTGGTCACCTCGACCGGCCTCGCCCGGCCGACGGCGCACCGGCTCGCCGTAGCGCTCGAGCACCACCGGCTCGTGGCCCGTGACCTGCAGGGCCGCTTCGTCCTCGGCCCCCGGTTGGCGGAGCTCTCGGTGGCGGCCGGTGAGGACCGTCTGCTCGCGACGGCCGGACCCGTGCTGGCGCGGCTGCGCGACATCACCGGTGAGTCGTCACAGCTGTGGCGGCGTCAGGGCGACTACCGCGTCTGCGTCGCCGCCGCCGAGCGCCCGTCGGGGCTGCGCGACACGATCCCGGTCGGCTCTCAGCTCACCATGCGGGCCGGTTCGGCGGCCCAGGTGCTCCTCGCCTGGGAGGACGCCGAACGCATCCACCGCGGACTGCAGAACGCCGCGTTCTCGGCCGCCGCGCTGTCGGGCATCCGCCGACGCGGCTGGGCGCAGTCGGTCGGCGAGCGCGAGCAGGGTGTTGCCTCGGTCTCCGCTCCCGTGCGCTCGCCGTCGGGGAAGATCGTCGCCGCCGTGTCCGTCAGCGGCCCTCTCGAGCGCCTGTCCCGTCAGCCGGGGCGCATGCACGCCCCGGCCGTGGTCGCCGCCGCCGAGCGCTTGTCGGAGTCGTTGCGCCGGGCGGCCGCGGAGTAGCCGTTGCGGCGGCTGACCCGGGCAACGGGGTAGTGAGACGGCTCCGCGCTGCCCGCCTGATCCTCACCTGCTCGGGTGAGGGGCGGTCAGAACAGGGCGTCCTGCTCGATCTCCAACAGGGCCTGCTTGCGCTCGATGCCACCGGCGTACCCGGTGAGGGTGCCGTCGGCGCCGATCACCCGGTGACACGGGATGACGATCGGGATCGGGTTGCTGCCGTTGGCCAGGCCGACCGCTCGTGAGGCGGCGTTGGTCTTGCCGAGCCGCTTCGCGACCTCGCCGTACGACGCGGTGTCGCCGTAACCGATCTCGAGCAGCTGTCCCCAGACGGAACGCTGGAAGTCGCTCCCGGACGGGTCGAGCGGGAGGTCGAACTCCTTGAGGTCGCGGTCGAAGTAGGCCGTCAGCTGACGCACGCACTCGGCCAGCACCGGATGGGTGTCGTCGCGGTCGCCGCGGGGGCGGCCGTCGTGGTCACGAAACGGCGAGAACTCGATGGCGGTGATCGCGTCGTCGTGCTCGACGATGCGCAGGTCGCCGATCGGTGAGGGCATCACGGTGTACATGTCAGTTTCCTTTCGAGGGCATGGAGAGGGTCTGCCAGAGATGCAGCTGGGCGTAGGAGCGCCAGGGCCGCCACCTCTCGGCCAGGTCGTCGGCCTCCGCCGGGTCACGCCCGAGCTGACGCAACGCGTCGCGGATGCCGATGTCGGTGGGCAGGAAGACGTCGGGATGGCCGAGCGCGCGCAGAGCGATGTAGTCGGCCGTCCAGGGTCCGATGCCGGGGATCGCGAGCAGGTCGCGGCGTACGTCGTCACGGTCGGCGCCGCGGTCGAGACGGAGGTCTCCCCCCGCCAACGACCGACACAGCGCCACGAGCCCGCGACCGCGTGACCGCGGCATGGGAAGGTCGTCCGGGTCGAGCTCGGCCAGCCGGGCCGCCGTGGGGAAGACATGGGTGAGGCCACCCTGCGGGTCGGCCAGGGGCTCGCCGTACTGCTCGGTGAGCCGGCCGGCCGCGGTGCGGGCCGCCGCCACCGTGACCTGCTGTCCGAGCACGGCCCGGACCGCGAGCTCGTCGCCGTCGACGTGACCGGGCACTCGTAGTCCGGGAAGCTCACGCACGAGCCTCCCGAGGATCGGGTCGCCCGCGAAGGCGTCACTGATCGCCACGGGGTCGCAGTCGGCGTCGAGCAGGCGGCGCGCACGCTCGACCGCGGACGCGAGGTCACGCAGGTCGGTGAGCCGGAACGTCGCGGGCACGAAACCGGTGGCGCCCTCGGCGCTGTGGTCGGTGAGCTCGAGCTCGACCGTGCCCGTGCCATGGGGGAGGCGCAGGGTGCGGGCGTACGTCGTGTCGGTGGTGACCTCGACGCCCGGCACCGCCCGGGTCGCCAGGAACGCCAGCAGCGGACGGCCGGCGAACGGCGTGCGCACGGCCAGCCGGAGCTGGATGGTGCCACCCTGTCCGCCCGTGCCACGACCGCCACGGAGCCGGGTCGGGGTCGCGGCGTACACCTCGCGGATCGTCTCGTTGAACTGACGGACGCTGCTGAAGCCCGCGGCGAACGCGACGTCGGCGGCACCGAGGTCGGTGCTCTCCAGGAGGGTGCGCGCGGTCTGCGCGCGCTTCGCGCGCGCCAGGGCGAGCGGGCCGGCACCGAGCTCCTGGGTGAGGATGCGAGACAGGTGACGGGTCGTGTAGCCGACACGTTGGGCGAGGCCGTCGACACCCTCGCGGTCGACGACCCCGTCGCCGATCAGCCGCATGGCCCGGCCCGCGACATCGGCCGCGACGTCCCAGTCGGGGCTACCCGGAGTCGCGTCGGGAAGGCAGCGCTTGCACGCGCGGTAGCCCGCCGCCTGGGCGGCCGCGGCCGTCGGGTGGAACGTGACGTTGTGGAACGCCGGGGTGCGCGCCGGGCAGGACGGGCGGCAGTAGATGCCGGTCGTGCGGACCGCGGTGTAGAACACGCCGTCGAACCTGCGGTCACGGCTCTTCAGGGCGCGGTAGCACGACTCGAGGTCGAGGTGCATCGGCGACGTCGTCGGACGTCATGCCCCCATCATGACCGACGGCACCGACAGTCTCTGGCGGGAATCGGACACGGCCGTTCGGCCGTGTTGCGACCCTGGATCAGCGGCGGATCTTGTCGACGACCCACCAGGCGCCGGGAAGCAGTCCGGCGGCGAGCAGGATCTTGAGCGCGTCGCCGACCAGGAAGTTCTTGACTCCCAGGTCCCACGCGGCCTGAGCGTCGACGTGGAGTGCGTGGGCGAGCCAGGTCGCGCCGAACGCATAGATCACGACGTTGCCCAGGATCATCGCCGGGAACGAGCGGACCCAGTCCCGGTCCCACCCGCGGTCGGCCAGCCAGCCGACCAACGCGGCAGCGACCAGCATCCCGACCAGGTAGCCCCCGGTCGCGGACGAGAGCTGAACGAAGTCCCACCCGGACCGACCACCCTCGAAGACACCGAAACCCAGGCCACCCACGAGGAGGTACCCCGCCAAGGTGGTGGTGGCCCGCAAGGAGCCGTACGCACCGCCGACGAGCAGCACGGCGAACGTCTGGCCGGTGATCGGGACGGGTGTGTGCGGCAGGTGGATCGAGAACTGGGCCGAGGCCGCGATCAGCGCGACGCCGATAGCGACGAGGACTGCGTCGGCAACCAGCGCGACGCTGCGGTTGCTCGGACGGACCAGTGACGGAACGAGCGCGGTGGAGGACATGACCCGGATCCTAGGGCCTGACCGAGGGGCGACGTCCGGGGAGGTCTGCCTTCAGGAACGACGCAACCGGAGCCCGAACGCCTTGACCATCGAGGGGGCGTGAGCGGCCTCGCGGAGCGGGTCAACGCCCAGGATCTGGGTGTAGAGGCGGCACAGCGAATAGTGGGTGAACTGCCGGTGCGTCACCACCTGGTGGACGCCGCGTTGCACGACGAGCGTCAGGACCTTGTTGCCCTGTGATCCGTCGTCCTCGTCGGCGGTGACGACGATCGCGAGGCGCCCGTCCTTGAAGTCACTCCCGGACATCGCCAGCCCGACCTTCGCCTTCAGCCAGGCGTCGGCGGTCGCCAAGCTGCAGTCATGGGCGTCGTTGCACAGGTTCGGGATCACCATGCCGGCGGCCGGCAGCCGGCCGTGCCGGACGTCGCCCCGGAACCCGGCCATGGACACGTCTCGCTTCTGGCAGGCGCGTCGTTCATGCACGAAGTACGGCCACGGGTTGTGCTTGACGGCGTAGTCGCCCGACGAGGTCAAGGCGCACGGCTCCGGCATGTCCTCGGCGTACACGTGGGCCGAGAGCCCCGCGTGCAGGGCGAGTCCGAACACGGAATGCCCGCCCAGCGGGTGTGCTCGAGGAGCATCGTCATCCGCGACCCCGAAGGTCGAACCGCCGGCAATGGCCAGGTAGTTGGGCAACGACGGATGCCTGATCGCCTGGTACCGGGTGGCGTAGCCGAAGCGTTGCGCCAGCCGATAGGTCCAGGGCATCTGCTGCTGCATCTGGGTCAGCGAATGGTTCTCGACCACGAAGACCAGCAGCTTGCTGGCGCGACGCCGATGTCCGGACCCAGCGGACTGGTCTCCTCGATGCGAGCCCTGCTGAGCCGCCGAAGGAGCTCGCAGCACCTCGTCTCCGCCGTGGGCCCGGGAGCCGACGTACGCAACCGCTGCCCCCACAGGCACGAGAGCGGCCACGGACACCATGGCCACGAGACGACGACGCACGCGAACACCTTCCGTCAGGATGGACATCGCCGAGAGTAACCGGCGGTGGTTTCGAGACGGTCGCAGAGCGACCTCCTCAACCACCGGGAGCCGGTCGCAGAGCGACCTCCTCAACCACCGGGAGCCGGTCGCAGAGCGACCTCCTCAACCACTGATGAGGTGGTACCCCCGACCGGATTCGAACCGGCGCTACCGCCTTGAGAGGGCGGCGTGCTAGGCCACTACACAACGGGGGCGAGCACGTGGAATCACGCGAAGACGGACTTTATCGAAGCCCCTCTGACCTACAAAATTCCGAGCGCTTCCGGCCGAGCTCGCGAGGGCGGAACGAAGAGCGAGAAGATTGAGGGCGACCCGGTCCGAGCGAAGCGAGGGGCGGAGGTCGTGTCTCGAAATACCCGGCCGGAGCCGGGACTCTCGCTGGGGTACTAGGACTCGAACCTAGACTAACTGGACCAGAACCAGTCGTGCTGCCAATTACACCATACCCCAATGGATGACGGCCTTTCGCGACTCCGAAGCACTGTGCGAAGCGCCTCTCGCGGGCTCTCGGCCGACCGCCGGGAAACCTTACACGCGGCTCGTCGGGGCCTCCAAAACGCGCGCGCGGGTGGTGGTCGAGAGGCCCATTCGCCTGGCCAACAGCACCGCGAGGGCGAGGTAGACGAGGGACTGGGTGAGGGTCACCGGGATGTTCCACCAGTTGCTCCCGGTGGGGTTCAACGTCGTGGCCATGTCGCCGAACGCGAGGGCGAGGCCGTACGCCAGGAAGTTGTTGAGCACGTGCATCGCGATGCCGGCCTCGAGCCCACCGGTGCGGATCACGAGGATCCCGGCGACGATGCCGAACGCGAACCGGTCGAAGAACACCGGGGGGCTCTGACCGAGGCCGTGGGCCAGTCCGAAGAGGAACGCCGGGACCAGGACCGCGACCCAGGTCTTCCGGAAGAGACCGCCCACGGCCTGCGTGAGGTAGCCACGGAAGAGGTACTCCTCGCCGGCCGCCTGGAACGGCGTCAGCAGCAGGATCACCAGCAGGTAGTGGAACGTGGTCGTGTCGAAGGAGTTGGCCGTGCTGCTCACGTCGGAGTCGGTCGATGGCACGACGGAGCCCACGATCAGGGTGGCGATCAACGCGACGACCGAGATCGCCAGACAGGCCAGGAGGTAGCGCCAGCGGAGGCGGGGTCGCACCGACGCCAGCCAGCGCGGAGGGATGCCGTGCAGGTAGCGCTCGCCGACCATGGCCAAGGGGATGAACGTCGCCAACGCGACGTTCAGGAAGGCCAGGCCGGCGGGAGTGGGGTGCTCGAGATCGGCGAGCCGCGCCACGTCGACCATGCCCTGCCCGGTGACCGCATAGACCAGTGCGAACACCGCGGTCGCGACCACCGCGCCGATGGCCACGAAGCCGAGCAGCATCAGCAGGAAGCCACAGATCGGTCGCCATCGACCGGGTCTGCCGGCTTCGTGGATGCGGTGGTACGGGAGTCCCTCCGGGGCCGTCGGGGCGCCCACCCCGCCCGCCCCGGCCGTCATGCCAGGGCCGCTTGGAGTCGCGCGAGCGATCGCTCGCGACCCAGCAGCTCCAGCGACTCGAACAACGGCGGACTGACCCGGCTCCCGGTGACGGCGATCCGGACCGGGCCGAAGGCGCTGCGCGGCTTGAGACCCAAGCCGTCGACCAGCGCCGTGCGCAAGGCGCCCTCGATCGCCTCGGTGGTCCAGGAGTCGAGCTCCGCGAGCGCGGCGTGAGACGCCTGCACGACCTCACGCCCGCCCTCGTCGATCTCATCGGTCGGCGCGAACGACTCCTCGTCGACGAACAGGAAGCCGAGCATCGGCACCGCCTCGGACAACGTGTTGATCCGCTCGTGCACGAGCGGCATCGCGGAGACGAGCAGCTGCCGCTGGTCGTCGGTGATCGGCTCGTCGACGTATCCCGCCTCGTAGAGGAACGGGATCACGCGCTCGGTCATGTCGGGCAGCGAGATCCGGCGCATGTGCGCGCTGTTGATCGCCTCGAGCTTCTTCATGTCGAAGCGGGCGGGGCTCGGGTTGACCCGGCGTACGTCGAACACCTCGGCCATCTCCTGCATCGTGAAGACGTCGCGGTCCTCCGCGATCCCCCAGCCGAGCAGCGCGAGGTAGTTGAGCAGCCCCTCGGGCAGGAAGCCGCGGTCGACGTACTCGAGGAGCCCGGAGCCCGGGTCGCGCTTGGAGAGCTTGCGGTTGCCCTCCCCCATCACCATCGGCAGGTGGCCGAACCTCGGCGGGCCGTTGCCGACACCGAGCCGCTGGAGGGTCTGGTACAGGGGGATCTGACGCGGCGTCGACGACAACAGGTCCTCGCCACGCAGCACGTGCGTGATGCCCATCATCGCGTCGTCGAGCGGGTTGACGAGCGTGTAGAGCGGGTCGCCGTTGGCGCGCAGGATCGCGAAGTCCGGGACGTTCTCGGGGAGGAAGGTCACCTCGCCGCGCACCAGGTCGTCCCACACGATGGGGTCGGCGGGCATCCGGAACCGGAGCACCGGCAGCCGGCCCTCGGCCTGCCACACGGCGAGCTGGTCGGGGTCGAGGTCGCGGCAGAAGCCGTCGTACCCCTGCATCTTCGAGCCGCTGGCCTTGCGACGCGCCTCGACCTCGTCGTTGGTGCAGTAGCAGTCGTACGCCGCGCGCTCCTCGCGCAGCGTCCGTGCGACCTCGGCGTAGATCGGCAGACGCTCGGACTGCCGGTAGGGGCCGTTGTCGCCGCCGACCTCGGGGCCCTCGTCCCAGTCGATGCCGAGCCAGTTCAGCGAGTCGATGATCGAGCGGTAGCCCTCGAGCGTGTTGCGAGCGAGGTCGGTGTCCTCGATGCGGAGCACCAGGGTGCCGCCGTAGTGACGTGCGAACGCCCAGTTGAACAGCGCGCTGCGCACGTTGCCGACGTGGAGGTCGCCGGTCGGGCTCGGAGCGAATCGGACGCGCACGTCCGCCGGACTCAGGTCGTCGAGGACCGGATCGGTCATCTCTTCACCACCGTGTTGGTCAGGGCACCGAGACCGCCGATGGACACCTCGACCTCGTCACCCGGCTGCATCGGGCCGATGCCCTCGGGCGTGCCGGTGAGGATGACATCTCCGGGGAGCAGCGTCATCACGCTGCTGATGTAGGCGATCAGCGTGGGGATGTCGAAGATCAGGTCCTTGGTCGATCCGTCCTGCACCAGGTCACCGTTCAGGTGGGTCTGGATGCTGACGCCGTCGGCGAACGTCTGGGGATCGAGGTCGTTCTCGATCCACGGTCCGAGCGGACAGAACGAGTCGAAGCCCTTGGCTCGCGACCACTGCCCGTCCTTCTTCTGCAGATCGCGCGCGGTGACGTCGTTGGCGATCGTGTAGCCGAAGATCACGTCGGTCGCCTGCTCGGCCGGCACGTCGCGGCAGATCCTGCCGATGACGACGGCGAGCTCCCCCTCGTAGTCGACCCGCTCACTCTGCGGCGGGTAGAAGACCTGGTCGCCCGGGCCGATCACGGCGGTGTTCGGCTTGAGGAAGATCAGCGGTTCCTCGGGTACGTCGTTGCCCAGCTCCGCGGCGTGCGCGGCGTAGTTGCGGCCGACGGCGACGACCTTGCTGCGCGGGATCACGGGTGCGAGCAGGCGCACGTCCGACAGCCGGTGCTCGGTCTGCGTCGGCTGCACGCCGGCGTACAACGGGTCACCGGACAGCTCGACGACGACGCTGTCCTCGGCGGGCTGGCCGTACTCGTCCAGGTCGCCGCTGACCACGCCGTACGCCGGGTCGTCGTCGGTGGTGAACCTCGCGATGCGCACGCACCGGAGCCTATCGAGCGCACCCCGACCCTCCCTCATCCGTGCGGGCGGTCCTCACGGAGCTCACCGGAACCTAGGGTGAGGAGGGTGAACGACGTCCTCCAGAGCGGTGCCGAGGGACAGACGTTCCGCGAGGAGGACTGGTACGCCGAGGAGATCGGCGCGGTGCGCTTCGTGGACTGCGTCTTCAGCGACGTCGACCTGACCGAGGCGACGACGAACGGCACGACCTTCGAGGGCTGCACGTTCCACACCTCTCGGTTCAACGCCTCGACCCACCACGCGACCGCGTTCGTCGGGTGCGACTTCCGGCGTACGAGCTTCTTCACCGCGACGCTCGAGGGCTGCAAGCTCACCGGCTCGGTGTTCGCCGAGTGCACGCTGCGCCCGATCACCGTGGTGGGCGGGGCCTGGGGGTCTGTCACGCTGCGCGGCGCCGACCTGACGGGCGTCGACCTCACGGGCGTGGACCTGCGTGAGGCCGACCTGTCGATGGCGGACCTGACCGGGGCAGCCCTCGGCTCTGCACGGCTGGACGGGGCGACTCTCCGGGACGCGGACCTCACCCGGGCCGACCTGCGCCGAGCCTCGCTCGACCGCGTCGACCTGGCCGCGGCGACGCTGAGCGAGACCCGGATCGACCTGCAGGCTGCCGTGATGCTCGCGGAGCTGGGGGTGCGGTGGTGGACCTTGGTGACTGAGACCGAGGGGTGGTTTCGAGACGCTCGCAGAGCTCGCTCCCGAGAGCTCCGACGGAGCGAAGCGACGACGGAGACCGAGATGAACGAGGATGCAGTTCTTCCCGGAACGTCGCCACGACGCGATCCGGCGCCGAGCGGGTGGTTTCGAGACGCTCGCAGAGCTCGCTCCTCAACCACCGACGACGCTCGCACGAGCTCGCTCCTCAACCACCGATGACGAGCTCGCTCCTCAACCACCGATGCGGCTCATCGGGCGCGGCTCGCGGCGTACGTCGAGCCGCACCTCGCTCGGCGGCGGGCCGGGGTCGCGCACCCCGTGCACGACTTCCTGTTCACCTACTACTCCTTCTCGCCCGCCAAGCTCCTCGACTGGGAGCCGGGGTGGCCGGGGTCCGGCTCAGTGGAGCTGCTGGCTCGGCGGGGCGCTCTGGTCGAGTCGACCCTGGAGCTGCTCCGCGCAACCGCCGGACGGCCTGCGACCTTCTCCTGTTTCGGCCTGCACGAGTGGGCGATGGTGCACCGGGCCGGTGACACCCGTCATCCGAAGCCACTCCGACTCGGCCCGACCGGCACCGACGAGGTCGTCGAGTCGCACCGCATCGCCTGCTCACACTTCGACGCGTACCGCTTCTTCACGCCGTCCGCGGCTCCGCTCAACCAGCTCCGGCCCGGAGCGGGCGACCGAGCGTCGTACGAGCAGGCGGGATGCCTGCACGCGACGATGGATCTCTACAAGCACGCGTTCCGGCTCTGGCCCCTGCTCGGGTCCGACCTGGTCGCCGACTGCTTCGAGCTCGCCTGGGACGTCCGCGTGATCGACATGCGCGCTGCGCCGTACGACCTGTCCGGCACCGTGCTCGACCCGGGCGGAACGCCGTGGACGCCGATCGCGATCGAGACGCCGGAGGGAAAACAGGAGTACGCCGCACACCAGCGCGGGTTCGCGGAGCGCGCCGCGCCGCTGAGGCAGCGGATGGTCGAGGCGTGCGAACGACTGCTCCACGCCGGGGACGGTGCTTCGTGACCGTGTCCCTCCGAGACGCGACGCCGGACGATGCGGAGGACATCGCCCGGGTCTACGTCGAGTCCTGGAACGCCGGATTCGCCGCCCACCTGCCGCCTCGGGGACTGACCGAGGGTGAGATCGCACGGTGGCGACGCGACCTCTCGAGCGCCCCGGTGCGCTGGCGGGCAGCGACGGCTCACGACATGGTCGTCGGCTTCGCCGGCACCGGACCGAGTCGCGACCCGGTCGACCCCACGCTCGGCGAGCTCGACACGATCGCCGTGGTTCCCGACCACTGGCGCGAAGGCATCGGTCGCGCCCTCATGGTCGATGCGCTCGACGGGTTGCGAGCCGCACGCTTCGGGTCGGCCGTGCTCTGGACCCTCGCGGACTACCCGAGGGGTGACGCGTTCTACCGCGCGGCGGGATGGAGGCCCGATGGCAGGAGCCGTGACGCGGGGCGACAGGCCTCCTACCGACACCCACTGACCACTGCAGAGCTGTCATCGAAAAGCTGACAGCCGTGCAGTGCTCCGCGACTACGGTGGGAGCCATGGACGAGTGGGTGCTGTCGAACTTCCTCGACGCCGACGGCCGCCTGCGGACCATCCCCACCAAGCTCTCCAAGCTCACCGTGGTCCTCGACCACCTCGCCCAGGTGTTCGAGCCGGGCCGGACCTACCCCGAGGCCGAGGTGAACCAGATGCTCCAGCGCTTCCACCCCGACTTCGCAGCCCTGCGGCGCTACCTCGTGGAGAACGGGTTCCTGACCCGCGAGGACAGCGTCTACTGGCGCTCCGGCGGCACCTTCGAAGTCTGAGTCCTCCGGGTCCGAGCCAACCGGGTCCGAGCAACCGGTCCGAGCCATCCGGGTCCGACTCACCAGCCGGGTGGGTGCCGGTCGAGCCACGGAGCCGCGGACTCGACCTGCGCCGCCAACGACAGCAGCAGCTCCTCCTCGGCGGGACGGGCCGCGAGCATCACCCCGACCGGCAGACCGGACGGTGTCCAGTGCAGAGGCAGCGACACGGCCGGCATCCCGGTGACGTTCCACGCCGAGGTCCACGGCGTGAAGGCCTTCTGGGCCTCGAAGTCCGCGGCCGGGTCGTCGTCGTCGCGGAGGGCACCGACCGGGAGCGGCGGTACGGCGAGGGTCGGGGTGAGCACGGCGTCGTACGGCGCCAGGGTGGTGAGGCAGTCGGCCGCGTACCTGCGCATCGCGCCGAGGGCCAGGCCGAAGTCCGGCCCGGAGACCCGCCGGCCCCAGTCGCCGAGCCACCGGGTCAGCGGCCGGAGCAGCGCCTCCTGCTCGGGCGTCACCGGCGACAGCGCCGTCAGCACGGCCCAGCAGATCTCGAACGTCGGCACCGCATCGCGCGGCATCGGCACCGCGATGTCCTCGACCTCGTGGCCGAGCGACCGCAGCAGAGCAGATGCGTCGTCCCACGCCCGCAAGCACTCGGGGTCGACGTCGGCCTCGGCGATGACCGGCTCGGCGAAGCGCGCGATCCGGAGGCGCCCGGGGTCCCGGTCGCAGGCGGAGCGGAACGTCGCGCCGGGCGGCGGTGCCCACGACGGGTCCCCGGCGCGACGACCGGCCAGTACGTCGAGCAGAGCGGCGGCGTCACGCACCGTCCGCGCGAGCGATCCTCCGGTGGCAAGCCCGGTGACCTCGCCGTACATCGGCCAGCCGCTGATCCGTCCACGGGTCGGCTTCAGGCCGACGAGCCCGCAGCACGACGCCGGGATGCGGATCGAGCCACCGCCGTCGGACCCTTGCGCAACCGGCACGAGACCCGCCGCGACGGCGGCGGCGGCGCCACCCGACGACCCGCCCGCCATCCGCGTGCGGTCCCACGGGGTCACCGCCGGGGGCGCGACCTCGGGCTCGGTGTAGCAGGGCGAGCCGAACTCCGGGGTGTTCGTCTTGCCGAGGCTGACCAGCCCCGCCGCCTCGATCGACAGGGTGACCCCGTCGGACACGTCGGGGACGAAGTCGGCGTACGCCGCGGAGCCGAACGTCGTGCGGACCCCCGCGGTGAGGTTGAGGTCCTTGATCGCGGTCGGCACGCCGTACAACGGCCCGGCGCCCTCGGGCACCGGCAGCAGGGCGTCGGCCCGGGCGAGGGCGAGCTCGGTGGTGCGGGTGACGAAGGCGCCCACGTCGTCGGCGCGTGCGGCGTAGTGCTCGGCGAGGTCGCGCGGCGACACCTCGCCGCGGCGTACGGCGTCACCCTGCTCCAGCGCGGTCAGGTCGTGGAGCTCGCTCACCCGCCCGACGCTATCCGCCCCGTGTGGATACTTCGCAGCAGTACGCACCTCATCCGGCCGGATCCAGGTGCGGAGTGCTGCGAGCTATCGAGGCGGGGACTGATGGTGCCGCCGGAGGCCGAAGGTGAGGCCGTCGAGGAGCGCCTCCCAGGACGCCTCGATCACGTTGGGGCCGACGCCGACGGTGACCCAGGAGGACTCGCCGTCGGTGGTCTCGATGAGGACCCGCGTGACCGCATCGGTGCCGTGGCCACCCGGCATGGAGGGGTCGAGGATGCGCACCTTGTAGTCGATCAGCTGGAACTTCGCGACCTCGGGGAACGCGCGCACGAGCGCCTGCCGCAGCGCCTGGTCGAGCGCGTTGACCGGACCGTTGCCTTCGCCGGTCTCGACGTACCTCACGCCCTCGGCGACCAGCTTGACGGTCGCCTCTGAGACCGCGTCCTCTCCCGGTTGTGCATGGGTCAGCGTCTCGGTGATGACGCGCCAGGACTCGACCGTGAGGTACGACGGGCGACGGCCGTCCGCCTCCTCGGCCAGGAGCAGCTCGAACGACGCGTCGGCTGCTTCGAAGGTGTAGCCGTGGGACTCCAGCTCCTTCACCCGCGCCGTCACCCGGTCGATCAGGTCCCGGTCTCCGGACAGGTCGTAGCCGAGCTCGCGGCCCTTGAGCTCGATCGACGCGCGGCCGGCCATGTCGCTGACCAGGAGTCGCATGACGTTGCCGACCCCGACCGGGTCCATGTGCTGGTAGAGGTTCGGGTCCACCTTGATCGCGCTCGCATGCAGTCCGGCCTTGTGCGCGAAGGCCGACGCCCCGACGTACGGCTGACGCGAGGCCGGCGGCACGTTGGTGACCTCGGCGACCGCATGGGCGATCCGAGTCGCCTCGGCCAGCATCCCGTCGGGGAGGACCGGACGCGCGAGCTTGAGCTCGAGGTTGGCGACGACGGAGACGAGATCGGCGTTGCCGGTGCGCTCGCCGTACCCGTTGATCGTGCCCTGCACATGGGTCGCCCCGGCCTCGACCGCGGCCAACGTGTTGGCCACCGCACAGCCGGTGTCGTTGTGGCAGTGGATGCCGACCCGGCCGGGCGTCCCGGCGGTCAGCGAGACGACGTCGTCGACGACGTCGGCGACCCAGGCGGGGAGCATGCCGCCGTTGGTGTCGCAGAGCGCCACCACGTCCGCGCCGGCGTCGAACGCCGTCCGCAGCACCTCGAGCGCGTAGTCGCGATCGGCCCGGTAGCCGTCGAAGAAGTGCTCGGCGTCCAGGAAGACCTGTTGCCCGGATTCGACCAGGTGGCCCACCGTGTCGCGCACCATCGCGAGGTTCTCCTCGAGCGTCGTCCGCAGGGCCAGCTCCACGTGCCGCGCGTGTGACTTGGCGACCAGGGTCACCACCGAGGCTCCGCTGTCGCGCAGGGCCGCGACCAGCGGGTCGTCCGCCGCAGGTACGCCGGCTCGCCTCGTCGCGCCGAACGCCGCGAGACGTGCATGCGTCAGGTCGAGCTCGTCCCGGGCCCGGGCGAAGAACTCGGTGTCCTTCGGGTTGGATCCTGGCCAGCCACCCTCGATGAACCCGACTCCGAGCTCGTCCAGCTGCCGCGCGATCGTCAGCTTGTCGGCGACCGAGAGGTTCAGGCCTTCCTGCTGGGCGCCGTCGCGCAACGTGGTGTCGTACACGTGGAAGTCGCCCTGGAGATCGATCTGGGTGTCCATCGGGGGCCGTCCTGGTTGCTCGTGCTGGTCGTGTCGGAGAAACAAAAAGACCCCCCGTCGGGACGAGAGGTCTGCGCGTCGGTGATGACCGACGCGCTAGGTGATGATGATGGTGGTGCTCTTCACGTCACCATCGTGACACGACCGGGGCGGCCCGGTCGGTGGATCTCACGATCCGACCGACCGGGCCGGGGGGTCAGCAGACGGTCTGGAAGAAGATGTCGGAGATCCCGATGAAGGGACCGCCGTTGACCTTGCCGTCCTGGGCGTACTTGAAGCTGACGGCGCTCAGCTTGCCCGGCCACGTCAGGTCGACGTTGCTGGTGTTGCTGGTGCCGTCCGTCGGGCTGTTGGTCGTCTTGCCCCGGTAGGGGTCGGCCGCGGTGCCGGAGCCCTTGACGTTGCTGTGCTTCACGCCGGTCCAACCGGGCGTGTTCACGACGACGAGGTCCTCGTAGGCATTGGTCGTGCGCGCGGTCTGCGAGTCGACATCGAGCAGCGAGAACGAGACGTTCTGCACCTGCTTGCTGAAGGTGATCAGGATGGTCTGGCTGGTGTTGGTCTTGTTCTCCTGGTCGTAGAACCGCATCACCTTCGACTGGCCACCGGTCGAGGTCGAGGTGACGACGCCGTTGTTGGCCGCGTAGTCGCCGGTCACCGTGATCGTGACCGTCACTCCACTGATCGTGGTGACGAGAACCTTGTTCAGCTGGCTGCTGCCCTGGGCGAACAGGTCCCAGTCGAGCTTGCCCGACAGGACGTGGCAGCCGGACGTGGCAGCCGATGCAGGGGCGGCCACGGCGAGCGCGACGACGGGCACACTCCATGCGGCACCCCGAGCGAGCGCGCGGCGACCCACCATCGGCGTTTCGGATGTGTCTTGGACATACGGCATTGAGTGATCCCCCATGAGATGGATGCTCTTCCCCCAGAAGAGCTCGACAGGAAAAGCGTAGGGAAGAGGCGACCCCGTGTCCGCCAGACGCGAAGACCGCCTAGGCAGACCCTCTAGTCCCGTTCGACTAGTCCGAGGGGCGTCAGTGGCCTACGAGCGGTGGCCGACCGAACGGCGACCAGTCGACGTCGAGGGATGCCTGCTGACCCATGAAACCGGCGCAGGCGACCGCCACGACCGTGATCACCGCCCACCGACCGGTCCGCAGCGCCACCGCGTGGGCGACCACCCGCACCGGCCAGCGCACGTGCGCGGCGCCCGGACCGACCCACAGACCCACTTCGACGCACAGCCCCCCGATGAAGAGCGTGAACGCGGCGGAGAGCCCGGCGGCGTAGCAGAGGAGCACGCCGGCGATCCCGACCCCGAGCGCCCAGGTGCCGAGCAGCAGGGCACCGGGAACGGCCGCCACGAGGTACCACGGCGCCGAGAGCGGCGCCACCAGCACGTCGTACCATCGCGCGCCGCGCAGGCGCCGACGGTCGCCGTGAGCGGTGACCGTCAGGGTGCAGGTGCGCAGCAGCCACGAGCCGATCAGCATGAGCGCGAGCGTCGCGTAGGGCCAGGCGGACGTCGCGGCCCCCATGACCAGTCCGAGCGCGAGCATCGAGAGCCCGCGGCGGAGCACCAGCGACGCGCTCTCCCGGCTGGGCACCGGCTCGAGGTCCACCGGCAGGTCGTCGGGATCGTCCTCGAAGTCCTCCGGGTAGGGCAGGGTGCCCGGATCGGCGGCCAGCCCCTCGCTGACCCGCGTCGAAGCCGCGCTGTCGGCCTGGGCGGCGAGGGCGAGAGGCAGGGTGAACGGGTCGTCCTCGACGGGCGCCGGACGTGGCGCGGTCGCCGGGTCGCCGCCGAGCCGGCGGATGATCTCCGGCAGGGTCGGACGGCGCTCGGGGTCGGGGTCCAGAGCGGCCGCGACGACGGCGCGAAGGTCGTCCGGCAGACCCGCGATGTCGTGCTCGCCGCGCCGGACCCGGTCCATGATCGCCACCGACGGCCCGCGGCCGAACGGCGGATGGCCGGTGCCGGCGAACGCCACCGTCGAGGCCCACGAGTGCACGTCGGAGGCGGTCGTGGCGTCGTCGCCGTACAGGATCTCGGGCGCGAGGTAGCCGGGCGTCCCGAGGAGCCACCCGGTGTGGGTCAGCTTCGGGTCGTCGGCGACCCGGGCCAGGCCGAAGTCGATGAGGATCGGCGTGCGTCCCTCGAGGAGGACGTTGGACGGCTTCACGTCCCGGTGGAGCACGCCGACGGCGTGCACGCTGGCCACGCCCTCCGCCAGGCAGCGGGCGAACCAGTGCAGGTCTCCCCCGGTGATCGGCCCCTCCTGCGGCACGTGGTCGTGCAGGCTCAGCCCGGGCACGTAGCGCGTGGCGACGTACGGCGTCGACGCCCACGGGTCCGCGTCGACGATCTCGGCGATCCAGCGGCTGCGGATGCGTTCCAGCGAGCTCACCTCGCGGGCGAGGCGCCGGCGCGCCTCGTCGTCCCCCACGATGTGCGGCCGGAGCACCTTCAGCGCGACGCGCGGACCATCGCCCTTGCGGGCCAGGTGGACGACACCCATGCCGCCCTCACCGAGCAGTGCCAGCAGGGTGTAGTCGCCCACGGTGCGCGCGCTGGACGGCTGGACGGACACGCTGCTCACGGTACCGGCCGGTCGCACGCGACCAGCGGATCCGGCAGGGCTCTCAGACTCCGTCACCAGTCCGAGACGATCGTGGTGCCGAGGTCGCCCGGCACCTCGAAGGAGAAGGGGTCGTTCCGTGGGTGGTAGGCGCCGAGCTTGCCGGTCGCCCTCAGCACCTCTCCGTGGCGCTGCACGATCTGGCCACGGTGGCGCGGATCGCCGTAGCGCAGATAGGTGCGCTGGTGGTGGTTGCGCGTCGCACGACCAGAGCCCCGCCTCGTCGCCCGCCTCGGAGACGAGCGCCTCGTACAGGTCGAGCACGAGCCGGCCGTCGTCGTAGAGCCGTCCCACCAGGAACGGGAAGGCGTCCTGGAAGATGCAGCCGTGGCTGATCTGCAAGGGCGCGCGTCGTCCGTGCTGGACGGCCGTCGAGTCGTGCACCTCACCGCACAGGAAGAGGTCGACGCCCTCGCGGTCGAGGGTCCGGTAGAACGTGGACCGTCGGCCCTCGGGAAGATGGAGCCGGCCCGAGTTGAAGTGCCGCGTCGGCATCATCATCGGGATGTGGCCCTGCACCACGACCACGTGTCCGCGGCGCTTGGCGCGGCGGATCTCGTCGGTCAGCCAGCGGAGCTGTCCGTGGAAGACACCGAGCCGGACGCCCGCGTCGTGCAGCATGAACATGTCGACGGTGATCAGCGTCAGCGCGTCGGCGAAGGACACGGCGTACGCCGTCCACTCGGCCGCCGTACCGACCGGGCCGGCGGTCGTACGTCGCGCACGCCGTTCGGCCGGGTGAAGCGGTCCGCCCAGACGCTCTTGCAGTGATCGACCAGGTAGTACCGGTTGTCCGGGACGCCCTTGTGGAAGCCGCTCGGGCTCCAACGGTCGTTGAGCTCGCCGGAGCGGTCGTCGAGAAGCTCGTGGTCGCCGATCGCCGGGTAGAGGGTCAGCCCGCGCGACGAGAACAGGTCGGCATAGAAGTCGTAGTGGACGTCCGCCCGCGGACGTGACCGCCGAGCGGCACATCTCCAGGCTCTCCGAGTCGATGCCCGGGGCTGACCGGTCCGAACAGCTCTCGGCCCTCGCTGTCGATGTTCCAGTGGGCCTCGACGGCGTCGCCGGCGACGAACACGGCGTCCGGCCGATGCGCCGCCACCGCGCCGAGGCAGTGGTCGATGGCGTCCAACCAGTACGGGTTGACGGAGTTGGCGCCGCCGTCCCAGGTCGGCAGGACCCTGAGGTCGGCGACGTCTCCGTTGAAGAAGTCGGGCAGGGAGGCGAAGGTGAAGACCGGGTCCTTCGACCCGCCACCGAGGGCGACGACGGACGACGCGGGGACGCCGGAGACAGCGGCGGCCAGACCTGCTCCACCGAGCCCACGGAGCACTGCGCGCCGAGTCGGCATGGTTCCTCTTTCCCCCGTGGCCGTCCCGAACGCGGCCCTGGCGACTGGAATGTCAACATCGTGCCAGGCGGATGGTCGGCGTTCGCCAGAAACGCCGAACCCCTCCTCAGACCAGGGTGGTCCCGAGATCCGCGACGAGCGCGTAGGGGTCGGAGAAGGGGTCGTACTTCCCGAGCTTGGCCGTGCGCTGGTGGATGCGGCGGTCGTGCATCGTGAGCATGCCGCGATGGATGGGATCGCCGTACTGGATGTAGGTGCGCTGGCGCTTCTTCACGTCGGAGCACCACAGCTCCTCCTCGACACTGGCCTCGGTGACCGGCACCTCGAAGAGGTCCAGGCGCGTCTTCCCGCTCGCGTACACGCGGCCGACCAGGTAGCTGAACGCCAGCCGGAAGACACACCCGTGACTGATCTGTACCGGCGCGTGCCGGCCGTGCTGGATCACGGTCGAGTCGTGCACCTCACCGCACAGGAAGAGGTCGGCGCCCTCGCGATCGAGGACGCGGTAGAACGCCGAGGACCGTCCCTCGGGAACATGGAGGCGCCCGGAGGCGATCCAGCGCGTGGGCGTCATGACGGGGATGTGGCCCTGGACGATCACCACGTGTCCTCGGCGCTTGGCCCTCCGGATCTCGTGCTTGAGCCAGTGGAGCTGACCCTCGAACACACCGAGCCGCACCCCACTCGGCCGTTTCGTGAACATGTCGACGGTGATCAACGTGACCTGGTCCGCGAACGAGACGGCGTACGACGTCGACTCGGCCGCCGACCCGATCGGCCGGCGCGCGAACCGCGGGACCCCGCCCGGCATCGTGAAGTGGTCGGCCCACACCTGCTTGGCCTGCGGCACCAGGTGATAGCGGTTGTCCGGCCGGCCGCCGGTCCGGCCACCCGGCTTCCAGCGCTGGTTGAGCGGGCCGGCGCGGTCGTCGAGGATCTCGTGGTCGCCGATGGCCGGGTAGAGAGTCAGCCCACGGCTGGCGAACTGGTCGGCGGCGAAGGAGTAGTGCACGTCCCCGGCGGTCCGGATCGCGGACTCGCACAGGGCGATGCTCTCGGCATCGGTGCCTTGGCTGACCGGCCCGAACAGCTGGCGGTGGTCCGAGTCGATGTTCCAGCGCCCCTCCACCAGGTCACCGGCCAGGAAGACGGCATCGGGTCGGTGGTCGCCGACGAACCCGAGGCATCGGTCGATGGCCCGTCGCCAGTAGTCGTTCACCGAGTTGGCGCCGTGGTCCCAGTTCGGGAGGACCGAGAGGTCGGCCACGTCACCGTTGATGAAGTCCGGCATCGACACGAAGGTGAACACCGGATCGCTGCCGGAGGACACCCCTGCGCCCAGCGCAGCCAACGCGTGAGGGGACGGCGCGCCCGCCAGGGCGGCGAGGCCGATCCCGCCTGCGGACTGCAACAGACCGCGTCTCGACACCGTCGACATGCGAGAACCCCTCTCTCCGGAACGTCACCTGGGTCGCATGGTCGGATGCGCGGACGAGGCCGCCAGTTCGATGACTTGCACAACTTTTTCCGACGGTGGGAGCTCGCGACGACCGCGGCCGTCAGCAGATCCGGCGCATCCAGCCGAAGATGTCGTCGGCGCGGCCGTACTGGATGTCGACCAGCGCCTGCCGGACCGCCATCGTGACCTCGCCCGCCTGGGCGACCTCAGGCGTCTCGCCACCGTCCCACTTGAGGGACCCCACGGGGGTCACGACGGCCGCGGTGCCGCAGGCGAAGACCTCGGTGATCTCACCGCTGATGACACCGTCGCGCCACTCGTCGATCGAGATCCGCCGCTCCTCGACCTGGTGTCCCATCTTCCCCGCGAGCTCGATGATGCTGTCGCGGGTGATGCCCTCGAGGATCGTGCCGAGCTCCGGCGTGACGATGTGGCCGTCGGCGTACACGAAGTACATGTTCATGCCGCCGAGCTCCTCGACGTAGGTGAGCTCCTGGCTGTCGAGGAAGACGACCTGGTCGCACCCGTGCGAGGTGGCCTCCTGCTGCGCCACGAGCGACGAGGCGTAGTTGCCGCCGGTCTTGGCCGCTCCCATGCCGCCGCGACCGGCCCGCGTGTAGTCGGTGGTGAGCCACAGGGTGACGGGCATCGGGCCGCGCTTGAAGTAGGCGCCGGCCGGGCTCGCGATCACCAGGAAGGTGACGTGCTCGGCGGGCCGCACGCCCAGGAACCGGTCGGTGGCGATCATGAACGGACGCAGGTAGAGGCTCTTCTCCCCGGCGCTCTCCGGCACCCAGCGCCGATCGACGCGCACCAGCTCCTCGACGGCCTGCACGAAGTCGCCGACGGGCAGCTCGGGAAGAGCCAGTCGTCGGCTCGAGCGTTGCATCCGCTCGGCGTTCGCGTCGGGGCGGAAGGCCCAGATGCTGCCGTCGTCGTGACGGTAGGCCTTGAGGCCCTCGAAGATCTCCTGGGCGTAGTGGAAGACCGCGGTCGCCGGGTCGAGGGTCAGCGGTCCGTACGGCGTGATCTCGGCGTCGTGCCAGCCGTCACCGGGGTTCCACCGGACCGCGTACATGTGGTCGGTGAAGAAGGAGCCGAAGCCCGGGCTCGCCAGGATCTCTGCCAGGCGCTCGTCGGCGACGGGCTCCGTCGTGAGGGTGGTGCTGATCTCCATGTGACGCACGTTAGTCCACCTGTCGAAAGTCATCTGGGGCCTGGGTTTCCCCCGCTCAGGCGGGGGAAGCCCGATGAGACGTCTGCGAGCTCAGGCCACGTGCCCGGCGATCGCGTCGCCGATCTCCGACGTACGCCGGGTGGCCCCGGGTACTCGGTCGGCGAGGTCGGCGACGGCGGCGGCATCGACAGCGGCGGCTGCGGCGTGATGGCCGAGGTGGTCGAGCAGCAGACCCGCGGAGAGGATCGCGGCCGTGGGGTCGGCGACGCCCTGGCCGGCGATGTCGGGCGCCGAGCCGTGCACCGGCTCGAACATCGAGGGGGCGGTGCGCTCGGGGTTGATGTTGCCCGACGCGGCGAGGCCGATCCCGCCGGTCACGGCGGCGGCGAGGTCGGTGAGGATGTCGCCGAAGAGGTTGTCGGTCACGATCACGTCGAAGCGGGCGGGGTCGGTGGCCAGGAAGATGGTGGCGGCGTCCACGTGCAGGTAGTCCACGGTCACCTCGGGGAACTCCTGCCCCACGGCATCCACGATGCGTGACCACAGGGTCCCCGCGTGGACCAGCACGTTCGTCTTGTGCACGAGCGTGAGCGTGCGACGCGGCCGCCGCGCGGCGCGCCCGAACGCGTCACGCACCACCCGCTCCACGCCGTACGCCGTGTTGAGGCTGACCTCGGTCGCGACCTCGTGCGGGGTGTCGGCACGGAGGCGGCCGCCGTTGCCCGTGTAGGGGCCCTCGGTGCCTTCGCGGACGACGACGAAGTCGACCTCACCGGGGTCGGCGAGCGGCGAGGGCACACCCGGATACAGCCGAGACGGACGCAGGTTGACGTAGTGGTCGAGCTCGAAGCGGAGCCGCAGCAGGAGTCCGCGCTCGAGAACGCCCGCCGGAAGCCGGGCATCGCCCGGCTTCCCACCGACCGCCCCCAACAAGATGGCGTCGTGCTCGCGGATCTCGCCGAGCACCGAGTCGGGCAGTACCTCCCCCGTGGCGAGGTAGCGCTGCGCTCCGAGGTCGTAGCGTGTCTGCTCGACCTTCACCGGTGCCGCGGCCTCGAGCACCTTGAGTGCCTCCGCGGTCACCTCCGGACCGATCCCGTCGCCACCGATCACGGCCACCCGGATCGAGGTGGTCGTGTCAGCAGGCGTGGCGGCGGAGCTCATGGCGGCAGGTTAGTTGTCGTCGGGGAACCGGCCACCGTTGTCCCGCAGGTCGAGTGAGGCCTGGATGGCCTGCTGGTTGTGCGGGTTCTCGGGCTGGTGGTTCGCGGGACCCCAGTCGTCGGGGTACATGTCGTACACGGAACTGCTCCTCGTCTTCCTGTGTGGTGCTCGGTGTGCCGGTGGATGAAGGAGACGAGCCGCCGCGAGGCGGAGCCGGCGCATCCGGTCGTGGGTCGCACGAACGAGATCAAGAGCTCGGGTCGCGGATCACGCGGTGAGAGAGATCTTGTGCGGATCCGCCGCGGAGCGGCTCATCGGGTGACAGGACCTGGGGCGCAACGCCGAACTCCGCGGCGAGTCGGTCCCGTCTGTCAGGACCCGCCGCGGCGCACGATGAGTACGAACACGCTCCGCATGATGTGACCACGGTACGACGGCGCGCGCTGGGACGCAGCCGGATAGGCGTGGGAGTTCACGATGCGAGACGACGATACCGAGATGAGAGACTCGACGTCGTGAGGAAAGCCGTCAGGAAACCGTCCAGGACCCACGGATGAGCGCACCCCCGGAGCTGCCGGAGATCGTCACCCGCGCGTTCGACGTGTCACGCCGGGCGGGCTACGCCGCGTTCTGTCGCAACGAGACCGGGCGGCTGCTCGCCACCCTCGCCGCGACGCGTGAGGGCACGATGGCGGAGTTCGGCACCGGCTGCGGTGTCGGCACCGCCTGGCTGCGGTCCGGTGTCCGAGGGTCCGGCACGCGGATCCTGACCGCGGAGCTCGACCCCGCTCTCGCCGAGGCTGCCGCCGAGATCTTCGACGACGACGACCAGGTCGAGGTGCTGGCCGCCGACTGGTCGACCATGCTCGACCGCGGGCCGTTCTCCCTGCTCTTCCTCGACTCGGGCAAGCCGTCGGCGTCGAGCCCCGACAAGGTGGTCGAGCTGATGGACGACGGCGGCATCGTCGTCCTCGACGACTTCACGCCGTGCCAGGTGTGGCCGCCGGTCTTCGCCGGACGGGTCGACACGCTGCGCGAGGAGTGGCTCAGCGACGACCGGTTCGCCGCGGTCGAGGTGCTGGTGGCCCCTGATGCCTCGGCACTGATCGCGACCAAACGCTAGGCGGACACGCGTTCGGTGGAGATGAGGAAGGCTCGCGCTTGGGGTTCTTGGCCTCACCGGCCAGCTGGTCCGCCTGCTCGAACCCGAGATAGCTGAAGATGATGCCGCCGGTCGAGACGGCCTCGAGCACGCCCTTCAGCACCGCCGGGCGTCGAAGCCGTCCGCCGCGTGCAGTTCTCCGGTGTCGAAGTTGTTGAACGCCATGCACCAGGATCGACCAGCAACGGGACGGCCACCTTCCACCACGTCATGCGCGCTGTTGGTGGTCGCCAGGAGCCCGCACGCCGAGGAAGTTGATCGGCCACGAAGACGGCCATCAGGATGACGGCCACGATGATGCCCGTGGTCGATCAGGACACCGGTCTCGGGCTTCACCCAGCTGTGGGCGAAGTCCCTACTCTCCTGCGCGTAGGTGATCATCGCCGAGACCTCGATCGGCGCCACGGTCGCGGCCTGGAGCCACGAGAACCAGCCGAACGACGCGCCGACCGCGCCGCCGAAGGCGTAGTGCGGGAATCGCGCGGTGCCGCCGGAGACGGGGAACATCGCGCCGAGCTCGGCGTGCACGAGAGCCAGCACCAGCATGCAGACCGCGCCGATCAGCCAGGCGAAGATCACGGCCGGGCCGGCCGCGATCAGGCCCTCCTGCGCGCCGAAGAGCCACCCGGAGCCGATGATGGAGCCCATCGAGGCCCACATGAGGCCGATCAGCCCCACTTCGCGCTTCAGCGCGAAGTCGCGCCGCTTGCCTTCCGGTTGAGCTCGGAGCGGTGTCGACGGACATGCGCGGACCTCTCTCGCCAAGGCTCCCCCGAACCAGACCCGTTCCGGCGCCCGCCCGCCTACGTCCCCACCTTCCGCGCGATCCGAAACGTCCGTCCTGTCGGGTGCCACCAGGAACGCGGGAGCAACGCCTGGCTCAGCGGGCCGATCGACACGGCGTACACGATCGTGCCCAGGCCGGCGACACCACCGAGCAGCAGACCGATCACCACGAGCGCGAGCTCCATGAGTGTCCGCACGAGCCGCAGTGACCGGCCGCTGCGCCGCGACAGTCCGGTCATCAGTCCGTCGCGGGGTCCGCGACCGAACTGAGCGCCGATGTACGCCGCCGTGGCGACCCCCTGCAGGACGATGCCGGCCACGAGCAACACGATGCGTACGGACATCGCGTCGGGACGCGACAGGACCACCAGGAACAAGTCCGTCGAGACGCCGATCACGATCGCGTTGGAGATCGTGCCGAGCCCCGGCATCTCGCGCAGCGGGATCCAGGCGATCATCACCACGAAGCTGACGATCACCAGCGCTTGTCCGATGTCGATCGGGAAGTGCTTGGTCAGTCCGGAGTGGAGCACGTCCCACGGCGCCAGGCCGAGGTGGGACCGCACCATCAGGGCGATCGAGAACCCGTAGAGCACCAGGCCGGCGTACAGCTGCACGAGGCGTCGACCCAGCCGACCCGCGCGCAGCTGCGCGATCGGGCCGAGCTCGCTCAGCACGAGGGGTGGCGTGGCGGTCGTGGTGGTCACCCCACCAGCGTGCGTCAGATTGGCCTCCTCATCAAGAGCCAATTGTGAGAGAGTGGACTGCATGACGGGATCCATTGCCGCCGCGCGCCTGGCGTCGCTGGCCGGCGAGTTCGACCGCAACCCGGCGTACGCCGGCCTCGCCGACGAGCTGCGACTGCTGATCGGCGACGGGCGCGTCGACGCCGACCTGCGACTGCCGAGCGAACGCGACCTGAGCGTCGCCCTGAAGGTCTCCCGGACCACGGTCACCCGGGCCTATGCCGTCGTTGGTCGAGACGGGGTACGCCGTCGCGCGGCAGGGATCGGGCACCTATACCCGCGTGCCGGGCGGACGCCGGCAGGCCCTCGACCGGACCCTCACCCCCCACGCCACCGGGGACGACGTCGTCGACCTCAGCTGCGCCGCGCCGTCCGCGCCCCCGGGCATCGCGGCCGCGTACGCCGAGGCCGCCACCGACCTCCCGCTCTATCTCGGCGGCCACGGCTACTTCCCCACCGGGCTCCCGGCCCTCCAGGAGGCGATCGCGGCGACGTACGACGACCGCGGGCTGCCCACGGATCCCGCGCAGATCCTCGTCGTCCCGGGGGCCCTCTCGGCGTTGATGATCGTCGCGCAGGCACTCGTCGGCGCGCGCGACCGCGTGCTCGTCGAGTCACCCGGCTACCCGAACGCCCACGCCGCCCTCACCCGCGCCGGCGCCCGTCGCGTGGCGGTGCCGATGGACGTCGACGGCTGGGATCTCGACGCAGTGGGTCGGATCGCGAAGCAGGCGGGTCCCCGTCTCGCCTACCTGATCCCGGACTTCCAGAACCCCACCGGCAACCTGATGGGCAACGCACAGCGCGAGCAGTACGCCGCCCTGCTGCGGCGTACCGACACGGTGCCGGTCGTCGACGAGTCGCACGCGCAGCTGGACCTCGAGGCGGGGCGCATGCCGCGCCCGTTCGCCTCCTTCGCTCCCGACACGATCAGCCTCGGCAGTGCCAGCAAGAGTCTCTGGGGCGGGCTGAGGGTGGGTTGGATCCGCTCGCCGCTCCGACTGGTCGAGCGACTCGTGGCGGCGCGCGTGGCACTGGACCTCGGTTCGCCGGTGTACGAGCAGCTCGTCACGGCGCGCCTGCTCGAGCACCGCGAGGAGCACTGGACCGTCAACCGCGCCCGCCTGCGCGCCCAGCGCGACGCCCTGGTCGAGGCGACCACCGAGAAGCTCCCGCAGTGGCGCTTCCTGCTCCCCCGTGGCGGGCTGTCACTGTGGTGCGAGCTGCCGGCCGGCGTACGACGCGGAGGCGCGTCGGCGCTGGCGAGCGAGGCGGAGCGCCGCGGTGTCGTCGTGTCACCCGGTCCGCTGTTCGGGGTCGACGGCGGGTTCGACTCCTTCGTCCGGATCCCCTACACCCGGCCGGCGGCCGAGCTCCGCGACGCCGTGGACCGACTCGCCGAGGCGTGGGAGGCCGTCAGCACCACGACCGGTGAGGCACCGGAGCGGCGTGCGCGGGTGATGGTCGCGTAGATGACTCAGACGAGGTCGACCGCGCGCAGCGACGTGGCGTCGATGGCCTGCTCGATCTCGGCGAGGGCGTCGCTGGGGATCGCCGAGTCGACCGAGAGCGCGACCAGCGCGTGGCCGCCCTTGCCGTCGCGGGAGACCTGCATGCCGGCGATGTTGATCTTGCACTCGCCGAGGATCCGCCCGACGGTGCCGACCATGCCCGGGCGGTCGGCGTAGGTGAGGAACGCCAGGTGATCGGTGGGCTCGAGGTCCACCGGGAAGTCGTTGACCGCGACCAGCCGCTCGCGCTGCGCGATGCCGATGAGGGTGCCGCTGACCGATATCTGTGATCCGTCGGCGAGGGTGCCTCGGATCGTGATCAGGTTGCGGTGATCGGGGCTCTCCGACTCGGCCACGAGGCGGACCGCGGTGCCACGCTCGGCCGCGAGCAGGGGCGCGTTGACGTAGGTCACCGGGTCCTCCACGACGTCGGTGAAGACGCCCTTGAGCGCGGCCAGCTCGAGCACCTTCACGTCGTACGCGGTGATCTCGCCGCGGACCTCGACGTCGATCTGCTGGGCGACCTCGCCGGCCAGCGCGGTGAAGATGCGGCCCAGCTTCTCGGTGAGGGGGATGCCGGGTCGGACGTCCTCGGCGATCACGCCGCCCTGGACGTTGACCGCGTCGGGGACGAGCTCACCACTCAACGCGAGTGCCACCGACTTCGCGACGGCGATCCCGGCCTTCTCCTGTGCCTCGTCGGTCGAGGCACCGAGGTGCGGCGTCGCGACGACGTTGTCGAGCTCGAAGAGCGGGCTGTCGGTGCAGGGCTCCTGGCTGTAGACGTCGATGCCGGCGGCGGCGATGCGGCCCTCCTTGAGGGCGGCGTACAGCGCGGCCTCGTCGACGATCCCGCCTCGGGCCGCGTTGACGAGCACCATGGTCGGCTTGGCCTTCGCGAGCTGGTCGGCGCCGATCAGCCCGATCGTCTCGGGTGTCTTCGGGAGGTGGACGCTGACGAAGTCGGACTCCTCGAGCAGCGTGTCGAGGTCGACGAGACGCACGCCCATCTGGGCCGCGCGACCGGCCTGGACGTAGGGGTCGTAGGCGATGACGTTCATCCCGAAGGCGGTCAGGCGCTGTGCGACCAGGACGCCGATCCGGCCGAGACCGACGATGCCGAGGGTCTTCTCGAACAGCTCGATGCCGGTGAACCGCGCGCGCTTCCACTCGCCCCGGCGTAGGGATGCGTGGGCGACGCTGACCTGGCGGGCGGCAGCCAGGAGAAGGGCGATCGCCAGCTCGGCGGCGCTGACGATGTTGGAGGTCGGAGCGTTGACGACCATCACGCCGGACATGGTGGCGGCGCGGACGTCGACGTTGTCGAGGCCGACACCTGCCCGCGCCACGACCTTGAGGTGCTTGGCGGCGGCCAGCGCCTCGGCATCCACCTTGGTCGCCGACCGCACCAGGATCGCGTCGACCTCGGCGATCGCGGACAGGAGCTCGGCGCGGTCGGCGCCGTTGCAGTGCCGGATCTCGAAGTCGGGGCCGAGCGCCTCCACCGTGGCGGGGCTGAGCTCCTCGGCGATCAGTACGACGGGCTTGCTCACAGCAGCGTGTCCTCGGATGCGAAGGGAGAGGGGAGCACGACGCTGTGCCCGCTCGACTCTACCCGACAGGCAGCAGCGTCCCGAGCCCGTCCGGATACAGAGGCAGCGTGTCGGCGTCGCCCTCGACCGGGGCACCGATCGGACGCCACTCGACCCACATCGGGATCCCCACGTCGTCGTACCAGCCGCCCTCGGGAGGGACCACGTCGCCCTCGGCCAGCCGTCCGGCGTACACGAAGACGATCTCGTGTCCCACCTCGCCGTCGAAGGTGAAGACGTTCTCGACGACGCCGAGCAGCTCCGGCTCGACCAAGGTCGCCTTCAGCTCCTCCGCTATCTCGCGCACGATCGCGGTTCTCGACCGTTCCCCCAGCTCGACGCTGCCGCCGAGCAACCGGTGGAAGACCCGGTCGCTCGTCGGGTCGTGGCCGCGCAGGACGGCGTGATGCGTCCCCGCGGCGTTCGGCAGGTAGGACATCGCCTTGACCCGGATGTACGAGCGGTCGACCATGCCGACGATTCTTCCCCGGCCCGCCTCGCACGCGCCCGCCGCACCCCCGACGCCGAGTCGTCATATGACGACTCGGCGCGATTCGATGTCTCTTTGCGCCGACTCGGCGTGATTTCGATGCCTCTTTGCGCCGACTCGGCGTATTGGTCAGGTGAAGAGGGCCTGTCCGACGTGCTCGCCGGGCTTCATCCCGGGGGGCACGGCGAAGACCGCGGAGCTGGTGAACTGGAGGTACTCCATCATCGCGTCGTTGCTCGCCATCTTGGTCTGCAACGGGATGAAGTGGGTGCGCGGGTCGCGCACGTAGGCGATGAAGAAGAGGCCGGCATCGAGGCCGCCGAGGGCGTTCGAGCCGTCGACGAAGTTGTAGCCCCGCCGGAGCATGCGCATGCCGTCGTTGCGCTCGGGGCTCACGACCGCCACGTGCGAGTCGACCGGGATGAGCGGACCGTCGCTGCCCTTGGCCTCGAGGTCGAGGGGCGTGAACTCGGTGCCGCCCGAGAGCGGGGCGCCGCTGCCCTTCGTGCGGCCGATGACGTCCTCCTGGGGCAGCAGGCCCTGGCGGTCCCAGGTCTCGATGTGCATGTTGATGCGCCGGGCCACCAGGTAGGAGCCACCAGCCAGCCAGGCCTGGTCGTCGTCGGCGGCGACCCAGACGTTCTTCGTGAGATCGGCGGACTGCTCCGCCTTGACGTTGAGCGTCCCGTCCTTGAAGCCGAAGAGGTTGCGCGGGGTGGACTGCGAGGTCGAGGTGGTCGACGTACGCCCGAAGCCGAGCTGCGACCAGCGGACGGCGACCGTGCCGAAGCCGATGCGGGCGAGGTTGCGGATCGCGTGGACGGCGACCTGAGGATCCTCCGAGCAGGCCTGGACGCAGATGTCCCCCCGCGACCTCGCCGGGTCGAGCTGGTCACCGGAGAAGTGCGGGAGGTCCCGCAGTGCCTCGGGCCGGCGGTCGACGAGGCCGAACCTGTCGCGGCCCGTCTGAGTCGCGGAAGAGCCCCGGGCCGAATCCGAAGGTCAGCGTCAGGCCACCGGGAGACAGCCCGATCGCCTCACCCGTGTCGTCGGGGGGCACGAGAGGTGCGCCGTCGGTGGGCCCGACCGGCCCCGCCGGCAACCCCTGGGTCATCCGCTCGGCCGCGGTCGTCCAGGCCTTCAGCAACGAGACCAGCTGGGCACGCGACGGCGTCGTCACGTCGAACGCCGCGAAGTGGAGCCGGTCCTGCGCGGGGGTCACGATGCCGGCCTGGTGCTCTCCCCGGAACGGGTACGTCGTGGGCGCGGCCGCCGACGACGCGTCGGAGGACGCCTGGCCGTCGCCGTACCAGGCGCCGCCCGCGAAACCGGCCGCGACCCCGGCGACTCCGGCAGTGCCGCCGATCAGGCCGCGACGCGAGACGTTGAGCTCGGGGATCGACACTCCTCCTCCGGCCTCAGGGAAGCACGGCAGCGGTCAGGTGCGAGAGCGGCTCGGACAGCGCGTTGACTGCGTCCGCCAGGCCCTTGACCTCAGCCTTGCTCAGGTCGGTGTACAGGCGGTAGCCGTCGCCCACCTTCTGCTTCGCGAGCAGGCGGTCGATGTCGGCGAACCGCTGGGTCAAGGTCTTGGCGAGAGCGGGGTCGCGCTTCTCGAGGATCGGCTTGACGTCCTCGAAGCCCACCTCGGAGCCCTTCACGTTGGCTGCGAAGTCCCACAGGTCCGTGTGCGACCAGTACTCCTCCTCGCCGGTCACCTTGCCGGTCGCCACCTCTTCCATCAGCCCCGATGAGCCGTTGGCGATCTGGTCGGTGGTGAACGTGAGGGAGCGGATGCGGTCGCGCACCGTGGTGACGTTCTTCAGCAGGTCGCCGCCGTAGAACGCGCGCTGCTTCATGCCGAGCTGCTGGTAGTCCTTCGCCCGCTGCGGCCAGAGGTCCTTCTCGATCCGGTGCCAGCCGGTCCACTTCTGGCCCTTCGCCAGATCGGCCTCTCGAGCGTCGGTCTTCGGATCGAGGTTGCCGAACGACTCCGCAACGGTCTCGATCGACTCCCAGTGGAAGCGCGCCTCCGGGTAGAGCGTGCGCGCCAGGTCGTCCTTCCCCTGCTCGTACGCCGTCACGAACTGCTTCGTCTGAGCCACGAGCTGGTCGGCCTGGTGCTGCACCCACACGCGGTACTCGTTCTGCGCCTTGCTGATCAACACGGCGTCCTCGGACGGCGCCTGGGAACCTGCCGGCGGCTTCGTGACCGTGAAGTCGGCGCGGATGCCCTTGCCGGCCATGCCGGGCCGGCACGAGGTCTGGTAGGTGCCTTGCTCGGCGGTGACGATCAGCTTGCCCTGGAGACCGGGGCCGATGTTCTCCACCTCACCGACGATCCGCTTGCCGTCGGCGGAGTAGAGGTAGAACTCGGTCACCTTGGATCCGGCGTTCGAGATGTTGAAGGTCAGGTTGCCGGCGGGTGCGGACGCAGCCGAGACGTCGCACGAGCCGTCGGCCGAGGTGACGGCGATCGGGCCGCCGGCACCGGCCGCGCCGCTCGAGTCGGTGGCGTTGGACGTGCAGGCGGCCAGGAGCGGGATGGTCGCGAGAGCGGCCACCGGCAGGACGAGGCGCATCGAGGTCTCTTTCGGATCGGATCGAGTGCTGGTCGGGTGCTGTTCGAGTCAGGCGCGCTGCTTGTCGCGCGGCTGCGAAGAGGCCGGCGTCTGCGACGCACCGGGGCGGCGTACGCCCCTGAGGAACACGGTCATGGTGATGACGAGGTACGCCGTCCACACTCCGGCCTGCAGCCACGTCGTCTGTGGCGAGAAGTTGAAGACCCCCTTGAGCAGAGCGCCGTACCAGCTGCCCTCGTCGATGTGTGACGAGACGTCGAAGGCCAGGGAGTTGAGGCCGGGCAGGATGCCCGCCTCCTGCAGGTCGTGGAAGCCGTAGCCGAGGACACCGGCTGCTACCACGATCAGGAACGCACCGGTCCAGGTGAAGAACTTGGTGAGGTTGATCTTCACCGCACCCCGGTACAGGAGGTATCCCAGGATCACGGCGGTCGCGACGCCGAGCACGGCTCCGGTCAGCGGCTGCCAGGCCGGCACCGTCGAGACCGTGTGCGCACCGGTGGCGGTCTGGGTGGCCGCCCACAAGAAGAGCGCCGTCTCGAGGCCCTCGCGGCCCACCGCGAGTGCCGCCACGATCACCAGCGACCACCGGCTGGCCTCTGCCGCGTGGTCGATCTGGCCGCGCAGGTCGCCGGCCAGACCCCGTGCGGCGCGGCGCATCCAGAAGATCATCCAGGTCACGAAGCACACCGCGACGATGGACAGGAATCCGCCGATCGCCTCCTGAGCCTGGAAGGTCAGCCCGCGGGGACCGTAGGTCAGCAGGGCCCCGAAGCCGAGGCTGACCAGCACGGCGAAGCCCACGCCGGCCCAGATGCGGGGCAGCAGATGGGTGCGTCCGGACTTCACCAGGTAGGCGATCAGGATCGTCACGACCAGCGAGGCCTCCAGGCCCTCACGCAGACCGATCAGGTAGTTGCCGAGCATGACGATCACTGTACGACAGACGACTTAGGTTTGCCTAACCTACTCCGGACGGTGGCGATCTTGGGGTTATCATGGGGTTATAGAACGAAGGAGTGCCATGACACCCAAGATCAACGTCTACCTGCCCGACGACCTGGCCGCCGAGGTGAAGGCGTCGGGAATTCCGGTCTCGGCGATCTGCCAGCAGGCTCTCGCCGACGCGGTGGCCCACAGCCAGACCGGCTCCCCCGCTCCCCAGGGCCTCGGCTCCGACCTGTCGCGCAGCTTCACCAAACGTGCGTACGGCGTGCTGGCCGATGCCGAGAAGGCGGCCGAGGCGGCCGGGGAGCAGCCGAGCACGGTCCACCTGATGGCGTCCGTCGTCGAGTCCAACGGCTTGGCCGTCACCGTGCTCGCGGCGGCCGACATCGTTCCGGAGGACGTCGTCGACGAGCTGCGCGGACGCGCGCACGACGGCGGCAGGGCCGACGCGCTGGAGACCGTCGCGCAGCGTGCCGTCGACCAGGCACGTGGGCTCGAGCACTCCTACGTCGGCACCGAGCATCTCCTGCTCGCGCTGACCTCGGGTGCGCGCAGCGAGCTCGCGGCGCGCACCCTGCGCGACATGGGGATGACCCATGAGCGCGCCCTCCAGGGTGTGGTGACCGCGTTGTCGGCGTACGAGTACGCGCGCGAGACCCTCACGTTCAGCGGGATCTCGGCTCCCATCCGGGCCGTGCTCGAGGACATCCGGTCCCGGCTGGTCCGGCTCGAGGAGCGCGGCCTCACGGGATCGTGATCACCAGCTCCCCGTGGGGGACGGAGATCCAGCCGTCGGGATGCGCGGCCCAGGCGAGCCAGCCCTCGGCGAGCTCGCGCAGGTCGTCCCGCGTCGCCCTGCCCTCGCGCACGAGCTGCTCGGCGATGGCCGATCCGGTCACCCGGTCGGCCCACATCTCACCCCAGGCGGCCCTGGACTCCGGCGTGGCGAAGCACCACGTGCTCCCGCTGGCCGCCACGTCGTCGAGACCCGCCGCGTGCGCCCAGGCGAGCAGCCGGCGGCCCGCGTCGGGCTCGCCGCCGTTGGCTCGGGCGGCTGCGCGGTAGAGCTCGAGCCAACGGTCGAGCGCGGGGAGCTCGGGGTACCACGCGAAGGCGGCGTAGTCGCTGTCCCTCACTGCGACCACTCCACCGGGTCGGGTCACCCGAGCCATCTCCACGAGGGCGCCGACCGGATCGGCGACGTGCTGCAGCACCTGGTGGGCGTGCACGACGTCGAACTCACCGTCGTCGAACCCCAGCGCGTGGACGTCACCAACCTGGACGTCGACCTGGCCGAAGCCTTGGCGCGCGAGCTCCACACGGGTCAGGCCGGCCGCCTCCTCGGTGATCTCGACCGCCACGACCTCACCGACCTGGCGAGCCAGGTCAGCGGTGATCGTGCCCGGCCCGGAGCCGACGTCGAGCAGCCGATCGGTGGCCGTGAGGTGCGGCAGGAGGTACGCCGCGCTGTTCGCGGCGGTGCGGGTGCGATGCGATCGCAGCACGCTCTCGGCGTGACCGTGGGTGTAGGTCATCGGGGCGCCGATCAGTGCTCCAGGGGTGCCGACGGCGGGGGGTCGGGCAGCAGGTCCTCGAGGCGCATCTCCAGCACTCGGCACAGGGCGAGGAGCGTGGACAGCCGTGGGTTGAGCGGCGACCCGGGGCGCGACTCACCCTTCTCGAACTTCTGGTAGGTGTACGACGCGATGCCGGCCAGGTGGGCGGTTCGTTCCTGGCTCAGCCCGTGGCGCTCGCGAGCCCGCTGCAGCCGCACCCCGATCTCCCGGCCGAACTCTTCCCAGGTCGGCTCTCCGCGGCGCTGCCTCGACATGCCCCGATTGTGCTCGGCGGACCAGCGACGCGTGATCATACTGATGTGGCAATTCACAGGTGGCTCGGGCTCTCCCTTGTGGACAACCGGTCCGAACGCTGGTCCGGGTGTCGGACACCGCCTCTAGCGTGCCTGACGGGGTCCGATGGACGGGGGAAGGATGCAGGACCACACCGATGACGCCGACGCTCCGTGGGGGTGCCCGGCCTGGTGCACACGCGACCACGAGGTCGGGGTCCACCCCGACGACCAGCACCACCTCGGCCGGGCTCGCCGAGTCCCCGTGGTCGTGGGCGAACCGACCCTCGAGCCCGACGACCTGGCCGTGCCCGACGCCGTGGTCGCCCGCCTGGTCCGCCGGACGCACTCCGACCTGACCTGGCTGGAGGTCCGGAGCGAAGAGGGCCGCGACGTACGCCTGGTCGCGACCCTCGAGTCGGCGCGCCGACTGCTCGCGGTCCTGCAGCGACTGGTGGTCGAGGCGCCGGACTGATCGTCCACAGGCTCACTGACCATCTATACATGGCCATCTTGATATGGCATGCTTCGCGTAACGGCGACGTTCTGTCCATCTCGGGAAAGGACCTGCGATGTTCTCCACCCCACGCGCGCCGCTGGCGCGCACCGTCGTCGTCGTGCTGGCTGCGCTGGTGCTCACGCTGCTGACTCCCGCGGTCTCGACCGCGCAGCACGCCGACCACGTGCCGAAGGCGAAGCACCGGATCCTCGGTCACCACCTCACCAACCACCACACCCACGTCGAGACCTGGATCGTGGGCTACTACCGCTACCGGCGGTTGGTGCACGTCCACGGCCACCTGCGGGCCAAGCGGTTCCACGGGCTGCGCATCTCGGCCCAACACTGCGACCGTCACCACTGCTGGGGTCGCACGGTCCACGGCGAGCTGTGGTCCCCACATCAGCCCGGGCGTCCGCTGCGTCGCTCACGCTCGGCCGCGGGATCGGCCGTCCCGGCCGCTCACGGCGATCTCTGCCTGCAGGGCACCACGTCGTGCGCCGCTCCGTGGAACTGGTTCGCGAAGTTCATCGACGCGCGGCAGCGCGAGCTCATCCGTCGCTTCGTCAACCCCTGCGCGAAGGGCGGCCTCGAGGGTGGTGGGGTGGTGGCGGCGACCGATCTGTCGGCGCGCATCCTGCTCGAGGGTGGCGTGCTGACCGCGGCCCGCGCCGGCTCGATCTTCGGTGGTCCACCGGGGATCGCCCTCGGCGCCCTCAGCGGGTGCATGGTCGGCGAGGCCTCCGGTGGCTTGCACTCGGTGAAGGCGTTGGTCGGCAGGCTCAACCCGCTCGACCGGACGGCTCATCCGCATGGCTAGGTTCGAGCGGATCCGGGCCAGCCGGATCACCCTCGAGGTCGTGTCCTGGACCCTCGGCATCCTCGTGATGCTCGGGCTCACGGGTCTCGTCGTGATCCTCGCCCGGCACTTCGGGTGGTCCTGGTGACCGGCAGACCGGGCGCGGGACCGATGCCCATCTGAGCCGACCCCGGGCAAGGCCCGAGTCGCGCCTGGGGGCGCGCGGCACGGAGGTGGCCGGTCGCCACCTCCGTGCTGTGTCCCCGGCGTGGGTCAGCTCACGGGATCTCGGTCAGCGCGTGGCCGTGCCCTCCACGTAGTCACTGTCGTGCGACTTCACCCAGGCCATCAGCTTGCGCAGCTCGCGACCGGTCTGCTCGATCGGGTGCTGCTCCCCCTTGGTCCGCAGCGTCTGGAACTCCGGGCCCCCGGCGTCCTGGTCGTCGATGAACCGCTGGGCGAACGACCCGTTCTGGATGTCTGTCAGCACCGCTCGCATGTTGTCCTTCACGTGCGGGTCGATCACCAGCGGTCCGGAGACGTAGTCGCCGTACTCCGCGGTGTCGGACACCGACCAGCGCTGCTTGGCGATGCCGCCCTCGTACATCAGGTCGACGATCAGCTTGAGCTCGTGAAGGCACTCGAAGTAGGCCACCTCCGGCTGATAGCCGGCCTCGGTGAGCACCTCGAAGCCGTACATCACCAGCTGGGAGGCGCCGCCACACAGCACGGCCTGCTCGCCGAAGAGGTCGGTCTCGGTCTCCTCGGTGAACGTCGTCCGGATCCCGCCGGCGCGCAGCCCACCGATGGCCTTGGCATAGGCCAGCGCGACGTCCCAAGCCTTGCCGGACGCATCCTTCTCGACGGCGACCAGGACGGGGACGCCGCGGCCGTCGACGTACTCGCGCCGGACCAGGTGACCGGGGCCCTTGGGCGCGATCATGATCACGTCGACGCCCTCGGGCGGTGTGATGTAGCCGTACCGGATGTTGAACCCGTGTCCGAAGACCAACGTGTCGCCCGGCGTGATGTTGGGCTCGATCGCCTCGGCGTACAGCTTCCGCTGTGCCGGGTCCGGCGCCAGGATCACGATCACGTCGGACTCCTCGACCGCCTCCGAGGGAGTCAGCACCCGGAGGCCCTCGGCCTCGGCCTTGGCCCGGGACTTCGAGCCCTCGAGGAGGCCGACCCGTACGTCGACCCCGGAGTCGCGCAGCGAGAGGGCGTGCGCATGACCCTGGCTTCCGTATCCGAGCACCGCGACGTTCTTGCCCTGGATCACGGACAGGTCGGCGTCGTCGTCGTAGAACATCTGGGCCACGATGGGCTCTCCTTCGTCGGGTGGTGCGGTCAGGATCCCGCAACGTTGGGGACGGCGATGGGACGGGGGGTGCGCTCGCTGATCGAGCGGGAGCCGCGGCCGATGGCGACCATCCCGGACTGGACCAGCTCGCGGATCCCGAAGGGTTCGAGCACCCGGCGGAAGTCGCCCAGCTTGTCGGCGTTGCCGATGACCTCGATGGTCACCGCGTCCGTTGCCACATCGACGACCTTGGCTCGGAACAGCTGGACGGCGTCGAGCACCTGGCCGCGGGTGGCCGCGTCGGCGCGGACCTTGACCAGCATGAGCTCACGGTTGACCGACAGGGGACCGTCGAGCTCGACGATCTTGATCACCTCGATCAGCTTGTTCAGCTGCTTGGTGACCTGCTCCAGCGGAGAGTCCTCGACATTGACCACGATGGTCATCCGCGAGATCTCGTCGTGCTCGGTGGGCCCCACGGCGAGCGACTCGATGTTGAACCCGCGGCGGCTGAACAGTCCCGCGATGCGGGCCAGCACACCGGGCTTGTTCTCCACGAGCACGGACAGGGTGTGTGTGGTCATGGGTTACACGTCGTTTTCGTCGAATTGCGGTGCCAGGTCCCGGGCGTACTTGATGTCGTCATTGCTGGTGCCGGCGGCGACCATCGGCCACACCATGGCGTCGCGGTGGACGCGGAAGTCCACCACGACGGGACGGTCGTCGATCTTCATCGCCTTCTCGATGGTGGCATCCACCTCGTCCGGGGAGTCGCAGGCCAGGCCCTCGCAGCCGTAGGCCTCGGCGAGCTTGACGAAGTCGGGCACCCGCTTGCTGTCCAGGTCGGTGTTGGAGTACCGCTCGTTGTAGAACAGCGTCTGCCACTGGCGGACCATCCCGAGCGACTCGTTGTTGATGATCGCGACCTTGATCGGGATGTCGTTGATGGTGCAGGTGGCCAGCTCCTGGTTGGTCATCTGGAAGCAGCCGTCGCCGTCGATCGACCACACCGTCGCATCCGGGCACCCCACCTTGGCTCCCATCGCGGCCGGCACCGAGAAGCCCATCGTGCCGAGTCCACCGGAGTTGATCCAGGTGCCGGGCTTCTCGAAGTCGATGTAGTGCGCGGCCCACATCTGGTGCTGGCCGACGCCCGCGGTGTAGATCGTGTCCGGACCGGCGATCGCGCTGAGCCGCTCGAGCACGTACTGCGGGGCGAGGCTGCCGTCCGCCGGCCGGTCGTAGGCAACCGGGTAGCGCTTCTTGATCCCGACGATGTAGTCGACCCACTGCTCGTAGTCGCCGGTGTGGCCGGCGGCCTGCTCGGTCCGGAGCAGGGTGATCAGGTCGCCGATCACCTCGCGGCAGTCGCCGACGATGGGCACGTCGGTGATCCGGTTCTTGCCGATCTCGGCCGGGTCGATGTCGGCATGGATCACCAGCGCACCCGGAGCGAACGAGTCGAGGTTGCCGGTCACGCGGTCGTCGAAGCGGGCGCCCAGGGAGATGATCAGGTCGCTGCGCTGGAGGCCGGCAACGGCTGCCACCGAGCCGTGCATACCGGGCATGCCGAGGTGCTGCGGATGGCTGTCGGGGAGCGCGCCCCGGGCCATCAGCGTGGTCACCGCCGGGATGCCGGTCAGGTTCGCGAGCTCGAGCAGCTCCCGCGACGCACCCGACCGGATCGTGCCGCCACCGACGTACAGCACCGGCCGCTTGGCCTCCAGGATGAGGCGCACGGCCTCCTTGATCTGCTTGGCGTGCGGTCGGGTGATCGGGCGGTATCCCGGCAGGTGGATCTCGCTGGGCCACGTGGCCGAGGTCATCGACTGCAGCGCGGACTTCGCGATGTCCACCAGCACGGGCCCCGGGCGCCCCGTGGCCGCGATGTGGAAGGCCTCGGCCACGGTGCGTGGGATCTCGTCGGGGTCGGTGACCAGGAAGTTGTGCTTGGTGACCGGCATCGAGATCCCGCGGATGTCCGCCTCTTGGAACGCGTCGGTCCCGATGGCGCTCGCGCCGACCTGGCCGGTCACCGCGACGATCGGCACGGAGTCCATGTACGCATCGGCGAGCGGGGTCACCAGGTTGGTCGCCCCCGGACCCGAGGTCGCCATGCACACCCCGACGCCACCCGTGGCGGCGGCGTACCCCTGCGCGGCGTGGCCCGCGCCCTGCTCGTGTCGTACCAGGATGTGCCGGATCGAGGAGTCCATCAGCGGGTCGTACGCCGGGAGGATCGCACCGCCCGGGATGCCGAAGATGTGCCGCGTGCCGGCGTCCTCCAACGATCGGATCAAGCTCTGCGCGCCGGTCATCGCCGCGCCCGCTTGCTGGGTCATGACCGTGTCCTGTCTGTGCCGTACCGGTGTGGTCGTGCCGTGCTCTCTGTGCTCACTTTGCTGACTCTGCTGATTCGGAGAACAAAAAACCCCTCGGCCGAGGACGGCGAGGGGTGACGCGTGGACGAGCCTGGGCTCAACCCGCGCGTCGGGCGCGTACCAGCAGCTGCGTGACCTGGATGCGCATGGCCCCACGGTCCCCGTCGGCGTTCCCGACCGTCAAGCAAGTCTGCCAGGCATCCCGCATGCTGGGACGCCTGTCTCACCTCGGCTGCGGTGATCGGGCTCGTTCCTCAGTCACGGCCGCGGCCGGTGGTCACGCAGACCTTGTTGCCGTGGGGGTCGGCCAACACCCAGAACCGCGGGGCGTACTCGTCGGTGACCAACGTCCCGCCCGCGTCGAGGGCAGCCGCGACGCGGGAGTCGACCACCTCGGGAGGCACCCGGATGTCGAGGTGGAAGCGCATCCGGGGCTCGTCGTGTCGATCGGTCTCCTGGAACCACAGCGTCGGCTGTGACCCGTTCAGGTCGCGGAGCTCGATGTCGTCCTTCGGGTGGTCATCCATCCCGAGCACGGCCTTCCAGAACGGCTTGATCTCGACGTGGTCCCAGGTGTCGAGCCCGATCTCGACGACCGCGGTCGCCGTGGGGTCGGCGGTCACGCCGAGCTCGGCAGCCGCGGCACTGATCTTCCGAGCGAGATCGAGGTCGCGCGAGGTCACCCCGAAGACGTCGTGGCTACAGAGCGTGACGTTCACGTGCGGATAGCGCAGGTCGACGTCGGGATGATGGTTGGCGTCCTCGGCCAGCTCGCCGATGCGGTTCACCAGTCGCAGACCGGTCTCGAAGTTCCCGGTGACGAACCGGGTGCGCAGCGCCTCGAACAGCTGTCGCCAGTCGGAGAGACCGGCGGCCTCGACCTCGGCGAAGGACAGGATCTCGCTGGGTGCCATGCCTCCACCCTGCACCCGGAGGCGGGCAATTGGCAGGTCAGGCCCCGCCGATCCGACCCCAACTCTTCAATCTCGGGGTCCCTGCGCCTAAGGTCCCCCCTGGTGTGACTCGTGGCACATTCTCCGCCCGGGTCACACGAGGGAGAGATCACCCGTTCTCTCCGAAACCCGAAAGGTGGATTGCGTGAGCGCACGAACACGCAAAGCTGGGTGGGCGGCAGTCGCCGCTACGACAGCTGTCGCAACAGCCTGGGGCACAGCCGCCCAGGCCAGCACCAATCATCACTTCACCGCCAAGACCCCGCCCCACTCGCTGCTCAAGCCGAGCTCGTGGCAGGGCAAGACAGCGGGGATCGACCGAAGCACCCCGGATCGCGCGGCGTACTTCGTGCAGCTACGCGGCCAAGGTGCCGTCGACGCGGCCCAGGTCGGTGGCCACACGGTGGCCAGCAAGGTCCTGAGCCAGCGCTCCGTGATCACCAACGGTGCCGACCAGGCGTTCGCCGCAGCCCACACCGCGGACTCGAAGGCCATCAAGCTCTACACCACGACCAACCTGATCCCCGGCTTCGCCGTCAACACCGACCTGGCCGGCGTCAAGGCCCTGGCCTCGCGGTCCGACGTCGTCAAGGTGTCGCGGATCATCCCGAAGACGGTCGAGAACGCCAATACCGCCAACCTGGTGCACGCGCTGCAGACCTGGAAGAACCCCGGGTCCACGGGCAAGGGCGTCCGGGTCGCGATCGTCGACACCGGCCTCGACTACACCCACGCCGACTTCGGCGGTCCGGGCACCACAGCGGCGTACGACGATGCGCTGGCGAACGACACCTCCCCCGACTGGCGCGCCGGCCTGCCGCAGCTCGGCAAGGAGAAGATCATCGGCGGCTACGACCTCGCTGGTGACAGCTACCAGGCCGACCCCGACTCACCGGACTTCCAGCCGATCCCCCATCCGGACGCGAATCCCCTGGACTGCAACGAGCACGGCACGCACGTGGCCGGCATCGCGGCCGGCTACGGCGTGACGAAGGCCGGCGCGACGTTCGACGGCAACTACCAGAACCTCGACGCCGACAAGCTCATGAAGATGCGGGTCGGCCCGGGCATGGCGCCTCGGGCCAAGCTCTACTCCCTCCGGATCTTCGGGTGTGAGGGCTCGACCAACCTGGTCATCGAGGGGCTCGATCGGGCCATGGACCCGAACCAGGACGGCAACACCAGCGACCACTTCGACATGCTCAACCTGTCGGTGGGCTCGGACGACGGCGTCCAGGACGACCCGGAGAACGCCTTCGTCGCCCAGCTGGCGAAGCACGGTGTGCTGCCCGTCATGTCGATCGGCAACGGCGGCGACAACACCGACATCGGTGGCTCACCGGGCAACTCCACCGCTTCGCTCGCGGCTGCCAGCACGGTCGACTCCTTCCAGATGCGTGACGGCCTGCAGGTCAACGCTCCCGAGAGCGTCGCCGGCATCGCAGCCGGTCAGTTCTCCATCGCCTACGACTGGGCGAACAGTGACCCGGTGACCGGTGACGTCGTCACGATCCCGGCCACGGGTGCCTTCGACGACCCTGGCACGGGCAACAACACCGACGGCTGTGACGCGCTCACGACCGACGAGGCCACCGCAGTCGCCGGCAAGGTCGTCTGGCTCTACTGGGACGACACCGACGCCACCCGTCGGTGCGGTTCCGCAGCGCGAGGTGCGAACGTCGCCACCGCCGGTGCGGTGGGCGCGATCTTCACCTCGAGCCTGGATGTGTTCAACGCCGGTATCACCGGCAGCGCGGACATCCCGATCATCCAGCTGCCGAAGGCACAGACCGACCGGTTGTCGGCGTCCGTCGACAACGGCCTGAACGTGACCTTCGACGGGAGCCTCCAGGCGACCGTCAAGGACGTCACCCCTGCGATCAGCGACACCCTGTCCTCCTTCTCCTCGCGCGGTCCCCACGGGTCGCTCGGCCAGGTGAAGCCGGACGTGGCGGCTCCGGGCGACACGATCGCCTCGGCCGGCATGGGCACGGGCAACAACGTCCTGGTCATCTCCGGTACGTCGATGGCCTCCCCGCTCGTGGCCGGCGTCGCGGCGCTGGTCAAGTCCAAGCACCCGACCTGGACACCGCTGATGCTCAAGGCTGCGGTGATGAACACGGCGACCCACGACGTGTGGACCGAGCCGAACCACCAGGGCGACCGCTACGGTCCGGCGCGAGTCGGATCCGGACGCGTGGATGCCCGGGCGGCGGTCAGGACCAAGTCGATCGCCTACGTCAAGGGCGCCAACCAGCCCGTCTCGGCGAGCTTCGGCGTGGTCCCCGCGATGATCGGCGGTGGGCCTGTGGTCAGGCAGAAGACGCTCGTCGTGCAGAACCTCGGCAACACTGCGTCGACGTACGGCCTCGGCTACGACGCGGTGAACCCGTCACCGGGCGTCACCTACCACCTCTCGAAGTCCTCGGTCACGGTTCCGGCCCATGGCTCGAAGACGGTCACCGTCACCTTGAGGGTGCACCCGAACCAGCTCCGACACACGCTGGACCCGACGATGACCGCGACCCAGGCGAGCAACTTCGGCGACCTGCCTCGGACCTACGTCTCCGACAGCTCGGGTCACCTGACGGTCACCCCGCAGGGCAAGAAGGAGCTGCGGGTCCCGGCGTACGCCGCGGCGAAGCCGGTCTCCGACGTCACGGCGTCCTCGCCGGACCCGGGTGAGATCCACCTCGACGGCGACCCGGTCGCCCAGGGCGACTCGAACCAGGACGCGTACGTCTCGTGGACGTCGGTCATGGAGCTGGGCGCGACCAGCGCGAAGCAGCCGGAGTGCACGGTGTCGATCCGGTCCGACTGCTGGACCAACCAGTCCGACAGGTCGGGTGACATCCAGTACGTCGGCGCGGGCTCGGGCCAGGCGTTCGGCGATCCGTTCCTGTACTTCGGGATCTCGACGCACCGTGACTGGTCGAACCTCAACACGATGACTCCGTACGTCGACGTCGACACCGACGGCGACGACTTCCCGGACATCGAGATCTACGCCCAGAACGACGCGTCGGCTCAGGGCCGCACGGACGTGATGTTCGCGTGGACGGTCGACTACAAGACCGGTGACATCCTCGACATCGAGCCGGTCAACCTCGCGCAGTTCGACCTGGACACGGACGTGTACGACACGAACGTGGTCATGCTGCCGATGGATCTGGCGTTCGTCGCGGATGGCGGACCGGACCTGACCGGTGGGGACGTCCCGATCAACTACTGGGGTGGCACCGCCAACGGCTACACCGGCAACGACCAGGACCGGACGTCGGAGGTGAGCTACAACGTCGGGTCTCCCGACCTCGTGGCCGACGCCGACCCGATCTTCATCGACGTCGAGCAGGGGCAGACGGTCCCGGTCGAGGGCAGCGGCGACGCGCTGGTCTTCCACTACCGGAACGCGTCGAACCACCGGGCCGAGGTGGTCCCCGTGGCGGCACCGCCCGCCTGACGTCACCACGTCGGGATCGTCGTACGGATCCCGTCTGACAGCTGACAACGAAGGGCCCCGGCCGCCGGGGCCCTTCGTCGTCGGTGGGACTCAGTCGCCGGTGACCCGACGGTGGTCGAAGTCCGCCCGGAGGGTGGCGACGTCGGCCTCGGGCAGGTGCTTCGCGCAGAGGTCGAAGGTGTCGTCGACCAGGTTGCCGAGTCCGTTCACGACCTCGTCCGGTGCCGCGACCACGAGTGCGCGGATCCGCTCGACCAGATGATCGGGCTTGAGGGGCAGGAGGGTCGCCTCCCAGTCCAGCCACTTGTGGAAGGGGTGGGGACACCAGACACGGTTCACGCCGAACAGGGCATCCAGAACCCCTTGGACGCCATCCACGAGGTCGCGGTGCAGCAGCACGACGTCGTCGCGGGCGGCCAGCATCTCGAGCCGCTCACGGCTCCGCAGCGACAGACCCTGCTCGACCATGGCGACCGCGAGTGCTTCGGGATACACCTCGATCCGACGCCGCCACTCCTCGATGACGTCCCCACCGGACAAGACGCGGCCATCGCGCAGCGCAGTGGCGCGCACTTGGAGCTCGGGCTCCGTGTCGCCCGCCATGGCGGCGTCGAGGTAGTGGTCGATCGTCGAGGTCGTGAACCCACTGACGTCGACCTTCACCCCCTCCGCCGAGAGGCCGTCGGCCCACTCGTGCTCGTCGACCTCGGCGTACACGCGGCCCCAACCGGCGCCCTCGCCGGCCGCGGTCCGCTCCTCGTCGGTCGGCGGACGCGACCAGTAGACGTCGAGCTCGATGTCGGACAGGCCATCGGCGAGCCCGCGCGCGACCGATCCGGCGACGAGCGTGGCCACGACGCCCTCCTGGGCAGCGAAGCCCGCGGCCACGCGGCGGGCGATCTCCAGCCGCGCCGCGACCGGGTCAGAGCCCACCGAGGACCTCGCGCACGGCGACCATGCCGCGTTCGAGCTCGTCGAACGAGGTGGAGAGCGGCGAGAGACCGATCCGCAGGCCTCCGGGGTCGCGGTAGTCGGGGATGACCTCGCGCTCCCACAACGCGCGGACCACGTCCTGCATGTGCGCGTGGTGGACCGTCACATGACCGCCTCGCCGGGCCGGGTCGCGCGGCGAGCGCACCGTCACGCCGTACGACGCGAGGTGCTCGTCCGCGAGCTCGACGGCGTACGACGTGAGCTGCTCGGACTTCTTGCGTACGGCGTCGATCCCGGCCTCGTCGATCAACGACACCATGTCCTCGATCGCCAGCATCCCGACAATGGCCGGCGTGCCGGAGAGGAAGCGCCGGATGCCGGCCACGGGCACGTAGTCGGGACCCATGAGGAAGGGGTCGGTGTTGCCCATCCAACCCTGGATCGGCTGGGTGAAGGTCTCGAGATGACGCTCGGCGACGTAGCAGAAGGCCGGTGAGCCCGGGCCGCCGTTGAGGTACTTGTAGGTGCAGCCGGCCGCGAGGTCGACGCCCCAGGCGTCGAGCTCTCCGGGCACCGACCCGACCGAGTGGCACAGGTCCCAGAGCACCAGGGCTCCGGCGTCATGGGCCGCGCGCGTGATCGCGGGCACGTCGGCGATCCACGACGAGCGGTACGAGACGTGGCTGAGGGCCAGCAGGGCGGTCTGCTCCCCCACCGCGGCCCGGACCTGGTCGACGGTCACGCCGGCCGAGGTGTCGACGTCGAGCCAGCGGATCGTCAGGCCGCACTCCTCGGCGACACCCATCGCGAGATAGCGGTCGGTCGGGAAGTTGTCCCGGTCGATGACGATCTCGGTCCGGCCCGGTCGCGCCGCGATGGCCGTCCGCATCAGCTTGTAGAGGAGCACCGTCGTCGAGTCACCGACCGCGACCTGTCCAGGGGCGGCTCCCAGACACACCCGGCCCAGCTCGTCGCCGAGGGAGAGCGGCAGGTCGAACCACCTCTCGTCCCACCCCCGGATCAGTCGCCCACCCCACACCTCGTCGACGAAGGTCCTCATCCGCTCGGCGGTGACCGTCAGCGGCCGGCCGAGGGAGTTGCCGTCGAGGTAGACCAGCGACGACCCGGTGCCGACGAAGCGCTCCCGGAGCGGTGCCAGAGGATCGGCGTCATCCAACGCGTGGGTCATCCCAGCAGTGTCGCATCACGTGGTACGCGTCTCGCGCGCACTACGCTCCTGCCGTGAGAGCGGCCCGGGCATGGCACGTGCTCACGGCGCTCGTTGCCGCCGTCGCGCTGACCCTCCAGCTGATCCTCATCGTTCGCGGGGGCCGCGTGCTGTCCGAGACGTATCCGCCCAGTCTCGGCGAGCGGCTGCTCCGCTTCGTCGCCTACTTCACCGTGGAGAGCAACGCCCTGGTCCTGGCCACGACGGCCCGGCTCGCCCGCGACCCGGCGTACGACGGACCGCGCTGGCGCGTCGTACGGATCGCGGCGATCAGTGGGATCACCGTGACCGGGCTGGTGCACTGGTTCCTGCTCCGGCCGCTCCTGCACCTGGACGGTGTCGACCTGGTCGCTGACCGACTGCTGCACGTGGTGGTCCCGGTCCTGGCGTTCGTCGGGTGGCTGGTCGTCGGCCCCCGGCCCCGGATGGACTGGGCGGCCTGTCTCCGCGCGGCCGTGTGGCCGATCGGGTGGTTGGTCGTGATGCTGGTGTCGGGCGCCCTGACCGGGTGGTATCCCTATCCGTTCCTGGACCACCGCGTCCACGGATGGGACCACGTGGCGATCGTCTGCGCCGGGATCTTCGTGCTGTTCTTCGGGCTCTTCGCGGTCTTGCGCGAGTACGACCGTCGTCGCTCCCCCGCACCGGTCACTGGAGCTGACGAAGCTCACGGCGGGCCTGATCCGGCGTACGGCGCGTGCGCTGAACCGATGGATGTCGACCTTGTAGAAGAGCTTGAACCCCTGCCGGAACTGTCGCGGCCGCGTGATCGCGTGGTACGTCGCGAGCTTCTGGCCTTGCGTGCCGAACCCGTCGGTGTGCTGCACCATCGCCAGTCCGGGGCGGTGCACGATCTTCTGGATGTCGGGCAGCATCGAGAGCCGGTCTTGGGATTGTGGGACTGGCGCTCGCGCTGCTGGTCTTGGGATTGCGGGTCTGGCGCTCGCGCTGTTGGCCGCAGTTCCCGCCGCGGCCGGCGAGTCGGTCAACCTGATCCTGAACTGGACGCCGACCGCCGACCATTCGCCGTTCTATTACGCCAAGGCGCAGGGCTGGTACGAAAAGGCCGGCATCGATCTCACCATCGAGGTCGGCCGGGGCTCCGGGGTGTCGTCGCTGAAGGTCGGCTCCGGCGGCTCGCCGTTCGGCATCGCGGATCTCGCCACCGCGCTGGTCGCGCGCAGCAAGGGCGCCGACGTCGTGGCGCTGATGAGCATCTATGCCAATACCGGGCAGACGTTTTATTGGCTGAAGAGCTATGGTGTGAACGGCGCCAAGGATTTTCCCGGCAAGAAGATCGGCAACCCGCCGGGCGACGCCTCGCGGGTGATGTGGCCGGCCTTCGCCAAGGCGGCGGGGATCGCGCCGGACGCCGTCGGCTTCGTCAATGTCGGGCCGACCGCCAAGATCGCGGCGCTGAAGAGCCATACTGTCGATATCATCAGCGACTTCTACAACGAGCACGACCTCAAGGTCATCGAGTTCGGCAGCGATCTCGGTTTCGTCAACTGGAAGGATATCGGGCTCAACCCCTACGGCAATTCGCTGATCGTCAATGGCGCGTATCTGGAGAAAAATCCGAAGCTCGCCGAGGATTTTGTAAAAATCAGCCAGAAGGCGTTTGCCGCCTGCGTCGCCGACGTCGCGCCGTGCCTGAAGGCGCTGCTCGATGCGGCCTCCGGTCTCGACCTGGAAAACCAGCAGCGGCAGTGGGAGCGCATCAAGTTCCTGATGACCGACGAGTTCACGACGTCCAAGGCGCTGGGCTGGATCGATCCCGAGCGGATGAAGAAGGATTACGAGCTGGTGCAGACCTATCTCGGCATGGAGAAGCCGTTCGCGGTGGAGACCGCGTTTACCACCAGGCTGCTCGATACGTCGATCAAGATGGATGCGAGCAAGGTGAAGAAGTAGGACAGCGTCATTCCGAGGCCGTCATTGCGAGGAGCATGAACTCGCGACGAAGCAATCCCGATTGCATTCGCTCTGCGTCGTCTCGGAACTCGATGCTCGAGCTCGCATTCGCTTCATTTCGCCCGGCCATGACGGAATGAGCGGCGACCTCTACTGCAGCGGCATGCCTGACGTCTTGATCACCGTCGTCAGCTTCTCATGATCCGCCTTCATCAGCGCTGCGAGTTCGTTCAGCGGCATCGGCTTGCCCGGGATGTTGGCGACCGATAGCTGGCGCTGAACGTCGGGATTCTGCAGCGCCTTGTTGATGGCCTCGTTGATCTTCTTGACGAGTGCCTCGGGCGTCGCTGATGGCACGTAGATGCCGTACCAGGGAACATAGGCGGCTTGGATATCCGGCCTCGGCGATCGTCGGTACGTCAGGAAGATCCGCAACACGTTTTTCCGTGAACACGGCGAGCGGCTTTATGGTGCCCGCCTTGATGTGCGGCAATGCGAGCTCGAGCGACACGATCTCAAAATGCATGAGATTGGTCATCAGGTCGATCAGCGCCGGCGGCTGGCCCTTGTAGCCGATATTGGTGAGCTTGATGTCGGCGACCTGAAACAGTTTTTGCGCGGTCAGATCGATCGACGCGCCGGTGCCGGGATTGCCGAAGTTGAGCTCGCCGGGTTTGCTGCGTGCCAGTTCGACGAATTCGCCGATGGTCTTGACCGGCATCGAGGGATTACCACCGCCACGCTCTGATTCCAGACCGCGAGCCCGACGCATTTGAAGTTCTTCATCGTGTCCCAGCCGGCCTCCTTGTACAGCGTCGGGATTGACCAGCACTGCCGGTCCCGTGACCAGCCAGGTGTAGCCGTCGGGATCGCTTCGCGCGACCGCAGCGGTGCCGATATTGCTGTTGCCGCCGGGCCGTGCGTCCACGACGACCGGCGTCTTCCAGTCGCGGCCGACCTGCTCGGTCACGGTGCGGGCGACGATGTCGACGATGCCGCCGGCGGGGTAGGGCACCACGATGCGCATCGGCCGGTTCGGATAATTGTCTGTCGCCTGCGCCGATGCGGCGCCGGCAGCAGCATCGCGGCGGCGCCCGCGGCGAAGCCCAAGGCTTGGATGCCTCTCATTCTCCCCTCCCATTTTCATGCGACGCATCGTTCGACGATGCTCTTGTCGTTATCGCGTTAGCGTGACCCTTATTCGTTGGCGACGAGCGACCTGATGCTGCGCGCAAGGCCAGAATGCGCGGCCCGCATTCGCGCTCGATCTGCTCGGCGCGAAAAGCGAAACGAGGGAATGCCGCAATTGACCGAAAGGCAATCGCCGGACGGCGTGCGATAGAGCGGGGCGGCGACACCAAAGATCTCCCGCCGCCACTCGCCGAGCGAAACCGCAAATCCCCGCTCCCTGCACAACTCGATGTCGGGCAGCGTCCGCGTCTGCACATATTTCAATTCTTCCGGACGCTCCGTCTTCACGGCCTTCACGTAATCGTCGAGTTCTTCCTTCGATGAACAGCGACAACAGCGCGCGGCCGACCGCGGTGGTCGCCATCGTGCCGTAAACCCGACGTCGGGGACGTGCGGCACGGCATCGGTGGTGCGCAGCGTTTCGACATAGATGAAGTCGAGGCCGAACGGCATCGCGATCGACACGGTGCCGCCGGTATAGGCCGCGAAATCGCGCATCAGCGGGCGCGCCAGTTGCCGGACTTTTAGGGCCGACAACACCGGATAGGCGGCGGCCAGAATGCCGAGGCCGAGGTCGAAACGTCCCTTGGCGTCGCGCTTGAGATAGCCGAGCTGCGCCAGCGTGTAGGTCAGCCGCGACACCGTCGGCCGCGACAGGCCGTAGCAACGGCGAGGTCGGCATTCGACAGCGAGCCGGTGCCGTTACGGAACGCGGCCAGCACATCGAGCCCGTGCGCCAGCGTCGTCGCAAACGACGGATCGCTTGATCGGCCGCCGGTTTCGGCGCGGGAAGGCGGATCGGCGTACGGGGATGTCGAGGCCATGCCAAATAATGGACAGAATATGATATTTTGTCAATATAACGAAACATATTTGCAATTCGTTTCGGCATACGGCTTAAATGCCGCCTCGAAGGAGAGGCAGCATGGATTTCGATCTTTCCGAACGGTCGGAACATTGGCGAAAGCGGCTGCAGTCGTTCTTCGACCAGGAGGTGCTGCCGCGCCACCGCGACTGGCTCGAGCACGCCGCGGCCAGCCGCGAAACGCCGCCCTTCATGGCCGAACTGCAGCACAAGGCGCGGGCGGCCGGGTCTGTGGAATCTCGGCCTGCCTGAACTCGCCGACGACGAGCCGGGCACGCGGCTTTCCAATCTCGAATATGCGCCGCTGGCCGAAATCATGGGACGGCTGTTCTGGGCTCCGGAAGTCTTCAACTGCCAGGCGCCCGACGTGCCCAACATGATCGCGCTGCAGAACTGCGCGACGCCCGAACAGAAGCCGCGCTGGCTGCGGCCGCTGCTCGAAGCCGAGACCCGTTCGGCGTTCGGCATGACCGAGCCCGACGTCGCTTCGTCCGATGCGACCAATATCGCCACCCGCATGGTGCGCGACGGCGACGACTACATCATCAACGGGCGCAAATGGTTCATCACCGGCGCCGCGCATCCGCGCTGCAGTTTTCTGATCGTGATGGGCGTGACCAATTCGGACGCCGACCGCACCCGCCGGCATTCCTGCATCATCGTGCCGATGGATGCGCCCGGCGTCCGGCTGGTGCGGCCGCTGCGCTGGATGGGCTGCGAGGATCACACCGCGCCGATCGGCGAACTCGCTTTTGATAATGTCCGCGTGCCCGCCGCAGAACCTGCTCGGCGCCGAAGGCGAGGGTTTCAAGGTCGCGCAGGTCCGGCTCGGGCCGGCGCGGATCCATCATTGCATGCGCTCGATCGGGCTGTGCGAACTGCTGATCGAGCTGATGATGGTGCGCTCGTCGGAGCGCTCCGCGTTCGGCCGCACCGTGATTCAATATGACACGGTGCAGCGCTGGATCGCCGAATCCCGCGTCGAACTGGAGCAGGCGCGCCTGCTGGCCTATCGCTGCGCGTGGCGGCTCGACCAGAGCCGGCCACCATGGCGCCTGGCGCGACGTGTCGCTGATCAAGGTCGCGGTGCCCGCGATGCTGCAGCGGATCGCCGACCGCGCCATGCAGGTGTTCGGCGCGATGGGCGGCTCGGACGACACGCCGATCCATCAGGCGCTGGCCTGGGGACGGCTGCTGCGGATCGGCGACGGCCCGGATGAAGTCCATCTGCGGCAGATTTTCAAGATGGAAGCGATGCCGTCCTGGTCGATCGCGGACTCGCCGTATCTCGCGGCGCATCCGCAGTGACCTCTCCCTCATGCCCGGACTTGTGCGGGCATCCACGTCTTGCGATGCGGAGCCAACGAAGACGGGATGGCCGAGTCAGCCCGCCATGACGACAATCCGAATGCACGCGAGGGAGCACAATAACATGACCAGACGGACCAGCCGAAACACCAGCGAAAAGCCGAAAGACGCCTCCGCACCGGTGGTCGCGCAGCATGCGGCGACGCTGAAGGCGCTGCCGTTCTCCGACACGCGCGATTTCGACGATGCCGCGCGCGGCTTTCTCGGCACGCTGGAAAATGCGCGGATCGCCAATCCGCGCAGGGCAGGGTGGTCTGGAGCCTCGAGCCTTACGGCTTTCTGTCCGACGGAAGGCGCCGCCGACCGTCGATCCGAGCCTGTGGCGGCAGTCGCGGCTCAACATGAACCATGGCCTGTTCGAGGTGGTGCCCGGCGTCTATCAGGTCCGCGGCCTCGACATCGCCAACATGACGCTGATCGAGGGTGACAGCGGCGTCATCGTGGTGGACACGCTGACCTCGATCGAAGGCGCGCGCGCCGCGATGGAGCTGTATTTCCAGCACCGCGGCAAACGCCCGGTCGCGGCCGTCATCTTCACCCACACCCATACCGACCATTGGGGCGGCGCGCGCGGCGTGCTCGACGACGACGACGCTGGCCGAGCGGCAAGCGTGCCGATCATCGCGCCCAATCTGTTCATGGAGCATGCGGTCTCCGAAAACATCATCGCCGGCCCGGCGATGCTGCGGCGCGCGCAATATCAATTCGGGCCGTTCCTGGCCAAGGGCCCGCGCGGCCAGGTCGATTGCGGGCTCGGCAAGTCGATGGCGGCGGGTTCGGTCGCGCTGCTGCGGCCGACCGATCTGATCATCGCGACCGGCGACAAGCGCACCATCGACGGGCTCGAATTCGAATTCCAGATGGCGCCGAACTCCGAAGCGCCGGCGGAAATGCATTTCTTCATCCCGCGCTACAAGCTGCTGAACCTCGCGGAAAACTGCACGCATAATTTCCACAATCTGCTGCCGTTCCGCGGCGCCGACGTGCGCGACGCGCTGGCGTGGTCGAAATATCTCGGCGAAGCCTTGCAGATGTGGGGCGGCAAGGCGGACGCGATGTGCGGCCAGCATCACTGGCCGGTATGGGGCACCGAGCGCATCGACACCATGATCCGCCAGCAGCGCGATCTCTACAAATTCGCGCATGACCAGACCATCCGCCTGATGAATCACGGGCTGACGGCGAGCGAAATCGCGGAGACCATCAAACTGCCGGCGAGCCTCGACGGCGCCTGGCATGGCGCGCGGCTATTACGGCCATATCCGGCACAATGTGAAGGCGATCTACCAGAAATATCTCGGCTGGTACGACGCCAACCCCGTCAATCTCGATCCGCTGCCGCCGGTCGAAGCCGGCAAGAAATATGTCGAGTACATGGGCGGCGCGGACGCGATCCTCGCGCGCGCGCGGAAAGGATTTTGCCAAAGGCGAATTCCGCTTCGTCGCGCAGGCGCGTGAGCCATCTGGTGTTCGCCGATCCCGACAACCAGGCCGCCCGCGCGCTGCTCGCCGATACCTTCGAACAGCTCGGCTATGCCGCCGAAAGCGCGACCTGGCGCAACGCCTATCTGTTCGGCGCGCAGGAATTGCGGCAGGGCATGCCGAAGACGCCGCCGCGGCCGCCGATGCCGCGCGAAACGCTGGCCGCGCTGCGCACCGAGCAATTATGGGACGTGCTCGGCGTCCGGCTCAACGGCCCCAAGGCCGAAGGCAAGCACATCGTGCTGAACTGGAGTTTTACCGATACCGGCGAGACCTTCGTTCTGACCTGGAGAACTGCGCGCTGACCTATATCGCGGGCGCGCAGGCGGCGATGGCCGACGCCGGCTTTACGCTGGCGCGCGGCACGCTCGATGAAGTCATCGCCAAGCAGACCACGTTTCCGGAAGCGGTCGGCCGCCGGCAAGATCAAATTCACCGGCAATCCGATGCGGCTCGGCGAACTGATGATGCTGATGGACGAATTTCCGCGCATGTTCGAGATCGTCGAGCCGAAGCGGACGGCGGTGAGCTGACAAAAATTCGTGACGTGACGTCGCCAGGATGATTGGTTCGATTAGTTGATCATGCCGAGCTCCACCCTATGGTGCTGGCGTCCGCCAAGCGCCTCATCGATTTTTCAATTGGGAGCGGACCATGATCACCAGGCGACATTTTACGATCATGCTTGCGGCGCTGCCCTTCGCAGCGGCCAAAACAGAGGTCGCGCGAGCCCAGGCCTACCCCGCCAAACCAATCCGCTTCGTTGTGCCGTTTCCGGCAGGAGGCTCGACCGACGTCGGCGCCCGCCTCATTGCCGAAAACCTGGCGCGCGCATTCGGCCAGCAAGTTTACGTTGAGAACAAGTCAGGCGCCAATGGCACCATCGGTATCGAGGATGCGGCCAAGAGTGCGCCGGACGGCTACACCGTTCTTGTCACGATCGACACGGTCGCCAGCAATCCGCACGTATTTCATCCAACATCGATCCTTCAAAGATCTTTTGCCGATTATCCAGATTTCCCGTCAACCCATCGTGCTGGCGGCTCACCCCTCGCTCGGCGTCAACTCGCTCGCCGAATTGATTGCGCTGGCAAGAAGCAGCCGGGCCTGCCATACGCAACCGGCAGCGGAGTGGGATCGCCGCAACACATGGCGGTGCAATGGTTCGCGCAGATCGCGGGCATCAAGCTTGAACAGGTGCCCGTATCGCGGCGGCGGGCAGGCGATCAACGATCTGCTGGGTGGCCACGTCAAGCTCGGTTCGCTCGGATCGACGCCGCTGATGCCGCACTACAAGGCCGGCACGTTGCGCTTGTTGGCGCAAACACCAAGACCCGTTCGCCGAGCCTTCCCGATGTGCCGACCTATGAAGAGGCAGGGATGACGGGGCTGGTGCTCGATCAATGGCTCGGCGTATTCGCGCCGGCCGGAACCCCACCGGAGTTGCGAACCGCCTCAACAGCGAGATCAACAAGGCGCTTCGCGATCCGCTGGTGCGCAAGAGTTTTCTCGATTCGGCGCAGGAGCCGATCGGTGGAACCGCCGAACAGTTCGCCGCCTCGTTCGAGACGATTATGCCAAGTTCGGGAAGCTGGTGAAGGATTTGAATATCAAGTCCGAGTAGCGAGACAGGCCAATGCCATATTCGACCTATCTTCCCGACCAGATGGGAGCGGATCACGCTTACGTCCGGCAGGTCCCTTTGTCGCGGGCGCGCATGCCGAACTGACCCTGGTCTATACCGCGGGGACATTCGGCATCGACGACACCGGCATGCTGAAAATCTCGTGGCGGACCACCTCCGACATGAGCAAGCCGCAGTTCGACAAGCCGCAGGCGGCGAATTTCACGACGGTTGAAGCCAGCAACGGCGCCAAGCTTGAAGTGTGGTTCGACCGGCTCAACGTTCGCCCCTTTGCGAACACCCTGTCTGATTCGGGTCGGGCGCGGTTATCTGCGCGCCGGCGATACGCTGACGGTGCGTCTGGGCGACCGCAGGCAGGGCTCGCCGGGCTTCCGGCTGCAGACCAATGTCGAAGCGAATGTGGAGCTGAAAACCTCGGTCGATGCGTTTGCGACCTACGAATTCTGTGAACTGCCGGTGCAGCCCGCTTTCGATCTCTTGCCCGGGCCGGCCGCGAGCTGGAAGGCGATCCTGCCATCGCTCGCGGTTGTCGGTGAGCCGTTTCGCCTGGCCATCGTCGCCGAAGACAAGTGGGGCAATCCAACGGCGGACGCCAATCAGAGCTTCGAGCTTGTATCGTCGCATCCGGTACGCGGGCTGCCGGCCCGACTGGAGATGAAAATGGCGACGGTCCGCGTGTCATCGAAAATCTTATCGCCGATACGGAAGGCGATCTCGACGTTCGGCTGACGGCAAACGGCCAGGAGCTTGCATGCGCCAATCCGATACGTGTGGTGAAGCAGACCGCGCTGCGCCGTTATTGGGGCGATCTGCACGGGCAAAGCGGCGAAACCATCGGGATGGGATCGGCCGATGCCTATTTTCGGTATGCACGTGACGCCGCCTTCATCGACATGGTCGGCCACCAGGGCAATGACTTCCAGATCACCGACGACGTTCTGGAAGGAACTCAATCTGCTGACGGCCGAATTCGACGTGCCCGGGCGCTTCGTTTGCCTTCCGGGATACGAATGGTCGGGCAACACCGGGATGGGTGGCGACCGCAATATCTTCTACCGCCACGAAGGCCGCCCGATCCGGCGCTCGTCGCACATTCTGGTCGAGGGGCAGACCTCAACCGATGCCATCTACACCGCCGACGAGTTGTTCCGTGGGCTGGAAGGCGAAGATGCCATTGTCATCGCCCATGTCGGCGGGCGTTACGCGGATTTGAAATATGCCCATGACGGCCGGCTGGAGCGCGCCGTCGAGGTTCACTCGACTTGGGGCACCTTCGAATGGATTCTGCATGACGCCTTCGAGAAGGGCTATCGTGTCGGTGTCGTGTGCCACAGCGACGATCACAAAGGCCGCCCGGCGCGACCCGCCCGGGCGCGTCCAGTTTTGGCGCGATCGGTGGACTTACCTGCTATTTCATGCCGGAGCTGACGCGCGATGCATTGTTCGAGGCACTGCGGCAACGGCGCCACTACGGAACGACCGGCGCCCGGATCTTTCTCGATTTGCACGCTTCGTTCGACCAGCCCGTCACCGGTTTTCCGAGGACCCGCAGCTCGGACCGGCCGGAATTTCCGGTGCAGCGTGCGCGGATGGGAAACATCATTCGCCCGGGCCGTGTGCCGATGCGGGTTGCTGCCGAAGTGATCGGAACCGCGCCGATCGAACGGGTCGATGTCCTGCACGGAACGGCGGTCGCGCAGACGTTTCGTCCCTACGGCGCCCGATCTCGGGCGGCGCGTGCGCGTGTTGTGGCAAGGCGCCGATATCGGGGCCGTGGCCGCGAGACGCTGTGGGAAGGCAAACTGACAGTTGCGGGCAATCGCATCGCGCGGTTTGCGCCGGTGAACTTTCTCAATCCGGAGCGGATCGTGCGGGAGACGGCCGCCGGCACGGCGCTTGCCTGGAGTTCGGTGACTACAGGCAATCTGGCCGGCATCGACCTTTGGCTCGACGAAGCGCACCCGGCACGCTCGAGCATCGAGACCAATTCGTCTCGGGACGGTGGAACTCGCCGCGCTCGCCGACGACACCTCGCGTTCGATGGCGGCGGCCTTGGCCGGCAGCTGAGCGTTTACCGTCTGCCCGAAACCGACTTGAGCCGGCATGTCGACCTTGATCATGCGGTGAGTTTTGCAGGTGGCGCAGACCTGCCGGTTTACCTGCGCGTGACGCAAGCCGACGGCCATCAGGCCTGGTCAAGTCCGATCTACCTCATCGAGTGAATCTGACTGCGGGAGCCAGTCACGGCGCGTGTCCGTGCAACCGTCGGCTGCGAGACGCTAACGCAGCGACGGAGCGGTCCAGCTTCCTGCGTAGGAGCTGGATTTTCGTGCGCTCGCGAGCTGACGAATGTTGCGCAGTGCCGATGTCTCGACTATTCGGCGCTGCTCACCAGCTTGATGCGCGGCTCTGCGCTTCCATCAGGCTGCGATAGGCGGCGAGATAATCGAGCGCCATGCGCCGCGCGGTGAAGCGGTTTTCGAACTGCTTGCGGATCGCGTCCCGGTCCACTGCGGCAAGACGATCGACCGCGGCGACCGCGCTGGTTTCGTCCTCGACGATGAAGCCGGTCAGGCCCTCATCGATGATCTCCGGCGACCGAGCCGCGATTATAGGCGATCACCGGCGTGCCGCAGGCCATCGCCTCGATCATCACCAGGCCGAACGGCTCCGGCCAGTCGATCGGCAGCAGCAGCCCGATAGCGCCGCTGAGGAATTCCGGCTTTCTCGTGGTCGCTGATCTCGCCGATATATTCGACCAGCGGATTGTGCTCGATCAGCGGGCGAATGACCTCGTCGTAATATTCCTGATCGGCGCGATCGACCTTGGCGGCGATCTTCAGCGGAATGCCGCAGCGGATCGCGATCTTGATCGCGCGGTCGACGCCCTTTTCCGGCGCGATGCGGCCGAGCACGGCGAGATAGCCCGGCGTCGACCGGCTGCGGCGTCAGCAGTTTCTCCGGCAGGCCGTGATGGATGGTGCGCACCCAATTGGCCTGCGGCACCGGGCGCCGCTGCGCGTTCGAGATCGAAATCACCGGGATCTGCGAGAAGGTCGTGAACACCGGCTGATGTTCCGGCAGATCCAGCCGGCCGTGCAGCGTCGTGAGGAACGGCGTCGGCTGCCGGGAGAACAGCGAGAACGGATAATAGTCGAGATGGAAATGCAGAAAGTCGAATTCCTCGTCGTCACATTTCTGTCGCACGCGCTCCAGCATCACCATGTGCAGCGCGTTGGGATCGCGGACCGAGCCGTCGAGACGCAGCGCCTTCGGCCATGTCGCGTCGAGTTTCGCCGATGTCTGGGAATCGCCGCTGGCGAACAGCGTGACGTCGTGCCCCAGCGCCACCAGTTCCTCGGTCAACCAGTGGACCACCCGCTCGGTGCCGCCATAGAGCTTCGGCGGAACAGCCTCCGTCAGCGGAGCAACCTGCGCGATGCGCATCTCATAGTCTCCTGTTTGTGATCGTGGATGAACAAATGCCCCTGAGGCCGTGTTGGCACCGGCATGCCGAGTCGGGAACGTTCTCGCATCTGCGAAGTTCCTTTGAGCAAGCGTACTTCTTCCACACTGTGGTCTTGCTGATGCCATCTCGCTCAATCAGGTTTCCGTCGATGCTGATGCTGCAAAATTGTTGCGCAGTGATGGCGACGCGACGGGAACTTCGAGATGCGTCACTTCAGTAATCGTGCGCGACGGCTATCGCGTCAGAAATTCTCGTGTTCTTCCAACAGGTTTGCAGGCACATGGACAATCTTTCAGGATATGCGCATCGCCCGTTTCCGCTTTCGTGCTGCGCTATCTTCGCCAGCGTCTGGCATCGCATGTGGTCATCCTGACTGCCGTCGTTGCAGCCGTTGCCTGTTCGGTGGGCACGCAGTACGGCGTGAAATTTCTGGTCGACGGCCTTGTCGGCCGGGCCGGCCCGCGCCGGCAGCGTATGGCTGGCATTCGTTTTTCTGATGTCGCTGATCGCGGCGGACAATTTTCTGTGGCGGATCGCGAGCTGGACCGCGAGCTTCACCTTCGTCGGCGTCACCGGCGATCTGCGGCGCGATATCTTTCGCCATCTGACCGGCCACGCGCCGAGCTATTTCTCCGACCGGCTGCCGGGCATGCTGACCAGCCGCATCACCGCCACATCCAACGCCGTCTTCACGGTCGAGAACATGTTCGTCTGGAACGTGTTGCCGCCCTGCATCGCGACTGTTGCGGCGATCGCGCTGATCGGAACCGTCAGCCTGCCGATGGCGGCGGGACTGATCGTCGTCGCCGGCGCCATGGTGGTCGCGATGTTCCATCTGGCGGCCGCCGGCAAGCCGCTGCATGACGATTTCGCCAACAAGGCCGCCGCCGTCGATGGCGAAATGGTCGATGTCATCAACAACATGCCGCTGGTGCGGGCGTTTTGCGGCCTCAGCTTCGAGCACGACCGGTTCGACGCGACCGTCAACCGGGAACTGACGGCGCGCGGACGCAGCCTGCGCTATCTCGAAAAGCTGCGGCTGACCCACGCCGCCATCACCGTCGTGCTGACCATCGCGCTTGCTGGCCTGGGCGATCGTGCTTTGGCAGCGCGGCGGCGCCACCACCGGCGACGTCGTGCTGGTCTGTACGCTCGGACTTTCCATCCTGAATGCGACGCGCGATCTCGCGGTGGCGCTGGTCGATGTCACCCAGCATGTCGCGCGCCTGACCGAAGCGATCGCCACGCTGCTGCTGCCGCACGAACTGCGCGACCATCCCGGAGGCCGAACCGCTGGTCAAGGCGGGCGCGGCGATCGCCTTCAACAATGTCTCGTTCCGCTATCCCGGCGGCCTGCAGGTTTTCGACAAGTTCAGCCTTCGGCTCAATGCCGGCCAGCGGGTCGGGCTGGTCGGCCAGTCCGGCGGCGGCAAATCCACCCTGTTCGTGCTGCTGCAGCGATTCTACGACGTGCAGACCAGGGCCAGCATCACGATCGATGGCCAGAATATTTCCCGGGTCACGCAGCAAAGCCTGCGCGAGGCCATCTCGGTGGTGCCGCAGGATATCTCGCTGTTCCATCGCTCGATCATGGAAAACATCCGCTACGGCCGGCCGACCGCGACCGACGACGAGGTGCTGCGCGCGGCGATCGCGGCGCGCTGCGATTTCGTCGAGACCTTGCCGGAAGGGCTTGGCGACCATGGTCGGCGACCGCGGCGTCAAGCTGTCGGGCGGCCAGCGCCAGCGCATCGCCATTGCGCGCGCCTTCCTGAAGGATGCGCCGATCCTGCTGCTCGATGAAGCGACCGCCGCGCTCGACAGCGAATCCGAGGAAGCGATCCGCGAGGCGCTGGCCGCCTGATGCGCGGGCGCACCGTGATTGCGATCGCGCATCGCCTGGCGACGCTGCGCAATTTCGATCGCGTGATCATGCTGCAGGCGCGGCAAGATCATCGAGGACGGCCCGCCGGATCGCCTGATGCAGGGCGAGGGTCCGTATCGCGAACTGGTCACGCAGGAAATGAGCCGCCTTGCGACGCATGCGGCCTGAGCGTCAGCGATTGTTGTCGAGCTGCGTATCGTCGCGCGGAATGCGCAGCAGCAACCGGCCAAGGTCAGCCAATGGCAATCGAAGCTCGTGACCCAGATCACGACGATCCGCGAGGTCGAAATCGTCTCGGAATCGCCGTTCTACATCCCGATGACCGGGCCCGCGGCGCGGCCGCGGCGCTCGCTCAAGCATGACGACACCTTCATCGTGCTCGACAGCCATGGCGACATCGGCGCATCCGCCGGCGGGCCCGATGGCCTGTTCAATGCCGACACCCGTTATCTCGCCCGGCTCGAACTGGTGCTGGACGACGTGCAGCCGCTGCTGCTCGGCTCCAACCTGCGCGATGACAATTCGGCGCTGACGGTCGATCTCACCAATCCCGATATCTATCGCAATGGCCGCATCGTGCTGCAGAAGGACATGCTGCACATCGTGCGCACGATCTTTCTGTGGCGCGGAACCGCCTATCAGCGGATCGGCCTGCAGAACCATGGCGATCGGCCGCGCCAGTTTCGACCTGACGCTGCTGTTCGACAATGATTTCGCCGATCTGTTCGAGGTGCGCGGCGAACGGCGCCCGCGCCGGGGCGTCGGCTCCAGCAAACTGCTCGGGCCCGACCGATGTCGCGCTGGAATATCACGGGCTCGACGGCAAGTCGCGCACCACGGCGCTGCATTTCGATCCGCGGCCGACGCGGCTGGCGGTGAATGCCGCGACCTATCATTTCGATCTGGCGCCGCAGCAGACCACTTCGCTGTTCGTCGCGGTATCCTGCAACAAGCCGGTCGCGCACAAGCCGGTGCCGTTCTTTCGCGGATTGCTGGCGCATCGCCGCGAGATGCGCCAGTCGACGGCCGGCGCCACCAGCATCGAGACCTCCAACAACATTTTCAACGAGGTGCTGTGCCAGTCGATGGCCGACCTCAACATGCTGATGACGGATACGCCGCAGGGCCGATATCCCTATGCGGGCATTCCCTGGTACTCGACGACGTTCGGCCGCGACGGCCTGATCACCGCGCTGCAGATGCTGTGGATCGATCCGCGCGTCGCGCGCGGCGTGCTGAAGCGGCTGGCTTTCTATCAGGCCAAGTCGGTCGATCCGCTCGCCGACGCCGAGCCCGGCAAGATCCTGCATGAAATGCGCGGCGGCGAAATGGCGGCGCTGCGCGAGGTGCCGTTCGCGCAATATTACGGCAGCGTCGATTCGACGCCGCTGTTCGTGCTGCTGGCGGGGCTTTATGTCGAGCGCACCGGCGACGAGGAAACGCTGGCCGAGTTGTGGCCGGCGATCGAAGCGGCGCTGCGCTGGATCGACGGCGCCGGCGATCCCGACAGGGACGGATTTGTCGAATATCAGCGCGCCTCCGAACAGGGGCTCGCCAATCAGGGCTGGAAGGATTCCTACGACGCGATCTTCCATGCCGATGGCCGTCTCGCCGAAGGCTACATCGCGCTGGCCGAAGTGCAGGGCTATGTGTTCGCCGGCAAGCAGCTGGCGGCGCGCTGCGCGCTGCGGCTCGGCAAGCACGACATGGCGCAGAAAGCTCGAGGCCGAAGCCAGGCTGCTCGCCGAGCGTTTCGAGCAGGCGTTCTGGTGCGAGGAACTCGGCACCTATGCGCTGGCGCTCGACGGCGACAAGCAGCCCTGCAAGGTGCGCACGTCGAATGCCGGGCAATTGCTGTTCAGCGGCATGGTGCGCGAGGACCGCGCCCGCCTGGTCGCCGCCGATCTGATGCGGCCGCATTTCTTCACCGGCTGGGGCATCCGCACCGTGGCGCGCGGCGAGGCGCGCTACAATCCGATGTCCTATCATGACGGCTCGATCTGGCCGCACGACAATGCGCTGATCGCGCTCGGTCTTGCGCGCTACGGCCTGAAGCATTCGGTCGCGCATGTGTTCAAGGGCCTGTTCGACGCCGCGACCTATATGGATCTGCGGCGGCTGCCCGAATTGTTCTGCGGCTTCCGGCGCGAGAAGCGGCGCGGACCGACGCTCTATCCGGTCGCCTGCGCGCCGCAGGCCTGGGCCAGTGCGACGCCGTTCACGCTGCTGGAAGCAGCCCTCGGGCTCGAATTCGACGCGCGCGCGGCGAAATCCGGCTGCGCAATCCGCGCCTGCCGGCGTTCCTCAACGAGGTGGTGCTGCGCGATCTGCAGCTCGGCGCTTCCAGCGTCGATCTTCGGGTTCGCCGCCACGGCGACGAGGTGTCGCTGGAGGTTTTGCGCACGCGCGGCCAGATCCAGGTGTCGATCGTGCTGGCGCACTGAAGCTGCGCGTCGCGGCAGCGCCGATGCATGCCACCTGTCGATCGGAAGCATTCAGGAGCGCGCATATGCGCGCCAGGCTGTCGCGTATCCTTGTCGCCGCGCTTCGGCGACGCTCGCGACGGCCTGGGCGCGCAGAGCGTCACGCCGCCGCAGCCGACGGTGCAGCCGCCATCCAGCCGGCCGCCGCGCCGAAAGAGCCGGCGCCGCCGCCCTCGGTCACCATCATCGGCGCCAGGGATGCGCATGGCGTGCTCGGCCGCGATGTCCGCAGCCCGGCGAATGAGGACATGGGGCGTATCGTCGACGTGATCGTCGATCGCGGCGGCACGGTGCGCGCGGCGGTGATCGATTTCGGCGGCTTTCTCGGCGTCGGCAGCCGGAAAATCGTCGTCGACTGGAACGCGCTGCATTTCGGCACGCATCGCCAACAAGAGCGACAGCATCACGCTTGAATTGACCAAGGAGCAGGTGAAGGCGGCGCCCGAATACAAGGAAGATGCGCCGCTCGTCGTGCTCGGCGCGTCCGGCAGCCTGCAGCCGCTGCAATTCGATCCCAATGAACAGCCGGAGAGACGATCCTGTTCGCGCGCTCGCCCATATCGATTGACCGGACTCGACGACGACGCATGCGCGGCCGGTCGGTCGGCGACGATGGTTCGCGCCGCCGTCTGACGCCGGCAGCCGCGCCGGCGAGCCGCCGCCGCGCCTTCGCGCCAGAGCCTGCGCGGGCTCGACTGGTTCATCTTCTTTCTGGCGGATGTGCAGACCGGGTTCGGGCCGTTCATCGCGGTCTATCTGACGACGCAGAAATGGACCCAGGTCGAGATCGGCTTTGTGCTGTCGATCGGCGGCTTGGTCGGCCTGATCGGGCAGATGCCGGGCGGCGCCATCGTCGATGCCGCGCGCTCCGAACGGCTGGTGGCGGGCCTTGCGGTCGCGACCATCGGCGTCAGCGCGCTGGGATATGCGGCATGGCCGATCTTTCCGGTCGTGGTCGCCGCGGCGACGCTGCACGCCGCCGCGAGCTGCGTGCTCGGTCCGGCGATTGCCGCGATCAGCCTCGGTCTGGTCGGGCCGCTCGCGATCGGCGAGCGGCTCGGACGCAACGCCCGCTATGCGTCGCTCGGCAACGGCGTCGCCGCCGCCGTGATGGGCACCTGCGGCTATCTGCTGTCGAGCCGCTCGGTGTTTCTCGTCACCTTCGTTCTGGCGATTCCGACCTTGCTGGCGCTGGCGCGGATCCGCGAGCGCGAAATCGATGCGGCGCGGGCGCATGGCGCGGTGACGCGCGAGGTGCCGGACGCCAACGCCACCAGCGTCTTCAGCCTGATGCGCCAGCGCGCGCTGTTGATCTTCGCCGGCAGCAGTGCTGCTGCTGCAACTCGCCAACGCGGCGATGCTGCCGTTGATGGCGGGTGTCGTCACCACCCGCTCGAGCCAGTGGGCGCCGGTGCTGATCGCGGCCTGCATCATCGTGCCGCAGGCCATCGTGGCGCTGACCTCGCCGTCGGTCGGACGCAAGGCGCAGCAATGGGGACGGCGGCCGCTGTTGCTGCTGGGCTTTGCCGCGCTGGCGATCCGCGGCCTGCTGTTCGCGACCGTGCAGCGATCCGTATCTGCTGGTCGCGGTGCAGGTGTTCGACGGCATCACCGCGGCGGTGTTCAGCGTCATGATGCCGCTGATCGTCGCCGACGTCGCGTTCGGCAGCGGCCATTTCAATCTGGCGCAGGGCATCGTCGGCACCGCGACCGGCATCGGCGCATCGCTCAGCACGGTGCTGGCCGGTTATGTCAGCGATAAATTCGGCAGCAGCGTCGCCTTCACCGGGCTCGCCGGCGTCGCGGCGCTGGGTCTGGTCATGATCTGGTTGGTGATGCCGGAAACGCGGCGGAGCGCGGATGAGCCGGTAGCGCCGTCTAAGGCGACACCGCCTTGCGATACAGCGCGCCGTAGCAGGCCGCGGAAATGTCCCAGCTGAACGATCGCGACATCGCGCTGCGGCGCATCGAGTTGAGGCGGTCCTTCGCCATGAAGGTCGTGAACGCGCGGCGGATGCCGCCGAGAAACGATTCGGTCGACGGCTGCGTGAACAGAAATCCGGTTTCGCCATCGACGATGGTTTCGGCGAGCCCGCCGGTCTGGTGGCCGATCGGCAGCGATCCGAACTTCTGCGCATACATCTGGCTCAGTCCGCACGGCTCGAAGCGCGACGGCATCAGCGTGAAATCGCTGCCGGCAAAAATCCGCCGCGCCTGGCCGTCGTTGAAGCCGATCGCGACGCCGATCGCATCGGGCCGGCGGCGGTGCGCATCGACCAGCGCCTGCTCGATCTCGGGCTCGCCGCTGCCGGTCACGATGATCTGCCCGCCGGCCTCGATGATCTCGTCGGCGGCCGACAGCACGAGGTCGATGCCCTTCTGATGCACCAGGCGGGCAACCAGACCGAAAATCGGGCCGCGCGATACCGCCAGACCGAACTGCTGGCGGACGTAATCGGCATTGGCGCGCTTGCCCTCCCAGTCGCCGGCGCCGAACGGCTGCGCCAGTTGCGCGCAGACCCGCGGATCCCAGCTTTCGTCGATGCCGTTCAGGATGCCGGTGAGTTGCGCGGCGTCGGAGCGGCGGCGAAGCAGGCCTTCGAGCCCGCAACCGAGTTCCGGCGTGGTGATCTCCCGGGCATAGGTCTCGCTGACGGTGGTCAGATGGGAGGCGTAGACGATGCCGCCCTTGAGAAAGGACAATTTGTCGTAGAATTCGAGGCCGTCGATATGGAAGGAATCCTCCGGCGCGCCGATCCGGCGCAGCGACTCCTTCGGGAAACAGGCCCTGATAGGCCAGATTGTGGATGGTCAGGATGGTCGGGATCTTGACCGCGTTCCAGGCGAGATAGGCCGGCACCAGCGCGGCCTGCCAGTCGTTGGCGTGAACCAGGTCCGCTGCCCAATTCTTGTCCAGCGTGCCGGCGGCCAGTTGGGCCGCGGCCGAGGCAAATCGTCCGAAGCGGATGTCGTTGTCCGGCCAGTCCCGGCCGGAAGTCATCGCCATAGGGATTGCCGGGCCGGTCGTAAAGTTGCGGACACAGCAGGATGTAGACCGGCAGGCCGTCCTTGGTCGACGCCAGCCCGAGCGAGCAGGCCGGCATTTCCGCCAGTGCCGGGCATTGGCCGACGATTTCGATATGGGTGAATTGCTCGACGACGTCCCGATAGCCCGGCAGCAGGATCCTGACGTCGCTCCAGGGGCGCAGGGCCCGGGGCAGGGCGGCTGAAACGGCGGCAAGGCCGCCCACCCGGACGAAGTCGTCCATTTCAGTGGTGACGAACAAGACCCTCAAGAAACGCCCTCGTGCCAGCCACAACTATAACTATGCAAGAATGGGTCCAGTTTCGCTGTACTGCGAAGAAAAGATCGGAATCCGGCAGCGGCGCCGAAGACCTGGCGTTGTCCGCGATAATCGCTTCCCAGGATAGCGGCGGCACTTAGGGTCGCCTCGCGCCGCCAACGGGTACGGCAGTTCAGGGAGTGCCAGAATGACAGAACGGCGAAATGCCGAGGACAATTCGACACAAGAGCCTTCGACAGGCCTTCGCGTGCTCGATTTCTCGACCACGATCGCCGGTCCGCATTGCACGCGGATGCTGGCCGACATGGGCGCCGAGGTCATCAAGATCGAACCCGCCGAAGGCGAGACGATGCGGACCCGCCCGCCGGTGCGCAACGGCTGCAGCACCGTTTTCGGCCAGCTCAATGTCGGCAAGAAAAGCCTCGTGCTCGATCTGAAATCGCCCGACGGCGATCGAAGCGATCCGCCGGCTGGTCGCGAGCGCCGATATCCTGGTCGAGAATTTTCGCCCGGGCGTGATGCGGCGGCTGAAGCTGGATTACGCCTCGCTGCAGGCGCTCAATCCGAAGCTGATCTATTGCTCGATCTCCGGATACGGCCAGACCGGGCCGTCGGCCGAACTGCCGGCCTATGCGCCGGTGATCCATGCCGCCTCGGGTTACGACATGGCGCATCTGTCGTATCAGCCCGGGCGAACCCGGCCGGACTATTGCGGCATCTATCACGCCGATGTCCTCACCGGCGTCTATGCCTTCGGCGCGATCTCGGCGGCGCTGTATCAGCGCCACGGCACGCAACAAGGCCAGCACATCGACGTGTCGATGCTGGAATTGATGCTCAGCCTGACGCTGAACGAAGTGCAGTGGTCGCAATTCGAGGTGACGCCGCCGAGCCGCCCGATGTTCGGCCCGGTCGAGACCGCGGACGGCTATGTGATGGTCGCGATCGCCAGCGAGAAGACCTTCCAGAGTCTGGTGACGGCGGCCGGCCATCCGGAATGGATCGGCGATCCGCGCTTTGCGAAATACGCCGACCGGCGCGACAACTGGGACGAACTGATGGACGGCGTCGAGACCTGGTCGCGCACGCTGACGACCGAGCAATGCCTTGCGGACGCTGAACGAGAACGGCGTTCCGAGTTCGGCCTATCGCACCGTCGCCGAAGCGTTGGCCGATCCGCAGATCGCGCATCGCGGCGCGCTGGCCGAAGTCGAAGACGACGGCGGCACGTTCAAGGTGATGAACCTGCCGTTCCGGATGTCGGGCGCCAATGTCGTCGGCGGGCAAGCGCGCGGCGACGCTGGGCGAACACACCGTCGACGTATCTGAAGGAGACCGGCCTTTCGGAAGATGAAATCGCGGCCTTCACCGGCAAACCGCCGGTGGCGGAGCGCGCGCTGAAGGCGACAGCGCTGCGACGATGCGTATAAGGCCCTGCGGCTTTTCACCCGGCGATCGTCTCCGGCCTTGCCGGAGCCGGCAATTCCAGCCAATCTGACCGACAATCATCAACGATCCGGAATACCGGACGGACGCTTTCGGGAGGAGTATCACATGACGAGCGGCAGTCGCGCGCGCGCGCGCTTGCGCGAATTTTCCTTGCTGCGGCATTTGGCGTCGCTCTGCTGCGCAGGCCCTGCCAGCGCCCAGAAGCAGGGCGGCAGCATCACCGTCGGCCTTGAACTCGATATTCCCGGTTTCGATCCGCTGAAAGTCGGCGTGTTCGACACCTCGGCGTAAACCGCCGCCGCGGCGATCTTCGATACGCTGACCTACTCTCGACGACAAGGGCGAGCCGCAGCCGAAGCTCGCGCTGTCCTGGACCCATTCGGACGATTTCAAGACCTGGACCTTCAAGCTGCGGCCCGGCGTCAAATTCCACGACGGCACGCCGTTCAACGCCGAGGCGGTGAAGGCCAATTTCGACCGGCAGAAGGACCCGGCCAACAAATGCCGCTGCGCCTTCTACATCGCCGTACATCAATGACGTGCAGGCGCCGGACGAACTGACGGTGGTCTACAATCTGAACGATCCGTCGGTAAACTTCCCGGCGCTGATCACCCTTCAAAGCTCGAACAACGTCATGCAGTCGCCGACGGCGTGGAAGACCAAGGGCGACGATTACAACCGCAATCCCGTCGGCACCGGGCCCTACATCCTGAAGTCGTGGACCGCGGGCGACCGCATGGTTCTGGAAAGAAATCCGGACTACTGGGACAAGGGCCATCCTCTATCTCGACCGCATCGTCCTGAAGCCGCTGCCGGATGCGCAGTCGCGCTTCGCCAGCCTGCAATCCGGCGAAGCCGATATCATCTGGGACGATGAAGCCGATGCGGACAACATCCAGAAGGCGCAGAAGGATCCGAAGCTGACGGTGCATACCTATGCCGGCTCGGGTGCCGCGGTCTATGCCTTCAACACCAAGGTCGCGCCGTTCGACGACGTGCGCGTGCGCCAGGCGCTGGTGATGGCGATCGACCGCAAGAAGATGTCGCAGGCGCTGACCAATGGCCTGAGCCGGCCCGCCACCAATCCCTATGGCGACGGCTCCTGGGTCAAGTGCAAGGACGACGGCGCGCTGCCCTACGATGTTGAAAAGGCCAAGGCGCTGATCAAGGATTACGGCAAGCCGGTCGAGTTCAAGATGATCGTCACCGCGACGCCGCGCGGACGCACCGTCGGCCAGATCCTGCAGCAGTTCTGGAAGCAGGTCGGCGCCAACATGGAGATCGAGCAGGTCGATCAGGCCACGATCGTGCCGCGCGCCTTCATGCGCCAGTTCCAGTTGACGCCGTGGCGGATCGTCGACCTCGCCGATCCCGACCCGCAGATGTATGCGAATTTCCACACCGGCAGCCCGGTCGCGCTCGCCAATTATTCCAATCCGGAACTCGACCACTTGCTCGAGCACGCGCGGATCACGGCCGACCCGGCAAGCGGATCGAGGATTATTGCGCCATCAGCCGGCTGATCAACAAGGAGGCGATCTGGTTCTGGACTTTCCAGAACACCTATTACGCGCTCTCGAGCGCCAGGCTGAAGGGCTTGCCGAAGATCTATGGCGGGGTGATCGACGTATCCGACCTGGCTGGAATAACCGCGCATGTTCGGCTTTGTCGCGCGAAGGCTCCTCTACCTGGTGCCGGTTCTGATCGCCGTATCGCTGCTGACATTCCTGATCGCCTCGCTGCTGCCGGGCGATCTCGCTTACGTCATCCTCGGCGATCAGGCGACGCCGGAGAAAGTGGCCGCGCTGCGCCATGACATGGGGCTCGATCAGCCGATCTGGTGGCGCTATCTTAGCTGGCTCGGTCATGTGCTGCAGGGCGATC
>CAVWZR010000017.1:75000-247372 GCA_963759515.1 uncultured Actinomycetota bacterium | reverse complement strand
CGCAGAAGACCGGACGTGTGGGGCGGCGGAGGACGGAGCCCCGGCCGGCTGGGCCGGGCGCGGGGAGCCGGCCGTCGCGTGCGGTGGGTGCCCGACCCGGAGCCGGTGAGGGCGCGGAGCGGGGCGAAGGTGTCGTTGGTGATGAGCCCGGCCCAGACCAGGTCCCAGAGTGTCTCGGCGAGCTCGCGGTCCTTCGCGCCGGTCGCGGACTCGAGCTGACGGAAGAACCACGCACCACCCGGGGCCAGTGCGTCCAGCACGACCTGGTGGGCCTCGGACAGCTCGGAGTCGCCGGCGACCGGGATCGTCAGCGCGGCCTGGTCGCCGAGGTGGAGCGAAACCCACCCGTCGGTGCCCGGCAGGCTGGCATGGCCGACCCACGTGACCTCGCCGGAAGCCGTGAGCTCGTCGAGCAGGGCCGGCTCGTAGTCGGCCACTCGGCTGGGGAGGATCAGCGACTCCCATGCCGACGCGGGGGCGGCGTATCCGGCGAGCTGGTCGACGACCGTGAGCAGGCCGTCGACGCCGCGCGGCCCACGCCGTGGCCGGCCGATGTGCTGCCAGGCGAGCAGGAAACGACCCAGTGCCGAGGGCTCGACCGGCTCCACCTCGCGACGCAGCTTGGCCAGCGAACGCCGCCGGAGCAGCCGGAGAACCTCGGCGTCACACCACTCCGCGCCGGATCCGGCCGGACGGAACTCGCCCTCGAGCGCCCGGCCGTGGGACCCCAGGCGCTGCAGCGTCTGCCGGACCACGGCCGCGCCGAGCCCGAGCCGGGCCGAGACGTCGGCGACCGTGAACGGGCCGTGCGTGCGCGCGTAGCGGCCGACCAGGTCTGCCAAGGGATCGTCGACGGCCTCGGTGAAGGCGTCGGGCACCCCGGGTGGCACCGGGACGCCGAGACCGTCGCGCAGGCGGCCGACGTCCTCGATGCCGGCCCAGCGCTCCTCGCCGGCCATCCGCACGGCCACCAGGCGTCGCGCGTCGGCCAGGGTCGTGAGCCACTCGAGCACGTCGCTGCCCTCGGTGCTCCGGTCGGCGACCTCGTCGGCGGTGAGGGGCCCGAGCCAGCGCACGAGGTCGGCGACACCCTCGGCGTCGCGGACCCGCCGCTCGGGATCGGTGCGCTGGAGCATCGCCTCGACCTCGGTGAGCACCTCGGGGTCGAGCAGCTCGCGCAGCTCAGCGCGGCCCAACAGCTCGGCCAGCAGTCCCTGGTCGAGGGCGAGCGCGGCGGCCCGGCGTTCGGCGATGGGGGAGTCACCCTCGTAGACGAACTGCGCGACGTATCCGAACAGCAGGCTGCGGGCGTACGGCGAGGGCTGGTGGGTGTCGACGTCGTGGATGCCGACCTCGCGGCTCTGGACCCGACGCATCAGGGCGACGAGCGCGGGCAGGTCGTAGACGTCCTGGAGACACTCGCGCACGGCCTCGAGCACGATCGGGAACGACGGATACTTGACCGCCACCTCGAGCAGTGCGGCGCTGCGCTGACGCTGCTGCCACAGCGGCGACCGTCGGCCGGGATCGCGGCGCGGGAGCAGGAGCGCCCGGGCGGCGCACTCACGGAAGCGAGAGGCGAACAGCGACGAGCCGCCGACCTCCTGGGTGACCAGGTCGTCGATCTCGTCGGGCTCGAACGCGATGACCTCACCCGTGGGCGGCTCCGCGTCGGTGTCCGGGATGCGGATCACGATGCCGTCGTCGGAGGCGATCGCCTGGCCGTCGACGCCGTACCTCTCGCGGAGTCGCGCGTTGATCGCCAGCGCCCAGGGCGCGTGGACGGGTGTGCCGTAGGGCGAGTGGACGACCAGTCGCCAGTCGCCGAGCTCGTCACGGAACCGCTCCACGACGATGGACCGGTCGCTGGGGAGCACGCCGGTCGCCTCGAGCTGCTCGTGGACGTAGCCGACGAGGTTGTCGGCCGCCCAGGGGTCGAGGCCGCGCGCCGCAGCGGACGCGACCGCCACCTCACGCTTGGCTGATCCGAGGTCGCGGGTGAACGCGCCGATGGCCTCGCCGAGCTCGGCGGGGCGACCCAGGGTGTCTCCCTTCCAGAAGGGCAGCCGACCCGGGACACCTGGGGCCGGGGTCACCAGGACCCGATCGTGGGTGATGTCCTCGATCCGCCAGCTGGTCGCCCCGAGGGCGAAGACGTCGCCGACGCGGGACTCGTAGACCATCTCCTCGTCGAGCTCACCGACGCGACGTCCCGGGCCTTCGCCGCCGACGAGGAACACCCCGAACAGGCCGCGGTCGGGGATGGTGCCGCCGCTGGTGACGGCGAGCCGCTGGGCGCCCGGTCGTCCCGTCAGCTGACCGGTCACCCGGTCCCACACGATGCGCGGGCGCAGCTCGGCGAACTCGTCGCTCGGGTAGCGGCCGCTGAGCAGGTCGAGGGTGGCGTCGAACGCCTGGCGGGGGAGGGCGGCGTAGGACGCGGAACGGCGCGCGAGGTCGAACAGGTCGTCGGCGGACCACTCGTCCATGGCCAACGCGGCGACGACCTGCTGCGCGAGGACGTCCAACGGGTTGGCGGGGATGTGCAGCGACTCGATCAGACCCTCGCGCATCCGTTGCACGGCGACCGCCGTCTGGGCGAGGTCGCCGCGATGCTTCGGGAAGAGGACGCCCCGGCTGACCTCGCCGACCTGGTGGCCGGCGCGCCCGACCCGCTGCAGTGCGCTCGCGACGCTCGGGGGTGACTCGATCTGGATGACCAGGTCGACGGCCCCCATGTCGATGCCGAGCTCGAGGCTGCTGGTGGCCACGACGCAGGGCAGGCGGCCGCGCTTCAGGTCGTCCTCGATGAGCGCCCGCTGTTCCTTCGACACCGATCCGTGGTGCGCCTTGGCGATCACCGGCGCCGCGCCGTACGACGCTCCGGACTGGGCCATGATCTGTGCCGGTGGTGGCCCCTCGTCATCCACCTCGACACCGGCGCGGTCGGCCGCGATCTCGTTCAGCCGCGCGGTCAGGCGCTCGGCCAACCGGCGGGAGTTGGCGAAGACGATCGTCGAGCGGTGCTCCCCGATCAGGTCGGCGACGTGCTGCTCGACGTGGGGCCAGATGGAGGCGGCGCCCCGGGAGTCGTCCTCGCTGTCCTCGTCGTAGTCGCCCGGCTGGGTCATGTCCTCGACCGGGACGACGACCTTGAGATCCCACTCCTTCATCGAGGGAGGGGCGACGACCTCGACCCGGGAGGTGCCGCCGAGGAAGCGAGCCACCTCGTCGAGCGGACGCACCGTTGCTGACAGGCCGATCCGCTGGGCGGGCTTCGACAGGAGGGCGTCCAGCCGCTCCAGGCTGAGCCCCAGATGGGTGCCGCGCTTGGTGCCCGCAACGGCGTGCACCTCGTCGACGATGACGGTCTCGACCTGCCGGAGGCTCTCGCGCGCCTGGCTGGTGAGCATCAGGAACAGCGACTCCGGTGTCGTGATCAGGATGTCGGGCGGCGTGCGCGCCAGGGTGCGACGTTCGGCCGCCGGCGTGTCACCCGACCGGATGCCGACCGAGACGTCCGGCAGCCGGGTGCCGAGACGCTCGGCCGTCTGACGGATGCCGATGAGTGGCGCTCGGAGGTTGCGCTCGACATCGACCGCCAGCGCCTTGAGCGGTGAGATGTAGAGGACCCGGGTGCCCTTCTCCTGGGGTCGCCCCTGCGTCAGCAAGCGGTCGATCGCCCACAGGAACGCCGACAGTGTCTTGCCGGACCCGGTGGGCGCGACCACCAGCGCGTGGCGCCCGTCGGCGATGGCCTCCCAGGCACCCGACTGCGCCGGCGTCGGCTCCGCGAACGCCGCTGCGAACCACTCCCGCGTCGGCGCGCTGAAGCGCTCCAGGGCGGAGAGGTGCTCGGACATGCGTCCATCCTTGCTCACCCCGCCGACACCGAAGGGGCGTCAGCCTGACGTGGCCGCCAAGGCCCGAGCGGGGAACGCAACCCGGCCGTCATCGCCGCAGAAGCGCTTGAGTGCTCGAGGCGCCTCGCGAAGCAGCTCGGAGAACTGCTCGTCGTCGATCACGTCGCCGAGGATCCAGCCGCGTGCATCGGTGCTGACCCACGCCTCGACCGAGTCGAACCGGGCGGTCCCGTCGAGCTGGACGACGTCCACGCCGCCGAACGCCGTCTCCATGATGCGTCTCAGGTCCGCCGGGATGCCCACCGTGAACGGCGCGACCAAGGTGTCGGCGGCGGGATCGCCGAAAAGCGTCCGCAGGAGGCCCACGAACGCGTCGTAGCCAGGGTTCGCCCGGAGCTCTGCCCAGGTGGCCACGCAGACCCGTCCGCCCGGGCGCAGCACGCGCGCCATCTCCGAAACCGCAGCGGCCGGGTCGGAGAAGAACATCAAGGCGAACTGGCTGAGGACGCGGTCGATGCTGCCGGACTCCACCGGCAGGTCCTCCGCCGCCCCTTCGGTCCAGCGGATCTCGGGAGCGGTCCGCCGAGCAACGGCGAGCATCCCGGCATTCGGGTCCACGCCTTCCACCGCGCCACCGGGTCCGACGACGGCGTACGCCGCCCTCGCGAGCACGCCCGTTCCGCAGCCCACGTCGAGCACCTGGTCTCCTTCCGCGACACCGATCAGCTCCAGCAGCCGCTCCGGCCACTGGTCGAAGAGGGCCGGAACGAAGAACTGCTCGTACACCTCGGCGGCCTGCGCAGAGACCTGTCCTGCCGTTGCGTCGTCCATCCCTCGAGTCTCTCCGCGCCATCGCCGAAGAGGTAAGTCCGAGATTCGAACTCGACCAGGGCCCGAGGTCGGCGCAGGATGACGTACGTGCGTAGCTACGGCCAGTACTGCCCGGTCGCGCGGGCCTCGGAGGTCCTGGCAGAGCGCTGGACCTTCCTGATCATCCGCAACCTGATGTTCGGGGCGGACACCTTCTCCGCACTCAAGGCGGGCGTTCCCCAGATGTCGCGATCGGTGCTGGTGACCCGGCTGCGCGAGCTGGAGCGTGCCGAGGTGGTGCGCCGTACTCCGAAGCCCGGCGGCGGGTACCGCTACCGGCTCACGGAGGCCGGGACGGATCTGGCTCCCGTGATCGACGCCCTCGCCCAGTGGGGGGAGCGCTGGGTGGAGATCGGCCCGGAGCACACCGACCCGGGGTTCGCGCTCTGGGCATGGTGCGAGGTCCAGCTCGACCGGGCTGCCTTGCCCGAGCGTCGGGTCGTCGTCTCGTTCACCTTCCCCGACCAGCCGGTCGGGAACCGGCACTACTGGTTGCTGGTCGAGGACCGCGATGCGCAGGTGTGCTACTCCGATCCGGGCGGCGACCCGGTCCTGCGCGTGACGGCCGAGTCCCGCGCCTTCATCGACTGGCACCGCGGCCGGCTGGAGTGGCAGAGCGCGGTCCGGTCGGGGCGCATCGTCGTCTCCGGACGCCGTGAGTACGCACGTGCGTTGCCCACGTGGAACCTGCTGGAGCCCCAGCTCCCCGTGGCCGGCTCGTGAGCCCTCCCCACCCTCGGGTGCCCCGATGAGACGCGTGGGGCTGGTGGGTCGCTAGCCCCGGGCAGCGTCTAGATACTCACGACCGCGTCGGCCTCGACCTCGACCAGCCACCTCGGGTCGAGCAGGCCGGCGACGACGACCATCGTGCTCGCCGGTCGGACGTCGCCGAACACCTCGCCGTGGACGGCGCCCACCGCCTCTGCGACGTCGGCCCGCACGACGTACTGCCGCGTGCGGACGACGTCGTGGACGGACGCGTCGAGCTCCTCGAGGGCGGCGACGACGATCTCCCAGCAGCGCCGGGCCTGGACCGCCGGATCCGGGTCGACCTCGCCATCCGGCCAGACCGGTGCCGTGCCGCTCACCGAGACCGTCGACCCCACGCGCACCGCCCTGCTGAACCCGATCGTGTCCTCGTACGGCGAGCCCGAGCGCGCATGCCGGCGTTCCATGGGGCCACGCTAGGGGACGCCGGGGAACGATCAGCGACGCCTCCTCGTGAATCTCGGTTGCCGCGATGTCGGAGGTCGTTTGTAGGGTCGGTCAACGTGTCCCCCTCGACCGACGGCTCGCTGATCTGGGCCCGCGACCTGCGCAAGTCGTTCGAGAGCCGCGAGGGAGAGGTCGTCGAGGCGGTCAAGGGCATCGACATCGACGTACGCCGGGGCGAGGCGTTCGGCTTCCTCGGCCCCAACGGCGCCGGCAAGTCCTCGACGATGCGGATGATCGCGGCCGTCTCGCCGGTCACCGGGGGAGAGCTGCGCATCCTCGACCTGGATCCCGCCGAGCACGGCCCGGCGATCCGCGCGCGCCTCGGTGTCTGTCCCCAGGAGGACACGCTCGACAACGAGCTGAACGTCTTCGACAACCTCTACATCTACGGCCGCTACTTCGGCATCCCACGGCGCGAGGTGCGCGAGCGCGCCGAGGAGCTGCTGGACTTCGTGCAGCTCACCGAGAAGGCCGGGTCCAAGGTCGAGGACCTCTCCGGCGGCATGAAGCGCCGGCTCACCATCGCCCGGTCCCTGATCAACCGGCCCGACATCCTGCTCCTCGACGAGCCGACCACCGGGCTCGACCCGCAGGCGCGGCACGTGCTGTGGGACCGGCTCTTCCGGCTGAAGCAGCAGGGCGTCACGCTCGTCATCACCACCCACTACATGGACGAGGCCGAGCAGCTCTGCGACCGCCTGGTCGTGATGGACCGCGGGTTGATCGCGGCCGAGGGCTCCCCGCTCGACCTGATCAAGCAGTACTCCACGCGCGAGGTCGCCGAGCTGCGGTTCCCGGTCGGCGACCACGACGCGACGGCCGAGAAGATCTCCGACCTCGGCGACCGGGTCGAGGTGCTGCCCGACCGCATCCTGGTCTACAGCGACGACGGCGAGCACGTGCTCGAGCAGGTGCACGAGCGGGGCCTGCGTCCGGTCGCCACGTTGGTACGCCGCTCCACCCTCGAGGACGTGTTCCTCCGGCTGACCGGTCGGACGCTGGTGGACTGATGGCGACCCTGGTCACCTCAGCCGAGTCCACGGCCCCGTCCGGCCGGCTCTCGGCCTGGCAGGGCCTGGTCCGCCAGTACGACTACTTCTGGACCGTCTACAAGCGCACCTGGAAGTCCTCGATCGTCAGCTCGTTCCTCTCGCCGCTCCTCTACGTGCTGGCGATGGGCGTCCTGCTCGGGGGATTCGTCCACGTCGATCCCGACCAGCTCGAGGGGGCGACCTCCTACCTGGCCTTCATCGTCCCCGGCCTGATCGCCGCCCAGGCGATGCAGACGGCGGCCTTCGAGACGACCTACCCCGTGATGGCCGCGATCAAGTGGCACAAGAGCTTCTGGGCCCAGCTGGCCAGCCCGCTCGAGGCACGTGACCTCGTCAACGCGATGCTGATGTTCACGCTGTTCCGGGTGGGCTCCACGTGCGGCGTCTACTTCCTGGTGATGGCGCCGTTCGGGGTCTTCGACTCCTGGTGGGGCCCGATCCTGGCGTGGCTCACGACGATGCTGGTCGGGATGGCCTTCGGCACGTGGATCTTCGCGTTCAGCGCCCACATCGCGAGCCAGGAGTCGTTCGGCCTGATCTTCCGCCTCGGCCTGATCCCACTGTTCCTGTTCTCGGGGTCCTTCTTCCCGATCCACAACCTGGGTGACGCCCTGGGGTGGGTCGCGCGGGTCACCCCGCTGTGGCACGGCGTCAACCTGACCCGGATGTTCTGCCTCGACCATCTCGACTGGTCCACGGCGGCGATCAACGCGGCCGTCCTCGTGGTCGTGACGACGTCCGGGTGGTGGCTGGCGATCCGGACGCTGACGAGGAGGTTGGCCACGTGACCGTCACGACCTCCTCGCCCCTGCGGCCACTGCAGGGCACCGGACTGCTGGTCTACCGCAACTACACGTCGTACAAGAGCTCGTGGAAGCTGTTCCTCACCGGCTTCCTGGAGCCGGTGTTCTACCTCTTCTCGATCGGCATCGGCGTCGGGAAGCTGATCCACGCCTTCGAGCTCAACGGCCACTCGATCCCCTACGCCGAGTTCGTCGCGCCCGGGATGCTGGCGGCGTCGGCGTTCAACGGCGCGCTGCTCGACACGACGTTCAACGTCTTCTTCAAGCTCAAGTACGAGAAGCTCTACGACCAGATGCTCGCCACGCCGCTGACGACCGGCGACATCGCCCGCGGCGAGATCCTCTGGGGTCAGCTCCGTGGCGCGTCGTACTCCGCGGCCTTCCTGCTGGTGATGTGGGCGCTCGGCCTCGTGCACTCGTGGTGGGCGGTGCTCGCGCTTCCGGCCACCCTGCTGATCGGCTTCGCGTTCGCGGCGGTGTGCATGTCCGTGACCACCTGGATGAAGTCCTGGCAGGACTTCGACAAGATCACGCTCGTCCAGCTACCGCTGTTCCTGTTCTCCGGCACGTTCTTCCCGGTCTCCGCGCTCCACGGCGTGCTCCGCTGGGTCGTCGAGGCCACGCCGCTCTACCGCGGGGTCGTGCTCTGCCGCGAGCTCACCACCGGGGCGATCAGCTGGCAGTCGGGGATCTCGGTCATCTATCTACGTCGTGATGGGCGCGATCGGGCATGCTCGTCGTACGCCGGCGGCTCGACAAGCTCCTGCTGACCTGAGGGCTGCCGGTCACACGGCCTGGTCGAGCACTGCTTCTGCCAGCTCCCGCGCCAACCGTCCGGGGTGAGGGACCGCCGAGACCGCGCCGGTGGCGAGCACGCCCTCCATCAGCACTTGCAGCTGCGCAGCGGCGCGGGGAGGCGAGGGATGCCCCAGCTCGACCAGCTCCTGCTCGAGCATGGCGCGCGCCCGCTGACGGTGAGCGGACGTCTCCTGGTGGATGGGATGGTCGTCACGCGGGAGGCCGAGATCGGCGGCCAGGTAGCGGCAGCCGCGGAAGCCGGGCTCGGTCACCAGGCGGTCCAACGCGTCGAACATGCCCAGCAGACGCTGTCGTGGGGAGCGTCGGCGGCCCGTGTGGAGAGTCGAGCGAAGCCACTCCTCGTCGTCGATCGCCGCCCGGCGGATGACCTCGACCAGGAGTCCGTCCTTCCCGCCGAAGTGCTCGTAGAGGGAGCGCCGCGCCACATCGGCCTCCTTCAGGATCGCGTCGACGCCGACCCCCGGACCCTCGTCGTAGGTGAGCCGGGTGGCGGCCTCCAGGAGGCGGTCACGCGGTCCCCGGCGCACGGGCTGCTCGATAGCCATGGCTCAGCATGGCAAGCCGTTGACGATAGATCAACCGTTCTATATGGTCGGAGTAGAACGATCAGTCTATCTACTAGTGAGGAGCGTCGCCATGATGGCCACCACAGCCCGCACCACCCGTGAGGTCCTGGACCTGTACAACGAGGCGTTCCGGCTGCACGATCCGGCGCTCCTCGAGGGTCTCATCGCCGACGACTGCGTCATCGAGGACACGAGCCCGGCCCCGGACGGAGCGCGCCATGAGGGCGGTCGAGCGTGCCTGGCGCGCTGGTCCGGGCTCGCGGCCGACCGCGCGCTCACGTTCTCGACGGAGCCGGCGGAGATCCACGGTGACCTCGCCGTCGCACCGTGGGCCCTGCACTGGGGCGAGGGTGAGCACGACCGCGTCCGCGGCGTGAACCTCATCCGCATCCGCGGCGGCAGGATCGTCGAGGCGCGCGGCTACGTGAAGAGCTGAGGAGCGATGGAGGTGAGGCTCGACCGTGCCACGGTCTGTCTGCCGATCGCGGATCGCTCCGTGTCGCACACCTTCTACGCCGCCCTCGGGTTCTCGGCGTTCGGCGACCCGGCCGACGACGGCCTGCCCGAGCCTCTGCAGTTCCAGATCAGCGGCGGCTTGCGGCTGATGCTGATCCCGCGGGGCGGTTTCGGCTGGATGATCGGCGGTCGCAAGCGATCTCCCAAGGACACCCACGAGTGCCAGTTCCTGATCGCACTGCCCACCCGGGAAGACGTCGACGACCTGCTGCGTCGAGCTCACGAGGCCGGAGCGCAGCCGGTCTTCGACGTCGGGGAACAGCAGTGGGGTTACACGGGTGCGTTCGCCGATCCCGACGGACACCAGTGGCAGGTCGGCGTCGCCGACGGATTCCTGACCCGTTGACTACCGGGGACAGTGGAGTGATCTGAGGAGCTCTCAGCCCAGGAAGTCCTGGGTGGTGTAGGTCTGGCCGTTGGTGGCCCGCCAGGCAGCGACGCCGATCCGGTGGAAGTGCCGGCTCAGGATGTTCGCGCGGTGACCCTCCGAGTGCATCCAGGCACGGACGACGTCGCGAGGCGTCTCGTAGCCGTACGCGATGTTCTCCCCGGCCCATGACGTGTGGGGGCACTCGAGGAACGGTTCGAGCGACTGGTGGACGAGCTTCTGGATCTTGGCGAGATGGCGCGTCCACGGCTCGGCGAACTTGTCCGCGCATCCGCTCGCCTTGAGCGCCTTGCGACCGTGATCGGCCCGTCGGGCGTTGGTCAGCCGGATCACCTTCGCCTCGAACCGATCGGTGCGTGGCTTCACCGTGCCCCGCTGCTCGACCCGGTCCAGGGACGAGGGAGGGGAGGTGTGGGCCATCGCCTGGGCGGTGGGCAGGGCGAGGCTCGCCACGACGACCGCCGCGGCGAGGGTGTGGGTGCGCATGGAGACTCCGGAGTTCGGGGGAGAACTCACACTAGGTTGTCCCCGTGACCTCGCGCGCGGACGTGGCGGTGATCGGTGGCTCCGGCTTCTACTCCTTCCTCGACGACCCCGCGGAGGTGACCGTGGAGACGCCGTACGGCGATCCCTCGGCGCCGGTCTCGGTCGGTGAGGTCGCCGGGCGTCGGGTCGCGTTCCTGCCGCGCCACGGGCGAGGCCATCAGTACCCGCCACACCTCATCAACTACCGCGCCAACCTCTGGGCGCTGCGCTCCCTCGGCGTCCGCCAGGTGCTGGCTCCGTGCGCGGTCGGCGGCCTGCGCGACGAGGTGGCGCCGGGTGACCTGGTCGTCCCCGACCAGCTCGTCGACCGCACCTCCGGCCGCGACCGCACCTACGTCGAGCGCGGCGCCGTACACCTGCCGTTCGCCGACCCCTACTGTCCACGGCTCGAGGAGGCGCTGGCCGCACCAGAGGGTGTCCGGCGGGGCGGCACCATGGTCGTCATCGACGGGCCCCGCTTCTCCACGCGCGCGGAGTCGCGCGACTACGCCTCGCGCGGCTGGGTCCTGGTCAACATGACCGGTGCACCCGAAGCCGCGCTGGCCCGCGAGCTGCGCATGTGCCTGGGTGCCATCGCACTGGTCACCGACATGGACGCGGGCGCCGAACAGGATCAGGGCGTGCACCAGCAGGATGTGTTCGCGATGTTCGCCGCCAACACCGAACGGCTCAAGACCATGTTGGCCGGCATCATCGCGGACCTCCCTGACCCGTCCGGCTGCAGCTGCGCGACCTGGGCCGACGGCATCGAGCTCACCTACGAGATCCCGTGAGTCACCCGTCGGGTCGGTGACGACGCAGTCGCTGTGGGTCAGGATGGCCCCGTGACCCCCGACTCCCTCGGACCGCCCACGCTGGAGCCCGACACCAAGGACTGGACCTGGGTGCTCGAGCGCCCGTGCGACGAGTGTGGCTTCGACGCCGGCGCGTTCGACCGGCACGCGATCCCGCGCGCGTTCCGGCGCAACGCCCAGGTGTGGTTCTCGCTGCTGGCCGACCCCTCGGCGGGTGAGCGCAGCCAGGCCGACCGGTGGTCGACGCTGGAGTACGCCTGCCACGTGCACGACGTGCACCAGATCTACCACGACCGCGTCTCGCAGATGCTCGCCGAGGACAACCCCCTCTTCGAGAACTGGGACCAGGACCAGTCGGCGGTCGACGGCCACTACGCCGATCAGCTGCCGTCCATCGTCGGCCCGACGCTGGTGGCGTCGGCGTACGCGATGAGCGACCTGTACGACTCCGTGCCGCCGCTCGCCTGGCACCGGCGCGGGCGGCGCAGCGACGGCCGCGAGTTCACCGTCGAGAGCCTGGCCCGCTACCAGCTCCACGACGTCGTGCACCACCTGCACGACGTACGCCACGCGGCGCGCGCCGCGACGGTGCGGGCGTACGACGCCTCCGCGGCCGACTACGGCGCCCGCACCCTCGACCTGCCGGACAGCGTGCGCGCGGCGGTCGCCGGGTTCGTGTCGGTGCTCCGACCGGGCGCACGCGTGCTCGAGATCGGCAGCGGCTCGGGTCGTGACGCCCGTGCCCTCGAGGACGCCGGGCTCTCGGTGCGCCGGACCGACATCACCCCGGCGTTCGTGAACCTGCTGCGGGAGTCCGGCTACGACGCGGACGTGATCGACCCTCTCGTCGACGACCTGGCCGACCCGCTCGGCACGCCGTACGCCGGGGTCTGGGCCGACGCCAGCCTCCTGCACGTCGATCGCGACGATCTCCCGCGGGTGCTCAGCCGTCTTGCCGATGCCACCGAGCCCGGGGGCGTGCTGTTCGTGAGCGTCAAGGAGGGCGACGGCGAGGACTGGTCGCTGCACGGGAACGTGACCGCGCCGCGCTTCTTCACCTTCTGGCGCGAGGAGCCGCTGCGGTCGGCCCTGATCGGGAGCCGGCTGGCGGGTGGCGAGCTGTCGAGCGCGACACCGGGTCGCAGGGGGAGGGCTGGCTCCACGTCGCAGGCGCGCCGCGCGATGATGGACCGGTGAGGCACACGGAGTTCTGGTCCCGGATGGAGTCGGCGCTGGGTCCGGCGTACGCCCAGGCCTGGGCGGAGCAGTTCGTGATCGGCGAGCTGGGCGAGCGGACCGTGAGCGAGGCGCTCGACGCCGGCGAGCCGCCGAAGGCGGTCTGGGCCGCGGTCTGGCGGATCGCTCGAGCTGCCACCGTCCGAGCGGTGATCCGCCGCGTCAGCCCAGCCGCTTCTCGAACTCGCCCCACACCTGGTAGATCTCGAAGCCGAGGGCGACGTTGATCGCGACCATGTGGGCGTTGACCTCGGCGTTGCTGGTCTGGATGTAGTGCCGGTCGGGGAAGGCCTCGGCCAGCAGCCCGCAGCTGAGCGCACTTCACGGCCATGCCCAACCGGTGGCCGCGGTGAGCGGGGTGGACCAGCGTGCCGTACTGGTCGACGTGCCGGAACTCGCCGCCCGGCACCGACGCGTCGGCGTACGCCACGACGGTGCCGTCGTGCACCGCGAGCGCCGTCACCGCGGTCCGGCCGCCGGCGATGCGCTCGCGCTCCACGGCGTCGAAGTCGTCGACGGTGTCCCGCCCGGCCTCGAGCTCCAGGTCGCCGTGGGGAGCCTCGACGCCGAGCAGGTTCCGGACGTCGACGTACGACGCGACGCAGCTCGGTGGGGACGGGTCCGACGAACGACCGCACGTCGTAGTCGCGGTGGTACGGCGCGGCTTCGGCCGCCAGCCGGTCGACGTGGGCCAGATCGATCGGGAAGGCCAGCCGGCGCTCGATCTCGGTCATGGCGAGGTCGTAGCCGTGGCGCTCGGCGAACAGCCGGTTGCCGGCTGAGGGCGTCGCCGACGCGCGCCTGCACCCGCATGATCCGGCGGCCGCGCGGTGAGCGCGTGCTCCTCGATCCCGGCGAGCAGGCCGAGTGCCGACCCCCTGCCGTCGGTGCTGCGGGTCGACCCAGAGCAGGATCTGGGCCAGCTCGAGGTTGTCGCGCAGGCTGCCCATCAGGATCGACTCGCCGACCATGCGGCCGTCGAGGAAGGCGCCGAAGGCGTCGAACAGCGAGGCGGGGTTGCCGCCGGTCAGCATCGCGATGCCGTCCTCGCGGGAGTACAGCGAGGCGTGCGGGTCCTCGGCCAGCTCGGCGGCGGCGTACACGTCCTGGAAGCCGTCCATGTCGGCGTCGTCGGCCGGGTCGAGGCGTCGGATCACCAGGTCGGACACGTCGGCCACGGTCGCGGAACGACGCCCTCCGGTGCAACCGGATTTGTGCGGCGTGTCGGCCGAGGTCGAACACGTGTTCGGGTTAGATGGTGTCTGCAGGCGACCCCGGCCCGGGGTCATCCACAGCCACCGCGCCGACTCGGGCGGGCTGTCGGTGACTCGGTCTAGCGTCTGGCCCGACAACGACACAGGCAGAGATCAGACACAGGCGATGCGCCGTGGGGCGCCTCATCGGACGAAGGATGGACAGAGATGGCTGGAGACCGCGAGAAGGCACTCGACGTCGCGCTCGCCCAGATCGAGAAGCAGTTCGGGAAGGGCTCGGTGATGCGCCTCGGTGACGAGACGCGGGCACCGCTGGAGGTCATCCCGACGGGCTCGATCGCCCTCGACGTGGCGCTCGGCCTCGGTGGCCTGCCCCGTGGACGCGTGGTGGAGATCTACGGTCCGGAGTCGTCGGGCAAGACGACGGTCGCCCTGCACTCGGTGGCCAACGCCCAACGCGCCGGCGGCATCGTGGCGTTCATCGACGCCGAGCACGCGCTCGACCCCGACTACGCGAAGAACCTCGGCGTCGACACCGACGCGCTGCTGGTCAGCCAGCCCGACTCCGGCGAGCAGGCGCTCGAGATCGCCGACATGCTGATCCGCTCGGGTGCGCTCGACCTGATCGTGATCGACTCGGTCGCCGCGCTGGTTCCCCGCGCCGAGATCGAGGGCGAGATGGGTGACAGCCACGTCGGCCTCCAGGCCCGGCTGATGAGCCAGGCCCTGCGCAAGATGACCGGTGCCCTCAACAACTCCAACACCACGATGATCTTCATCAACCAGCTCCGGGAGAAGATCGGCGTGATGTTCGGCTCGCCGGAGACCACGACCGGTGGCCGGGCCCTGAAGTTCTACTCCTCGGTCCGGCTCGACGTCCGCCGCATCGAGACCCTCAAGGACGGCACCGACATGGTCGGCAACCGCACCCGGGTCAAGGTCGTGAAGAACAAGGTGGCCCCGCCCTTCAAGATGGCCGAGTTCGACATCATGTACGGCCGCGGCATCAGCCGCGAGGGTGGTCTGATCGACGTGGGCGTCGAGGCAGGCCTCGTGCGCAAGGCCGGCGCTTGGTACACCTACGAGGGCGACCAGCTCGGCCAGGGCAAGGAGAACGCGCGAGCATTCCTCGCCGACAATCCCGACCTGGCCAACGAGCTGGAGAAGCGCATCCTGGAGAAGCTCGGGGTCGGTCCGACCGTCGACGCCCCGGCCGAGGGCGAGGACCTGTCGGACGAGCCCATCGGCGTCGATGACTTTTAGTGGGCAAGCCCGGTCGGCGGAACGCCGACCGGGCGCCGGCCGACAAGGTCGAGCAAGCCCGCGGCTGAGCTCGCGAAGCCGCGACAGGCGTGTCGAGACCACAGGACCGGCGTGACAGGAGGGATCGACGCCGATGAGTGAGTGGCCCGGAGACATCGCGGCGGGGGTGCGTGCCTGGACGGGCGAGCCCCCTCCCGACTCCGTCGGTGACGGGCCGGACGCCGACCCGGAGTCGGTGGCGCGGACGATCCTGCTCAACGCGCTGACCGGCCAGGCGCGCAGCCGCAAGGAGCTGCGCACCAAGCTGGCCAAGAAGGACGTGCCCGACGAGCTGGCCGAGCGACTGCTCGACCGGTTCACCGAGGTCGGCCTCGTCGACGACGCGGCGTTTGCTCGATCGTGGGTGGAGAGCCGTCAGCGGAGCCGCGGGCTCGCCCGTCGCGCGCTGGCGCAGGAGCTGCGCCGCAAGGGTGTGGACGACGAGACCGCACGCGCGGCCCTCGACGACCTCGCCTCCGGCCCAGGAGGAGCTGGCGGCCCGACAGCTGGTCCGCAAGAAGCTCAGGTCTCTGCGCGGGGTCGACCACGCCACCGCGACGCGGAGGCTGGCCGGGTTGCTCGCCCGCAAGGGATACCCCGCAGGGCTGGCCTTCACCGTGGTCCGCGAGGAGCTGGGCGACGCCGCGAGCGGGTCCGACATGATGGACGCGTGACGACGCATCTCCATCGGCTCCCGGCCGGGCCGGTCGACCTCGCCTCGCTCGCCACCGACGAGGCGCCCGGCTTCCGCGGTGGGAAGAAGGAGGCGGCCACGGCGCTCGCTGCCGTGGGCGACGAGCTGAGCGACCTGCAGGAGCGGCTGTGGGCCGAGCGCACGACCGGATCGCAGAGACGCGTCCTGCTGGTGCTCCAGGGGATGGACACCTCGGGCAAGGGCGGCGTGCTCCGCCACACGGTCGGACTGGTCGACCCGCAGGGCGTGAAGATCACCAGCTTCAAGGCGCCGACCGACGAGGAGAAGCGGCACGACTTCCTCTGGCGCATCAAGAACGCCCTCCCACCGGCGGGCTACGTCGGCGTCTTCGACCGATCGCACTACGAGGACGTCCTGATCGTCCGGGTCCACGGGCTGACCGATCCGGAGACGATCGAGCGCCGTTACGACGAGATCAACGAGTTCGAGGCGGAGCTCGTCGCCGACGGGCATGTGGTCATCAAGTGCATGCTGCACATCAGCGCCGAGCAGCAGAAGGAGCGCCTGCTGGCGCGGCTGGACAGCCCGGACAAGTACTGGAAGTTCAACCCCTCCGACATCGACGAGCGGGCGCGGTGGGGCGACTACCGCGCGGCGTACGAGATCGCGCTCGAGCGCACCAACACCGAGGTCGCTCCGTGGTACGTCGTGCCCTCGGACAAGAAGTGGTACCGCAACCTGGTCGTCGGCCAGCTCCTGCTCGAGCACCTCCGGGCACTGAACCTGCAGTGGCCGCCGGCGGACTTCGACGTCGAGCACCAGCGGCGCCGGCTGCTCGACGAGGCTCCACTCTCGTGATCGAGACCGTGCAGGTCACCCGCTACGTCACCCCGCTGCGCGAAGGTGGCAGCCTGCCGGGCATCGTCGAGGGTGACGACTTCGGCACCTATGTGTGCAAGTTCCGCGGCGCCGGCCAGGGCGTGCGGGTGCTCGTCGCCGAGGTGATCGTCAGCGGGCTGGCGACCCGGCTCGGGCTGCGTACGCCGAGACTCGTGGCCCTCGAGCTCGACCCCGAGATCGCGCGCTACGAGGCCGACCAGGAGGTCCAGGACCTCCTCAACGCCAGCCCCGGGCTCAACCTCGGCATCGACTTCCTGCCCGGAGCGTTCGGCTTCGAGGGCGAGGCCGCCATCCCGCCCGAGGAGGCCGCCCGGGTGCTCTGGCTGGACGCCTTCACCGCCAACGTCGACCGCACCTGGCGCAACCCCAACCTCCTGCTGTGGCACGGCGACACGTGGGTGATCGACCACGGCGCGGCGCTGTACTTCCACCACGCGTGGTCGGGCGGGGTCACCGACCCCGCGAGGTTCGCGGGCCAGGCGTGGGACGTCGGCGACCACGTGTTCGGTGCCTACGTCGACCGCCTGCTCGGAGTCGACGCCGTCCTGTCCATCTCCGACGACGACCTGCGCGAGGTCGTCGCCGAGGTCCCCGACGGGTGGCTCGAGCCCGCGCCGGGAGCCGCGACCGCCGACGACGTGCGTGCGGCGTACGTCGCGTTCCTGTCCGCGCGGCTCGCCACCCGCGCGTGGCTGCCGAGGGTGAGCGCGGCGTGACGGCACCCGGACTGCCCTACCAGTACGTCGTGCTGCGCTGCGTGCCGCGCGTCGACCGCGAGGAGTTCGTCAACGTCGGAGTCGTCCTCTACTGCGAGCAGGCCGGGTTCCTGGAGTCCGCGTGGAGCGTCGACCGGGAGCGTCTCGCCGCCCTGGCCCCGCGCCTCGACATCGACGCGGTCTGCGAGGGGCTCGACTACGTGCGTGCCGTCTGCGCGGCCGACGCCGCGGTCGGAGCCGTGGCCGAGAAGCCGGCCGGCACCCGCTTCGGGTTCCTCAAGGCCCCGCGGAGCACCGTGCTCCAGCCGGGTCCGGTGCACGGAGGCTTGACCACCGACCCGGCTCGCCAGCTGGAGCACCTGCTCGAGCAGTTCGTCGGCTAGCGCCGAGCGAGCTAGACGGGCACCAGCTCGACGGCGCCGACGGCGTACCTCGCGAGGATCGTGCGGGCGACGGCCTCGTGCACCCCCAAGGGCTCGGCGACCGCGACGGCCCCGGCCTCCAGGGCGAGCTCCTTGGCCCGGTCGGGCAGGAAGCCCGGCGCGAGGAACAACGAGGCGACCGCGATGTGGCGCCGGCCCTCCTGGCGGAAGGCACGCACGGCCTCACCGGTGGCCGGGGGAGCGGCGGACGCGAACGCCGCGGTCACCGGCAGCTTGTGGTGGGTGCCCCAGAGCCGGGCCAGTCTCCCGACCGCCTGGTTGGCCAGCGGGTCGCTCGAGCCGGCAGCCGCCAGCACGAGGGCGTCCAGCTCCCGCACCCGGCACTCCCTGAGCGCCTCGCGCATCCGGACGTCGAGCACCTCGAGGAAGCAGGTCTCGAGCCCCAGGATCGAGGTGGCGCGCACCTGCAGGTGGTCGTGGCGGGCATCCGCCTCGGCGACGGCGGCTGGTACGTCGACCTTCGCGTGGAAGGCGTCGGTCAGCAGGAGAGGGACGACGACGACCTCCTCGTGCCTGGCCCGGGCGAGCTTGTCCACGACCGTGTTCAGCGACGGCTTGGACAGGTCGAGGAACGCGGTCTCGATCCTCAGGTCGGGGCGCAGGGCGCGGACCTCGTCCACCAACGCCTTGATCGTGGCGGCGGACCGCGGGTCACGGCTTCCGTGAGCCAGTGCCACCAGTGCAGGAGCGGCCATCAGCGCGGCCTCCTCTCGTTGTCGATCGTGCGGTTCATGAGTGGATTCCGCACTCGGTCTTGGCGGTGCCGGCCCAGCGGCCGCTCCGCGGGTCGTCACCCGGCGCCACCCGCCGGGTGCACGGCGCGCACCCGATCGACGGGTAGCCGTCGTAGACGAGCGGGTTGACGAGGACGCCGTGCTCGGCGACGTAGCGCTGGACGTCGTCGTCGGTCCAGCGCGCGAGCGGCGACACCTTGACCTTGCCCTTGCGGGCGTCCCAGCCCACGACCGGGGCGATGACGCGGTTGCTGGTCTCGGCGCGGCGCAGTCCGGTGGCCCAGGCGTCGTAGTCGGCGAGCGCCTCCGTCAGCGGGCGCACCTTGCGCAGCGCGCAGCACAGGTCGGGATCACGCTTGAAGAGCTCGGGTCCGTACTCCGCGTCCTGCTCGGCGACCGACTGCACCGGCGTGATGGGGATCAGGTTCACGTCCATGGTGGCGCCGACGGCGTCGGCCGTGCCGAGGGTCTCGACGAAGTGGTAGCCGGTGTCGAGGAAGACCACGTCGATGCCCGGAGACACCCGCGAGGCGACGTCGGCGAGGACCGCGTCCGCCATCGACGAGGTGATGCAGAACCGGTCGCCGAACGTCGCCACCGCCCACTCGATGATGTCCTCGGCGGGGGCCAGCTCGAGCTCCGCGCCCACGTGGGACACCAGCTCGCGCAGCTCCTCCGGGCTGCGGCCGTCGGTGTGGGTGCCGCGGAAGTCCCGGGCCTGCTGGGTGGTCAGCGCCGTCATCGGCCGACCCCCCGGGCAGGTGTGGGCGGACGGAGCAGGCCGAGCAGCTTCAACGAGAAGGCGCGCAAGCACGAGCGGCACTCCCATGCTCCGTGCTGCGTCTCGTGGGGACGCAGGTCCTCGTCGCCGCAGTAGGGACAGTGGAAGGGGACGGCCCGGCCGGTCATGACGCAGCCTCCAGCCCGGGGGAGACGAGGACCTTCTCGCCGCGCAGCAGCTCCTCGTCCGCGCGCGCCACCCAGGCCGCGAACGACTCGTCGTCGGTCCGGCCGGCCAGGAAGTTCGAGACGACCGCCGTGACGTAGTCGTCGAGCCCCGCGCTGGTCACCTTGTGGGCGCGCAGCTTGCGGCCGAAGTTGGCCTGGAGCCCGGTGGCTCCGCCCAGGTGCACCTGGAATCCCTCGACCTGCTGGTCACCGTCCATGACCAGCTGGCCCTTGAGGCCGATGTCGGCGACCTGGGTGCGGGCGCAGGCGTTCGGGCAGCCGTTGACGTTGACCGTGATCCCAGTCGGCAACACAGCGTCGAGGGCGGGGAAGCGTCGCTCGAGCTCGGCGACCAGGTCGCGGGCGCGGTTCTTGGTGTCGACGATGGCGAGCTTGCAGAACTCGATGCCCGTGCACGCCATGGTGTTCTGGCGCCAGGCCGAGGGCCTCGCCGACAGCCCGATCGCGTCCAGGTCGTCCAGCAGGTCGTCGAGCACGGCCGGCTCGACGCCGATCAGCACGATCTTCTGGTACGGCGTGAGCCGGGCGCCGGCGACGGCGTACCGCTCCATCAGGTCGGCGAGCTGGACGAGCAGCGTGCCCGAGACGCGTCCGACGGTCGGCGCGATCCCGACGTAGAGCTTCCCGTCGTGCTGCGGGTGGACCCCGATGTGGTCGCGGTGGCCCGTGGGCGACGCCGGCGACGGGCACGGGACCAGGGGACGCCCGAGGTACTCGTTCTCGAGCACCTCGCGGAACTTCTCGATGCCCCAGTCGGCGACCAGGAACTTCAGCCGAGCCCGCGAGCGCAGCCGGCGGTAGCCGTAGTCGCGGAAGATCGAGGCGACGCCCTCCCAGACGTCGGCGACCTCGTCGAGGGGGATCCAGACGCCGGTCTTCTGCGCGAGCATCGGGTTGGTCGACAGGCCGCCGCCCACCCAGAGGTCGAAGCCCGGACCCAGCTCCGGGTGGACCGTGCCCACGAAGGCGACGTCGTTCACCTCGGGCGCCACGTCGTGGCTGGGGTGGCCGGTGACCGCGGTCTTGAACTTGCGCGGCAGGTTCGAGTACGCCGGGTTGCCGAGCGCGCGGGCGGCGATCTCCTCGAGGGCGCTCGAGCCGTCGATGATCTCGTCGGCGGCGATCCCGGCGACGGGGGACCCGAGGAACGGGCGTGGCGAGTCGCCGCACGCCTCGAGGCTGGACAGACCGGCCTGGTCGAGCCGGCGCCAGATCTCCGGGACGTCCTCGATCCTGATCCAGTGGTACTGGAGGTTCTCCCGGTCGGTGACGTCGGCGGTGTCGCGCGCGAAGTCCACACCGATGGTGCCGAGCGCGCGGACGGTCTCGTGGCCGAGGAGCTTGCCGTCGGAGCGCACCCGCATCATGAAGAACTCGTCGTCGAGCTCCTCCTCCTCGAGCATCGCGGTCTTGCCGCCGTCGAAGCCCGGCGCACGCTGCGTGTAGAGGCCCATCCACCGGAAGCGGCCGCGCAGGTCGGCCGGGTCGATCGAGGCGAAGCCGCGCTTGCTGTAGATGTGCAGGATCCGGTCGCGGACGTGCAGCGGGTCGTCGTCCTTCTTGGACTGCTCGTTCTTGTTGAGGGGCTCGGTGTAGCCCAGCGCCCACTGGCCCTCACCGCGTTTGGTGCGCGGTATCTCGGTGCGGGTCGCCGGGGACGGCTTGAAGCGGAGATCAGGCATGAGTGGTCGGTCCTTGGCTGGTCCGGAGCCGGAGACCGCGCGCAGCATTCGGGGCGCGGTGTCGACAGCTGGAGGAGGGCGGGAAGTCAGCTGGGCCAACAGATCATGCTGCGCGTGCGCCCGAGGTCCACGTGGCGACGTACCACGAGGTGCATCTCGTACGCGGCGGTGACCATGAGACGAGTCTCAGGGTGTGGACCGGCGTTCCACAAACCAGAATCCCACGTGATGAGACACGTGTTCAGGATACGGACAACCACGTCGACCAATCAGGGGAAGTTTCGTCGGACGTGGGGCTCGTCGTCGAGGGCCGTGCTTACGTGCGCCTCACCGTGAAGACCTCGGGAGGCCATCATGCGAGTCCTCGTTCGGGCGGCCCTGTCCGCCACCGCTGCCGTAGCCGTCGCCGCCGCGATGGCGCCCATCGTTCCGGCCCAGGCGACCGACGGCGGCTGGACGTACGCGCAGGACCCGTCGGTCCTGGTGGATGAGAACTTCTTCATGCACCAGCACGTCGACGGCCATCCCGGCAACTGGCACCAGCTGAACATCCGGGTCCAGCAGGACGACGACGGCACGATGGGTGCGCTGACGGATCTCCGGTGCCCTCGAGGCGAGCGACCGGCCTGGAACGGCGACGACGACTGCACGGTCGTGGGTGGCGCGTACTTCGACGACGACGCGGACATCACGGTGACGTGGGCGCCGAACCTGCGGAAGATCCGCGTCTCCGGCGACATCGTGCTCCACGACAGCGCGACGGACGAGCCGACCGACTCCACCATCAACCTGCGCCTGCACGCGGGTGGCACGCTGCACCGGACGGTGAGCCGGTCGGTGGAGACGGGCACCGAGTACAAGCGGGTCGAGCTCCAGCGGGGCGGGAAGATCACCGCCAGCGGGCACCTGGGCTGGCTGACGGCGACGAAGGCCGGGGTCACCCACACCCAGCCGCTCTTCGTGTACTGGGTCAAGAGCCGCATCGCCCCCGTCTGACGGAGCCCGTCGGTTCAACCCGTGGGGTCGGCGTACGCCGTGAGGAGCCGTTGCACCTCGGGGTAGGGGATCGAGTCGGGGAACGGTTCGCCGTCGCGGACGGCCGCCGCCGACGCGATGGCGGCGGTGACGGCGGCGCGGTAGGGCAGGGAGCCGGTGGAGACCCGGCGTACGCCGAGCTCGGCCAGGTCGGCGAGCGAACGGCCGGCGACGGGGAGCAGGTTGACGGGTGCGGACACCCCGCCGGTGATGGCACGGATCGTGTCGGGGTCGGCGAGGCCGGGGACGAAGATCCCGTCCGCGCCGGCCTCGACGTACGCCGTGGCCCGGGCGAGCGTCCGGTCGACCGACTCCTCCTCGTGGAACCAGTAGGTGTCCACGCGCGCGTTGACGAAGACGTCAGGGGCGGCGTCCTTGACCGCCGCGACCTTGGCGGTCATCTCGCTCGGCTCGACCAGGTGACCGTCCCGGCTGTCCTCGAGGTTCACGCCTGCGACACCGAGCACGCCGAGCTCGGCGACGTACGCCGCGACGGCGTCGGGATCCTCCGAGTGTCCGTCCTCGCAGTCCATCGTGATGAAGGCCCGCAGCCGGACGAGGGATCGGGCGAGGGCCAGGGTGGCCTGCTGCGTCCCGTGGCTACCGTCCGGGACGCCGAGGCTCGCCGAGACGCCGAGGCTCGTGGTGCCGATCGCGGGGTATCCCGCGTCCGCGAACGCCAGCGCCGACGCGACGTCCCAGGCGTTCGGGAGGAGCAGCGGGAGTGGGCCTCGGTGGAGGTCGGCGAAGTCGCTCATCGGTGCTCATCTCACCGCACGATCCATTCCTCGTCCATCGCGGCCACCACCCGGTGGTCATGACTACATTGGCCCGCATGAGCGACGAGACCGCCTCCGAGACCCTGGCCAAGACGACCTCGGCCGCCTACGACGCGGCACTCGAGGTCATCGGGTCCGTCGAGCCTCGGATCGCCGAGGCGACCCGGCAGGAGCTCGCGGACCAGCGCGCCTCGCTCAAGCTGATCGCGAGCGAGAACTACGCCTCGCCGGCCGTGCTGCTGACCATGGGCACGTGGTTCTCCGACAAGTACGCCGAGGGCACGATCGGTCACCGGTTCTACGCCGGCTGCCAGAACGTCGACACCGTCGAGTCCGTCGCCGCGGAGCACGCCCGGGAGCTGTTCGGCGCGCCGTACGCCTACGTGCAGCCGCACTCCGGGATCGACGCCAACCTGGTCGCCTTCTGGTCGATCCTCGCCCACCACGTCGAGACCCCCGGGCTCCAGAGGCTGGGCGCGAAGAACGTCAACGAGCTGAGCGAGGCCGACTGGGAGAGCCTGCGCCAGGAGCTCGGCAACCAGCGCCTGCTCGGCATGTCGCTGGACGCCGGCGGGCACCTCACCCACGGCTTCCGTCCGAACATCAGCGGCAAGATGTTCCACCAGCAGTCGTACGGCACCGACCCCGAGTCGCAGCTCCTCGACTACGACGCGGTGCGGGCGAAGGCGAAGGAGTTCAAGCCGCTGGTCCTCGTGGCGGGCTACTCGGCGTACCCGCGTCGGGTGAACTTCGCCAAGATGCGCGAGATCGCCGACGAGGTCGGGGCGACGCTGATGGTCGACATGGCGCACTTCGCGGGCCTGGTGGCCGGCAAGGTGTTCACCGGCGACGAGGACCCGGTGCCCCACGCGCACGTCACCACGACCACGACGCACAAGTCGCTCCGTGGGCCGCGCGGCGGTCTCGTCCTCGCGCAGGAGGAGTTCGCGGGCGACGTCGACCGCGGTTGCCCCATGGTGCTCGGCGGACCGCTGTCGCACATCATGGCCGCCAAGGCGGTCGCTCTCGCCGAGGCCCGCCAGCCGGACTTCCAGGCCTACGCACAGGCGATCGCCGACAACGCGAAGTCGCTCGCGGACGGGTTCCTGACGCGCGGCGCGACGCTGGTCACCGGCGGTACGGACAACCACATCGTGCTGCTCGACGTCTCGTCGTTCGGCCTCACCGGCCGACAGGCCGAGTCGGCGCTGCTCGACTCCGGCGTCGTCACCAACCGCAACTCGGTCCCGGCAGACCCGAACGGCGCGTGGTACACCTCCGGCGTGCGGATCGGTACGCCGGCGCTCACCACGCGCGGGTTCGGCGCCGCCGAGTTCGACAAGGTCGCCGAGCTCATGGTCGAGGTGCTGTCGAACACCCAGCCGGGCACCACGAAGGCCGGCGGCCCGTCGAAGGCGTCGTACGCCTTGGCGGAGGGGGTCGCCGACCGGGTCAAGGCGGCCAGCGCCGAGATGCTCGACGCCCACCCCCTCTACCCAGGTTTGGATCTGGCCTGAGCGCCTAGCTCGTTGCGTCGAGCAGGTCCAGGGCGAACCTCGCGATCGCGGCCCGCTCGGCGGCGACCGCATGGAGCTCGGGAGTCGGCTCCTGCTCCAGGTATTCGAGTGGCAGCGTCGACAACCCGCTGAAGACCATCAGGTGGAGCGCGTGGGCCCGCCGCACGGCTTCCTCGGTCGTCTCGACGCCCTCCGCGCGCACCCCGTCGGTGTACGCCGGGAGAATGGCCTCCTCGATCTCGCCCAGGGCGGCCGCCGCGATCCGGCCGGTCTGCACGTCGCCGACGAGCATCTGACCGAGGTCGAACCCGATCGGCTCCGGAGTCATGTAGCCGAAGTCGATGAGCACGAAGCCGTCGTACCCGTCCACGACGAGCAGGTTGTTGGGACAGGCATCGCCGTGGGCGGCGTATCGCGGCAGCGAGAGCAGCTCGGCGACGTACGCCGGCGCGGCGTCGGCCGCACGCAGGAGCCGCGTGTGCAGGTCGTCGTCGAAGGCGCCGGCGACCAATGGGTGTCGCCAGACGCCTTCGTCCCGCAGCGCGGGGAGGACCTGGCCGGCGAGCCGGCCGTCGAGGTAGGTCTGGATGGTGAACGGGAACTCGCCGACGTCCGCGCGCTCGACGACGCGCGGGCTCGCGGCGAACCGCCCCATGAGGTACGCCGCCCGGGCGAAGCGATCCGCGTCCCACAGGGCCGTGTGCGCGGGCACCTTCTCCAGCCAGACCGCTGCGGAGAGCTCGTCCAGGTCGAAGACGCCGAGGCACCGCGCCATCCGCAGCCCCTCAGGGAGCCGCTCCGCCAGGTCGGAGCGGTAGGCGAGCGGTTCGGTGCGCCAGGGCACGGTTGCCGCGGCGAACTCTCTGAGGTCGTCGGGCACCATGGCGAACAGTGGCGACCGTGACCACGACTGGACGTGCTTGACGAACAGCTCGAACGACCACGGCTCGTCGTCGGCGGTGGCGGTGCCGCGGACCCAGTAGCGGCCGGCGGTGGTGATCGCGGGGAGGTCGTAGGCGACCTCCTCGACCTTGCTGCTCAGCAGCGTGACCCGGCCCGGGTCGACCCCACGGTCGGCGGCGACCATGACGGCCAGCTCCGGGTCGGACACGTCGGCCGGTCCGAGGATCGATCGGTCACCCATCGCCGCCGCCTCTCATCGTCAAGTGACTTTCCCTTCTGGATAAAGGTAAAGTGGCTTTATGACCTTGGTCAAGGGAGATCTCCCGGCCGACCGCGTCCATGCACCGCTCCTGATGGGGCTGCTCTTCCGCCAGGTCCGCGACGACTTCGCCGGGGAGGACTGGAAGGGCCTCCGGCAGTCGCACTTCCGCGTGCTGAGCATGGTGCCCGACCGAGGCGTCAGCATCACCGATCTCGGCGAGCGCGTCGGCATGACCAAGCAGGGCTGCGGACAGTTCGTGACCCAGCTGTCCGAGTCCGGTCACCTCCGGGTGGTCGGCCACCCGGACGACCGCAGGGTGCGCCTCGTCCGGCGTACGCCGAAGGCAGATCGCGTGCTGGCGGCCGTCCGCGACCGCAACCTCGCGATCGAGGCAGCCTGGGCCGAGCGCGTGGGACACGATCGGTACGCCGTGTTCCGCGAGGTGCTCGAGGAGCTCGCCGTGAGTGACCTCCCGGACTGAGCTCCCGGACTGAGCTAGGAGCGTTGGAGGAACATCCAGCGGTGTCCCTCGAGGTCCTCGGTGCGGTACAGCCGCCCGGGACCGCCGTCCTCGATCTGCGAGAGGGTCGGAGCTCCGGCGGCCACCGCGCGGGCGTAGTGGGCGTCGATGTCGTCGACGTAGACCAGCGCCCCGTCCACGACGTAGGGCGAGCGCAGCCAGGCGTCGGCGCGCGAGCAGTGCGCGCGGTGGGCGGTGGGTCCCTCGTAGCCGTCGTGGGTGGAGGCGACCATCACGAGGCCGTCGCCCGCGCGCAGCTCGCCGTGCGACACCTGGCCCTGGTCGTCGAGCCAGCGGGTCTGCTCCTCGAAGCCGAAGGCCGCGACGAGCCAGTCCATGGCGGCCGGGCCGTCGGCGTAGGTGAGCATGGGGACGACATCGCTCATGGTGGATCCCTCCGAGTCAGGCCACCGCGGGGGTGGCTCGTTCCACGATGGCACGCAGGTCGGACACCGAGGACGTGAGCGTCCCGTAGGTGCCGTCGTACGACGTGCCGAGACGCGAGCCGCAGAACGCGTCGGAGATCTCCGGCGGTGCGAACCGGACGAGGAGAGCGCCCTGGAGACAGGCCGCCATCCGACCGGCGAGCCGGCGAGCACCGACCTCGGCCGCCCCGGTCTCGCCGAGGAGCTCGAGCGTGTCGTCGATCGCCCGGTCGAGGCGCGGGTCGCTGCCGCGGGCGTGGCCGACCTCGCTGATCCAGGCGCTGAGCACCTCGGGCTCGCGGCCGAGCGCGCGGAGCACGTCCAGGGCGTTGACGTTGCCCGAGCCTTCCCAGACCGAGTTGAGCGGCGCCTCGCGATAGCGCAGCGGCAGCCCGGACTCCTCGACGTACCCGTTCCCGCCGAGGCACTCCAGGGCCTCCGCGACGAAGCCAGGGGTGCGTTTGCAGACCCAGAACTTCGCCAGCGGCAGCGCGATCCGGCGCAACGCGGCCTCGTGCGGATCGGCGGCAGCGTCCACCGCGGCGGCCAGCCGGATCGCCAGTGCGGTCGCCGCCTCGACCTCGACCTGGAGGTCGGCGATGACGTTCTGCATCAACGGCTTGTCGGCCAGCGGCCCGCCGAACGCCGAGCGGTGGGCCACGTGCCAGGCCGCCTCGTTGAGCGTGTGACGCATCAGTGCGGTCGAGCCGAGCACACAGTCGAGCCTGGTGGCGGCCACCATCTCGATGATCGTCCGGACACCACGGCCCTCGTCCCCGAGCCGGGTGGCCAGCGTGCCGTCGAGCTCGAGCTCTGCGGAAGCGTTGGCGCGGTTCCCGAGCTTGTCCTTGAGCCGGACGATGTCGAGCGGGTTGCGGCTGCCGTCGGGGAGCGCCCGCGGCACGACGAGGCACGTGAGGCCACCGGGTGCCTGGGCCAGCACCAGGAAGACGTCGTTCATCGGCGCCGACGTGAACCACTTGTGGCCGTGCAGGGTGTACTCGCCTTCGGCCGACGTCGGCCTCGCCTCGGTCACGTTCGCGCGGACGTCCGACCCGCCCTGCTTCTCGGTCATCCCCATCCCGGCCAGGGCGCCGTGCTTCTGGGAGACCGGGCGGATGCCGGGGTCGTACGCCGTCGCGGCGAGGGCCGGTGTCCACTTTTTGGCGAGAGCCTCGTCCGTTCGTAGGGCCGGCACGGCGGCGTACGTCATCGAGATCGGGCAGCCGTGGGCGGGATCGGTGTGCGACCACGCCATGAACCCGGCCGCGCGTCGTACGTGCGCCGTCGTCGATCCTTCGGCCTGTTGCTCCCAGGGCGCCGCCTGGAGACCGTGACCGACCGCTCGCTCCATCAACCAGTGCCACGACGGGTGGAAGACGACCTCGTCGATGCGGTTGCCGAACCGGTCGTACGTCGTGAGCTCGGGCTCGTGTCGATGGGCGAGGCGACCGTGCTCGCGGGCCTCGGCGGTCCCTGCCTGGAGCCCGAGGTCGACGAGATCGTCGACGACGTCGGCACCCGCGTGCCGCGAGACCGCCTCCACGAGCGCGTGGTCGGAGGTGACGACGTTGTGACCGGCGAGCGGGGGTGGCTGGTTCGTGGCTGCCCGGTTACGGGTGGTCATGTGGTTACGGTAGACACCATGCCAGGCCCGGAACCGCCGCGGCCCGCTGGCGCCGCGGGCCGCTCCGGCTTCACCTGGCCCTCCTGGGTGCTCCGCACCCGCGTGACGTCCTGGCGGATCGTCGTCTCCACCGTCGGCTCGTCGATGCGCCATCGCGTGACCGGCCTGGCGGCCGAGGCGGCGTTCTTCACGGTGCTGTCGGTGCCGCCGCTGATCTTCGCGCTCGCCGGTGCCATCGGCTACGTGACGGAGTCGTTCAGTCCCGACCAGGTGGACCACGTCACCAACGCGATCGTCGACCTGGCGTCGCGCTTCCTGACCGACTCGGCGGTCCACCGGGTCATCCAACCGACCATCGACGACGTCCTCAGGGGCGGACGCTTCGACGTGATCTCGGTCGGTTTCGTGCTGGCGCTGTGGTCGGGCTCGCGGGCGATGCACGTGTTCGTCGACACCATCACGATCATGCACGGGCTCGGCGGGCACCGCGGGATCGTGAAGACCCGCGCGCTGTCCTTCAGCCTCTACCTGCTGGCCATCGTCACCGGCGTGGTCGCGCTCCCGCTCGCGGTCGCCGGGCCGCGACTGATCCATCGGTGGCTGCCGGACCGGGCGGACTTCCTGGTCAGCTTCTACTGGCCGGCGGTCCTGATCGCCTCGATCTTCTTCCTGGCCACGCTCTACCACGTGTCCATCCCGGTCCGGACGCGCTGGCGGATGAACCTGCCCGGGGCGGCCTTCGCGTTGGGGGTCTGGCTGCTCGGCAGCTTCCTGCTCCGTGAGTTCCTGACGGTCACGGCCGCGGACTCCAAGTCCATCTACGGTCCCTTGGCCGCACCCATCGCCGTGCTGCTCTGGCTGTACATCCTGTCGCTCGCGGTGCTCGTCGGTGCGGCCCTGAACGCGGCGTTCGACACGATCTTCCCGCAGCAGTCGACGACCCGCGCGCGCTCGACCGGACCCGACGACCAGGTGCAGTAGGTTCGGCGCGTGCCGCCCGACGACGACTCCTCGAGCCACGGGTACGTCGTCCTGCCCGAGCCGAACCGGTCGCCCTGGTGGTCGCTCGGACGGCGGCTGCTGTTGGGACTTGCGATCATCACCTTCACGGTCCTCGTGGTCTGGCTCGACCGGGACGGATACACCGACAACAACGACCCGACGCACAAGATCGACCTGATTGACTCCCTGTACTACACGACGGTCACCCTGAGCACGACCGGGTACGGCGACATCGCGCCGGTCACGGAGAGGGCCCGCTTGGTGAACGCCTTCCTGGTCACGCCGCTTCGCATCGCTTTCCTGGTCCTGCTGATCGGTACGACGCTCGAGGTGCTGGCCACCCAGGGTCGGCGGCTGATCCGCATCGCACGATGGAGGAGACACATGAGCGACACCGTCGTGATCGTCGGCTACGGCACCAAGGGCCGCAGTGCGGTCGACACCCTGGTCAACAACGGCATCGACCGCGAGTCGATCGTGGTCGTCGACAAGGGCGGCTCGGCGGTCTCGGACGCGCACGCGGACGGGCTGGCGGTCGTCACCGGCGACGCGACTCGCAGTGGCGTCCTCCAGCGCGCAGGTGTCGAGAGAGCCAACCAGGTGATCATCACCACCGACCGCGACGACTCCAACGTGCTCGCCACCCTGACCGTGCGCCAGCTCAACCCCGACGCCTACATCGTCGCGTCGGTGCGCGAGCACGAGAACGCGCCGCTGATGCGGCAGTCGGGTGCCAACTCCGTGATCACGTCGTCGGACGCCGTCGGCCGCCTGCTCGGCCTCTCGTCGCTGTCCCCGACGCTCGGCACGGTGATGGAGGACCTGTTGACGTACGGCGAGGGGCTCGAGGTCGCCGAGCGCGACCTACTGGTCTCCGAGGTCGGCCAGCCACCCCAGTCGCTGCCGGACCAGGTGATCGCGGTCGTGCGCGACGAGAACGTCTACCGCTACTTCGACCCGACCGTGACGATGCTCGCTCGCGGCGACCGGCTCATCGTCGTACGGCCGGCGCGTGAGCTGCCGTGGGCGCCTCGGCCGGGGACCCACGGCGAGGAGACGGACGCCGAAAGCTCGTAGGACGGCTCAGCGGCGTCGGCCAGGGCGAGGACCACTGTGATACACCGGCGTCGCCCTGTGGTCGGACCCGAACGTGCGAGCGCGCCTCGCTCGGCCCGAGTACGAGGCGCGCTCCCCGGCACGGGGGTCCGGGGCGGACGCTGCTTCGTCGCAAGGACGTGCCCAGCGGCCGCCCGGCCAGTTAAGCGGTTGCGCCGGGCGGTGTCACCCCTGCCGGCAGAAGAATGTGGGCCCCGCGGCCCGGGACGTGACCCGGAACCGTGGGGCAGCACCCGAGCATGGGTATGTGGGCGCCAACGCCTAGACCGGGCTTTACCGGGGTCGTGACGCGACCGGGCGGAATCTTGACTCTCGAACGGGTGCCGGCGGGCTGTGTCCCCATGGTGGCGTTCTGCTCGTTGATCGGGGGTTGAGGTCCCGACGTAGCCCCGCGGGGGTCGCGTCGTTGGGAGATGTGTGCGCCCCACGGCGTCATGGGGCTGCCGCGGGGCGCACGCCCCTCGCCCTAGAACCGAGGGGTAGTCCCAGGGTAGCCGCCCTTCGCCAGCCCGCCCTCACCCCGATTGGTCATGCGCGCGTCAAGGGCGGCGTGGCCGATCGGTCGGAGGTCGTAGCCGGGTGGCCCTACCTCGACTCATTTCACCCCAGCTGACGCCACCGGATCCCTACGGTTGAACCAGTTGGCCTCGTCGTCGCAGAAGCGAGGCCGACCCGGGGGACTTGGGTGGCTGTCGGATCGGGGGACCCGGCAGCCACCACCCACGTTCAGGCGTCGCGGCGCGCGAAGACGACGGCTCCCGGGACCTCCTCGCCCGGCCCGATCACCAGCTCGGCCTCGATCTCGAAACCCGCCTCACGAAGCCAACCCATGATCTTGCTCGGCCGACGATGGTGACTGTCGACGCTGATGGGACGGCCCGTGTAGCCCTCGGACGTGTGTCGCGTCTCGTCACCGACGTGAAAGCCGACCAGCACCAGACCCTGGGGGCGCAACACCCGACGGAACTGCTCGAACACACCGAGAACGGCGTGGTCGGGTACGTGGATCACGGACCAGAACGCGACGATGCCGGCGACCGAGTCGTCCGCCAGGTCGAGGTCGGTCATCGTGCCGACCTCGAAGCGAAGGTCTGGATAGTCGCGCCGTGCGATGGCGACCATCTCCGGCGAGAGATCGATGCCGAACGCGTCGACTCCGGCGTCGTGGAGGTAGCCGGTGACGTATCCCGGCCCGCAACCCACGTCCGCGACCGGCCCGCCGCCGGCAGCCGTGCACCGACTCGGCGAACAAGGCCAGGGAGGCGCGCAGGTAAGGGCTCCCACCGAGCAGTCCATGGACCTTCTCGGCGTATCCGGAGGCGTCGGTGTCGTACGACGAGCGGGTGTCGGACAGCCAGGCGTCAGCCATGGGCGACACGGTAGCCAGATCCACCGACGCCCTGCCCTGCCACACCCATCGCCCCGTCACCACGCTCGAGGGCGGCCGATGGTCGGCTGAACGCGGAAAGAGACCGCTGAACACGGAAAGAGGCCCCCGAAGGGGCCTCTGACCTGTGACGACCTGTGACGACCTGCGACGACTCTGTGGGCGATACTGGGATCGAACCAGTGACCTCTTCCGTGTCAGGGAAGCGCGCTACCGCTGCGCCAATCGCCCGTGCTGGGTGTTGCTGTCGAGGTGGGTACGGGATTTGAACCCGTGTACACGGATTTGCAGTCCGTTGCCTCGCCTCTCGGCCAACCCACCGCTGGATGGGCTCGAGACCCGCTCCGAGCGGACGACGAGGCTCGAACTCGCGACCTCAACCTTGGCAAGGTTGCGCTCTACCAACTGAGCTACGTCCGCTTGCAATCTCCAAGCCGAGAGCCCGGTCGAAGACGCGGACAGAACCATAGCCGATGCCCTGGGCACCACCAATTCGGCCTGGGAGGTCATCCGCGTGCGTAGATTCGGCGCATGCCATCCCGCCTCGGGCGCCTGCTCACGTCCGCCGCGACCGCCGCTGCGGTGCTCGCCCTCCCCACGTCGTACGCCGTCACCGACGCCGCCGTCGCGACGGACGGGCCGCACGGAAGCTTGCAGGTGGAGGGGTACGTCGCGGGCTGGGGTGGCGGTGCGAAGGCGTACCTCGGTGACCGCCGTACGGTCGACCTGGCCGGCGTCGACGGTGTCGAGCTGAAGCGAGACGCAGACGGGGTCACCCAGGTGCTGGGGCCGGCGAAGAAGGCGTTGCGGGTCGTGCACCGGCACCACGACCGGGCCGAGCTCCTGCTGAGCAACTACTCGAACGCCATCGCCGACTTCGACCCTGCCCTCGCCCACCGGATGCTCACCTCCGCAGCGCATCGCCGGCACGTCGTCGCGGACCTCGGCCGTGTGGTCCGCCGACAGGGCTGGGACGGAATCCAGATCGACCTGGAGTCGCTGCACCGCCATGACGGCCCGGGTCTGGTGCGCTTCGCCGACGAGCTGCGCGCCGCCCTGCCGGCGACTGCAGGGCTCTCGATGGCGGTGATGGCGGAGGAGTCGCGGGGTGCCTATGTCCGGCACGGCTACCGGCTCACGCGGCTCGACGCGATCGACAGGTTCGTGCTGATGGCCTACGACCAGCACGGTCCTGGATGGAGCGGACCCGGTCCGGTCGGGGCCCTGCCGTGGGCGCGCCGTACGGCGGCCCCGCTGGTGTCCGCTGTCGGCAAGGGGCGGGTCGACCTGGGGATCGCCGGATATGGCTATCTGTGGCGGTCCGACGGGTCCGGTCGCACGGTCTCCGACACCAAGGCCCGCGCGCTGGCCGGCACCGCGGCCACCTGGCACAGGTCGTCGGCGGAGTGGAGCGCGCACGTCGCCGCGGGCACGCTGTGGTGGTCCGACCACCGGTCGTACCTGCGCCGGGTCGCCCTGGCCCACGAGCTCGGGCTCCACGGTGTCGCGGTGTGGCAGCTCGCGAGCGCGGACCCACTGCGCCGTTAGTGTCGGACTCATGCGCACCTGGGTGAACGGCGAGCTGCTGACCGATCCTGACGCGCCCGCGCTGCCCGCGCGCGATCACGGCCTGACGGTCGGGGACGGCGTCTTCGAGGTGCTCAAGGTGGTCGACGGGCGACCGTTCGCGGTCGACCTCCACCTCGAGCGGATCATCCGTTCGGCGCGCGGTCTCGGGCTGCCGGACCCCGACCTGGACGCCGTACGCCGCGGCATGGCGGCGGTGCTCGAGGGTGAGCCGCTGACCCTGGGCCGGGTACGCATCACGTGGACCGGTGGCCTGTCGCCGCTCGGGTCCGACCGCGGCGACGGGCCCTCGTCGTTGGTCGTGATCGGTGCGCCGATGGACCCGTGGCCCGACACGGCGGCGGTCTGCACCGTCCCGTGGCCACGCAACGAGCGTGGCGCACTGGCCGGGCTGAAGACCACGTCGTACGGCGAGAACGTGCGTGCGCTGGGGCAAGCCCGCCGGCAGCAGTGCAGTGAAGCGGTCTTCGCCAACCTCCAGGGTCATCTCTGTGAAGGCACCGGGACGAACATCTTCTACGTCGTCGACGGCGAGCTACGCACTCCCTCGCTGGCCAGCGGATGTCTCGCCGGCATCACCCGCGCGCTGGTCCTCGAGTGGTACGGCGCGACCGAGGTGGACGAGCCGATCGAGGTACTGACCGACGCGGCGAGCGAGATCTTCCTGTCGTCGACCACTCGCGACGTGCAGGCCATCCACCGATGGAACGACCGTGACCTCGGCGCGCCCGGGCCGATCACCACCGAGGTCCGCAAGGCCTGGCACGAGCGCGAGGCCGAGCTGCTCGACTGACGTCCGCGGGTGACCTGCGCGGGTTTCGAACGCCCCGCCTGCCTGCGCTACAGTCGGCCTCCGCACGGGCGATTGGCGCAGTGGTAGCGCGCTTCGTTCACACCGAAGAGGTCACTGGTTCGAACCCAGTATCGCCCACCGTCGGGGTAGCGCGGCTCTGCTGTTGGCACCGTAGAGGTCACTGGTTCGAACCCAGTATCGCCCACCGTTGGGGTAGCGCGGCTCCTGGCGTGTTGGCACCGTACGAGGTCACTGGTTCGGAACCCAGTGGAATGGGTCAGTCGAGGCAGTCGCTCAGTAGCACCGCGTGCGTGGACTGCGAACCACGCGAGATCACCCGGTCGACGGCGCGCATCGCTGCGGTCACGAGAACGAAGCCCAGCAAGATGGCGAGAACTGTCAGCACTGTCGGCCTCTCGAGCAGATGGGATTGATGGGGCTCCGCCGACTCGCCCCCAGTCAGTCGGCGGAGCCATTCCCCCGTGGTTGCTCAACAGTGCAACGCCGAACCAGCCTCCCATCGCGTATTGCCGAACTCTCCCGCCGTGAGGCAAGTCAGAGACGGGCACATGTCAAGGCCGGGCTGGGCCGCAGACCACAACGCCGGCCGATCCAGCCGAGGCCACCTCACTCGTTCCTGCTGAGTACTGACGCCTGGCCAGCGCCATGCGCGATCCGTCAAGGGACCCGAATGAGGCGAACTCGGGCGGTGGGAGTGATGGTGGTGTCGTAGCCACCGGCGATCAGGACGGTGTGGCTGCCGATCGGGGTGGCGGTCACGAAGCTGTACTGCGGACCGGGGGAACCCGGTAGGACGGTGACCGAGTTCGTTCGTGGGTCGTACACGTCAACTCTCGTTCCACCAGCGATGACGACGCGCCCGTCGGGAAGTGTGGCGAGAGCTCCGTCGAGCTTGTATTCCCCTTCGGAGAGGTCTGGGCCTTGCGATGACGTGGCCGTGCTGAGGTCGAGGAGTTCGGTGGAGGCGAGTTTTCGTCGACCCTCAGTCGTCGTGGCGCCCCCCACCACGAGGACCAGGCCGTTGGGAAGGACCGTCGCTCCGTGTTTGATGCGCGGCTGGAGGAGCAGAGGGCCGGCGACCCAGTGACCACCGTGAAGGACGTCGGTGGTCGCGATGGCGTCGTGGCCGTCCGTCGTGCCGCCGATGAGGACCACCTGGCCGTGATCGAGTGCGGCCGCATGTGCCGAACGTGGGGAGGTGAGTCTGGGGCCGGCCGAGAACGTGTCAGTTGCGGGATCGAAGTACTCGGTGCTGTCCAACGTAGTCGTGCCGTCAGTTCCGCCAGCGATCAAGACGCGGCCATCGGCGAGCAGTGTGGCGGTCGCGTCGGCACGCGCATGGTTCATGGGCGCGACCGCGGCGAACGAGTTCGTCACCGGATCGAAGGTCTCTGCGGCAGCCTGTGGGGCCCGTCCCTCGCCTGGGAACCCACCGGCGAGAAGCACCCGCCCGTCCTTCATGACGGTAGCCGTGTTGCTGGCCCGAGCCGCCTCCATCCGCGGGCCTGTCCGGAAGTCCCTCGTCGATGGGTCCAACAACTCGCTGATTCTGCCTCGTTCGAATCCATCGCATCCTGACGTGGTGCATCCACCCGTGATGAGCACTCGCCCGTCTCCAAGTGGGGTCGCATGGTGCACCGCTCGAGGCGTCGACATCGTCAAGACAGCGCGAGACGAAGATCCCTCCTGGGTCGTCGGGACAGACTGCGACCCACTCGTCGCATCGTCCGAGCCGCTGCATCCAAACAGCAGCACGGCCATCAGGCACAGCAGGCTCATGGGGGCGCAGCAGAGGCTTCGCTCCTTTGTCCGTCTCACGTTGCCCTGCGCGTGAAGCGTCTACCGCTGCGGTGAACTGCGCCAAGGCACGCAGATCGGCAGCCGCCTGGTTGGCACAGGCCGCGACGAACCCGAGGACTCGAGAGCGTTTCGGTCATCTCAGTCGTTCCGATCAGGCCCGGAGGCGGGAGCCACTCGTTCGAAGCCAGTATCGCCCACGGAATCCCCTCAGCTCCTCGCGAGCGGAATCGCCCAGGCCTCCCTCGTGGTGACGGGGCCGTCGAAGCTCGCGCCGTCCTTCGTCGCGCGCCAGCCCTCGGGGAGTCGTCCGGTCGGGGCGAAGCCGGCTGGCCAGATCACGTGGAGGTGGAACACCTGCGGCTGCACGGTGTCCTGCGGGTCGATGTCGAGGCGGTAGGTCATCGTGCCTGAGTCGAGCACGTCGGCGGCGCGGCCGATCCGGTAGCGCGCGTCGAGGGTCGCCGACTGCCCGGCGTTGAGCAGGAACGACCTCTGGACGTAGTTCCGGTTCGTGACCGTGCGGACCCGGGGCACGTGGACGGTCAGGTCGGTGGGCTTGCCGTTCACCGACGTCGACTCGACCGGGGAGTGGCGAGGGAGGAAGAGGCCGACCTGGGTGCCGAGGTACCGCGTCGTGTACCCGCGGCGGGGGTCGCGGACCGGCAGGTCGTACGCCGGCGCCTCGTTGCGGATCTCCACATGCACGTCGGCCTGGGCGCTGCCGTCCGCTCGCAGACGCACGGTCGACGTCACCTCACGGTGCTGCCAGAAGTCGACCTTGCTGCCGTTGAGGTTCTGGCTGAACACGCCGAGGTAGTCGAACGGCGTCGTGCTGAGGTCACCGGCGAGCCCGGCGCGGGCGAAGCTCCGCTCCACGGCGGGGTCGCGCACGTAGATGACGAAGTGGCGTCCCTTCGCGCTCTGGGCCAGGGACTTGACCTTCTCCTGCATCTTCCCGCCCTCGAAGAACTGCTGCCGGAAGGCAGGGACGAGCTCGGCGTTCAGTCGGTGACGCTGGTCGATCGAGTCGAAGTCGCCGTAGCTCCCGGCCAGGGTCCGGACCAGGTTGTCGGCCGTGATCGTCCCGAACGACGGCATCTGGACCGATCCGGTGATGCGGAACAGGCTGGCGAGCCCCTGGAGGTCGACCCCGATCATCCCGTCGAAGGCCGGCCCCGGGAACGCCGTCCGGTAACCGCGGAGGAGCTCCTCGCCGGAGACCGACCACCACGGGGAGAACGTCGCGGCCGTGACGCGCAGCGCCGGGTCGACGTGGAACGGGTTGCCCTCGACCGGCCGCCACTTCTGCGTGTCGCCGTGGGCGAGGATGTCGTCGACGTTCACGGACTTGCCGAACGTCGCGACTCCGTTGTCGAACCGCAGCGTGGTGAACGACAACGTGCCTCCGCCGGAGTAGCGGAGCTCGGCGGGGTTGAGCATCGCCAGGAGGTAGCTGCGCGGTCCATCGGCTCCGACGAGCGCCGGCAGGGACCGCAGCAGCGGCTCGTTGGTCTGGTAGGTCTCCTGCAACGGCGTGAGGTAGTCCAGGGCCTTCGTCCTCGCGTCCTCGATCGAGGCGCCGACGACGGGCGTGGAGCCGCTGACCTGGTCCAGGTCGCTGATCGCCCGATCGAGGTGCGGGCCGATCGCCGAGGTGCGGTCGGCGACGTCCTGCAGCAGGTCGAGGTCGATCCGCTGACCGCGCACGAGCTCCGCGGAGCCCCCGGACACGATCGGGTAGATCTGCACGCCGAGCTCGGCGACCGACGTCGCCTCGTCGAGGGCGTCCACCAGGTGCCGCTCGTCGTCGACGGCCGTCCCCGCGACGGGGACCACCGACCACACGTCACCACCCAGGCCGCCGGCATCGTGCTGGGCCCGGTCCACGTGGGCGCGCGCCTGCTTGATGTAGTCGCGTGCCTCGCCGATCCGGTCGGCGTCGAGCGCGTCCTTGGCCGAGGTCAGGTCGGCCTGGGCCGCCTTGGCCTCGTGCTTGGCCGAGAGCAGCGGCCGCGCCAGCAGCGCCAGTGCCACACCGGCCAGGAGGACCACGACCAGGACTCCGAGTGCCGCCAGCCGACGACGACGTCGGCGGCTCCGGCGTACGCGCACCTTCACCCGCACCATCCCCGGATGGGAGGCGCTGCCCTCCTCGGCGGGGTCGGCGGAGGTGGGCTCGTCGGTGGTCACGGCATGAGTAAACAGGCTGCCGCGTGATCCGCGCGGGTAATGCGCGCGAAGTCGCCGCGACGCCCTGGATACGATCGACGCGTCCCAGCACCCGACGTACAGGAGTAGTCGTGTCCGACCTCAAGATCGTCGTCACCCACGCCGGAGCGCGTGAGGAGCGGGCGGTCACGACGGACACCAAGGCCTGGGAGCTGTACGCCGACGACACCGCGGTGATCGCGGCGCGCGTGAACGGCGTACTCCGCGATCTGGCCTACGAGCTCCAGGACGGTGACGAGGTCGAGGACGTCCCGATCGACAGCAACGACGGCCGCGACATCCTGCGTCACTCGACCGCGCACGTGATGGCGCAGGCGGTGCAGCAGCTGTGGCCCGATGCCAAGCTCGGTATCGGGCCGCCGATCGAGAACGGCTTCTACTACGACTTCGACGTCGAGACCCCCTTCCACCCCGAGGACCTCGACAAGATCGAGACCGCGATGCGCAAGATCATCAAGGAGGGCCAGCGGTTCTCCCGACGCCCGGTCGCCGACGGCGACGCGATCACCGAGCTCGCCGACGAGCCCTACAAGCTCGAGCTGATCGGTCTGAAGGGCTCAGGGAACGCCGACGACGCGGAGTCGTTGGCCGAGGGTGCGAACGTCGAGGTGGGCGGCAGCGAGCTGACCATCTACGACAACCTGCGTCGCGACGGTGAGCTGGCCTGGAAGGACCTGTGCCGCGGGCCCCACCTGCCGACCACCAAGCGCATCCCGGCCTTCAAGCTGATGCGTACGGCGGCGGCGTACTGGCGTGGGAACGAGAACAACAAGCAGCTCCAGCGCATCTACGGCACCGCCTGGGAGAGCAAGGAGGCTCTCGCCGAGCACCTCCACCGGCTCGAGGAGGCCGAGAAGCGCGACCACCGCAAGCTCGGCCGCGAGCTCGACCTCTACTCCTTCCCCGAGGAGCTCGGGCCCGGCCTGGTCGTGTTCCATCCCAAGGGCGGCGTCATCCGCCGGGTGATGGAGGACTACGTCCGGCAGCGGCATCTCGAAGAGGGGTTCTCCTACGTCAGCTCGCCCAGCATCAGCAAGGACGGGTTGTTCCACACCTCCGGCCACCTGCCCTACTACGCCGACACGATGTATCCGCCGATGGAGCTCGAGGGCGCGAAGTACCAGCTCAAGGCGATGAGCTGCCCGATGCACAACCTCATCTACCAGTCGCGCGGTCGCTCCTACCGCGAGCTGCCGCTACGGCTCTTCGAGTTCGGCAATGTCTACCGGTACGAGAAGTCCGGCGTCGTCGGTGGGCTCACCCGCGTGCGCGGGATGACCCAAGACGACTCCCACTCCTACGTGACCCGAGAGCAGGCCGGCGACGAGGCCAAGAAGCTGCTGGAGTTCTGCCTGGGTCTCTTCCGGGACTTCGGGCTCGACGACTTCTACCTCGAGCTCTCGACGCGCGACGACCGGAACACCGACAAGTTCCAGGGCTCCGCCGAGGACTGGGCGGATGCGACCGCGACGCTGCAGCGGGTGGCCGACGAGTCGGGACTCGACCTGGTTCCGGATCCCGGTGGAGCGGCGTTCTACGGGCCGAAGATCTCGATCCAGGCCAAGGACGCGATCGGACGCACCTGGCAGCTGTCGACGGTGCAGTACGACTTCGCCCAGCCGGCGAGCTTCGGCCTGGAGTACGTCGCGGCCGATGGCTCGCACCAGCAGCCGGTGATGATCCACTCCGCGAAGTTCGGTTCCGTCGAGCGGTTCATCGGCGTACTCGTCGAGCACTACGCCGGCGCCTTCCCTCCCTGGCTGTCGCCGGTGCAGGTGCAGGGCATCCCGATCGCGGAGCGGCATGTGGCCTACCTGCAGGACGTCGCGAAGCGGATGACCGAGCGCGGGCTGCGGGTGGAGATCGACGACTCCGACGACCGGATGCAGAAGAAGATCCGCAACGCACAGCTCCAGAAGGTGCCGTTCATGGTGATCGCGGGAGACCAGGACATCGAGGCCGGTGCCGTGTCGTTCCGCTACCGCGACGGCCGACAGGACAACGGCGTCCCGATCGACGAGGCCATCGAGCGGGTGGCCTCGGCCGTCGCGTCGCGTGAGCAGGTCTGAGCTACGGCGTCGGCGTACGCCGCTCGTAGGCCTTGCTGGCGATCCGCCACTCGCCGTCGGGTCGGCGCACGAGCACGAACACGTCGGTGAAGTCGACGTCACCGTGGTGCAGCGTCATCACGGCTGTCGCGACGGAGCCGCGGACGTCGAGCCGCTCGATGCGACGACGTCGCTCGCCCTCGTCGAGCGCCGGGCCGACGAAGAGGGCGGCGAAGGACTCGAGGTCCCACGACACGAACTCACCGTCGCGATAGCCCTCGACATGGGCGGTGGGCAGGAAGGCGTCGGCGAGGTACGCCGGGTCGCCGGTCGCGTGGGTGAGCGCGTAGGCGTGGAGCGGTCGCAGGACACCGGGATCGGCCACGACCTCGGGTGAGACGTCGAGCCGGGCGTCCGCCAGCCACGAGAGGTCAGGTCCCGCGACCCCGAGGACGCTGACGTCGTCACCGGGGTCGACCGCACCGGCGGCGAGCAGCGCCTCGATCGCGGCCCGGGCCTCGGAGGTGGTGTCCGAGGCGCGCGAGAGCAGGGCGAGGTCCTTGGCCAGCGCATCGACGGCGAAGGTCGCGGCCGGTCGCGCTCCCTGGCCGCCGAGCACGTCGCTTCTCCCTTCGACGAGCCTCGCCAACGCGCCACGACCGAGCACGTCGAGGACGGCCTCGCGCGGCAGACCCAGGTCGTCGCCCCGCGCGAGGGCGCGGCGTACGGACGCGAGCGAGTCGCCGAGCACGCCGTTGGCGACCAGCTTGAGACCGGCTGCCACGGCGGCCCCGTCGTAGACCACGGTCTCGCCGAGCAGGGCCAGCACCGACTCGACCTCGGCCGACGGCTTCGCGCCGGCGAGGATGGTGAGGCGTCCGTCGGCCACGGCGGGGGTCGACCCCAGCACCGGCGCATGGAGGTACGTCGCGCCGGTCGCGGTCACGCTCTGCTCGAGAGACCTCGCCTCGTCGGGTGAGACGGTCGTCGTGTTGACGACCGTCATGCGCTCCGACAGCGACCCGAGGCAGTCCCGGAGCACGTCGCGACAGGCAGGGCCGTCGAAGAGGCAGAGCACCACGACGTCTGCGTCGCAGACCGCGTCGCCGAGCGAGCCGCCGGCGCTGCGCGTCCAGGTACGGAGGTCGTGGTGAGGTGCCAGGCGCTCGGCCACGGCCGAGCCCATGCGCCCGAGGCCGAGAACAGTCACAGCGGTCATGGCCACCAGCCTCGGTCACCGCCCTCCATGCGACAAGCGCAGATCGTGCATGCCGCTACATGCGGTTCCGTCATGATGTCTCACATGGCCCTGACCCCGTGGAACGCCTTCGTCGAGGTGTGCCGCACCGGCTCGATCCGGGCGGCCGCGGAGGCGACCGGGTTCACCCAGCCCGGTCTCTCGCGGCAGGTGGCCGCCCTCGAGCGGGAGGTCGGCGTACGTCTGCTGCACCGCGGGCCTCGCGGCGTGACGCCCACCGCCGCCGGTGTCGCCCTGCTGCCGCACGCGCGACTGCTCGTGAACGAGGCACGGCGCGGGCACGAGGCGGCGCGTGCCGCCACCGAGCGACCGGCGGCTCTTGTGCTCGGGGCGGTGCCCTCCGCCACGGCCTCGCTCGTGCCTCGCGCACTCGGCAGGCTGCGGAGCCAGGGAGGGCCGGCGTGCACGGTGATCTCGCGGCTCACCCCGGAGCTGGGGCCGATGGTGGTCAGCCGCGAGCTGGACGCGGCCGTGGTCACCGACGCGCCGCCCGGGCTCCCGCGGGATCGCGAGCTGCGGGCGATCCACCTCGGGGACGACGAGGTGGTCGTGATCATGGCGCCGGACCACCCGCTGGCGGGGGAGGAGCGCCTCGATCTGAAGCGCCTCGCCGACGAGACGTGGATCGAGGACAACGCCGGGTCGGAGATCATGCTGCGGCAGCTGGCCGCTCGCGCCCGCTTCGAGCCACGCATCTCGAGCATCGCCGACGACCTGCTCGCCAAGACGGGTCTGGTCGCCGCCGGACTCGGCGTAGCCATCGTGCCCGACCTGCTGCTGCCGTCGCTGCGGGCGGATCTCGCGATCGTGCGCCTGCGGCGTCCGGTCCACCGCGGCATCTACCTGATCAGCAGGCGGGACCGCTCCGGCCTCGACGACCTGGTCGCCGCGCTCACGCTCGACGGGTGATCAGCGCAACCGCTTGGAGAACCGACGGCACGGCGAGATGTACGTCTCGCCGAGCGCGGTCACCGGGTAGTCGAGGTCACCCTCGTCGACCCAGCCCTGCTTGGCGTAGAAGGCCCGGGCGCGTTCGTTGCCCCGCACCACGGCGAGCCAGGCGACGTCGTGGCCGCCCGCGGCGATCTGCCGCTCGGCCTCGGTGAGCAGCGTCGCGGCCAGGCCCGACCCGCGGAACCGGCGGTCGACGTACACCTGCTCCGCCTCGTCGCCGGCCACCATGATGAACCCCGCGACCTCGCCGTCGGCGTCGGCGACCGTCGTCTCGTCCGTCTCGGTGACCCGGTGCGCGACCCGCTCGTGGAACGCGGCCGGCGTACGCCGCTCCGTCAGGCCGGCGGGGACGTGACCCGGATGGGCGTCGTGCCAACCCCGGTGGAAGAGGTCGGCGATCGCGTCGATGTCGTCGACCGTGGCCGGGCGCAGGATCGGGGCGGTCATGGTCCGAGCCTAGGATCCTGGAATGGACTCCATCGAGCCCGAACCCGCCTACCAGGACGGTGTCGGAAGGCCGGACGGGCTCGAGCGGCTGTGGACGCCGTACCGGATGGCCTACATCCGTGGCGAGAACAAACCCGCCGACGACACCTCGGGGGAGTGCCCGTTCTGCCGGATCGGTCGTGCGCACGACGACGACCGTGATCTCGTCGTCCGCCGCGGCGAGACGGCGTACGTCGTGCTGAACCTCTATCCCTACTCGCCCGGCCACCTGATGGTCGTGCCCTACCGGCACGTCGCCGACTACGTCGACACCTCGGACCAGGAGGCCGAGGAGTTCACGAGTCTCACGAAGGCGGCGCTGCGCACCCTCGGCCGGACCTCGCACGCCGAGGGCTTCAACGTCGGGATGAACCAGGGCACGGCCGGAGGCGCCGGCATCGCTGCCCATCTCCACCAGCACGTCGTGCCCCGCTGGGTCGGCGACCACAACTTCATGCCCGTGATCGGCCACACCAAGACCCTGCCGCAGCTGCTGAAGGACACCCGCTCACTCTTGGCCCAAGGCTGGGACGACTGACCTAGGCCGGGCAGGTGCGCCGCCAGCTCTCGTCCGGCAGCACGCGCCCACGCCGGCCCGCGTTCAGAAGGGCACCTGCACCGACAGCAGGTCCCTGCCGGCCCGGCGGCCGGAGAGCGTGCGGCAGAACTCGACGGCGTCCATCTCGATCTCCTCGCCGCTCTGGCCGCGTGACCACCGGCCCCCGGCAGGCCCGGTGAGGGTCAGTCGGTACGCCGCGTCGTGTCGCCCGGCCCATTCGGCGACCACGTCGGCCACGATCACGCCGTCGTGGTCCGCGGTCAGGGCCGGGTCCGTGCCGGTGGCCTCGGCGATGTCCATCCGGTGCATCCACGGGTCGCGGGTCAAGATGACGTCGACCAGGTAGCCGATCGACCAGTGCTCGACCTGGCCGCTGACGGTCTGGGGAGCGGGAAGGCGACGGCGTCGTACGAAGGAGGGCGTGAACCGCCGGCCGCGGGCTGCCTTCGGGCCGACCTCTCGGGCACCGTTGACGACCTGGGCCGGTGACCAGTCGGCCCGCTCGGAGACCTGGAGATCGGTCAGCGCATCGAGCAGCGGCACCTGGTGCGCTGTCGCCACCGCCGCAGCCGTGCGGGTCTGCCGCTTCTGCTCACGCGGGCTGGTCGCCATGGCGGCCATGCCGACCATGTGGCATCCCAGCTGGCGCACGTCCCAATCAGGGCAGACGGTGGCTCGTGTCCAGTCCTCGGCCGAGAGGCCGTCCAACGTGTCCGCCATCTTGCGGTACTCGTCGCGCGCCAGTCGCATGGCTGTCCGGCGGTCGATGGCCGGTCGCACGAGGTCGTCTGTCAGGGGTTTCATCGTGGTGCTCATTCCGTGTCCTTCTCTGGGGTAGCGGTGCGGGGCAGGCCGACCCCGTCGGCCCACATGTCGACGGCGCGGGGGAGCATCCTGGCGAAGCGGTCGCCGCCCGGGTCGTTGGCGATCTGCTGGTCGATCAGGCCGCCGATGATCGCGAGCAAAAGGGCGAGGTCGTCGGGGTCGCGGAGTTCGCGGTCGGCCGCGATCGCTTGCGCCGCCTCCAGCACCCGGACGGCCGGTGCGTAGCTCTGCGGGCTCGGCTCGAATCCCGGGATGACCCGCTGGTTCATCAGCTGGTAGCGGGCCGGGTCTGCAACGGCGAAGTCGAAGAACGTCCGGGCGATCAGGTGAGCGCACTCGCGGAGGTCGTCGGTCAGTCGCGCCTCCTCGCGCACCTTGACCTGCTCGTACGCCGTCCATGCCTCGCCGAACATCGCGTCGTAGATCGCGTGCTTGGAGTCGAAGTGCGAGTACAGCGACGGTGCGCGCATGCCGACCCGTTCGGCGACGTCGCGCAGGGTCAGCCCGGTCAGGCCCTGTGCCCGGGCCACCTCCCAGGCCGCGTCGAGGATCTCGCGACGGGTGCGGTCGCGGCGTGCTGCCTTCCGGTCCGGAAGTTGCCTATCGCCGTTAGGTGCAACTAACACAGTTAGGAGAATGGTCGGAGGACGACGTGTTGTCAAGCACGATCGCCGCCGCTGACCGAGACAGGATCAGACGGCGGCGTAGGGGTGCTCGTGACTCCGGCCCTGGAACTCGAGGATGGCCGGGTTGAGGATGCGCCCGTCCTGGATCTCGATGGCGCGGCGCAGCGTCTCATCGGTCGCCCAGCTGGCCGGGCCCTCCAGGACCGGGCGGAGGAACGGTCGCACCGCGTCGCTGATCTCCCACGTCGCCGAGTCCCACAGGTACGACGGAGTGTGGTCGACGCCGTAGTAGTGCACCCGGTCCCCGACGTCGAACATCGGCTCGTCGAACGTCGTGGGGCGGGCCCAGTCGAAGGCCATTCCCTCGTCGCACGACACGTCCACGATGAGGTAGCCGGGCCGGAAGGCCGCGAGGTCCTGGTCGCGCAGATAGATCAGCGGGGACGTCGGATCCTGGAACGTGCAGTTGACCACGATGTCGCGCTCGGCGAGGAACGGAACCAGCGGGACCCTGCCCTGGTCGGTGATGGCGTGGCTGATGCCGCCGTCCGGGTCGTGGTCGAAGTGCACGATCCGCACCGAGTGGATCGGGGAGGCCACCGCGGCGACGCCTCGAGTCGTCAGGACCGACACATCGTGGATTCCCAGCGCGCTGAGTGCCGTCACCGCCCCGCGAGCCGTGGCACCGAAACCGATCACCACCGCCGTCAGACGCCGCCCGTAGTCACCCGTCGAACCGACCAGCTGGAGAGCATGAAGTACCGAGGCGTAGCCGGCCAGCTCGTTGTTCTTGTGGAAGACGTGCAGCCCGACAGCGTTGTCGCGGGTCCAGTGGTTCATCGCCTCGAAGGCGATCAGGGTCAGCTCGCGCTCGATCGCGATCTGGGTGAGCTCGCGGTCCTGGACGCAGTGCGGCCAGCCCCACAGGGTGCCACCCGGCCGGAGCGCCGCCACGTCCTCGTGCTGCGGCTTGAGCATGAGCACCACGTCGGAACGCTCGAGCAGCTCCTGCCGCGAGGCGAAGCCGGCGACATGCGGTGCGAGCTCGGCGTCAGCGCGGCCGAAGCGCGCGCCGTACCCATGCTCGAGCGTGACCCGTGCCGCCACGTCGGGGTCCAGGCGCGAGAGGTGATCCGGATGGACCGGGAGCCGATACTCGTTCTCCTTGGCCGATCGCCCGATGATTCCCAGCTCGAGGAGGGTCACCGCTTCTTCGTGGGGTGGACCTGCTCGGAGAAGGTCTGCTGGTGCTCCTTGGCGCGTTTGTCGGCGCGCTTCTCCTTGATCGACTTCGTGGACTTCTTGGTCATGTTCTGCCGCGGCGACTTGTCGCTCATGCTGGCTCCATCGTCGGGAGCCTGAGTGGCTCCGCCTGGTCACCGTACTCCGTGTCCGTCTGCAGCTCCGGACGCGCGGACGGCTTCCGGAAGGGTCGGGAGACCCGGCCCCGAGCGGCGGTGGATACCCTGCTGCCGCCATGCTCGAACGCTTCCGTGAGTTCTGGACCAAGGTCTGGGCACCGCTGGGCAACCTCCTGCTGCGCATGGGGGTGAGCCCCAACACGGTGACGGTCGTCGGCACACTCGGCGTGAGCGCGGGGGCGCTGGTCTGCTTCCCCCAGGGATGGCTGCTGGCGGGCGTCATCGTGATCACGGTGTTCGTGTTCAGCGACATGATCGACGGCTACATGGCGCGCACGAGCGGTCAGATCTCGCCGTTCGGAGCCTTCCTCGACTCCACCCTGGACCGGCTCGGGGATGCCGCGATCTTCGGCGGGCTGGCGATGTACTACGTCGGCCCCGGCGACAGCGAGTGGCGGGCCGCGCTGGCGATCTACTGCCTCTCGATGGGCTCGATGACGTCGTACGCGCGAGCCCGGGCCGAGTCTCTCGGGATGCAGGCCAAGGTCGGCATCGCCGAGCGCTCTGACCGGTTGGTCTCGATCCTGTTCATGACCGGGCTGGCCGACCTGCTCCGACATCTCGGGGTCGGCGACGGCGTGTTGTGGCTGATCCCGATCACCCTGGGTGTGCTCGCGGTGGCCAGCACGATCACGGTCGTGCAACGCATCCTCGTCGTACGCCGTCAGGCCCTGGGTCTCACGCCCCCTCCCGAGTAGGTCTGAACGGCTGGTCAGCCGTACGATCGGGGTATGGCTGACAGCACCACCGAGAGCACCCCCGCGCCCGTGACGACCTCGGAGAGCACCGGCACCACCCGCGTCAAGCGCGGCATGGCCGAGATGCTCAAGGGCGGCGTGATCATGGACGTCGTGACCGTCGAGCAGGCGAAGATCGCCGAGGACGCCGGCGCCGTCGCGGTGATGGCGCTGGAGCGCGTGCCGGCCGACATCCGCGCCCAGGGTGGCGTCTCGCGGATGAGCGACCCCGACATGATCGACGGGATCATCGAGGCGGTCTCGATCCCGGTGATGGCCAAGGCTCGGATCGGTCACTTCGCCGAGGCACAGGTGCTCCAGAGCCTGGGTGTCGACTACATCGACGAGTCCGAGGTGCTGACGCCTGCCGACTACAGCAACCACATCGACAAGTGGCAGTTCACCGTTCCGTTCGTCTGCGGTGCGACCAACCTCGGCGAGGCGCTGCGTCGCCTGACCGAGGGTGCGGCCATGATCCGGTCCAAGGGTGAGGCCGGCACCGGCGACGTCTCCAACGCCGTCACGCACATGCGCTCGATCGGCGGAGAGCTCCGGCGGCTGACCAGCATGAGTGAGGACGAGCTGTACGTCGCGGCCAAGGAGCTGCAGGCGCCGTACGACCTGGTGCGTGAGGTCGCGTCCGCCGGCAAGCTGCCGGTCGTCCTGTTCACCGCCGGCGGCATCGCGACCCCGGCGGACGCCGCGATGATGATGCAGCTCGGCGCCGAGGGCGTCTTCGTGGGGTCCGGCATCTTCAAGTCGGGCAACCCGGCCGAGCGCGCCGAGGCGATCGTCAAGGCCACCACGTTCTACGACGACCCCGACGTGGTCGCGAAGGTGAGTCGCGGGCTGGGTGAGGCGATGGTCGGCATCAACGTCGACGAGATCCCCCAGCCCCACCGGCTCTCCGAGCGGGGCTGGTGACCGATCGGGGCCCATGGCAGGACCATGGGCACGCCGAACGGCCGCCGTTCGTGGTCCATTGACACCATGTGACGGCGCTTCTGACACACACGCGGCGATCGCCACGTTTACTCGACAGGTAGCTCCCTGTCGGAAGGTCGTCTCGTGTTCTCTCGGTTCGCCCGGCTGGTCGCGCTCGCGCTGCCGGTCCTGCTCGCGTGCATCCTCCTGACCACAGGAGGCTGGCGGGTCCACGACGGCCGGGTCGAGCGCGTGAGCACCACGGTGCCCGTGGCGGCGCCGACGGTGTCGCAACCGAGCGGCCCGACCGACCAGACGACGTTCCTGCACCACCTCAGCCCGTCGATCCCGTGGCCGGTGTGGGTGGGACTGATCCTGCTGTGCGTCCTCCCGGCGGTCGCGTCGATGGTGGCCTGGTCCGGGACCCGCCGTGACCGCTCCTCGGCCTTATCCGGCTCGGGGAGGGCGTCCTAGGATCGGCGGGTGGTCCGCACTCCGACAGTCGGCGTCTTCGCGCTGCAGGGCGACGTGCGCGAGCACCTTCAGGTCCTGACGTCCCTCGGCGCCCGCGCGATCGGCGTACGCCGCGTCTCGGAGCTCGAGGAGTGCGACGGACTGGTGATGCCCGGTGGCGAGTCGACGACGATGTTCAAGCTCGCTCGCACCTTCGACCTGTTCGAGCCGATCCGGCAGCGGATCAAGGAAGGTCTGCCCGTCTTCGGGACGTGCGCGGGGATGATCATGCTCGCCGACCGGATCGAGGACGGGACCCCCGACCAGGAGACCCTGGGTGGGCTCGACATCACCGTGCGACGCAACGCCTTCGGTCGACAGGTGGACTCCTTCGAGGGTGACCTCGACTTCGCCGGGCTCGACGACCCCGTGCACGCGATCTTCATCCGTGCGCCGTGGGTCGAGCACGCCGGACCGGACGTGGAGGTGCTTGCCCAGGTCGAGGGTGGTCCGGCCGCCGGTAGAATCGTCGCCGTCCGGCAAGGTCCGTTGATGGCGACCTCCTTCCATCCGGAGGTGGGCGGTGACGAGCGCGTCCACCGCCTGTTCCTGGACCTGATCGACCAACACACCCGAGCGAGGTAGCAGCACCATGTCCGGCCACTCGAAATGGGCGACCACCAAGCACAAGAAGGCCGTCATCGACGCCCGCCGCGGCAAGATGTTCGCCAAGCTGATCAAGAACATCGAGGTCGCGGCGAAGACCGGTGGCGGCGACCTCGCGGGGAACCCGACGCTCTACGACGCCGTCCAGAAGGCCAAGAAGTCCTCGGTCCCCAACGACAACATCGACCGCGCGGTCAAGCGCGGCTCGGGCGCCGAGGCCGGTGGCGCGTCGTACGACACGATCATGTACGAGGTCTACGGCCCCCAGGGCGTCGCCTTCCTCGTCGAGTGCCTCACCGACAACCGCAACCGCGCGGCGATGGAGGTCCGCACGGCGGTCACCCGCAACGGCGGGACGATGGCCGACCCCAACTCCGTCTCGCGGCTGTTCAACCGCAAGGGCGTCGTGATCGTGCCCAAGGCGCAGGAGACGCGCGAGGTCGACGAGGACGCCGTCCTCGAGGCCGCGCTCGACGCCGGCGTGGAGGAGGTCAACGACCTCGACGACTCGTTCGAGGTGGTCGCCGAGGCGACCGATGTCGTCGCGGTGCGCTCGGCGCTCCAGGACGCCGCCATCGACTACGACTCCGCCGAGGTGCAGTTCGTGGCGAGCATGGATGTCCCGGTCGATGCCGACGCGGCCGAGAAGATCTTCCGGCTGGTCGATGCGCTCGAGGACCTCGACGACGTGCAGAACGTCTTCACCAACGTCGACGTCCCGGACGAGGTCCTGGCGACGTTGGACTGAGCGAGGACCATCGCCCCGAACGCCGCCCACTGGCTCGCTCGCCACGCACGACCGCGTGTCGTACGTCGTCTCGCCGCCGGCGCCGGATAGCGTGACGTGCGAACAGGTGTTCGGACGACGCGGAGGGCGACGGCATGCGCGTGCTGGGGATCGACCCCGGGCTCACCCGGTGCGGGATGGGCGTTGTCGAGGGCGACGTGGGGCGAGCCCTGCGGCTGGTCGACGTCAACGTCCTGCGCACCTCGGCCGATGAGCACGTGTCACAGCGGCTCGTGCACATCGAGCGCGGGATCGAGGCCTGGCTCGACGAGCACCGCCCCGACGCGGTCGCCATCGAGCGGGTCTTCGCCCGCTCCGACTCGAGCACCGTGATGGGCACCGCGCAGGCAAGCGGCATCGCCATGGTCGCCGCAGCGCGCCGCGGTCTGCCGATCGCGCTGCACACCCCGTCCGAGGTGAAGGCAGCGGTCTCCGGCAGCGGTCGTGCGAACAAGGCCCAGGTCGGAGCGATGGTGACCCGCATCCTGCGGTTGGATGCCCCGCCCAAGCCGGCTGATGCGGCGGACGCCCTCGCCCTCGCGATCACCCACATCTGGCGCGGCGGGGCACAGGCCCGCATCGACGCGGCGCTCGCGGCCGCTGCGAGGTCGCGGTGATCGCGTTCGTCCGGGGTGAGGTCGCGGCAGTGACCCTCACGAGTGCGGTGCTCGAGGTGGGCGGCGTCGGCCTCGAGCTGATGTGTACGCCGAACACGCTGGCCGTGCTGCGGACCGGTCAGACAGCCACCCTGCCGACCTCGATGGTCGTCCGCGAGGACTCGCTGACGCTCTTCGGCTTCGCCGACGAGGACGAGAAGCAGGTCTTCGAGCTCGTCCAGACCGCGAGTGGGGTCGGCCCCAAGCTCGCCCAGGCGATGCTCGCGGTGCTGACCCCCGACGCCGTACGCCGCGCGGTCGCCGGCGACGACGTGCGGACGTTGACGAGCGTCCCGGGCATCGGACAGAAGGGCGCCCAGCGGATCATCCTCGAGCTCAAGGACCGGATCGGCCTCGCGGTCGTGCCCTCGGGCGGCGGCGTACCCCTGGTGGTCGAGCCGTGGCGCGACCAGGTCCAACAAGGGCTGGTCGGACTCGGGTGGTCGGCCAAGGACGCCGACAAGGCCGTCGACCTGGTCGCCGACGATGCCGGCGAGGAGCCCGACGTCGCGGCACTGCTGCGAGCTGCGCTGCGCACCTTGAGCAGGACGTGAGTCGATGACCGGTGACGAGCTCGACGCCCAGGAGGAGACCTTCCTCGCGTCGCTGACGACCGCCGAGGCAGAAGGGGACGAGCGGGCTGTCGAGGCGGCCCTGAGGCCACGCACCCTGGACGAGGTGATCGGCCAGCAGCGCGTGCGCGACCAGCTCGGGCTCGTGCTCGAGGCGGCCCGCCGTCGCGGCCGGGCTCCCGACCACGTCCTGCTGTCCGGACCACCGGGGCTGGGGAAGACCACCCTGGCGATGATCATCGCCACCGAGATGACGACGCCGCTGCGACTGACCAGTGGGCCGGCGATCACCCACGCCGGCGACCTGGCCGCGATCCTCTCCGGCCTGAACGACGGCGACGTGCTGTTCATCGACGAGCTCCACCGGATGTCACGCCCGGCCGAGGAGATGCTCTACCTCGCGATGGAGGACTTCCGGGTCGACGTCGTGATCGGCAAGGGACCGGGTGCAACCGCGATCCCGCTCGAGATCCCGCCGTTCACGCTGGTCGGCGCGACGACCCGTGCCGGGCTGCTGCCCGGTCCGCTGCGCGACAGGTTCGGCTTCACCGCACAGCTGGAGTACTACGAGTCCGACGAGCTCGACACGATCATCCGCCGGTCGGCCGGGCTGCTCGGTGTCGCGGCAGACGCCGACGGCACGGCCGAGATCGCCTCACGCTCGCGCGGGACACCGCGCATCGCCAACCGCCTCCTCCGCCGGGTCCGCGACTACGCCCAGGTGCGCGCCGACGGGGTCGTGACGCTCGACGTGGCTCACCGCGCCCTCGATCTCTACGAGGTCGACTCCCTCGGGCTCGACCGGCTCGACCGGGCGGTCCTCGACTCACTGTGCCGTCGGTTCGGCGGTGGGCCGGTCGGCATCTCGACCCTGGCGGTCGCTGTCGCCGAGGAACGCGAGACCGTCGAGGAGGTCGCTGAGCCGTTCTTGGTGCGCAACGGCTTCCTGGCCCGTACGCCGCGCGGCCGGGTCGCGACCCGGGCGGCCTGGGAACATCTCGGGCTGACCCCACCGGCGGCCGAGCCGGTCGATCCGGGAGACAGCACGCTGTTCGACTCGTAGGGTCTATGACCCTGCCTGGATGGTGGCCGGCGACACACCCCCGGTTACACTTCACCCTCGGTCGGCCGGACCCTGAGCTGCGACGGCCCGCCATGTGGCGCACAGCCGACAGCCCCCTCAAGACTCAGCCGAAGGACAGTCGTGGACAACCTGCTGCCTTTTCTCCCGTTCGTGGGGATCGCACTGTTGTTCTGGCTGCTCTTCATGCGACCTGCCCAGCGACGGCAGCAGGCCGTGGGCCAGATGCAGCGTGGCCTGAGCGTGGGCGACGAGGTCATGCTGACGTCGGGGATCATCGGCGTACTCCGGTCGTTGGACGAGGAGACGGCGCAGCTCGAGGTGTCCGAGGGTGTGGTCGTCCGCGTCGTTCGCGCGGCGATCGGCCAGGTCCGGACGCCTGCGGCTCGGGACGAGAACACGGGGCCCGCGGCGGACGCCGCTGCGGAGCCGGAGGAGAAGTAGGTAGATGGCACGCACCAACGCTCGCCCGGGACGCACCGTGGCGGTGTTCTTCATCTTGCTGGCGATCGCCTACGGGCTGGTCGCCCTGGTAGGCACCTGGAAGCCGGCGCTCGGCCTCGATCTCGAGGGCGGCACCCAGATCCAGCTGACCGCCAAGGGCAGCAGCATCAAGAAGGACCAGCTCGACGAGGCCGCCAACATCATCGACGAGCGCGTCAACGGCTCGGGTGTCTCCGAGGCCGAGGTGACGACGCAGGGCAGCAACATGATCGTCGTCCAGATCCCCGGGAGCTCGAAGAACGCCAGCCTGGTCGACACCGTCACGCGCCAGGCGCAGCTCCGGTTCCGGCTCGTCGCCCAGGTGGACCAGACCGCGACCCCGCAGACCCCGTTGCCCTCGGGGAGCCCCGCACCGACGCAGCAGCCCGGTGTAGGCGTCACCTTGCCGCCGTCCACGTCGCCGTCCAGCTCGCCGTCGAAGTCCCAGAGCGACAAGCCGAAGAGCAAGTCCACGGGCGGGAACAACCGCACGCCGGCTCTGCTCGGCAAGAACAAGCACGACCCGAAGAAGAACAAGGACAAGAACCAGGGAGACAAGAACAAGCCCGGCAAGAACAAGCCGAGCTCCTCGCCCTCGTCCACGCCGACCCCCAACGCGCCCGACTCGACCTCCGCCGTGCAGTACACCGCGGCGAACAAGAAGGCGTACTCCGACGCGCTCACCTGGATCACCAACCCCGACCCGCAGTCGGTCGCGGTCTACAACGCGTACACGTGCCCGTCCAAGACGCCCGTCGTCGACGACCCGACCATCCCGATCGTCACCTGCAGCCAGGACCCTGACGCGAGCGGCCAGTACCAGAAGTACCTGCTGTCCCCGGCCCAGATCGAGGGCACGGAGATCTCGTCGGCCTCGGCCATCGCGCCCGGCAGCACCCAGGGTCAGGTGAAGTGGACGGTCCAGCTCAACCTGAAGAAGGCGGGCGCCGACGAGCAGCTCAAGCTCTCGCAGGCGATGGTCGGAGACCAGAACAAGCTGACCGCGATCGTGCTCGACGGCAAGGTCGTGACCGCGACGTACTTCTCGGACGTGATCCCGGACGGCACCTCCCAGATCGAGGGCAGCTTCACCGAGGACGAGGCGAAGAGCCTGGCGACGAGCCTGAAGTACGGCGCTCTCCCGATCACCTTCGACTCGGACAAGACCACCATCCAGGTCATCGGACCGTCCCTGGCCGGCGACCAGCTGACCGCCGGCATCACCGCGGGCATCGCCGGTCTGGTGCTCGTGATGATCTACTGCCTGCTCTACTACCGCGGTCTGGGACTGGTCGTCATCGCGTCGCTCCTGGTCGCCGGAGCCACGACGTACGCCTTGGTCCTGCTGTTGGCCAAGAGCGCGGGCTTCACGCTGACTCTTCCGGGCATCGCCGGTCTGATCGTGGCGGTCGGCATCACCGCCGACTCGTTCATCGTGTTCTTCGAACGCATCCGTGACGAGATGAGATCCGGGAAGTCCATGCGGGTCGCGGTCGAGGCGGGATGGGTGCGTGCGCGGGGCACCTGCGTCGCGGCCGACGCGGTGTCGATCCTCGCCGCGGTCGTCCTCTACATCTTCGCGGCCGGCGTCGTGAAGGGCTTCGCGTTCGCGCTCGGCCTGTCGACCCTGATCGACCTCGCGGTGTTCTTCTGGTTCACCCACCCGATGGTGTCGTGGCTGGCCCGCTTCCCGTTCTTCAACAAGGGGCACAAGCTGTCCGGCCTCGACGCGGAGAATCTCGGTATCGACCGGCTTCCGGCAGGAGGGAGGGCCTGATGGGCAAGTTCAGCAGGCTCGGCAACGACCTCTACACGGGCCGCAAGTCGATCGACTTCGTCGGCAAGACCCGCATCTGGTACGCCGTCTCGGGCCTGATCATCGTGGCGGCCGTGCTCGGCCTCTACTTCAAGGGGCTCAACTTCGGCCTCGAGTTCCGCGGTGGCGCACAGTTCACGGTCTCGTTGTCGAGCAGCCAGGTGACGCAGGACAACGCCGACAAGCTGCGCAACGACGTCGCCGGCAGCGGTATCGACGCGGCCCAGCAGGTCGTGGTCACCACGGCCGGCAAGAACAGCATCATCGTCGAGACCGAGCCGCTGACGCCCACCGAGAGCGACCAGGTGGCCTCCACGATCGAGGACTCCGTCGGGGCGACCAAGGCGGACATCTCCACCGACGAGATCGGGCCGAGCTGGGGCAAGGAGGTCGCCAAACGGTCGGTGATCGGGCTCTGTGTGTTCCTGGTCCTGGTCGTGCTGATGATCTGGGGCTACTTCCGCCAGTGGAAGATGTCGCTGGCCGCGATGGTCGCCCTGGCCCACGACCTCATCATCACCGTCGGGATCTACGCCCTGTCGGGGTTCGAGGTGACCCCCGCGACCGTGACCGGAGTGCTGACCATCCTGGGCTTCTCCCTCTACGACACCGTGGTGGTGTTCGACAAGGTGCGTGAGAACACCAAGAACCTCCGGCTCTCCCACCACACCTACGCCGAGGCCGCCAACCTCGCGGTCAACCAGACCCTGGTGCGCTCGATCAACACCTCGATCGTCGCCCTGATCCCCGTCGGCGCGATCCTCTACGTCGGGGCCGTGCAGCTCGGCTCGGGAAGCCTCAAGGACCTCGCCCTCGCCCTCTTCGTGGGCATGGCGGCCGGCGCCTACTCGTCGATCTTCATCGCGACGCCGCTGCTGGCCCACATGAAGGGGCGCGAGCCCGACGTTCAGGAGCTCGAGAAGCGGCTGAAGGCGCGTCGTCGGCACGAGGCCGACCGCTACGCGTCCGTCCCGTCGTACGCCGACGACATGGCGGTCGCCTCCGACCCGAACGCATCGCCGCGTGGCGAGCGCGAGGAGGAGCCGGCGTCTGCGCGCTCGGGAGGCAACCGCGCGCAGCCCAACACCGACGCCGCCGGCCGTGGCCGCGTCGTCCCGGAGTCGCGCGCACCGGTCCGGCCGAGCTCGTCCAGCGGTCGAGCACAACCGAGCCGCAAACCGAAGTCCAAACGGGGCAAGAAGTGACCGGTCCGGACGCCGGCGAGCTGCTGCGCCAGCTGGTCGTCGACGTTCCGGACTTCCCCGAGCCAGGTGTGGTGTTCAAGGACATCACACCCGTGCTGGACGACCCCACGGCCTTCGCCGCCGTGGTCGAGGCGCTGGCCGACGCCGGGCGCGACGACAGCGGTGCCACAGTCGTCGACCGGGTGGTCGGCATGGAGGCACGCGGCTTCATCCTCGCGGCGCCGGTCGCGTTGGCTCTGGGGGTCGGGTTCGTGCCCGTCCGCAAGAGCGGCAAGCTGCCCCGCGCGACGTACGCCGAGTCGTACGCGCTCGAGTACGCCGAGGCGACGCTGGAGGTGCACCGGGACGCCCTCGAGGCGGGCGACCGCGTCCTGCTCGTCGACGACGTGCTGGCCACCGGAGGCACCGTGGCGGCGACCCGTCGACTCGTCGAGCACGCCGGCGCGGTGGCCCACGGGGTCGCCGTCCTGATGGACCTCAGCTTCTTGCCCGGGCGCGAGACGATCGGCGACCTGCCCCTGACGACCCTGATGACCGTCTGACCGGCCTGGGGACTCGCCTCTCTCTCCTAGACTGGAGGCGTGGCGACGGACGGCAGCATCCCGGTAGCGCGTGAGCGCGCCGCTCCGCCTGCCGCCGAGCGCTCCACCGGCGGCAGCGACCGCCAGTCCTCGCGGGTGCCGGCACCCCGGGCGGTGCGCAACCGACTGGCCCGGATGGGCGGCGGCCGCAACCAGAACGAGAAGCCCGAGCTCGAGCCGCTGTTCCGCTCGATCCGCGCCAACCACCCCAAGGCCGACCTGGCGCTGATCGAGCGCGCCTACCGCACGGCCGAGCATCTCCACCGCAACCAGATGCGCAAGAGCGGTGACCCCTACATCACCCATCCGCTCGCGGTCACCACGATCCTGGCCGACATCGGCATGACCGAGCCGACGCTCGTCGCCTCGCTCCTGCACGACACCGTCGAGGACACGCCGTACACGCTGGACGAGCTGCGTTCGGACTTCGGAGACGAGGTCGCCCTCCTGGTCGACGGCGTGACCAAGCTGGACAAGGTCCAGTACGGCGAGACGGCGCAGGCCGAGACGATCCGCAAGATGATCGTGGCGATGGCCCGTGACATCCGGGTGCTGGTCATCAAGCTGGCCGACCGACTGCACAACATGCGCACGGTGCGCTACGTCAAGCAGTCCACCCAGGAGCGCCAGGCGACCGAGTCGCTCGACATCTACGCCCCGCTGGCCCACCGGCTCGGCATGAACACCATCAAGTGGGAGCTCGAAGACCTCGCGTTCGCGACCCTGCACCCCAAGATCTACGACGAGATCGTGCGGATGGTCGCCGAGCGCGCGCCGTCCCGCGACCAGTTCCTGGCCCAGGCGATCGAGCAGGTCGAGTCGGACCTCAAGGAATCGAAGGTGAAGGCGACGGTCACCGGCCGGCCGAAGCACTACTACTCGATCTACCAGAAGATGATCGTCGGCGGCCGCGAGTTCAGCGACATCTACGACCTGGTCGCCCTGCGGATCCTGGTCGAGGAAGACCGCGACTGCTACTCCGCGCTCGGCGTGCTGCACGCACGGTGGACCCCGGTGCTCGGCAGGTTCAAGGACTACGTCGCGACGCCGAAGTTCAACATGTACCAGTCGCTGCACACCACGGTGATCGGCCCGCAGGGCAAGCCGGTCGAGATGCAGATCCGCACCTACTCGATGCACCGCCGGGCCGAGTACGGCGTCGCGTCGCACTGGAAGTACAAGGAGAACCGTCGCAACGGCGTCGACACCGACCAGCTCGGCGACCTCGAGGACATGAACTGGGTCCGCCAGCTGCTCGACTGGCAGAGCGACGTCGGGGATCCGGGGGAGTTCCTCGAGTCCCTGCGCTTCGAGATCAACCGCGCCGAGGTCTACGTGTTCACCCCGCGCGGCGATGTCATCGCCCTCCCGGCGGGCGCGACCCCGGTCGACTTCGCGTACGCCGTCCACACCGAGGTCGGCCACCGCACGATCGGTGCGCGCGTCAACGGACGGCTCGTGCCTCTCGAGTCGACGCTCGACAACTCCGACGTCGTCGAGATCTTCACCTCGAAGGCGCCGACGGCCGCTCCGTCACGTGACTGGCTGACCTTCGTCAGGTCGCAGCGGGCGCGGTCGAAGATCAAGCAGTGGTTCACCAAGGAGCGGCGTGAGGAGGCGATCGAGCGCGGCAAGGAGTCGATCGCCAAGCTGATGCGCAAGGAGGGCCAGTCGCTCAAGCGCGTGCTCTCCCACGAGTCGCTGACGCTGGCCGCGATGCACTTCCGGCTGGCTGACGTCTCCGCTCTCTACGCGGCCGTGGGGGAGGGCAACCTCAGCGCCCAGGCCGTCGTACGCCGGGTGATCGAGCTGCACGGTGGCGAGGACGGCGCCCAGGAGGACCTTGCCGAGGCCGTCAGCATCACCGCGCCGCGCGCACGCTCGAAGGTCTCGGCGCCCGGAGAGTCGGGCGTGATCGTCAAGGGTGCCCCCGAGGTCTGGGTGAAGCTGGCTCGCTGCTGCACGCCCGTCCCGCCAGACTCGATCCTCGGCTTCGTCACCAAGGGTGGCGGCGTGTCCGTCCATCGCCAGGACTGCACCAACGCAGATGAGCTCCAGCGCCAGCCCGAGCGACTCCTCGACGTCGAGTGGGCACCGACCGCGCACTCCACGTTCCTGGTCAACATCCAGGTCGAGGCGATCGACCGGGCCCGGCTGCTGTCCGACATCACCATGGTCCTCTCGGACGCTCACGTGAACATCCTCAGCGCCACCCTCTCCACCACCCGCGACCGCGTGGCCAAGAGCCGCTTCACCTTCGAGATGGCCGAGGCCAAGCACCTCGACACCGTCCTCCGCGCCGTCCGAGGAGTCCCCGGCGTCTTCGACGCCTACCGCGTCACCCAGTAGTCCCCTTTCGATAGCTCGCAGCATTTCGCACCTCGGCACCCCGAAATCTGGTGCCGAATGCTGCGAAGTATCCGTCCCTCGCGGCGCCATCCACAGGCGGATCGCGATGGCCGGCACCGGGCGGCGAAAACCATCACGATCGCCTGCATGGAAGGAGAGTGGTCGCCGGTCTGTCCACGTCCTGACGATCTCGTGAGGCCCGTCCTCATCAGCGCCGATGGCAGCAACGGACCCGACCCGTCGGCGGGCGGCCGGGCGGCACTGGCGGCGTACCTCACCCGGACGCTACGTTCCGGCCTGGGTCGACGAGGACATCGTGGAGCAACGCATCGTCGAACAAGAGGCGCGGATGCCCGGATACGGTGCCGTCACTGCCTGGGCGGCGCTGCGATGGCACGGGGCGGCGTACTTCGACGGCGTTGCACACGGACGGCGGCTCCCGATCCCGTTGACGCTCGGCGAGCACATGATTCGTGGCGACGGTCGGGTCGCCATCCGGCGCGGGCAGCTCGGCTCCACCGAGCGCGAGGTGATCGCGGGTCTCCGCTGTGCGACCTGGCAGCGGGCCCTGTACGACGAGATCGTGCGGCTGGGATCACTGCGACCAGCTGTCACCGCCTTCGACATGACTCTCGCCGCGGGGATCGGCGACGTGGCGATGTTCTGGGACTACCTCGAGCGGGTGCGTCCACGGAACGGCGTCGTGCTGGCTCGTGAGGTCACGAGCCTGGCCAGGGTAGGCGTTCGCTCGCCGCGGGAAGTGCCGATGAGACTGTGCTGGACGCTCGACGCCGGACTACCCGAGCCGCTGGTCAACGTCCCGATCTTTGACCACGGCGGACGCCTGTTGGGGATCCCTGACCTGTTCGACGCCGAGGCGGGCCTGGTCGGGGAGTACCAAGGTGCCATCCATCGAAGCCGAGACCGTCATCGCAGTGACGTCCACCGTGCTGAGCGCTTTCGTGACCACGGGCTGGAATACCTCGAGCTCGTGGGACCCGATCTCGACGACGTCCGAACGCCGGCGCGGATCCGAAGGGTCCGCTCCCGGGCGTTGTTCCTGCCGCCAGACAAGCGCCGCTGGACCTTGGATCCGCCGGCCTGGTGGGCGGCCTGACCCTAGTTCGCAGCATTCGGCACCTCCGACACCAAGATCTAGGTGCGCAACGCTGCGAAGTATGAGGGAAGTATGAGGAGCGGAGCCTCAGGAGTAGTCGGCGGAGGCGCGTTGGGCCATCTCGAGGAAGGCCCGGCGGGAGGCGAGGTTCTCCTCGAGCTCGGTGACCTTCTTCTGGTCACCCGTCGAGCGGGCCTTCGCCAGGTCGTCCTCGACCTTCTCGATCGCCTCCTGGAGCTTGGAGACCATGTCGTCGGCGCGGGCGGACTTCTCCGGATCCGTACGCCGCCACTTCTCCTCCTCGATGCCCCGGATGGACTGCTCGACGGCGCGCATCCGGTCCTCGAGGGGGCGGATCTGGTCGCGGGGCACCTTGCCGATCGCGTCCCAGCGATCGGCGATGTCGCGGATCGCGCGCTTGGCCCCTTCGACATCGGTGACCGGCACCAGCGCCTCGGCCTCGACGAGAAGCTTCGACTTGGCCTCGGCGTTGGCGGCGAACTCCGAGTCCTGCGCGGCCATCGCCTCGTCACGCGCGCCGAAGAACGTGTCCTGTGCGCCGCGGAAGCGCTTCCACAGCTCGTCCTCGACGTCGCGCGGCGCCGGGCCGGCGGCCTTCCATTGCCGCATCAGGTCGCGGTAGGCGCCGGAGGTCGGACCCCACTCGCGTGAGCCGGCGAGCGACTCGGCCTCCTTGACCAGTCGCTGCTTGACGACCCGCGCGCCCTCGCGCTTCTCGTTCTGCTCCGCGAAGTGCGACTTCCGCCGCCGGGTGTACGCCGTCCGTGCGGTCGAGAAGCGACGCCACAGCGCATCGTCCGCTGCTCGGTCGATACGCGGCAGGGCCTTCCACTCGTCGAGCAGCTGGCGGAGCCGGTTGGCGCCGTTGCGCCAGTCGTTCCCCTCGGCGAGCTTCTCGGCCTCCGCGACCAGTCGTTCCTTCTCGGTCTTGGTGGCTGCGGCCTTCTCGGCCCTCTCCGCACGACGGGCCTGACGCTGCTGGGAGATCACCGGGAGCAAGGAGTCGAGGCGTCCGACCAGGCTGGTGAGGTCGCCGACCGCGTGGGCCTCGGCCACCTGGGTCCGCATGTTGCGCACGGACTCGGTCGCCTCGTCGGGCGAGACGACGCCGGCGTTGACCCGTTGGTCGAGGAGGTGGACGCTGCCGGCCAGCTCGTCGTACCGCTTGGCGTAGAACGCGAGCGCCTCCTCGGGCGTCCCCTCGGGGTACTGGCCGACGGCTCGCTCGCCGTCCGGCGTGCGTACGTAGACCGTTCCGTCCTCGGCGACGCGTCCCCAATCGCTCGTCGTCACTGCGTTCCTCTTCGGTCCTCGTCGGTGTCCTGGCCGGTCTCGCCCACCCGGGCAACGGCGCCCATGGTAGCCAGCGCCACCGGGCAGGCAGGTGTTCAGGGCTTCGCACCGATTCCATCACGCTCCCCGCCGGTGGATAGTCTGCCGTGGTGCTGATCGCCGGCTTCCCCGCTGGCTCGTGGGCCGCGAACTGCTACGTCGTCGCCACCGCCCCGGGAACTGAGTGCGTCGTGGTCGACCCCGGCCAGGACGCCGCCTCCGGCATCGCCGACGTCGTCCGCGAGCACCACCTCAAGCCGGTCGCGGTGCTGCTGACTCACGGGCACGTCGACCACATGTGGTCCGTGACACCCGTCGCCGGCACGTACGACGCCACCGCGTGGATCCACCCGGCCGACCGGCACCTCCTCACCGACCCCATGGCCGGGATCTCTCGCGAGAGTGCCTCCATGCTGCTCGGCGGCCGCTACGAGTTCACCGAGCCCGACGACGTCGCCGAGCTCGCCGACGGACAGCGGCTCGAGGTGGCGGGGCTCGAGGTCGTCGTCGACCACACGCCCGGCCACACCGAAGGCTCGGTCACGTTCCGTACGCCGTACGGGAGCGACGACGTCTCGGAGGTCATGTTCGCCGGCGACCTGCTCTTCGCCGGGTCCATCGGCCGCACCGACCTGCCCGGCGGCGACCACGCGGCGATGCTCGACACCCTGCGTCGCAAGGTGCTCACCCTGCCCGACGACATCGTCGTCCTGCCCGGGCACGGCGAGCAGACCTCGATCGGGCGCGAGCGTGCGACCAACCCCTTCCTGCTCGACGTCGCCGATGCGGGAGCCGACGGCTCTGCCGACCTCGGCGTCGAGCGCGTCACCCGAGGACTCTGACCGATGGCCAAGCCCACGCCGCTGAGCGGCTACCCCGAGCTGCTGCCCGCCGCACGGACCGTCGAGCGCGAGGTGATCGCCTCGCTGTCACGCACCTTCGAGCTGCACGGGTTCGCCAACATCGAGACCCGGGTCGTCGAGCCGCTCGACCGGCTGGCGAAGGGTGGCGAGATCGACAAGGAGATCTACCTGCTCCGCCGGCTCCAGGCCGCTGATGACACAGGGTCCTCGGACGACACGGGCCCGGATCGTCAGCTCGGTCTGCACTTCGACCTCACGGTTCCCTTCGCCCGCTACGTGCTCGAGAACGCCGGTCACCTGGAGTTCCCGTTCCGGCGCTACCAGATCCAGCCCTGCTGGAGGGGGGAGCGCCCGCAGGAAGGCCGGTACCGGCAGTTCACCCAGGCCGACGTGGACGTCGTCGGCAAGGACGAGCTCCCGTTCCACCACGACGTCGAGGTGATGCGGGTGATGGTGGAGGCGCTGGGCGCCCTCCCGTTGCCGCCGCTCTCCTTCCAGGTGAACAACCGCAAGCTCATCCAGGGTTTCTACCGCGGGCTCGGCATTCCCGACGTGACCGCGGCCATCCGTCAGATCGACAAGCTGGACAAGCTGCCCGAGGAGACTGTCGTCGAGCTTCTCGTCGAGCATGCGGGCGCCACGAACGACCAGGCGCAGCGCTGCCTCGAGCTGGCCACGATCCGGGTCTCCGACCACACGCTCGTCGACCGGGTGCAGGCCCTCGGGGTCACCGACGAGCTGCTGAGTCGCGGCCTGGCCGAGCTCGCCTCCGTGCTCGACGGGTGTGCGGACGTCGTGGGGGAGCAGGTCACGGTCGAGGCCAACCTGCGCATCGCCCGTGGTCTCGACTACTACACCGGCACGGTCGTCGAGATCTACATGGCGGGATACGAACGCCTCAAGGCGGTCGGCGGCGGGGGGCGGTACGACGCGCTCGCCGACGACGGCCGCACGACGTACCCGGGCGTCGGCATCTCGTTCGGCGTCTCCAGAGCCCTCGTGCCGCTGATCCACGAAGGTGTCCTGGACGGGAGCCGGGCGGTGCCGAGCGCCGTCCTCGTCGCTCTCGCCGACGAGGAGAGTCGGCCCGCGAGCGAGCGCGTCGCCACAGGTCTCCGCACGCGCGGCATCGCCACCGAGGTCGCCCCGTCGCCGCAGAAGTACGGCCGCCAGATCCGGTACGCCGAGCGCCGCGGCATCCCGTTCGTCTGGTTCCCGGCATCGGAGCCGGGCGGTTCCGACCAGGTGAAGGACATCCGCTCCGGAGACCAGGTCGACGCCGATGCCGTCACCTGGGATCCACCCGAGGTCGATCGACGACCCACGGTCATCACCCCCGAGAAGCAGGAGAGGACTCCGTGATCCGCACCCACGACGCCGGGACGCTCACCGCCGCCGACGAAGGGACGAAGGTCGTCCTCGCGGGCTGGGTCGCCCGGCGGCGCGACCATGGAGGCGTGGCGTTCATCGACCTCCGCGAGGTCAGCGGAGTGGTCCAGGTCGTGATCCGCGACGAGTCGGTGGCGCACAGCCTGCGCAGCGAGTACTGCCTCAAGATCGTGGGCACTGTCCACGGCCGCCCGGAGGGCAACGCCAACCCGGACATCCCCACGGGCGAGATCGAGGTGATCGCCGACGAGGTGGAGGTCCTCAACCCGAGTGCCGTGCTGCCCTTCCCGATCGACGATGCCGGCTCACAGAAGGGTGGCGACGTGGGCGAGGAGGCCCGCCTGCGTCACCGCTATCTCGACCTGCGTCGTTCCGGCCCTGCGACCGCGATCCGGCTTCGCAGTCGGGTCAACAAGGCTGCCCGCGACGTGCTCGACGATCACGGCTTCGTCGAGATCGAGACGCCCACCCTGACCCGGTCGACACCCGAGGGGGCTCGTGACTTCCTGGTGCCGGCGCGACTCCAGCCCGGCAGCTGGTACGCCCTCCCGCAGAGCCCCCAGCTGTTCAAGCAGCTGCTCATGGTGGCCGGCATGGAGCGCTACTACCAGATCGCCCGCTGCTACCGGGACGAGGACTTCCGCGCCGACCGGCAGCCGGAGTTCACCCAGCTCGACGTCGAGATGAGCTTCGTCGACCAGGACGACGTCCTCGCGATCGCGGAGGACGTCCTGGTCTCCCTGTGGAAGCTGATCGGACACGAGGTGCCGACACCGCTGACGCGGATGACGTACGCCGAGGCGATGGCGAGGTTCGGGTCCGACAAGCCGGACCTGCGGATGGGCCAGGAGCTCGTCGACTGCACGGCGTACTTCGCGCACACGGAGTTCCGGGTCTTCCAGGCTCCGTACGTCGGGGCCGTCGTCATGCCCGGCGGCGCCGACCAGCCGCGTCGGCAGTTCGACGCCTGGCAGGAGTGGGCCAAGCAACGCGGCGCCCGTGGCCTCGCCTACGTGACCATCGGCGACGACGGCGAGCTCGGCGGTCCCGTGGCCAAGAACCTCACCGAGGAGGAGCGGGCCGGACTCGCTGACCACACCGGGGCGAAGCGGGGCGACTGCATCTTCTTCGCCGCCGGCCCGGCCAAGTCCAGTCGGGCACTGCTGGGTGCGGCGCGCCTCGAGATCGGCCGGAGGTGCGGACTCATCGACGAGGACGAATGGAGCTTCCTCTGGATCGTCGACGCGCCGCTGTTCGAGCCGGCCGACGAGGCGACGGCCGCGGGCGACGTCGCGGTCGGCAGCGGGGCCTGGACGGCGGTCCATCACGCCTTCACCTCGCCGCAGGACCTCGAGACGTTCGACCAGGAGCCCGCGGAGGCGTTGGCCTGGGCCTACGACATCGTCTGCAACGGCAACGAGATCGGCGGCGGCTCCATCCGTATCCACCGCCGCGATGTGCAGGAGCGGGTCTTCGCGGTGATGGGCATCGAGCAGGAGGAGGCACAGGAGAAGTTCGGCTTCCTCCTCGACGCCTTCCAGTACGGCGCACCACCGCACGGTGGCATCGCGTTCGGCTGGGACCGCATCGTCGCGCTGCTCTCGCGGGCCGACTCGATCCGCGACGTGATCGCGTTCCCGAAGAGTGGCGGAGGGTACGACCCGCTCACCGGAGCACCCGCACGGATCACCCCCGAGCAGCGCCGTGAAGCCGGTGTGGACGCTCCCTTGGAACGGTCCAAATCCCGAGACTGAATCGTTACCTCGGGGGGCGTAGAAATCACTTGACGGTCATCTAGAGTCCATCCCGGTCCAGTGCCGTGACCTGCCTCACCCGGCTGCGATCGCGCTGGGCAGCGGCCACGGACGAACTTCTTGGCACACGAGAGGACGAGCATGGGCATCAGTGCGACTGAGCTCGGCGAGGTCGAGGTCCAGACAAGCAGCGATCACGAACCCGAAGGTGGCGCCAAGCTCGCCGGACGATCTCCCACCCAGATCGCATTCGATCGCCTCCGCCGCGACAAGGTCGCGGTCGTCTGCTCGGTCATCGTCTTTCTGATGGTGCTGTCCGCGATCCTCGCGCCGGTCATCACCAAGCTCATGGACATCTACCCGACGGCCGAGACGATCCCCTACGACCCCAGCGACGTCCTCGACTTCGGTGGCGCGACCAACGGAATGCCCCTGTCAAGGCCCGCCGAACCACGGGTTCTGGGCCGCACACCCGCTGGGACTTGCCCCGGCGATCGGCGTCGACAACCTCGCCCGGCTCCTCTACGGACTCCGCACCGACCTTCTGATCGCCACGATCGCCACCGTCTTGAGCATCGGGATCGGTGTCGTGCTCGGGCTGATCGCGGGTTTCTCCCGCGGCTGGGTCGACCGCATCATCATGTTCGTCACCGACCTGTTCCTGTCGTTCCCCTTCCTGCTCGGCGCCCTGGCGATGGCGCCGATCATCGTCGAGCGCTTCGGGCGCGGCAACGACCTCGGCAAGCTGGCGAGAGCGCAGCTGATCGGACTGATCGTGATCCTCACGATCTTCGGCTGGATGGGCATGACCCGCCTGATCCGCGGTCAGGTCCTGTCGCTGCGCGAGCGCGAGTTCATCCAGGCGGCGCTGGTGATGGGCGTCCCGACCCGGCGCATCCTGTTCAAGGAGCTGCTGCCCAATCTGGTCGCCCCGATCGTGGTGGCCACCTCGCTCGCTCTGCCCGGCCTGATCACAGCCGAGGCCGGGCTCTCGTTCCTCGGCATCGGCGTCACCGGGATCCCCTCTCTCGGACAGACCATCGCCGATGCCCAGCTCTACTGGCAGACGTACCCGCTGTATCTGTGGGCGCCTGTCCTCACGATCACCGTCCTGGTGGTCACGCTCAACCTCGTCGGTGACTCGATCCGAGACGCCTTCGACCCCCGAACTCGCCGGTGATCGGTTCACCGGGAGAAATGCAGGAACCACGGAAAGGGTGGGCTATGCGGTTCAAATCACCGTTGATTGCCATTCCCGTTGTCGGTGTCCTGGCTCTGAGCGCTTGTGGCGGCTCCGGGTCGGACAGCGAAACGGACGCGCAGAACAGTCAGAACGCCAACATCGGTAACACCGGAAACAACCAGGACGCCTCGGCTCAGGGGCCGGTCACGATCTCGGGCGCGCAGAAGGGCGGCACCGTCACCGTGCTGACCCTGACGGGTCTGACCACCACGCTGGACCCCAGCGAGATCTACTACACCGACACGGCGTCGATCTTCAGCGGCCTGATCGGGCGCTCGCTGACGCAGTACAAGTACGACCCCAAGTCGAAGCAGATGATCCTGGTTCCCGACCTGGCGACCGACCTCGGTACCCACAATGACGACTACACCAAGTGGACCTTCACGATCCGCGACGGTGTGAAGTGGGGCGAGAACGGCGAGCCCGTGACGGCTGCGGACGTCGCGTTCGGCATGACGCGGTGCATGGACGCCGCGACCTTCCCGACCGGCGCCTGCCAGTACTACTCGAACGCCTACTTCAAGGGCGGCGCCGACTACAAGGGCATGTACACCGACCCCGGCTCGTCGTACAAGGGCATCAAGGCCAGCGGCAACAAGGTCACCATCAAGATGGACAAGCCGTTCCCGGACATGCCGTACTGGGGCACGTTCCCGGCCAACGGGCCTGTGCCGAGCGACGCGAAGACGTCGGACCCCAAGACCTACAAGAAGCACCCGTGGTCGACCGGTCCGTACATGATCGACAAGTTCAACCTGTCCAAGGAGCTCACCCTCAAGAAGAACCCCTACTGGGACCCGGCGACCGACGCGGCTCGCACGCAGTACCCCGACGGGTATGACTTCAAGCTGCAGACGCAGTCGGAGAAGATCGACCAGATCATGCTCGCCGACGCCGGTGACGGCCAGACGACGCTGACCTACGACGACCTGCTCGCGCCTGACTTCCAGCAGATGAAGCAGAAGGCTCCGGACCGGCTGACCCTGGGTGGCTCGCCCTGCACCTACTACTGGGCACCCGACAACCGGAAGATCACCGACAAGAACGTCCGGAAGGCGCTCTCGTGGGCCTACCCCTACAAGAACGCCATCCTGGCCGCAGGCCTGATCCCGAACGTCAACGCGATCCCGGCGACGAACCTGATGCCTCCGGGTCTCCCCGGTCGCACGCCGTACAACGTGACCGGTCGCCAGGGCTTCGAGAGTGACCCGGCCAAGGCCAAGGCACTGCTCAAGCAGGCCGACGCCATGGGCTACGAGATCAAGTTCCTGTTCCGTACCGACGACCCGATCTCGGTCAAGGGCAAGGACGCGATCGTGCGGGGTCTGACCGAGGCCGGCTTCAAGGCGACCCCGGTCCCGACCACGACGGCGAACTACGTCGCAGCACGCGACAACACCAGTGAGGACATCAACGTCCGCTCGGCTGGTTGGTGCTCCGACTGGCCGTCGGGTGCGACCTGGCTGCCCACCGTCTGGGGATCAACCGACCCGGACAAGACGAAGTCCTTCGGCACCAACTACTCGGCGTTCGGCAACAAGGCCGCCGACGACCAGATGGACGCCATCCAGAAGATGCCGCTGGAGGACCAGGCGGACGCGTGGAACGCTTTGGACAAGCAGATCGCCACGAAGTACTTCCCGCTGTTCACCACCTACTACACCGGCATCGCGCAGGCCCACGGTTCGCGGATCATGGGCGACAACGATGACAACACCGTAGGTATGCCGACATGGAAGGACATCTGGATCAAGCAGTGATCCTTCCGGTCGACTGGTCGGTCACCTGACCGACGGAGTCACCTGGGTGGTGGGGTACGGCGAAGGCCGTACCCCACCACCCACCACCATCACCAACCGCTAGGAAGCCAGGGATGACGGGATTCATCGTTCGTCGAGTGCTGAGCTCGATTCTCGTGGTCATCTTGACCTCGATGTTCGTGTTCGTGTTGTTCTTCAAAGGCATGGGAGACGCACCCGCGCGGAACTACTGCGAGAAGCTCGGCGCCGGCAAGTGCACGCCTCTCAAGCTGGATGCGATCAAGAAGGGGTACGGCTACGACAAGCCCCTCGTGACGAACTACGGCATCTGGGCCAAGGGCATCTTCGCCGGTCGCGACAACGTGTACAGCGATGGCAAGTACTACGAGTGCCCCGCTCCCTGTCTCGGTATCTCGGTCACCACCACCGAGACGGTCTGGCACGACCTCAAGGAGAAGTACCCCGCCACGGCGACCCTGGCGGTGGGTGGCGCGAGCATCTACCTCGTGCTGGGCGTGATCATCGGCACCTTCGCGGCGCGATGGCGGGGCACCGCGGCCGACCGACTACTCGTGGGCGGGACGCTGATCGTGTCGTCCATCCCGTACTACGTGATCGCGTTGTTGGCGTGGATCTATCTGTCCCTCCAGCTCAGGATCTTCCCGGAGACCGGGTACTACCCGATCACTCAGAACCCTGCCAAGACCATCGCCTGGATGGCGCTGCCGTGGTTGGTCATCGGCCTCACGTACTGCACGTCGTACGCCCGGTTCACGCGCGGTCAGATGGTCGAGACGCTCGGCGAGGACTACATCCGGACCGCCCAGGCCAAGGGCGTGCGCACCGGCAAGGTGCTGTTCCGGCACGCCTTGCGCGCGGCGATCGTCCCCGTGGTCACCATCTTCGGCCTGGACTTCGCCTCGCTGCTCGCCGGAACGGTGTTCACCGAGCAGATCTTCAGCATCGACGGCATCGGTCGCTGGGGCCTCGATGCCCTGCGGACACCGATCGATCTCAGCGTCATCAGCGCAACCGTGCTGGTCGCCTCTGTCTCCATCGTGGCGGCTAACCTGCTGGTCGATATCTTCTACAGCTTCCTGGATCCGCGGGTGAGCGTCGCCTGACGGACGTCCTTCCCCAGAATCCATCCGTCTGCCAGAAAGAGTCGTATGAGCATCGACATCACCGAGGAGCGCCCCGACGGCATGGCGGCCCCGGCCAACCCCGAGGAACCCTTGCTGGTCGTCGAGGACCTGACGGTCAGGTTCCCGACACACGATGGTCTGGTGCAGGCCGTGACCGACCTCTCCTACGCGGTCGACCGCGGCAAGACGCTCGGCATCGTGGGAGAGTCCGGCTCGGGCAAGAGCGTCTCGTCGATGGCGGTCCTGGGTCTGCACGACCCGAAGCACACCCGCCTCTCGGGATCGATCCGGATCGACGGCGTAGAGGTGATCGGAGCCCCCGAGGACCAGATGCGGAAGATCCGCGGCAACAGCGTGGCGATGATCTTCCAGGATGCCCTCACGGCGTTGCACCCCTTCTACACGATCGGGGACCAGATCTCCGAGGGCTACCGGATCCATCACAAGGTGTCGAAGGCGGACGCCAAGAAGCGCGCCATCGAGATGCTCGACCGGGTCGGCATCCCGCAGGCCGACCGTCGCGTCGACGACTACCCGCACCAGTACTCCGGTGGCATGCGGCAACGCGCCATGATCGCGATGTCGCTGGTGAACGACCCGCAGCTGCTCATCGCCGACGAGCCGACGACGGCGCTCGACGTCACCGTGCAGGCCCAGATCCTCGACCTGCTCCAGGACCTCCAGCGCGAGTTCAACTCCGCCGTCATCATCATCACCCACGACCTCGGCGTCATCGCCGAGCTCGCCGACACCACGATGGTGATGTACGGCGGCCGTGCGGTGGAGTACGGCGCGACGCGCGAGATCCTCACCCACCCCGAGATGCCCTACACCTGGGGACTGCTGGGCAGCATTCCCGAGGTGGCGGGGGACGCCGACGCACGGCTCATCCCGATCCCCGGCAACCCGCCCAGCCTGCTCAACCCACCTGATGGATGCGCCTTCCACCCACGCTGCCCACACGTCGACAAGGTGCCCGGCGATCTCTGCGGCACGACCCTCCCCGACCTGACTCCCGGCGGTCGCGGCGAGAATCACCTCAAGCGGTGCCACCTGGCCAACCCGGGAGAGATCTACACCACAGAGGTGCTCCCCGAGATCGCACCGGATCTCATCGACCCCGAGACGGGCGAGATGATCCCGGAGCTCGCAGCAGTCGACCCGGACGAGGTTTGAGGGCAGGATGAGCACCGTGACCAACTCCGACGTCGAGCGAGCCCCCGAGAGTGCGGGGGCTTCTGTCGGCAAAGAGCCACTCCTCGAGGTCCGCGACCTCAAGAAGTACTTCCCGGTCAAGTCGGGTGGCGTCGTACGCCGCACCGTCGCCAACGTGCAGGCGGTGGACGGAGTGTCGTTCTCGCTGCGCAAGGGTCAGTCCCTCGGTCTGGTGGGCGAGTCCGGATGTGGCAAGACGACCACGGGGCGCCTGATCACGCGCCTCTACGACCCGACGTCCGGTGAGATCAACTTCGAGGGCACCGACATCGGTCACCTGACGCGCCGGCAGATGATGCCGATCCGCAGCGAGATCCAGATGATCTTCCAGGACCCCTACTCCTCGCTGAACCCCCGCCACACTGTCGGCACGATCGTGGGCACGCCGCTGCGCGTCCACAACATGGTGCCGGAGAAGAAGGTGTTGCCGCGGGTCCAGGAGCTGCTCGAGGTCGTCGGTCTGAACCCGGAGCACTACAACCGCTACCCGAGCGAGTTCTCCGGTGGTCAGCGGCAGCGCATCGGCATCGCTCGCGCTCTGGCTCTGCAGCCCAAGCTGCTCGTCGCCGACGAGCCGGTGTCGGCCCTGGACGTCTCGATCCAGGCCCAGGTGGTCAACCTGCTGCGCGACGTGCAGGAGGAGTTCGGGATCGCCTTCCTCTTCATCGCCCACGACCTCGCAGTGGTCCGCCACTTCTGCCCCGAGGTCGCGGTCATGTACCTCGGCAAGATCGTCGAGATCGGCGACCGCGAGACGATCTACGAGCACCCGCACCACCCCTACACGCAGGCGCTGCTGTCGGCGGCACCTGACGTGAAGCAGGCCGCGATCGGCGGGCGGCGCGAGCGCATCCGTCTCGAAGGGGACGTGCCGTCGCCGATCAACCCGCCCAGCGGGTGCCGGTTCCGCACGCGCTGCTGGATGGCCAAGGAGATCTGCGCCAAGCAGGAGCCGCCGCTCATGCAGATCGGCAAGCGGCACAAGGTCGCCTGCCACTTCGCCGCTGAGATCCACCAGGCTCCCGAGCAGCCTGTCACGGCCGCGATCCTCGGTGTGGACGACCAGGGCAACCCGACCGGCAGTGAGGCTCTCCCGCAGGCCGCCAACCAGCCGGGGTACGCCGACACCTGGTACGACCTGAAGACCAAGTCCGCGACCTCGGGGTGAAGCGAGCAGCCGTGCTCGAGGGACGAGGGCACGGCGTGTGCAAGCTCAGGTTGAGCAAGCGACGCGCCTGAGGAACGAGGTCGCGCGAGCGCGTCGAGATCCGGTGAACAGTGCCTGGGGCCGTAGCGTCCACGCGCCGCCGTACGCTGCACCCGTGGAGGACGAGCTCTTCGAGACCGAGACGCTGCGCCCGGTGCGCGACGACGTCCCCGGCTCGGGCTCGCTGCAGGCCAACACCCACGCCTCGGCGCCGCTGGCCGTGCGGATGCGACCGCGCACCCTCGACGAGCTCGTCGGACAACCGCAGCTGCGCGCCGAGGGGTCGCCGCTGCGCCAGCTGATCGAAGGTCGGCAGTCGATGTCGGTGCTGCTGTGGGGTCCGCCGGGCACCGGGAAGACCACGATCGCGGCGATCGTGAGCGGCCAGACGGACCGCGCGTTCGTCGAGGTCTCGGCCGTCTCGGCCGGGGTGAAGGAGGTGCGCGCGGCGATCGATCAGGCGCGCTCCGACCTGACCCGGAGCGGGCGCGAGACGGTGCTCTTCGTCGACGAGGTCCACCGCTTCAGCAAGGCCCAGCAGGACGCCCTCCTTCCCGGCGTCGAGAACCGCTGGGTGACGCTGGTCGCCGCAACCACCGAGAACCCGTTCTTCTCCGTCATCTCGCCCCTGCTCTCGCGCAGCCTGCTGCTCCAGCTCGACTCCCTCACCGACGACGACGTCGTCGAGGTCATCGATCGCGCGCTGACCGACGAGCGCGGGCTCGACGGCGCGTTCACCCTCGACCAGGACGCCCGCGACCATCTCGTCCGGCTGGCCGGCGGCGACGCCCGGCGCGGTCTCACCTACCTCGAGGCCGCGGCCGGCGCCGCGTCGTCGAAGAACCAGACGGCCATCGACCTGGCCACGGCCGAGACGGCGGTGGATCGGGCTGCGGTGCGCTACGACCGCCAGGGTGACCAGCACTACGACGTGATCTCGGCGTTCATCAAGTCGCTGCGCGGCTCCGACGCCGACGCCGCCCTGCACTACCTCGCCCGGATGTTCGAGGCCGGCGAGGACCCCCGCTTCATCGCCCGACGCTTGGTGATCCTGGCCAGCGAGGACATCGGCCTCGCCGACCCGACAGCACTGACGACCGCCGTCGCGGCGGCGCAGGCGGTCCAGCTGATCGGGATGCCGGAGGCCCGGCTGAATCTCGCCCAGGCCACGATCGCGCTGGCTGTCGCACCGAAGTCCAACGCCGTGACCATGGCGATCGGGGCCGCCAGCGCCGACGTACGCGCGGGCAAGATCGGCCAGGTGCCGCCGCACCTGCGCGACGCGCACTACGCGGGCTCGAAGCAGCTCGGGCACGGCACGTCGTACACCTACAGCCACGACGAGCCCTACGGGATCGCCGAGCAGCAGTACGCGCCCGACGTGATCCTCGACGCGGAGTACTACCGGCCGACCTCGCTGGGCGCCGAGGCGGCGGTCAAGGAGCGCTGGGAGCGCATCCGGCGGATGGTGCGCGGACGATAGGGTCGACGACTGTGACCCGTGACCAGTTCGTGCTGCTCGCCTTGGGCGTGCTCACGCTGGTCTGCCTGCTCCTGGTCGTCGCGCTGGTGCGCGTGCGAGCGAGGGCGTCCCGGCTCACCGCCGACGTCAGCGACCTCCGCGACCGGATCGACGAGCTCGCACGTCGACCCGGCCCGATGCCGGCCGCAGGACCCGTGACCGCACCCGTCGAGTTCGTGATCACCGACCTCGGGCGCGAGCAGCCGCCGGCCGAGCCGGCGCACCTGGACGGCCCGGCGTTCGCCGACATCGTCGTCAAGGAGACGGTGGTCAAGGCCGCCTCCTTCGCCCGGGGCGTACGCCGTGGCCTCGCGCCGGCCACCCGCAACCGCATCCGCTTCGAGATGAAGCAGGAGGTCCGGCGTGCGCGCAAGCAGCGCCGTGCGGACCTGAAGGCCGCGGCGCGGGATCTGCGTGCGCGCCAGCGCGCGGCGATGGGTGCCGACACCCGGGAGGCCTCGTGAGGCGTGGGCTCTGGTTCGTGGCCGGAGCCGGCGCGGGCGTCTATGCGATGGTGCGCGCCCGTCGGCTCAAGGAGGCCTTCACCCCCGACGGTCTGGGAGACCGATGGCAGGCCGTGACGCTCGGTGCGCGGCTGCTGCGCGACGAGGTCGCGCAGGGCCAGGCGGAGGCCGAAACGGAGTTGCGCGAGCGGTTCGGCCTGCCGCCTCATGGGGTGCCTGAGCTGGTGGCGGCGACTCCCCGCCGTCACGCGCTCGCGACCCGAGACGTCGACCGAGAGGGCAGGCCCTGATGGACACCGCAGAGATCCGGCGAAGGTTCGTGGCGCACTTCGAGTCCGCCGCGCACACCGTCGTGCCCTCGGCGTCCTTGATCCTCGACGATCCGACGCTGCTGTTCGTCAACGCCGGCATGGTGCCGTTCAAGCCCTACTTCCTCGGGCAGGAGACGCCGCCGTACGACCGCGCGGTGAGCGTGCAGAAATGCATCCGCACCCCCGACATCGAGGACGTCGGCAAGACCACCCGGCACGGCACGTTCTTCGAGATGTGCGGCAACTTCTCCTTCGGTGACTACTTCAAGGAAGGCGCGATCGAGTACGCCTGGGAGCTGGTCACCAAGCCCCAGTCCGACGGTGGCTTCGGCCTCGAGGAGAGCCGGCTGTGGCCCTCGATCCTGCACGGTGACGACGAGGCGTTGCAGCTCTGGATGAAGATCACCGGGCTGCCGAGCGAGCGCATCGTGAAGCTCGGCCCGAAGGAGAACTACTGGTCGATGGGTGTCCCCGGCCCCGGTGGCCCGGCGTCGGAGATCCTCTACGACCGAGGCCCCGAGCACGGACCCGACGGTGAGTTCGAGACGACGGAGCGCCTCGCGATGCCGTCGAAGCTCGAGGACCGCTACCTCGAGATCTGGAACCTCGTCTTCATGCAGGACGAGCTCAGCGCGGTCCGCGCGAAGGACGACTTCGACATCGTCGGCTCGTTGCCGAGGAAGAACATCGACACCGGCATGGGGCTCGAGCGCGTCGCGTACCTGCTGCAGGGCGTCGACAACATGTACGAGATCGACGTGATGTATCCCGTCATCGAGCGGGCCGAGCAGCTCACCGGTCGCCAGTACGGCTCCGACCACGAGGCCGATGTCCGGATGCGCGTGGTGTCGGACCACGTGCGCAGCTGCCTGATGCTGATCGGCGACGGCGTCACCCCGGGCAACGAGGGACGCGGTTACGTCCTGCGGCGTCTGCTGCGCCGGGCCGTGCGGTCGATGCGGCTCCTGGGGTACGACGACCCCGCGATGCCGGAGCTGCTGCCGCTCAGCCGCGACAAGATGGGCGAGACCTACGGCGACCTCCACCGTGACTGGGACCGCATCTCGCAGGTGGCCTACGCGGAGGAGGAGGCGTTCCGCCAGACCCTGCGCGCCGGCACCACCATCTTCGACCAGGCGACCGCGGAGCTGAGGCAGTCCGACGGGCACACGCTGAGCGGCGAGCGCGCGTTCGCGCTGCACGACACCTACGGGTTCCCGATCGACCTGACCCTCGAGATGGCCGCCGAGCAGGGCCTCGAGGTCGACGAGGTCGGGTTCCGCGACCTGATGAACGAGCAGCGGCAGCGGGCACGCGAGGACGCCCAGTCGAAGAAGGGCGGACACGTCAACACGGCGGCGTACCGCCAGGTGGCCGACGAGCTCGGAGCTCCGGTCGACTTCATCGGCTACCGCGAGGTGGTCAGCGAGGGCAGCGTCCGCGGGATCGTCCGCGACGGCGAGGTCGTCGGCGCGGCGCGTGAGGGAGACGACGTCGAGCTCGTGCTCGACCGCACACCGTTCTACGCCGAGGGAGGTGGCCAGCTCGCCGACCAGGGCGTGATCGAGCTCGGCAACGGCGCTCGGATCGAAGTACGCGACGTCCAGTCGCCGATCACGGGCCTGGTGGTCCACACGGCCCGCGTGCTGAGCGGTGAGGTGACGCCCGGGCTCCAGGCGCACGCGGAGGTCGACGTCGAGCGACGCAAGTCGATCTCGCGGTCGCACACCGCGACGCACATGGTGCACAAGGCCTTCCGCGAGGCGCTCGGCGAGACGGCGACCCAGGCGGGCTCGGAGAACGCACCCGGCCGGTTCCGGTTCGACTTCTCGGCGACCGGCGCCGTGCCGGTGTCGGTGATGGAGGACGTCGAGGCGCGGGTGAACGACCTGGTGCTCGCCGATCTCGGCGTGCACGCCGAGATCATGAGCCAGGACGAGGCCGTGCGGTCGGGGGCGATGGCGCTCTTCGGTGAGAAGTACGGCGACCGCGTGCGCGTCATCTCCGTGGGTGACTGGGCACGCGAGCTGTGCGGGGGCACCCACGCGGAGCGGTCGGGCCACCTCGGCGTGATCAAGCTGCTGGGGGAGTCGTCGATCGGCTCCGGCGTACGCCGCGTGGAGGCGCTCGTGGGCTCGGACGCCTACCGGTTCCTGGCGCGTGAGCACGTGCTCGTCGCGCAGCTGTCCGAGGCGCTCAAGGCCCGGCCCGAGGAGCTGCCCGAGCGGGTCAACGACATGATCGAGCGGCTCCGGGCGGCCGAGAAGGCGTTGGAGCAGACCCGCATCGCGCAGCTGCTGTCGCAGGGCGCCGAGCTCGCGGCGGACGCGGCCGACGTCAACGGCATCCGGGTCATCAGCCTGAAGATCGACGGCGCCGACGCCGGCGACATCCGGACGATGGCGCTCAACCTGCGCAGTCGGGTCAGCCAGGAGCTTCCCGGCGCCGCGGTGCTGATCGGCCTCAAGGACGGCAAGGTGGCGGTGGTCGCGGCGACCAACGACCGTGCCCGCGAGCGCGGCGTCAAGGCCAACGAGATCCTCGGCGCGGTGATGCCGTTCGTCGACGGTCGCGGTGGCGGCAAGGACGACGTCGCACAGGGCGGCGGCAGCGACGGGTCCCGGATCGACGAGGCCCTCGAGGCAGCACGGGCCACCATCGCGCAGGCCGTCGGCTGATCGGGCGACGGGACACCGCTTGATGCGCCACGGCGTACGCCTCGGGATCGACCCCGGTGACGCGCGGATCGGCGTCGCTCGCAGCGACCCGACCGGGTTCCTGGCGACGCCCGTGGAGACGGTACGCCGCGGCAGGGGCGACCTCGCCCGCCTCGCGCTCCTCGTACGTGACGAGGAGGTCGTCGAGGTCGTGGTCGGCCTGCCCCGCTCGCTGTCGGGAAGGGAGGGGCCCGCCGCGGTGAAGACCCGGGAGTTCGCCCGGCGGCTCGCCGACCGGATCGCGCCGGTGCCGGTGCGTCTCCAGGACGAGCGTCTGACCACGGTGAGTGCGGAGGCTATGCTGCGCGACCGGGGGAAGAAGGGTGCCGAACGGCGGGCCGTGGTCGACCAGGCTGCGGCGGTACTCATCCTGCAACACGCCCTGGACACCGAGCGGGCCACCGGGCAACCACCGGGGGAGATCGTCGGGGGAGAGACCGTGACAGGAGAGTCATGAGCGACCACGCCGACCGTGGCGTCGACGAGCCCGACCACACCGACGCACCGGGCCTCGAGGTGGACGAGCCGTACGACCACGGGGACGACCCCGGTGCGGGTGAGGACGGCTACGACGCGCACTACCTCGGTGGCGCACGCAAGGCGAAGAAGAAGCGCAGCGGCTTCTCCGGCTGCCTGGCGGTGATCATCGCGCTCGTCGTCGTCCTCGGTGGCGCCTACTTCATCGGCAGCAAGGGCTTCCACTACCTCAAGGACCACCTCTCGCACTCGGCCGACTACGACGGCCCCGGCCACGGCAAGGTGACGTTCGAGGTCAAGCAAGGTGACTCGACCACGACGATCGGCCAGAACCTGAAGGCGAAGGGCGTCGTGGCATCGGTCGACGCGTTCGTCTCGGCGGCGAACGGCGACAAGGGGATCCAGGTCGGCTTCTACCCGCTGAAGAAGGAGATGAGTGCGGCCGGGGCCTACAAGGTCCTGAAGAACCCGGACAACCTCATCCAGGACACCGTCACGGTCCCGGAGGGTCTGCGGGTCACCGACATCGTGGCGATCCTCGCGGACAAGACGAAGTACTCGGCCGCGCAGTTCAACGCGGCCCTGAAGGAGACGGCGGCGATCGGGCTCCCGGCGTACGCGAAGGGCAACCCGGAGGGCTACCTGTTCCCCTCGACGTACCCCTTCGGTCCGACCGAGAAGCCGGTCGACATGATCAAGGACATGGTCGACCGGTGGAAGCAGGCCGCGGTCGAGGACCACCTCGTCGCCGACGCGCAGGCGGTCGGCAAGACGCCCGCCGAGATCATGACCATTGCCAGCTTGATCCAGGCCGAGGGACGCGGCGCCGACATGCCGAAGATCTCGCGGGTGATCTACAACCGGCTCGACGGTCCGGGCAGCAAGCAGGGCACCAACGGCCTGCTGCAGATCGACGCCACGGTCAACTTCGCGCTGAACCGCAAGGGCGTGGTCGCGGTCACCACCGACGAGACGCTGAACACCGACTCGCCGTACAACACCTACAAGTACCCCGGCCTGCCACCCGGGCCCATCGACTCCCCGGGTGACGACGCGATCAAGGCGGCGCTGCACCCGGTGGACGGGCCTTGGTACTACTACCTGACGGTGAACCTGCGCACCGGCGAGACGAAGTTCGGGATCACCTACCAGGACTTCCTGGGGTTCAAGCAGGAGTACGACCAGTACTGCACGACGTCGACCCGCTGTTAGGTCCGGGATGACGCGCTGCGGGGTTCTGGGTGACCCGATCGAGCACTCCCTGTCGCCGACGCTGCACCGGGCGGCGTACGCCGAGCTGGGGCTGGACTGGACCTACGACGCCGTGCGGGTGTCGGCCGGTGGGCTCGCGGCGTACGTCGACGGGCTGGACGCCGACTGGCGAGGACTGTCGCTGACGATGCCGCTGAAACGCGAGGTCATGGGTCTCCTGACCTCACGCGACGACTGGACCCGGCTGTCCGGCGCTGCGAACACCCTGTTGCTCGACGCCGAAGGTGGCCGGCACGGCCTCAACACCGACATCCCCGGCGCTCTCGCCGCGATCAACACCGCCACCGAGGGCAGGATCAGGTCGGCGGTCGTGCTGGGCGGAGGTGCGACCGCGGCGTCGGTGCTGCTCGCCCTGGCCGAGCGAGGACTGGAGCAGGCGACCCTGGCCGTTCGCGATCCGGCGCGAGCCGCCGACACCGTCGCCGCCGTCTCCGGCCATCCACGGCCACCGCAGGTGACGGTGACGACACTCGACGACCTCGGTCCGGTCCCGGCGGACATCCTGGTCTCGACCGTGCCGGTCGACGCGCAGACCGACCGGGTGCTCTCGGTGCTCGGCGACCAGCCGGTCGTGTTCGACGTCGTGTACGACCCCTGGCCGACGCCACTGGCGGAGCAGGCGGCGACCCGGGGGCAGGTACTCGTGACCGGACTCGACCTGTTGCTGTGGCAGGCCGTGGACCAGGTGCGCGCGATGACCGGGCGGTTCGACGTACCGGTCGACGCGATGCGACGCGCGGGTGAGGCCGGACTCGCCGAACGCCGACGGTCGGCGCCCGACCTGCCCTAGGGTCCGGGCATGGACTCGACCGCCATGGCCGCGCTCATCGGCGCGGTGCTAGCGGGGGCGGGGGGTCTGCTGGTCCCGCGCCTGATCGCGATCGTGCCGCCCTACGAGCCACCACCGCCCGAGGACGCGGAGCACGGGGACGCACGGGCACCTGGGGTCGGAGGGCGACGCCACGGTGGACGCGACAGCCGCGGCCGAGGACCGGCAGGAGGACCCGCCCGAGCCGTACGCCGACATCTCCGCGTTGCCGGGGCTCGCATGGAAGAGCGCGGTCGCGGGACTGCTGGTGGGAGCAGTGGTCGGCGCCGGCGTGGGTTGGGAGTGGGCCTGGGTGCTCTGGGTGCCCTTCGTGCCGGTCTACGTCGCCCTCGCCGTGATCGACTGGCGCACCCGGCTGCTGCCGACGTACGTGATCATGCCGACGTTCGTGGCCCTGGTCGTGCTGGTCCTCGTGGGCTGGGCCGTCACCGGTGACGGCCACGCCGTCGTCACCGCGGCACTCGGGTTCGTCACCTGCGGGGCCTTCTACTTCCTGCTCTGGCTGGTCTACCCGCGCGGGCTGGGGTTCGGCGACGTACGCCTGTCCGGAGTGCTGGGTCTCGCGCTCGGCTGGCTCGGGTGGGGCCCGTTGCTGGTCGGGATGTACGCCGGCTTCCTGCTCGGTGGAGTGATCGGCGGCCTGCTGGCGGTGGTCCGGATCGTCGAGCGCAAGGGCTTCCCGTTCGGGCCGTTCATGCTGCTCGGCGCCGTCGTCGGGCTGCTCTGGGGCGACTCGCTCTGGTCGGGTCTCGTGGGCGGCTGACCGCCGCGGGAACCGCTCGTGCCCATGGAAGACTGACCGCATGCTGCGCTGGCTCACCGCCGGGGAGTCCCACGGCCCCGCCCTGGTCGCGATCCTCGAGGGGTTGCCCGCGCACGTGCAGGTGACGACCGCGGACGTGGCCGCGGCCCTGGCCCGGCGACGCCTCGGCAAGGGACGCGGCGCGCGGATGAGCTTCGAGCAGGACGAGGTGACGATCCTCGGCGGCGTCCGCCACGGCGAGACGATGGGCGGCCCGGTCGCCATCCAGATCGCGAACACCGAGTGGCCCAAGTGGGACCAGGTGATGGCGGCCGACCCGGTCGACCCGGAGGTGCTCGAGGGTCTGGCCCGGAACGCGCCGCTGACGCGACCGCGGCCGGGCCATGCCGACCTGGTCGGGATGCAGAAGTACGGCTTCGACGAGGCGCGCCCGGTGCTGGAGCGCGCCTCGGCGCGCGAGACCGCGGCCCGGGTCGCCCTGGGGCGCGTGGCGAGCGCGTTCCTCGAGCAGGCGACCGGCGCCCGCCTGGTGTCGCACGTCGTGGAGCTCGGTGGCGTGCGGGCTCCGGCCGGTGTCGTCCCGAGCCCCGACGACCTGAGCCGGCTCGACGAGGACGAGGTGCGCTGCCTGGATCCCGACGCGAGCGCGGCGATGTCGGCCGCCATCGACGAGGCGCATCGCGACGGGGACACCCTCGGCGGAGTCGTCGAGGTCGTCGTCCACGGACTGCCGCCGGGGCTCGGCTCACACGTGCACTGGGACCGGCGGCTCGACTCGCGGCTGGCCGGTGCGCTGATGGGCATCCAGGCGATCAAGGGCGTCGAGGTGGGCGACGGGTTCGAGCTGGCCGCGACACCCGGGAGTCTCGCCCACGACGAGATGGTGCCGACGGACGAGGGGATCCGGCGTACCGGAGGGCGCTCGGGAGGCACCGAGGGCGGGATGTCGACCGGCGAGGTGCTCCGGGTGCGGGCGGCGATGAAGCCGATCGCGACCGTGCCGCGCGCCCTGCGGACGGTCGACGTGCAGACCGGTGAGGCCGCGGTGGCCCACCACCAGCGGTCGGACGTCTGCGCCGTGCCCGCCGCGGGTGTCGTGGCCGAGGCGATGGTCGCACTGGTCCTCGCCGACGCGGTCCTCGAGAAGTTCGGGGGTGACTCCGTGCGCGAGACCCGTCGCAACGTCGAGAGCTACCTGGACACGCTGAGGTTCCGGTGACCCACCCGCGTGTGGTGCTCGTCGGCCCGATGGGTGCCGGCAAGTCGACCGTCGGCCGGATCCTGGCCGACCGCTGGGCCGTCGGGTTCCGCGACAGCGACGACGACGTGGAGGCCGCGGAGGGGCGGACGATCTCCGACATCTTCGTGGAGTCCGGTGAGGCGCACTTCCGTGCCCTCGAGCGCACAGCGGTGGCGCAGGCGCTCGGCGAGCACGAGGGCGTGCTCGCGGTCGGGGGCGGTGCCGTGATGGACGAGGTCACCCGCGCGGCTCTGGCCGGCCATCGGGTCGTGTTCCTGCGGGTCGGGCTGAGCGACGCCGCCTCTCGTGTCGGGCTCGGCTCGTCGCGGCCGCTGCTGCTCGGCAACGTCCGCGGCACGATGAAGTCGCTCCTCGAGCAGCGCACGCCGGTCTACGAGTCGGTCGCCTTCTCCACGGTGGACACCGACGGGCGTACGCCGGACGAGGTGGCCGCGCTGGTCGAGGAGGCCATCGATGGCTGAGCCGACGGTGATCCGCGTCCAGACCTCCCGGCCCTACGACGTCGTGGTCGGGCACGACCTGCTCGGCCGCCTGACCGAGCTGCTCGGTGCGGGCGCGCAGCGCGTCGCCGTGGTGCACCCGGAGGACCTGACCGACCTCGTCGACCAGGTGCGCGGCTCGCTGGAGACGGCGTACGACGTCCTGCCGGTGCCGGTTCCCGCGGGGGAGGGCGCCAAGACCGCCGAGGTGGCCGCCGCCTGCTGGGAGTCGCTGGGTGGCGCCGGGTTCACCCGCAGCGACGCCGTGCTGACCGTCGGCGGCGGCGCGACCACGGACCTCGGTGGGTTCGTGGCGGCGACGTGGCTGCGCGGCGTACGCGTCGTCCACGTGCCGACGACCGTGCTCGGCATGGTCGACGCGGCCGTGGGCGGCAAGACCGGGATCAACACCGCGGCCGGGAAGAACCTGGTCGGGGCGTTCCACGAGCCGGCCGGTGTGCTCTGCGACCTCGACCTGCTCCGCGCCCTGCCCGACGCCGAGCTCCGGTCGGGGCTCGGCGAGGTCGTGAAGTGCGGGTTCATCGCCGACCCCGAGATCCTGCGCCTCGTCGAGGCGACGCCGCCGGCCGAGCTGACCGCGGACTCCCCGGTCCTCCAGGAGCTCGTGGAGCGGGCGGTGCGGGTCAAGGCCGACGTGGTCGCCGCCGACCTCCACGAGGCCGCCGGGAGCGACGCGCAGCCCGGCCGCGAGGTCCTCAACTACGGCCACACGATGGGCCATGCGGTCGAGCAGGCGAGCGGGTACGCCCTGCGGCACGGTGAGGCGGTCGCCGTCGGCTGCGTCTTCGTCGCGGAGCTCGCGCGCTCCACCGGGCTGATGGACGACGCGCTCGCCGAGCGGCACCGCACGGCCTTCGCGCGGATCGGCCTACCCACCGGCTGGGGCGGCGCGTCGTACGACGACCTCCGGGCCCGGATGGCCGTGGACAAGAAGTCGCGCGGCACGACCCTGCGGTTCGTGGTGCTCGACGGACTGGCCAGTCCGCGCATCCTGGCCGATCCCGGTGAGGAGCACCTGCGTGCGGCGTACGACGCGATGGTGGGAGGCGCGGCATGAGGGTGTTGGTACTGAACGGTCCGAACCTGGGACGCCTCGGCCGCCGGCAGCCGGAGATCTACGGCTCCACGACGTACGACGAGCTGGTCGCACGCTGCGAGGAGTGGGGACGAGAGCTGGGTCTCGAGGTGGAGGTCCGGCAGACGAACCACGAGGGCGAGCTGCTCGACTGGTTGAACGCCGCGGCCGATGACCAGACCCCCGTCGTCCTCAACGCCGGTGCGTGGACCCACTACTCGCTGGCGCTCTACGACGCCTGCGCCCAGCTGTCGGCACCCCTGGTCGAGGTCCACCTCAGCGACCCGGCCCAGCGGCCCGAGGAGTTCCGTCACCACTCGGTCGTCACTCCCCACGCGGCCGCGGTGATCGCGGGGAAGGGCGTCGACGGCTACCGCGAGGCACTCGCATCGGTCGCGTCGTCCGCCTGACAGGGCCTTAGAGGCTCCTCTCAGGCGGACGACCCGAAGATCCGGGAACCTCGGCGTACCCGCGGCCGTCCGATCGGCACATCGCCATCGGAGGAGATCGCCATGGACCGTTCCGTCACCCTCAGTGCCAAGGCCGTGCTCGTCGCGGTCGTGGTCGCACTCGCGCTCGTCGTGGCCTACCTGCTCGGCGCGGGAGGCGGGTCGGCCCAGGCTTCGCCGACGACCACGAGCGACAGCGGCACGGACGGAAGTCCGCGCACGCTGGTGATGAGCGGCACCGGCAAGACCGTCGGCGTGCCGGACGAGCTCACGTTCACGCTCTCGGTCGGGCTCGTGCGCTCGGACCTGCGGACGGCGCTCGCCGACGCCAACGCCACGATGGGGCGGGTCCTCACCCGCCTCGACCAGCTCGGCGTACGCAAGTCGGACGTGCAGACGACCGGACTCCAGATGAACGCGGTGTACGACTACCACTCGTACGGTCCGCCGACCCTGCGCGGCTACCGAGTCTCCCAGCGCGCCGAGGTGCTGGTCCGCGACCTGACCCGCGGTGGTCAAGCGGTCACCGCGGCGGTCGACACCGGCGGCGACGACGTGCGAGTCGGCAACATCGGCCTCCGGATCGCCGATACCGACGCGCTGCTCGCCCAGTCGCGACAGGCGGCCGTCAAGCAGGCGACCGCCAAGGCCCAGGAGTACGCCGACGCCACCGGGCAGGACCTCGGCGACGTGCTCTCCCTGCGGGAGGTCCACACCAGCGCTCCGCCGACGCAGTCGCTCTCCTACGGGCGCGCGGCCTACGACCTGGCCAAGGCACTGCCGATCCGGGCCGGCAAGGACAAGCTCGCGGTCACCGTCAGGATCGTGTGGTCGTTCCGATGAGGAAGCGGCTGCTGGCGGGCTCGTTGCTGACCGCCGTCGCGGTGAGCGTCAGCGCCTGCGGCTCGTCGTCCACGGACGCGACCGCGGATGCCAACGAGCCACAAGCGCTCAGTGCTGCTCGTCCCCAGCAGGACTCTGCCGGCGTTGACTTCGGGACCTCCGGAGCCGCGGTGAAGCACGACGTCCAGCAACGTGCGGTCATCTCCACCGGACAGATCGAGCTCACGAGCACCGACGTCGCCGCTGCCCGCGGCCGGGTGGATGCCTTGCTCGCTCGCCAGCACGGACGCATCGCCGACGAGAACACGAACACCGACGAGCGGGGCATCGTGACCAGCGCTCACCTCGTGCTCCGCGTCCCGAGCGACCGGTTCGACCAGACGATGACCGAGCTGGCCGGGGTCGCGACCTTGCGCAGCTCGACCCGTCAGGGGGAGGACGTCACCACCAAGGTCATCGACACCGAGGCGCGGATCAAGGCGCAGCAGGCCGGCGTACGTCGGCTCCGCGACCTCGTCTCCCGGGCGGCCAACCTGCCGGCGTTGCTCGCCGTCGAGCGCGAGCTCACGGCTCGACAGGGCGAGCTCGAGTCCCTCCAGCAGCAGCGTGCCTACCTGGCCGACCGGACCAGCCAAGCGACGATCACCGTCGACATCGCCCGTCACGTCACGCGGGCCGTGACTTCCGTGGAGCACTCGACCGGCGGCTTCGTCGGCGGTCTCCACCACGGCTGGCACGGGCTCGTCGTCGTCGTGGTCGGCCTGCTGATCGCCTTCGGGGCGGTCCTGCCGTTCGCGATCGCCCTGGCGCTGGTCGGCGTCCCGCTCTGGTTCGTGGCACGTCGGTTCCGGAGGGAGCCGGAGCCCGAGGCCCCGGCGGAGACCTGACCGGCCCCACGGTCGGGGAGCCTGAGTCGAGGATTCAGGGAGCGCGAGAGCGCCGTACTAAACTCGGAGGTCGCCTGCCGGGACGCTCGTCGTCGACACCTCCCGTGCCGGGCCCACCATTTCCCAGCAGAAGAGGCACTCCCGCATGGCCACCACCAACGACCTGAAGAACGGCATGGTGCTCAACCTCGACGGCCAGCTCTGGCAGGTCATCTGGTTCCAGCACCACAAGCCCGGCAAGGGCGGCGCGGTCGTGCGGTCGAAGCTGAAGAACATCGAGTCCGGCAAGACCGTCGACCGCACCTTCAACGCCGACGTGAAGGTCGACGTCGCCAACGTCGACAAGCGGACGATGCAGTACCTCTACAACGACGGCACCTCCTACGTCTTCATGGACACCGGCACCTACGACCAGCTCGAGATCTCGCCCGACATCGTGGGTGACGCCAAGAACTTCCTCCTGGAGAACCAGGACGCCGTGGTGGCGACGAACGACGGTCGCGTGCTCTACATCGAGCTCCCCGCCTCGGTGCTGCTCGAGATCACCTACACCGAGCCCGGCGTCGTCGGCGACAGCGCCACCGGACGCACCAAGCCGGCCACCCTCGAGACGGGCCACGAGATCCAGGTCCCGCTGTTCATCACCCAGGGCGAGCGGGTCAAGGTCGACACCCGCGACTCGTCGTACCTCGGCCGTGTGAAGGCCTGACCCGCCGCCATGCCGGCCCGGAGCAAGGCGCGCAAGCGCGCCCTCGACGTCCTGTACGCCGCTGAGCTGCGCGCGCAGGACCCGGTGGAGGCGCTGGAGGGCGCGATCGCCGAGGGCGAAGGGCCGACCAATCCCTACACGGAGGTCCTCGTGCGCGGGGTCCGCGAGCACCGCGAGCGCATCGACGAGCTGCTCGGGCAGTACGCCGAGGGCTGGACGCTCGACCGGATGCCGGCTGTCGACCGCAACGCGTTGCGGATCGGTGCCTTCGAGCTGTTGTACGCCGACGACGTCCCCGACCCCGTGGCTGTCACCGAGGCGGTGGCCCTGGTGCGTGACCTCTCGACCGACGACTCCCCGGCCTTCGTCAACGGCGTGCTCGGCAGCATGCTGCGCGACCGCGACAGCCTCACCCTCCAGGGGGAGTAGCCCGGCGCCCGCGACACCTATCGTCGGCACCATGGCAGACGTGAGCGACCAGGCGGAGCAGCTCGGTCGCGAGGCGCACGACAGCGAGTGGACCGACCGGGCCGTCCGAGTCGGCATGGTCGCCTACGGCATCGTCCACCTCACGATCGCGTGGCTGGGCATCCAGCTCGCCCTCGGTGACCACAGCGGCGCAACGTCGCGCAACGGCGCGCTGAAGCAGCTGGCCCAGCAGCCGTTCGGCGAGGTCGTGGTCTGGGTCGTCGCGATCGGGATGTTCCTCCTCGTCGTCTGGAAGCTGCTCGAGGCGTTCGTCGACTACGGCGTCGAGGACGGCGCGAAGAAGGCGTTCAAGCCGGCGACCGACATCTTCAAGGCAGTCGTGTACGGCACGCTCGGCGTGAGTGCGCTGCGGGTGGCGACGGGGTCGAAGTCGAAGAGCAAGACCTCCGACTACACCGCCACCCTGATGGACCAGCCCTACGGGCGTTGGCTGGTGGGCCTGGTCGGGCTGGCGATCATCGGGTACGGCGGCTACCTCGTCCACCGTGGCTGGAGCGAGAAGTTCCTCGAGCACCTCGACCCCCGGGGACGCAGCGGCGAGGCCGGGCGCGCCTACCGGATCTTCGGCAAGGTGGGATACGTCGCCAAGGGCATCGCGATCGCGGTCATCGGCATCCTGTTCGTCTACGCCGCGATCGACCACTCGGCGAAGAAGTCCGGCGGCCTCGACCAGGCCCTCCACAAGGTGCTGCAGCAGCCCTTCGGGCCGGTTCTGCTGTTCGCGATCTCCGTCGGCATCGGCTGCTACGGGCTGTTCTGCTTCGCGCGGGCCCGCCACCTCTCCGCTCAACGCTGACGCCGGCTCAGCGGGCCAGGGCGTCCGGCTGGGCGTCCGGCCGAGTGCTCGACCGACCGCGGCGCGCAACCGGGTGGATGCGTCGGGACCCGCGGTGGCGCTCCTCCAACATCGGGAACCGGTGAGGCCAAACCCGGTGGTCGCTACCGATGTCGCGGGCATGAGCGGCGGGCGATCGTGGGTGCAGACCACGAAGGAGCACCGAGATGACCACCCTGACCCACCCGGCTCGGCTCGCGACGCTGAGCGAGCTGACGTCCGACCTGGACCGCGCCGTGCGCGGGCACGCCTCGGACGAGGCCACCGCCGAGGCGGTGTCGCGCGCCCTGGCGCCGTACCTCGGCGCCGAGGGACTGCTCACCGACGAGCAGCGCCTGGGCGACCCCGAGCGCTACCGCCAGCACGTGCTGCACGTCGCTGACGACGGTGCGTTCTCGGTGGTGGCGCTGGTCTGGCTCCCGGGACAGGCCACCCCGATCCACGACCACGTGACCTGGTGCGTGGTCGGCGTCCACGAGGGCGAGGAGGAGGAGATCCGCTACGCCCTCGACGGCGATCGGCTCGTCGTCACCGAGCAGCTGGTCAACCCCAGGGGCGACGTGAGCATCGCGCTGCCACCGGGTGACATCCACCTGGTCCGCAACGCCGGCAGCGACCTGGCCGTGTCCTTGCACGTGTACGGCGCGGACCTGCGCCAGACCGGCACCAGCATCCGTCGGCGCTACGACCACCCGGTCGCGTAGCCCGGTCCCGGCCGCCTCCGTCGCACAGGCCGTGCTGCGGGGGCCTGCCTCGCAGCCCTCTACTGTGGCGACATGGCGGAGAAGGCGGGGGACGACAGCGGGAACGAGTTCGACGTGATCGTCGTGGGCCTCGGTCCCGGGGGTGAGCACGTCGCGATCAAGCTCGGCCAGGCCGGGTGGCGCGTGCTCGGCATCGAGGAGCGGCTGGTCGGCGGCGAGTGCCCCTACTACGGCTGCGTCCCCTCGAAGATGATGATCGCCGCCGCCGAGACCCTCCGTGAGGCGGGCCGCGTCGACGAGATGGCCGGGAGCGCCACGGTCAGCCGCGACTGGGGTCCGGTGGCGAAGCGGATCCGCGACGAGGCGACCGACGACTGGGACGACACGGTGGCCGTCGAGCGACTCGAGGGCGCCGGGGCGCGGTTCGTCCGCGGTCGTGGAGTCCTGGCGGGTGACGGCCGCGTCGTCGTCGACGGCACGACGTACACCGCGACGAAGGGGATCGTGATCAACACCGGTACGGCGCCGGCCGCCCCGCCGATCCCGGGGCTGGCGGACACGCCGTACTGGACCAACCGTGACGTCGTGCAGCTGACCGAGCTGCCCGCGAGCCTGGTCGTGATCGGGGGCGGCGCGATCGGGTGCGAGCTCGCCCAGGTGATGGCCCTCTTCGGCGTACGCGTGACTCTGGTCGAGCTCGCCGACCGGCTCGTCGCGCTCGAGGAGCCCGAGGCGAGCGAAGCCCTGGAGAGCGCGTTCGCCGAGTCGGGCATCCAGGTGCTGACCGGCGCGGACATCGCCTCGGTGTCGTACGCCGACGGGCGGTTCACCCTGGACCTCGGCGACCAGGAGCTCGGTGCTGACAAGCTGCTGGTGGCGGCGGGGCGTCGCAACCAGCTGCAGGGCCTGGGCCTGGAGAACGTCGGGGTGGACCAGGGGGTGCGGGTGCTCGAGACCGACGAGCGGATGCGCGTCACCGACGGGGTGTGGGCGGTCGGCGACATCGTCGGCAAGGGCGCGTTCACCCACGTGTCGATGTATCAGGCGGCCGTGGTGCTCAACGACCTGCTCGGGCGCGACGGGCCGTGGGCGGACTACCGCGCGGTCGCGCGGGTGACCTTCACCGCGCCCGAGGTCGCCTCGGTCGGACTCACCGAGCAGGCCGCACGCGAACAAGGCATCGACGTCGTGACGGCCTCCGGGGACCTCGGGAGCCGCGGCTGGATGGCCCGGGAGTCCGGCGTGATCAAGCTCGTGGCCGACCGCGACCGTGAGGTGCTGGTCGGCGGGGTCGTCGTCGCTCCGGCCGGTGGTGAGGTCATGTCGATGCTCGAGCTCGCCGTGCACGCCGAGGTACCGATCGAGACGTTGCTGCGGCAGCACTTCGCCTACCCGACGTACCACCGGGCCTACGAGGCCGTCCTCAAGGACCTGGGCGCACAGCTCGGCGGACGCTGATTCTCCCGACCGTTCCCCCCTCAGACCTTGCCGCCGGAGCCTGTGACACGTGAGACTCACGTGAACCAACGGGATCTCTACCTAGGGGGAACTTCCATGCGCAAATCGTTGTATCTGGCGGCCGGTGTCTCGGTGGCCATGGTGGCCCTGTCCGCCACCGTCCCGGCCGATGCGACCGGTCATGGCGCCGCGCCGCAAGGCATCGCCGTGTTCAAGGTCGTGGCCGACAACCTGCACAACCCACGCCAGGTCACCTTCGGGGGTGGCGCGATGTACGTCGCCGAGGCAGGTCAGGGCGGCGACGGCACCTGCATCGCCGGAGGTGAGGGACCGTCCTGCTACGGCAAGACCGGTTCGGTCACGCGCGTCAAGGCCGGGAACCAGAAGCGCGTGCTCAAGGCGTTGTCCTCCCTCGGGAACGAGGGCACCGGTGAGTCCGCGATCGGCCCCTCCGACCTCGCCGTCGTGGGCAAGAATTCGTTGGTGCTCAGCTTCGGTCTCGGCAGCAACCCCAAGAACCGCAAGGACCTGCCGGGTCTCGGTCAGAAGCAGCTGGGACACCTTCTGTCGTTCAACCTCAAGACCAAGAAGTTCGTCAGCCTCGGCGACCTCGCCGCCCACGAGGCCAAGGCCAACCCGGTCGACAACCGTGACTCCGACCCGACGGGTCTGGTGAAGGCGGGCAAGAAGGGTTACCTGCTGACGGACTCGGGTGGCAACACCGTGGTCAGCACCAAGGCGGGGAAGGTCAAGGGCGTCGCTGCGTTCCAGGACCGCATGGGTACCAGCCCGATCACCGGCCCGGACCCGGTGCCGTACCAGTCCGTCCCGACCGACATCGTGAAGGGCCCCGACGGTGCGTACTACGTCAGCGAGCTCACCGGCTTCCCGTTCATCGTGGGCGCGGCCCGCATCTGGCGGATCGTCCCCGGGCACAAGCCGCACGTGTGGGCCAACAACCTGACCAACGTCACGAGCCTGGCCTTCGACGGCAAGAAGCTCTACGCCGTGCAGATCTCCGACACGGGGCTCGCGGCCGGCGGCCCGATCGGCTCGTTGAACCGGGTCTTCTCGAAGTCATCGGGCAAGGACGCCGTGCCCATCGCCTCCGGGCTGTTCGCGCCGTACGGCGTGGCGATCCACCGGGGCAGTGCCTTCGTGTCGACCGGCGCCGTCGCGCCGACCGGTGGCCAGGTGCTCAAGATCCCGCTCAGCTGATCTGAACCACTCGAACCACGCAGTCGCCCTGGCAGGTGGAGCCCGCTCCGCCTGCTAGGGTCGCCTGCGATCGACATCCTTTAACGAGCCGTCCCGTGAGGCGGAGAAGGAGGTCTGGCTGCAGATGCCTGCGCCTGCCACGACAGCTTCCAGCGGGGTCCCGGATCCGGGCACCGACCGCACCGTCCTCGACGCGAGCGACATCTCCCGAGCGCTGAGCCGCATCTCCCACGAGATCCTCGAGCGCAACAAGGGGGCCGCCGACATCGTCCTGCTCGGCATCCCGTCGCGCGGAGTCCCGCTCGCCGAGCGCATCGCCGAGCGCATCGCCGCCGTCGAGGGGGAGACCGTGCCGAGCGGCTCGCTCGACGTCACGATGTATCGCGACGACCTACGCCTGAAACCCGCACGGACGCTCCTGCCGACGCAGATCCCGGACGGCGGCATCGACGACAAGGTCGTCGTCCTGGTCGACGACGTCCTCTTCTCGGGGCGGACGATCCGAGCCGCCCTCGACGCCCTGAACGACGTGGGGCGACCGCGAGGGGTCCAGCTCGCCGTGCTGGTCGACCGCGGCCACCGCGAGCTCCCGATCCGTGCCGACTTCGTCGGCAAGAACCTCCCGACCTCGCTCGTGCAGCGGGTGCGGGTCCACCTGACCGGCGTCGACGACGAGGACGCCGTGGTCATCGAGGGAGCCGCGTCATGAAGAAGCATCTGCTGTCGGCCGCAGACCTGACCCGCGACGACGCCGAGCTGGTGCTGCGCACCGCGGAGGAGCTGCGCTCGCTCGCCGACCGGCCGATCAAGAAGCTGCCGGCCCTGCGCGGCCGTACGGTCGTGAACCTGTTCTTCGAGGACTCCACCCGCACCCGCATCTCGTTCGAGGCGGCCGCCAAGCGGCTCTCGGCCGACGTCATCAACTTCTCGGCCAAGGGCTCGTCGCTCTCGAAGGGCGAGTCGCTCAAGGACACCGCCTTGACGCTGGAGGCGATGGGCTGCGACGCCGTCGTCATCCGGCACGGCGCCAGTGGCGCGCCGCACCGGCTCGCGAACTCCGGCTGGGTGAGGGCCTCGGTCGTGAACGCCGGCGACGGCACCCACGAGCACCCGACCCAGGCGTTGCTCGACGCCTTCACGATGTGGCGGCACCTGGGTGCACGCAACGGCGGGACGCTCGACGGACAGCGGATTGCGATCATCGGTGACGTGCTGCACTCGCGCGTCGCGCGATCGAACGCGCTGCTCCTGCACACGCTCGGCGCCGAGGTCACCCTCGTGGCGCCGCCGACCCTGTTCCCGGTCGGGGTCGACACCTGGCCGGTCGAGACGTCGTACGACCTCGACGCCGTGCTGCCGAAGGCCGACGCCGTCATGATGCTGCGGGTCCAGCGCGAGCGGATGAACGGTGGGTTCTTCCCGACCGCACGCGAGTACAGCCGGCGCTACGGCCTCGACGGCCGGCGGATGGCGACCCTGCAGGACCACACGATCGTCATGCACCCGGGCCCGATGGTCCGCGGCATGGAGATCACCGCCGACGTCGCCGACAGCGACCGCTCGGTGATCGTCGAGCAGGTGACCAACGGCGTCGCCGTGCGGATGGCGGTGCTCTACCTGCTGCTGGGTGGCAGCGAACCAGCAGTCGGGACGACGGACGGAGCGGACGCATGACGAGCTACCTGATCAAGGGCGCCCGCCCTCTCGGCGGCGAGCCGACCGACCTGTTGGTGCGCGATGGCGTCATCGCCATCGGTGAGACCGAGGCCGGAGCAGAGGTGATCGACGCGGCCGGGCTGATCGCCCTGCCCGGACTCGTCGACCTGCACACCCATCTCCGTGAGCCCGGTCGCGAGGACGCCGAGACCGTCCTGACCGGCACCCAGGCGGCCGCGATGGGCGGCTTCACCGCCGTCCATGCGATGGCCAACACCGACCCGGTCGCCGACACGGCGGGGGTCGTCGAGCAGGTCTGGCGGCTGGGGCGCGAGGGTGGCTACTGCGACGTGTATCCCGTGGGTGCGGTGACGGTCGGTCTGGCCGGTCAACAGCTGGCGGAGCTCGGGGCGATGGCCGACTCCGCGGCGCGAGTGCGGGTGTTCTCCGACGACGGCCACTGCGTCAACGACGCCGTGCTGATGCGTCGGGCGCTGGAGTACGTCAAGGCCTTCGACGGCGTCATCGCCCAGCACGCCCAAGAGCCCCGGCTGACCGAGAACGCCCAGATGAACGAGGGCGAGCTGTCGGGCCGGCTCGGCCTGACCGGGTGGCCGGCCGTGGCGGAGGAGGCGGTGATCGCGCGCGACTGCCTGCTCGCCGCGCACGTCGGCTCGCGTCTGCACGTCTGCCACGTCTCGACCGCCGGGTCGGTCGAGCTGATCCGGCAGGCCAAGGCGGCGGGATGGAACGTCACCGCGGAGGTGACGCCCCACCACCTGCTGCTGACCGACGACCTCGCGGCGTCGTACGACCCGGTCTACAAGGTCAACCCGCCGCTGCGCACGGCCTCGGACACCGAGGCGCTGCGGGCCGGTCTGGCCGACGGCACGATCGACGTGGTCGCGACGGACCATGCACCCCATCCGTTCGAGGACAAGGACTGCGAGTGGGCCGCCGCGGCGTTCGGGATGCTCGGTCTCGAGACCGCGCTCTCGGTCGTGCAGGAGACGATGGTCGACCCCGGCCTGCTCAGCTGGGCCGAGGTCGCCGACCGGATGTCCACCGCACCCGCACGCATCGGCCGCGTCTCCGACCACGGCCGGCTGCTGGAGGACGGTGCGCCGGCCAACGTCGTGCTCTACGACCCGTCGGTACGCCGGGTGGTCGAAGCCTCCGAGTCGGTGTCGCTGTCGCGCAACACGCCGTACGCCGGCCTGGAGCTGCCCGGTCGGGTGGTCGCGACGTTCCTCCACGGCAGGCCCACGGTCCTCGACGGCAAGCTGGCCTGACCCGTCAGGGCGGTACTTCGCAGCATCTGGCACCCCGACACGCCGTGCCGGGGTGCGGAACGCTGCGAAGTATCGATCCGGCGCGACCCACGTGACCGTGAATATCGACTCGCGTGACGATGCGCAGCGCGAGAAAATGGGCCCGTGATGACTCGGTGATCGCCCTCGCTCCGCCGTATCCTCCCGCCCACCAAGCTCGAGCGTGACCTGGCGCTGCAGTGCGTGCTCTCGGCGTTCGCCACGGGCTCGTTCCTCACCGGTACGGCGGTCTTCTTCACCCAGATCGTCGGCCTGACCGGTTCCCAGGTCGGTCTCGGCATGTCGATCGCGGGCGTGGTCACCCTGTTGCTCTCACTGCCGTTGGGTCGGCTGTCCGACCGCGTGGGGGCGAAGCCGTTGTGGGCCGTGTCCGCGCTCCTCGAGGCGTTGCTCTACTTCGCCTGGCCGATGGCGCGGAGCATGGTCACCTTCGTCGCCCTGCTCTCGCTGCTGGCCGCGATCAGCACGGCCGGCAACACCGGCCGCAACGTCTACCGGATCGCGGTGTTCCCGCGCGAGGTCCGAGTGCGGGCGCTGGCCTACATGCGGTCCGCTCGCAACGTCGGCTACTCCCTCGGTGCCCTGGCGGGCGGCATCGCGCTGGCGATCGGCACCCGGTCGGCGATCATGGCCGTCCCGATCCTGACCGGCGGACTCCTGATCCTGAACGCCGTGATGGTCTCGAGGCTGCCGGCGATCGACCGGCCCGAGCCGCCGGTCTCCGACGACGAGTCGTCCAGCTCGCCCGCGCCACCTGCCTGGCGCAACTGGGGCTTCGTCACGCTCTCGATGTGCAACGGCGTCCTGAGCTCCAACCAGGTGCTCCTCAACGTCGTGGTCCCGCTGTGGCTGGTCGAGCGCACCGATGCACCACACACCTTGCTCGCCTGGCTGTTCGGCACCAACACGGTGATGGCGGTGTTCCTCCAGGTGCGCGCGTCCCGAGGATCGGAGACCGTGCCCGGCGCGCTGCGGGCGGTGCGGCTCTCGGGGTGGGCGTTCATCCTGTCCTGCCTGGTCATCGGGGTGACCCACGAGACCGTCGGCTGGGTGTCCATCGTGTTGATCTGGCTCGGTCACGTGACCATCACCGGTGCCGAGCTGTGGCAGTCGGCCTCCGACTGGGGCTTCCAGTCCGAGCTCTCCGACCACCGCAGCCTGGGTGACTACCAAGGGGTCTGGAGCCTCGGCTACCAGGCGCAGCCGATCATCTTCCCCGGCCTGTTCACGTTCTTGGCCCTGCAATGGGGCGAGCCCGGCTGGGCGGTGATCGCGGCCATCGGCGTGGCCGCCGCGCTCGTGGCGCACCCGGCTGCTCACGCGGCCGAGCGGTTCCTGTCCCGTGCCGTCACCAGCGACCCCACCCCTGCGGGCGAGGGCGCCGTCACCGCTTGAGGGGATGCTCGAGGCTGTGGACCCCTCACCGTGGCTGCTCTCCAAGCGTGAGCGCGGCAACCCGACCACCGTCCTCGACGACCGTCACGACGGCGACCAGGCCTGGTCCACCGGCAACCTGGTCCGCGCCACTGATCCACGGGTCGACGTACTTCCCGCGCTTGTACGAAGCCGTCGAGGCGGCGCGACCCGGCGACCTCGTGCTGTTCACCGACTGGCAAGGGGACGCCGACGAGCGGCTGACCGGCGAGACCGGCAGCGAGGTCGTCGAGGTGTTCGGCCGCGCCGACGAGCGCGGTGTCGACGTCCGCGGACTGGTCTGGCGTTCGCACACCGACCTGACCGGCTTCTTCGCCGCCGAGAACCGGCACTTCGGCGAGCAGCTCCAGCGCCGTGGGGCTGAGGTGCTGCTCGACATGCGCGTACGCACGGGCGGCTCCCACCATCAGAAGTTCGTGGTGATCCGCTACCGCGACGACCCGAGTCGGGACGTCGCGTTCGTCGGCGGCATGGACCTCGCGCACAACCGGCGAGACGACGCCGACCACAGGGGAGACCCGCAGCCACAGGCGCTGACGAAGGAGTACGGCGAGCACCCGCCGTGGCACGACGTCCAGCTCGAGATCCAGGGCCCGGCGGTGTACGACGTCGAGACGGTGTTCCGGGAGCGCTGGGAGGACCCGACCCCGCTGTCTCGCAGCCCGGTGCGCAAGCTCGCGGACCTCTGGCGCCACGACGACACGTCGCCCGACGGTCTGCCCGAGCAGTGGCCGCCTCCGCCCGAGGCCGGTCCGCACATCGTTCAGCTGCTCAGGACCTATCCGGACCTCCGGCACGGCCGCGACTACCCGTTCGCTCGTGGCGGCGAGCGCAGTGTCGCGCGGGGCTACTCCAAGGCCGTCGCCCGTGCCGAACGGATCGTGTACGTCGAGGACCAGTACTTCTGGGGACACGGGGTCGCCGAACCGTTCGAGCAGACCCTCCGCGAGCACCCCGGCCTGCGCGTGATCGTGGTGATCCCGCTCGTGCCGGACATCGCGGGTCTCAATCGCGTTCCCCAGTACCTCGGCCGCGAGCGCGCCCTGATGCGGCTGATGCGCGCCGGACCGGGTCGGGTCGCGGCGTACGGACTCGAGAACCACGAAGGCACGCCGGTCTACGTCCACGCCAAGGTGTGCGTCATCGACGACCTGTGGGCCAGCACCGGATCGGACAACTTCAACCGTCGGTCCTGGACCCACGACTCGGAGCTCAGCGCTGTCGTCCTGGACGAGGACCATGCCCGGCACCTGCGGCTGACCCTGGCTGCCGAACACCTCGATCGGCTGCCGGAGGTGGACGAGCGGGACCTGAACGACGTGATGGCGGACTGCGTGGACCCGGCGGGAATGTACGACCAGTACGCCGCATCTGCGGCGCGGCTGGAGGCCTGGCACGAAGGAGGGCGTCAGGGTGACCGGCCGCCAGGGCGTCTGCGGCCGATCCCCCTGCCCCCGTTGTCGCGCATCACCAGGAGGTGGGCGCAGATCCCCCTCGACGTGGTGCACGATCCCGACGGTCGCCCCGGACCGATCCGGGGCGCGTCGGAGTACTGACCGGGTGACGACATCGAGGTCGTCAGCTGCACGTCAGGACCACGCGACGCCGCTCAGAGGACCTCGGCGAGCATCGCCGCCGCCCGCTGCGCCCCGCCCTCCGCCACGGGCAGGTAGGTGCGCGGGTGCTCGAGCTCGTGGACCAGCGCGTCGGCCAGGGTGTCCGGGTCCGCGGCGTCGTAGTCCATGGCCCGTCCCGCACCGTGCCGCTCGAGCCGGTGACGCACGTGCACCTGCTGCTCGAAGTGATGGCGCAGCGGGAAGTACAGGAACGGTCGGCCCGCGGCCGTCAGCTCCATCGTCGTGGACAACCCACCCTGGACGACGGCGACGTCGCAGGCAGCGTGGTGCAGGTCCAGATCGGGGAGGAACCCGTGGACGTGGACGCCCGCGGGTGCCGGGAACGCCGCGGGGTCGAGCCGGGGACCGGTCACCACGCTGCATGCTCAGCCCGGGCACGCGGGTGGCGGCGGCGTCGTAAGGCCTCGATGGATCCGGCGCAGCAGAGGTTCGCCCACGCCGGAGCCTCCCACGCTGACCAGGCAGACGACCTGGTCGTCGGCGTACCCGAGCCGCTTGCGCAGGGCGCTCTCGGTCCTCCGGGTCGGGCCTGTCTCCCGTCACGTATCCGCTGAACTCGAAGTGCTCCATCGCTGCAGTCGCGGATGGACGGCAGCCCGGGTCCGAGCGGGATCGCCCACGAGGTCCTCGGGGTCACCGATGAAGATCGACCGGTCGCGCAGCCTCGGGTAGCGCGCGACGTGCTCCACCATCTCCGCGTTGTAGTCGGCGGTGAGGGAACGCCTCGTGGTCGCCGCCGTCGGGCATGGGCACCCAGCCGACGAAGTCGGTCATCCAGGCGAACGCCGTGCGCTTGAGGCTCGGGGTTCTCGTGCAGGAAGTGGTCGAGGTCCCAGGCCTCGTCACCGATCCACAGGTCGTACTCGCGCTCGCGAGACCAGGTCGTCGACACCATGAAGTTGGCGACCAGGATCTCGTCCATCCGCCGGATCGCCTGGAACGCGTGCAGATCGTGCTCGCCGGACTCCCGACTCGATGTGAGCCGCTCTCGCTGGACAGCCAGGCCGAGGCGGGGTGGATCCGCTCGCCCGCGCTCTCCCAGGAGAGTCGGTGACCGGCGACTGGGAGAGCCACTCGATCTCCAACCCCGGGTGCAGCTTGCGGAGCTCGTCGGCGATCGCCAGGTCACGGCGCACGTGGCCGAGACCGATGGGGGAGGACAGGTACAGGGCCCGCTTCGGCCGCCGTGGCGCCCGCTCGCGACGCTCGACCGGACGCGGACCGCTCACTCCCGCCAGGGTGTCGTCGAGCACGTGGTTCGGGCGACCGGCTCACGTCCCTGCGGCGCATGGCCGGAGTCCTCGAAGGTGACCAGGGTCCCGCCGGTCAGCTCGGCCAGGCGGACGCCGGCCTCGTAGGGGATGACGCGGTCGTCGGTCCCGTGCACGACGACGACGGGGCACCGCACGCCGGCGCACTGGTCCTCCACCGAGCGCTCGCCGACCATGCGTCCGCCCTCGGCGCGGACGATGATCTCGCCGCTCGAGCCGTGGCCCCACGCCACCAGGTCCTCGATCAGCTTGGTCGAGTGCTCCTCCGGCACCAGCTGGTCGAAGAAGAAGTCCAGGAAGCCCGGGTAGTCGCGCAGCCAGGAGAACTTGTTGTAGCGACCCCAGCCGCCGTCGTCTCCCGTGTCCTCGGCCCATCGGTCGAACGACGCCTGCCGCTCGGGCGGGAACGGTGCGAGGTCCCGGATCGCCGGCGCGATCGCGACCCAGGCGGCGACGCGTTCGGGGTGGTCGGATGCGAGGTCCAGTGCGTGCAGGTTGCCCATCGAGAGCGCGACGACCACGGCCCGTCCCGTCCCGGTCGCGTCGAGCACGTCGAGTGCATCCTGCGTCTGCTGCTCACGCGCGTACGCCGAGCTGTCCTCGGGGCGGTCGGACGCCCCGTTGCCACGGGGGTCGAAGGTGATCACCCGGGTACGCCGGGCCAGGTAGGCCACCTGCAGCTTCCAGATCTCGGCCGGCACGATGCACCACGTCGGCAGGAGCAGCACCGCTGGGTCGTCGGCGTGGCGCAGGTCGCCGTACACCTGATAGGCGACGCGCACGCCGTCGCGCTCGATGAACCCCGTCTGGTCCGGCTCTCGTGCCTTCATGGTCGTCTCCTCCAGGGTCGTCGGACGGATCCGCGCCCGAGGCGGTCCCGATGGTCGGCTCGCGACTCCGGTCGCGACCCGGTGGACGAAGTCGTCGATGGCGTGGTTCACCACGACCGGGTACCTCGCCTGCGGCAGGTGGCCGGCTCGCCCGAGCACCAGCAGCTCGGCGCCGGCGAGCCGGGCGATGTGCACCCCACGGGCGAACGGCTGGCACAGGTCGTGGGTCCCGTGGATCACCAGGACCGGACACCGGATCGTGCGCAGCTCCTCCTGGACCGCCGTCGCATCGCCCCCGATGGACACGGCGTCCATGGCCGACAGCATCACCTCGCCCGTCGTACCGCACGCCCAGTCGACCACGTCCTCGTAGATCTTGCTGCTGTGCGCGTCGTTGCAGATCTGGGAGAAGAACCACCGCGGGAACGCCGGCCAGTCGCGGCGCCAGACGCCCTCGTTCCACACCTCCCAGCCCTCCGGGTCCTCGATCTCTGCCGACCAGTTCGCGGCGGTGTCGATGCCGCGGTCGTGCTTCGGGGTCCCCTCGGCGGCACCGGGCCCGATCGCCACGACGCCGGCCACGCGGTCGGGATGGCGGGCCGCCGCCAGCAGCCCGAACCACGAGCTCTCGCACAGCCCGACGAGAACCGCCCGGTCGAGCGCGCACGCGTCCATGACGGCGAGCAGGTCGCCGAGATAGATCAGGTCGCCGTAGCTCTCCGGGCCGGTCGGCCGATCACTGCGCCCGTTCCCGCGGGGGTCGATGACGACGACGCGGTGATGCCGTGACAGGTGGGCGACCTGCGCCTTCCACATCCGGCTGTCGACGATCAGGTCGGCCGGTGTGAACACGATCGGGTCCGGCCCGTCGCCGTACACCTCGTAGTGGATGCGCACGCCGTCGCGGTCGACGTACCCCTCGTGGTCAGGGTGTCGTGCGCGCACGGTGTCGCCTCCCTCGACCTCCAGGATCCACCCCACGGGGCGTTCCGGCCATGGTCACGACGAGTCCGCAGCGCTGTCCGACGGCCGCAGCAGCACCGGCAGCGCGGAGAGCCCGCGCAGGACCAGCCCGTCGCCGTGACCCCAGTGCAGCTCCCCCGGCGCAACCGCGAGCCGCATCCCCGGGAACCGTCGCAGCAGCTCGGTGAAGGCCACGTCCGCCTCCAGCCTGGCGAGGGGCGCCCCGAGGCAGTGGTGGACGCCGTGTCCGAACGCCAGGTGGCCCGCCGTCGGGGCGTACGTCGAACGTGCCGGGACCGGGGTTCCGCTCCGGGTCGCGCCCCGCGGCAGCCAGGTTGACCAGCACCTGGGCGCCGGCGGGGATGGTCACGCCGGCGATGGTGACGTCGCGTGCGGCGTACCGGAACGTCGCGTGGGGCACGGGTGCGTCGACGCGGAGCATCTCCTCGACCGCGCGCGGCACCAGCGCGGGCTCCGCGAGCGGGCGTCGCGCTGATCGGGGTGCTGAAGCAGGGCGCCGCCGTTGCCGATCAGGCTGGTCGTCGTGTCGTGCCCGGCCACGATCAGCTGGAACACCGTCGACAGCACCTCTTGCGGGCTGAGGGGTCGTCGCGGCGGCGCGGACGAAATCGCCGACCAGGTCCTCGGTCGGGGCCGCCCTCCGCCTGTCGACCAGCTCGTTGAGGTACCGGACGATGGTGTCGGAGGCGGCCACGGCCTCGGCCGGGGGCTCCCCGCCGGCGTACGGCGCGAGCAGCGTGGCGAACCAGCCGGGGAGCCTCTGGTCGGCCCGGTCGATGCCCAGCAGCTCGCCGATCACCGCGAACGGCAGGGGCAGCGCGAACCCGGCCACGAGGTCGACCGGGCCGGCGGCCGCCGCCAGCTCGTCGAGCAGGTTGTCCACGGTGTCGGATGCGCGGCGCGAGGGCGGCCAGCCGTGCCCGGCGGAACGCCGGGGGCCAGCGTCCGCAGCCGGGTGTGGTCGGGCGGGTCGACGCTGAGCATGTGCCGCGCGAAGGCCGTGCCCGGCAGGCCCTCGGCGGCCACCGCGCCGTCGCGTGCGAGCGCGGCGAGCATGTCCTTGGACAGGTCGGGGTGGTTGAGCGCGGCGCGCGCCTCGTCGTACCCGACCACGAGGAAGGCGCGATGGCCGTCGACGAGGGTGACGTCCTGGATCGGCGCGGCGGCCAGCACGCGGCGAACAGCGAAAGGGCTGCTGCGGTCGTAGTCGCCCCAGCGGTCCAGCGCCGTCCGGGTGCCGGTCACGACGCCGCCCGGAAGCCGGAGCAGACGAGGTCGATCCGGAAGAGAGCCCGCCGTTCACGCCGACCACGGTCTGGGTCAGCACCCGTGGGTCGACGTCGGGGTCGACATCAGCCGTAGTGGACGAGCAGCCGGTCGCCGACGTGTTCGCCGGCGGCGTCGTCGAGCTCGACACTGTCGTGGTCGCCGAACCAGTCGGCGAAGCGGGCCAGGACCGGCTCGCGGCCGTGCTCCTCGACCAGCCCGCCGGGCAGCAGCGCGCGCAGCCGCACTCGTCGGTGAGGTGCGTCCCGAGCCGATCGAGGTCCCGGTCGGCGACCGAGGTGGCCAGCGCGACGGCCTGGGATCGTTGTTCACGAAGCACTCCTGGCGGGCGTGGGCGAGGTGGGCGGCAGGACGGCGGTGTCCCGTCGGCACCGTCGATGAAGCTGGAGCGGCGGCGGCGCAGCACCGGCAGCCCGGGGACGTAGAGCCCGGGCCGCCGGTCGACCCCGCCGTCGTGCCGCAGCCGGCCCCGCGGGTCGAACACGGGCAGTCGCAACCAGGAGAAGTCGGGCCGGAAGCCGGTGGCCCAGACCACGGAGCGGATCTCGCCGCTGGGCAGGTCGAGCTGCAGCGACGCCGCCGGAACGGCGTGTCGGCTCGAAACGCTCACCTGCGCCGCCGGCGAAATCGTCGATCGCGTCGAGCAGCCGTCCAGCTTCAGGTCGGCCAGGGCGCAGACGTTGCGCAGCGACCCGGAGAACAGGGCGAGCCGTCGCGGATCCCGGCGAAGCGGCCGACGAGCCGACCCCGAGCCTGCAGCGCGTTGAGGTCGAGCGTGCGCGGCGCGCCCACCAGTTGCATCGACGGCAGGTGCCGGGCCCGGACGATGTCGTCCATCTCGTCGAGCCGCTCGTCCAGCACCCCGGCGGCGTCCATCCACCACAGGATGTCGCGGCCGCGGTAGCGTCCGGGGTAGGCGGACGTGCTCGCCCACCGCCAGGGTCACCGGCCGGCCCGAGCGTTGCATCTCCTCGGCGATCTGCACGCCGCTGGCCGACGCGCCGACGACCAGTACCCCGCCGTCGGGCAGCTGGTCGGGGCGGCGGTAGTCATGGCGGATGAGTCGACGAGCCGCGGGCAGGCGCGGCGGCGGGGGCGAGGGCACGCCGCAGGTCGTTCCGGCGGCCAGCACGACCGCGCGCGCCTGCCACGCGCCCTGGTCGGTGACGAACCGAATCCCTCATCGGCCGCGCCGCACCGACGGTGACGGTGGTGTTGGTGCGCACCGGCGCGCGGCCGCGTACGCGGTGACGAACGCGGCGACCTCGGCGGCGGAGTAGCCGTCGGGGTCGTCGCCGCGGTAGGCCTGGCCGGGCAGCCGGGTCATCCAGTTCGGGGTGAGCAGGCGCAGCGAGTCCCACCGCTCGGTGCGCCACGAGTGCGCCACCTCACCGCGTTCCAGGACCACGTGGTCGATCGAACGCGCGGTGAGCCGGCGGCTCATCGCCAGCCCGGAGTGGCCGGCCCCGACGACGACGCGTGGGGCCCGGCATCAGGCCGGCCTACGACGTTGACGGTGACGTTGGTCGGGTTGGTGACGATGTCGTAGACGGCCGAGCGCTTCTGCGACTGGGCCACCAGGGCCTCGATTCCTCCCGGGTGGCGTCGGCGTCGATCTGGTAGTCGACCTTGACGCCGCTGAAGCCGTTGCGGACGTCGGGGTCGACCCGAGGATGCCCTGCAGGTCCATCTCGGCCGCAGGTCGCCTGTCACCGAGCGGAGCTGGATCTGGCGCTGCTGGGCGACGGCGGCGACGCCGGCGGTGAGGCAGCCGGCCAGCGCGACGAGACGTACTCGACCGGGGTGACGCCGTTGTCGTGGGCCGCGAACTGCAGCGGGTGGTCGGCGTCGAGCTGAACGAGTGTGGTGCGCCTGCTCGTCGCTGAAGCCGTAGAACCTGTCGACCTGGAGCGGCTGTGGGTGCCCTTCACCCAGCGTGACCGACGACCGCCACGGAACTGGGCCATGTCGGGCGTCTCGCCGAACGCGGCGCGGGCGCCGAGCAGGGCCTCGACGTTCACGCCGTTGTCGACGGGAGGTCGGTGGTCGTGCTGGTCATGGTTTCTCCGTTCTCGACCGGTGGCCGATGTCAGTCGTGCTTGGCTGCGGCCCACGCTGGTCCCGAGCCGGCCGCCACCGCATCCGGAGACCCCCCTAGTCCCGTCGTACGCCTGAAGTGAGGGGACGGTCATAGACTCCGTGCGTGCTGCTGGGCAGGGACTCAGAGCGCGAGGCCGTCAGCCGCCTGGTCGCGACGGCACGGCTGGGGGTCGGCGGCACCCTCGTGCTCATGGGGGAGCCGGGCGTCGGAAAGACGGCGCTCCTCGAGGACACGCTCTCCTCGCTCGGAGAGATGCGAGTGCTCCGGGCCACCGGCCTCGAGGCCGAGCGGCACATCCCCTTCGGTGTTCTGCTGCAGCTGCTGCGTCCGGCGTTGGCGCACCTGGACGGTCTGTCCGCGCCGAGGCGGCGGCCCTGTCCGGAGCTCTGGCTCTCTCGGACGGCGGGACGGGGAGCAGCGACCGGTTCGCCATCGGTGCCGCGGTGCTCAGCCTGCTCGCCGCGTACGCCGAGGAGGCGCCGGTCGCGGTGGTGGTCGACGACCTGCACCTGCTCGACCTGCCCTCCGCCGAGGCGGTCGTGTTCGCCGCGAGGCGGCTCGGGGCCGATCCGGTCGTCGTTCTCGCCGCGGTGCGCACCTCCGAGGCAGACCGGCTCGTGGCCGGCCTCCCGGTCGTGCACCTGTCCGTGCTCGACCAGGACGCCGCGACGGCACTGGTCACGCACGCGGCGGGTGGTCCGCTCGTGCCCGGTCGCCTCGAGCCGCTCCTGGCACTGGCCGGAGGAAACCCCCTGGCCCTGCTGGAGCTCGCCGGCGACGACCTCGACACCCTCGCGACCGACCCGTCGAAGCTACGGCGAGAGTGCCGGACACGGTCACCGCGGCGTTCGCCCGGCGGCTCGACCGGCTGGACGAGTCGTGTCGCACCGCGGTCCTGGTGTCGGCCGTCTGCGCCGGTGACCTCCAGGTCACCACGAGCGCCTGCTCGAGCCTGGGCGTCGACGTCGACGCGCTGACCGAGGCGGAGGGCGCTGGCCTGGTCTCGATCACGTCGGGAAGGATCGTGTTCCGGCACCCGCTGGTGCGGGCCGCGGTCTATTCACGGGCGGGAGCACGCGAGCGGAGGGCTGCGCACCGTGCCGTTGCGGACGCCTTTGCCGAGGGCGACCCGGACCGGCGTGCCTGGCATCTCGCCGAGGCGGTGTGGGAACCGGACGCGGAGGTCTCCGACCTGCTGGCCGAGGCCGCCGAGCGCGCTCGTCAGCGGACGGCATACTCGTGGCCTCGGGGGCCTACGAGCGTTCCGCCGGCTCACCCCGGACCGGGCGCGCAGGACCGAGCGTTTGCTGTCGGCGGCCGAGACGGCCTGGTCCGCCGGCCTGACCGAGCGGGCGCTCGGCCTGCTCGAGGCCCACGGGCGTGAGCGTCCCGACGACTCCGGGGGGATTCACGAGCTGGCCCTGCGAGGCAAGATCGCGGCTCGCACCGGCCGCCTGCAGGACGCCCGCGAGATGCTGCTGGCGGCCGCCGACCTGGCCACCGACCCGGACGAGGAGACCGTCATCCTCGCCGACGCCGTGCACGCGAACTACTACCTCGCCGACGCGACGACCGCGGTGGCTCTGGCGGGTCGGCTCGCCGAGCTGGCGCCCAGGGTGACCGACGACGGCTCCCGGGCGCTCGGCCTGGTCGCCACCGGGATGGCGCGCATCCTCGCCGGTCAACCGGGAGGCGCCGACGACCTGCGATCGGCGGTCCCGCTGCTCCGGGCGACGCCGGCCCTGTACCGCGACCCGCACCGGCTGTCTCTGGTGATGGCGGTGCCGCTGTACCTCCGTGACACCACCGGTGCCGGCCAGACTCTGCGTGAGCTGGTCGAGCAGGTGCGCGGTCAGGCGGGGGTCGGGGCCCAGCCCGCCGTGCTGTGGCACGTGGCCCGCGACCAGGCCACGTCGTCCGCGTGGGTGGAGGCCGAAGCCAACTACGCCGCGGTGGTGCGTCTCGCGGAGGAGACGGGACAGACCACCGAGCAGGTGATGGCGCTGGCGGGGCTCGCCGCGCTCGAGTCGCGTCAGGGACGCGAGAGGCCGTGCCGAGGGCATGTCGCCGAGGTGCTCGGCTCACCGGTCGTCGCCCAGCTGCACATGGCCGAGGCGTGGGTGCGCTACGCGCTGGGAGACCTGGAGCTGTCGCTGGGCGACCCTGCCGGCGCCGTGACCAGCCTGCGCGAGCTCGTCCACCTGCTCGAGGTGCATCAGCTGGCGGACGCTGACCTGGTACCCGGCGCGAGCCGTGGACGCGCTGGTGCGGCTGGGGGAGGTGTCCGAGGCACAGGCGGTGGCCTCGGCGTACCAGCGCGCCGCCCGGGACAAGGGCCAGCCGTGGGCGCTCGCGAGGGCCGAGCGTGCGCGCGGGCTGGTGGCGGACGACGCGTCGTCCGTGCGGCGTTTCGAGGCGGCGCTGGAGGCGCACGCGGCCACGTTCGACCGCTTCGAGACCGCCCGCACCCGCCTGGCGTACGGCGAACGCCTGCGACGCGCCTCGAGGCGCGTGCACGCGCGCGATCAGCTGCGGGCAGCCCTCGACGACTTCGAGGACCTCGGAGCGGCGCGCTGGGCCGAGCGAACCGCGGTGGAGCTGGAGGCGACGGGTGAGACCGTGCGCCGGCGCGGCGCCGACCCGCGCAGCTTCCTCACCCCACAGGAGCTCCAGGTCAGCCTGCTGCTCGTCGAAGGTCGAACGACACGTGAAGCCGCCGCGGCGCTCTTCCTCAGCCCGAAGACGGTCGAGTACCACCTGCGCAAGGTCTACACCAAGCTCGGCATCGGCTCACGTGCCGAGCTGGCGAGCTGCTCGCCCGGCCGGGGCCGGGCTAGGGGGAGCTCGTGACATGCTCGCCAGATGGGCGACTACCTCGACTCGACCGATCGTCCCGACCGCATCGCCGGTGGTGTGCGGATGATCCCGGTGTCGACCCACGCAGGTCCCACTTCCGCGTGTGGACCCGGCGGTTCGGCAACAACCCCGACCTGAAGGTGCTGCTCCTCCATGGCGGTCCCGGCGCCAGCCACGAGTACCTCGAGTCGTTCGACTGCCTACCTGCCGGCGGCCGGGGTCGAGTACTACCTCTACGACCAGCTCGGCTCACACTTCAGCGACCAGCCGGACGACCCCCACGCTGTGGGAGATCGACCGGTTCGTCGACGAGGTCGAGCAGGTGCGGACGGCGCTGGGGCTCGGGCAGCGACAACTTCGTCCTCTACGGGCAGTCATGGGGTGGAGTTGCTGGCGACCGGAGTACGCGCTCGCCCACCAGGAGCACCTCAAGGGACTGGTGATCTCGAACATGATGGCCAGCATCCCGGCGTACAACGCGTACGCCGAGGAGGTGATCATGCCGGGCCCTCGACCAGGAGGCCCTGGCGGAGATCAAGCGAATGGAGGCCGCAGGCGAGACTGAGGATCCGGCATACGAAGACTTGCTGATGGAGCACCACTACGTTCAAGCACGTGTGCCGGCTGCCCGACGGACCGTGGCCCGACCCGGTGCCTCCGCGGGCTTCGACCACACGAACCGTGACGATCTACGTGCCGCCTCCAGGGTCCGAGCCAGCTCGGCGCCAGCGGCAAGGCTCGCAGCACTGGGACCGGACGGCCGACCTACCAGCGCATCGACGTACCCGGCTCTGGTGATGGGGGCTGCCCACGACACGATGGAACCCGGCCCACCTGCGTTGGATGGCCGAGCGAGCCACCGCAGGGTCGCTACCACCACTCGCCCGACGGCAGCCACCTCGCGCTCGTCGACGACGCCGACGTCTACTTCGCCGGTCTGGTGGAGTTCCTCCACTCGAGCTCTAAACGAGTGGCCCGGCTCGCCGGCGCACCCCACGTAGAGTGTTTCCCATCATGTGGATCTCTCGCTGACCCGACTCGCGCCCGCGGCACCGCCCGGCGAGTCTCTCTCAGGCCACGCGAAGGCACCACCATGTCCCTCCACGATCTCCACGCTCCACGTGGGCGACCTCGACGTCTGGTTCGGCACCCGGCAGGTGCTCCACGGCATCGACCTCACCGCTCAGCCCGGCCGCCGGATCGGGCTGATCGGCGAGAACGGCTCCGGGAAGTCCACCCTGCTCCGGGCGATCGCCGGCACCGTGCCGTCCCGCGCGGTGGTCACCGGCACGATCGATCGGCCGGCCGACCTCGACGATGCTCGGTCAGGAGCCAGCCTTCGGCGACGGACAGTCGATCGGTGAGGTGCTGGCCGGTGCCTTGGCTCCGCTGCGCCGGATGGTCGCCGAGGTCGAGCGCCTCTCCCTGGAGGAGCTCACCGACGACTCGGACGAGGACACCCCAGTCGGCGTACGCCGCTGCTCTGGACGACGCGGTCCTCCCACGACGCCTGGTCGGCCGACCGGCGTGCCGAGGAGGCGGCCGAGCGGCTCGGACTGGGGATGCTCGACCCGGCACGCCGGATCGGGACCCTGTCGGGCGGCGAGCGCACCCGGCTGGCGCTGGCGACGCTGATGACCACCCGGCCCGGCTGCCTGCTGCTCGACGAGCCGACCAACCACCTCGACGACGACGCGATCGACCTGCTCGTCGTCGTTCCTGCGGGACCTGCCCGGGGTCGTGCTGCTGGCCAGCCACGACCGGGTGCTGCTGGACGACGTGTGCACCGACCTGTTCGACCTCGACCCGCGACCGGACGGGGGCTCGGGACGGACGGCCAGGGCGGCCGCCGCTTCGGCGGCGGCTGGACGGCGTACGAGGAGCACCGTGCGGCCGCCCGGCGGCGGTGGGAGGAGACGTACGCCGAGCAGCAGGAGGAGCTCGCCCGGCTCCGCGCGGCGACCCGGATCGGGCACGTCGGCGGTCGCGCACAACCGACCGCCGCGCGACAACGACAAGCACATCTACGGCTTCAAGGGCGCCCGGGTCGAGCGGACCGCGTCGCGGCGCAAGAAGGACGCGGAACGACGGCTCGGGCATCGCCGAGCGCGAGCCAGGTGCGCAAGCCGCGCCCGGTCGCTGCGCCTTCGGGCCGGGCTGACCGGCGGCGGCGCCACGGGGCGCGTGGTGCAGGTGCGCGACCTGGTCGTCGCCGGACGGCTCGACCTCGGCGCGGCTCGACGTCGTCGCGGGGGAGCATCTCCTGGTCTCGGGGCCGAACGGCTCGGGCAAGTCGACGCTGCTCGGCGTGCTGTCCGGGCGGCTCGCGGCCGACGTCCGGCTTCGTCGTCGGTCGGCGGCGCACCGGGTCTCCGAGCTGGTGCAGGACGTGCGGTTCTCGGATCCGGGCCGCAGCGCGCAGGCGACGTACGACGCGCTGGTCGGCGAGGAGCGGGCCGCGAGCACACCTCTGCGCGAGCTCGGGCTCGTGCCGCCCGACCGGCACGCGACGCCGGTCGCGCTGCTCTCGGTCGGCCAGCGCCGCCGGCTCGGCCTGGCGGTCGCGATCGCGGCCGAGCCCGACCTGCTGCTGCTCGACGAGCCGACCAACCACCTGTCGCTGGCCCTGGCCGGGGAGATCGAGGAGGCGCTGCAGACCTCAGCCGGCACCGTCGTCGTGGCCTCCCACGACCGCTGGCTGCGTCGTCGCTGGCACGGCGCCGAGCTGCGACTCACCGCTCGAGGGTCAGCCCCAGCCACTCGGCCAGGGCGGTGATCTCGTCGTCCACGGCGGTGGCCATCTCGGTGGTGAACGGCTCGTCCTCGTGGACGGCGTCGACGAAGAACCGCCCGGCCTTCCGGTCGGCGGTGGCGTCGAGCTTCCCGACCAGCCGGTCGCCGTGGAGGATCGGCAGGGCGAAGTAGCCCCAGCGCCGCTTCGCGGCCGGCTTGTACATCTCGAGGACGTACTCGAACTCGAAGAGGTCCTGTCATCCGCACCCGGTCGCGGGTCACCGGGTCGAACGGCGACAGCAGGGCCGTGCGGCCCTCGAACGGCTGCCCGAGCTGGGCGGGATCGACCCGCCACTCGCCGTCGGTGCCCGCGACCACGGCGGGCTCACCGGCGTCGCCCACGTGGATCGGCTCGCCGGGCAGCACGGTGCCCTTCGGGCGCGCGATCCCGAGCCCGCGAAGGCGGCGTACGTCGCGCTCCGCGCGGGCCTCCGCCAGCGGCACGGCCCCGACACCTGGCGGGTACACCCGCTCGGCCAGGTCGTACTGCTTCTGCGTGCCCTTCCGCCCGTTCACCGCGACCTCGCCGCGCGCCAGCAGGCACGCCGAGCATCATCCGGACGTTGCGGTCGACGTTCCATCCGGAGGACTGCCACGGCACCTGGGCGGTGGCCTTCACGTCACGCGAGGGGAGGGGACCGTCGGCGTCGAGGACGTCGAGCACCTCGTTGCGGAACAGCTCGTTGGCCTCGAGCCAGTCGCGGGTGCTCGTCCCACGCCGGCCAGATCTCCATCTCGGCCAGGTGCAGCCCGAGGTCGGCCATCGGCCGGATGCCGGCGCCGTCCTCGTAGAGGTCGCGCGCGGCGAGCAGGTCGTCGAGGTCGCTCGGGCTCGTACGCCGAACCCAGGCGCGACCAGCTGACCAGGTCGTAGCTCGGAGCGATGGCTCGGGTCGGCTCGACCGGGAGCGCCGTGAGCCGCTCCACCACGGCGTACAGGTCCGTCGGCCGGTGGGCGTCGAGCATGGTCGCGCGCACGACGATCTGGCGCGCCTCCGCCCGAGTCAGCTCATGCACGGTCGCGACGCTAGTGCAGCCCGCGGACGGTAATCCGCTTGTGCGACCGGCCCGACGCCGATTCACTGAGCGGCAAATGCAGATCACCTCTGGAAATGCCGTTCTGTCCGCGGAGTCACACGGCTCCGGCTCACCCGACGTCCTCCTCGTGCACGCGGGCGTCACCGACCAGCGCAGCTGGCACCACGTCGTCGATGCGCTGCCCGACCGCGCGGTGCCTCACGTTACGACGCACGGGGCTACGGACGGCACGACGTACACCAGCCCAGGACGGCTGGTCGGCCGTCGACGACGCGCTGGCCGTGCTCGACGCCTACGACGTCGGATCCGCGGTGGTGGTCGGCGCATCCATGGGCGGACGTACGTCGATCGACCTCGCGCTGACGCACCCCGACCGGGTGCGCGCGCTGGTCCTGATCGGTCCCGCCGTCAGCGGCGCACCCGAGCCGACGTACGAGCCCGAGGTCCTCGCGCTGGACGAGGAGTGGGAGGCCGCCGAGGAGCGCGGCGACCAGGCCGCCGTGAACCGGATCGAGACCCGGGTATGGCTGGACGGCCCCACCGCCCCCGAGGGTCGGGTGACCGGGTCCGGCCCGCGACCTCTTCCTCGACATGAACGCGCGGGCGCTGGACGCCGACGACCCGGGCGAGCGGCGCGAGGACGCGGCTGCGTGGGACCGGGTCGCCGAGATCTCCGTACCGACCGTGGTGCTGATCGGCGAGCACGACCTGCAGTACATCAAGGCCAACTGCGCGCATCTGGCCGCGCTCGATCGCCGGAGCCCGGCTCGTCGAGCTCCCCGGAGTCGCCCACGTTCCGCACCTCGAGGGCGACCCGAAGACGCTGTCCGAGATCGCGGCGTTCGTCGGAGAGTTCACCTCCGAGATCTGAGACGCCGGCTGCTAAGGTCGGCAACGCTCGACATCCTTTAACGATCCGTCCCGTGAGGCGGAGAAGGAGGTACGGCGTGCCCCGTCATGTCACCGATGCGCCCGCTCTGCTGGTCCTCGAGGACGGCCGGACGTTCCGTGGGGAGTCCTACGGCGCCGAGGGGGAGACCTTCGGTGAGGCGGTGTTCGCCACCGGGATGACGGGCTACCAGGAGACGCTCACCGATCCGTCGTACCACCGCCAGGTCGTGGTGATGACCGCCCCCCACATCGGCAACACCGGGATGAACGACGAGGATCCCGAGTCGTCGCGCATCTGGGTCGCCGGCTACGTCGTGCGCGACCCGGCGCGGGTGCCGTCCAGCTGGCGGTCACGTCGGTCGCTCGACGACGGCGCTGCGCGACCAGGGCGTCGTCGGCATCTCCGGCATCGACACCCGCGCGCTGACCCGCCACCTGCGCGAGCGCGGCGCGATGCGCGTCGGGATCTCCACGACCGAGACCGATCCCGACGCGCTGCTCGTCGCGCGTGCGGGGGTCGGCCGAGATGGCGGGAGCCAACCTCTCGGACGAGGTCTCCACCAGCGAGACGTACGTCGTGCCGGCGGTCGGTGAGCGCCGGTTCACCGTCGCCGCGCTGGACCTCGGCATCAAGGCGAACACCCCGCGGATGCTCGCCGAGCGCGGCGTCGAGACGCACGTGCTGCCGGCCACCGCGACGCTGGACGACGTGCGCGCGGTCGAGCCGGACGGCCTGTTCTTCTCCAACGGTCCCGGCGACCCGTCGGCCACGACCGGACAGGTCGAGCTGCTCCGCGGGGCCCTCGAGCTGCGGCCTGCCGTACTTCGGGATCTGCTTCGGCAACCAGCTCTTCGGCCGGGCGCTGGGGTTCGACACCTACAAGCTGACCTACGGCCACCGCGGCATCAACCAGCCGGTCCTCGACCGCACCACCGGCAAGGTCGAGGTCACCGCGCACAACCACGGGTTCGCCGTGCGGTGCGCCACTGGAAGGCGGCCGTGACGCAGTCACGACACGCTTCGGCGAGGCCACGGTGAGCCACGTCTGCCTCAACGACGACGTCGTCGAGGGCCTCGAGCTCCGCGACGACGACGGCCGGCTGAAGGCGTTCTCGGTGCAGTACCACCCCGAGGCGGCCGCCGGCCCGCACGACGCGGCGTACCTCTTCGACCGCTTCTGCGACCTCATGGGTGGTGGTTTCGAGACAGGCGCCAGGGCGCCTTCCTCAACCACCGGACATCCGGTGGCTCAGGAGCGAGCTCGGCGAGCGTTGCGAGACCACCTCGAGGGAGAGGGCGCCTGATGCCGAAGCGCACCGACATCTCCAGCGTCCTGGTGATCGGCAGCGGGCCGATCGTGATCGGGCAGGCGTGCGAGTTCGACTACTCCGGCACCCAGGCCTGCCGGGTGCTGCGCCAGGAGGGGCTGCGCGTCGTCCTGGTGAACTCCAACCCGGCGACGATCATGACCGACCCGGAGTTCGCGGACGCGACGTACGTCGAGCCGATCACCCCGGAGTTCGTCGAGCAGGTGATCGCCAAGGAGCGCCCCGACGCACTGCTCGCCACGCTCGGCGGGCAGACCGCGCTGAACTGCGCGATGAGCCTGGCCGAGGGCGGGGTCCTCGAGAAGTACGGCGTCGAGCTGATCGGCGCGAGCATCGACGCGATCGAGAAGGGCGAGAACCGCGAGTCCTTCAAGCGGATCGTCGAGGGCCTCCCGGCCGAGTGGGGCGCCGAGGTCGCGGCGTCGCGCGATCTGCCACTCGATGGACGACTGCGTCGCCGGGGTCGAGGCGCTCGGCTACCCGGTCGTGGTCCGGCCCAGCTTCACCATGGGCGGCGCCGGCTCCGGCATGGCCTACGACGAGGAGGACCTGCGCCGGATCGCCGGCGCTCGGGCTCTCGCTCAGTCCCACCACCGAGGTGCTCCTGGAGGAGTCGATCCTCGGCTGGAAGGAGTACGAGCTGGAGGTGATGCGCGACCGCGCGGACAACGTCGTCATCGTCTGCTCGATCGAGAACGTCGACCCGATGGGCGTGCACACCGGCGACTCCATCACGGTCGCTCCCGCGCTGACGCTCACCGACCGCGAGTACCAACGACTGCGCGACATCGCGATCGGCGTGATCCGCGAGGTCGGGGTCGACACCGGCGGCTGCAACATCCAGTTCGCGGTGAACCCCGACGACGGCCGCATCGTCGTCATCGAGATGAATCCCGCGGGTGTCCCGCTCCAGTGCGCTGGCGAGCAAGGCGACCGGATTCCCGATCGCGAAGATCGCCGCCAAGGTCGCGATCGGCTACACCCTCGACGAGATCCCCAACGACATCACCACGCGCCCCGACGGCCAGAGCACGCCCGCGTCGTTCGAGCCGACCCTCGACTACGTCGTGGTGAAGGTGCCGCGTTTCGCGTTCGAGAAGTTCCCCGGTGCCGACCCGACCCTGACCACCCACATGAAGTCGGTCGGTGAGGCGATGGCGATCGGCCGCAACTTCACCGAGGCGCTGCAGAAGGCGCTGCGGTCGCTGGAGCGCCCCGACGTCGGCGTTCGACTGGCACCGCGAGTGGGTCGAGCTCGACAAGGAGCACCTGCTCGCCCGGGCCGCCCTGCCGCACGACGGGCGCCTCAAGGTGGTGATGGACGCCATCCGGGCCGGGGCCACGGCCGAGGAGATCTTCGAGGCGACCCGGATCGACCCGTGGTTCGTCGACCAGCTGGCCCTGATCAACGAGGTGGCGGCCGAGGTCACCGCCGCACCCGAGCTCACGCCCGGCCTGCTCCGCCTGGCCAAGCGTCACGGCTTCTCCGACGGCCAGATCGGCAAGATCCGCGGGATGACGTCCGACGTGGTGCGCGGCGTCCGCCACGCGCTGGGCATCCGGCCGGTCTACAAGACCGTGGACACGTGCGCGGCCGAGTTCGCCGCGGCCACGCCGTACCACTACTCGTCGTACGACGAGGAGACCGAGGTCGCACCGCGGGAGCGGCCGGCGGTGATCATCCTCGGCTCCGGGCCCAACCGCATCGGGCAGGGCATCGAGTTCGACTACTCCTGCGTCCACGCCTCGATGGCGCTGGGCCAGGGCGAGGGCGGCGCCGGCTTCGAGACGATCATGGTCAACTGCAACCCCGAGACCGTCTCCACCGACTACGACACCTCCGACCGGCTCTACTTCGAGCCGCTCACCCTCGAGGACGTGCTCGAGGTCGTCCACGCCGAGCAGGCGGTCGGACCGGTCGCAGGAGTGATCTGCCAGCTCGGTGGCCAGACTCCGCTCGAGCCTCGCGCAGGGTCTCGCCGACGCCGGCGTCCCGATCGTCGGCACCACGCCCGCGGCGATCCACCTGGCCGAGGAGCGCGGCGCCTTCGGGCGGGTCCTCCACGAGGCCGGACTGACCGCGCCGCTCCACGGCATGGCGTCGTCGTACGACGAGGCGCCAGTCGATCGCGGCCGAGATCGGCTACCCGGTGCTCGTGCGCCCGTCGTACGTCCTCGGCGGCCGCGGCATGGAGATCGTGTACGACGACTCGGCGCTCGAGGGCTACATCGCCCGGGCGACCGCGATCAGCCCCGAGCACCCGGTGCTGGTCGACCGGTTCATCGACGACGCCGTGGAGATCGACGTCGACGCGCTCTTCGACGGCGAGGAGCTGTTCCTCGGCGGCGTGATGGAGCACATCGAGGAGGCCGGCATCCACTCCGGCGACTCCTCGTGCGCCCTGCCGCCGATCACCCTCGGCGACCGCGAGATCGACCGCATCCGCGAGGCGACCGAGGCGATCGCCCGCGGAGTCGGCGTGCTCGGGCTGATCAACATCCAGTTCGCGCTCGGGTCGGACGTCCTCTACGTGCTCGAGGCCAACCCGCGGGCAAGCCGGACGGTTCCGTTCGTGTCCAAGGCCACCGCCACCCCGCTGGCCAAGGCCGCGGCGCGGGTGATGATGGGTGACTCGATCAAGCAGCTCCGCGGCGAGGGCCTGCTGCCGCCCACCGGCGACGGAGGCACCCTGCCCGTCGACTCGCCGATCGCCGTCAAGGAGGCGGTGATGCCGTTCAACCGGTTCCGCCAGCCCGACGGGCGCTACGTCGACACCGTGCTCGGTCCGGAGATGAAGTCGACCGGTGAGGTGATGGGCTTCGACGCCGACTTCGGGCGAGCGTTCGCCAAGGCGCAGGCCGCGGCGTTCGGGCCGCTGCCGACGTCCGGGCAAGGTGTTCGTCTCGATCGCCAACCGCGACAAGCGGTCCATGGTCTTGCCGGTCAAGGTGCTGGCCGATCTCGACGTCGAGATCCTCGCCACCCAGGGCACCGCGCCGACGTCCTGCGTCGCAACGGCGTGTCGTCCATCGTCGTCCGCAAGCACTTCGACGGCCCCGGCCCCCACGGAGAGCCGACGACCGTGCAGCTGATCGCCGACGGAGACGTTGGCACTCGTCGTGAACGCGCCCCCGGGGTCGTCGGGCAGCGGGCCGATCGGTCCGCGTGACGGCTGCGAGGTGCGCACGGCAGCCGTGCGGGCCAACGTCCCGTGCATCACGACCGTCCAGGGCCTCGGTGCGGCCGTGCAGGGCGTCGAGGCGCGCATCCGCGGCGACATCGGGGTGCGCTGCCCTCCAGTCATGGGCCCGCGACCACCGTGACGGCGTACGACCGGCTGTTCCGCGGCGTACTCACCGAGCTTGAGCGCCCAGCGCGCCCACCATCTGGGGTTCCGGGCGATCCGCTGCGGCCGCCCGGTCGCCCGCGCCGTGGTGCGGGTTCCGTCGCGGCCCGTGGAGGCGATGGGGCTGAGGTTCCGCGACCCGCTCGGACTCGCGGCCGGCTTCGACAAGAACGCAGTCGGCGTCGACGCTCTCGGGGCGCTCGGGTTCGGGTTGGTGGAGGTCGGCGCGGTCACCGCGCTCGCCCAGCCGGGCAACGCTCGGCCGCGTCTCTTCCGGCTGCCCGAGGACCACGCGGTCAGTCAACCGGATGGGGTTCAACAACGACGGCGCCGCGGTGGTCGCCCGGAGGCTCGCGGCGCGCTCGCGCCGCCGCGAGCGCCGTGACCGTCGCAACCGGGTCAACGTGAGCTACGACGACCGGTCCGCGGGCCCCGTGCTGGGGGTCAACATCGGCAAGTCCAAGGTGGTGCCCGAGCAGACAGGCCGCGGTCCTGGCCGGCTAGCCACCAGCGCCCGCCTGCTCGCGCCGTACGCCGACTACCTCGTCGTCAACGTGTCGTCGCCCGACACCCCGGGCCTGCGGTCGCCTCCAGGCGGTCGACCGGCTCGGCCCCCTGCTCGACGACGTACGCCGGGTCGCGGACGACGCCGCGCTCCGCCCGGTCCCGCTCTGCGTGAAGATCGCGCCGGACCTGGCCGACGAGGACGTCGTGGCCATCGCCGAGCTGGCCCGCGACCGCGGCATCGAGGGTCTCATCGCCACCAACACCACGATCTCCCGCGACGGCCTGCGGACGCCGGCCGGGCCGGTCGATGCCGTCGGCGCCGGCGGCCTGTCGGGCCCGGTGCTGCGCCGGCGGTCCCTGGAGGTGCTGCGGCTCGATGCGCTCTCGTGACGCGCGCATCACGGTGATCTCGGTCGGCGGGGTCTCCAGCGGCCGTGACGTCGCCGACCGGCTCCGGGCCGGCGCGACCCTGGTCCAGGCCTATACCGGCTTCGTCTACGGTGGCCCGCTCTGGCCGCGGCGCGTGGTGCGCGAGTTGACGTGATGACGACGCCGATGACCGCCCGATGACCGGCCGATGACGGGCTCCGAGAACGGCCCGGTGCACGTCACGGCCGAGCTGCTCGCGGCCAAGGCCGTCGGCGCCTTCCATCACCTGTCCCTGGTGGCACCGGGCGTGGGGGAGCGGTCGCGTCCCGGGAGCTTCCTCGCGGTCTCGGTCGGCGAGGGGCACCTCGCCCGCCGCTCGTTCTGGATCCACCGGGTGGGCCCCATGGGCGGCCACCGGGCGGTGGTCGAGATCGTGGTCGAGCCACGGGGTGCGGGCAGCCGGGCTCTCACCAGGCTCCCGGTCGGCGCCGAGGTCGCCGTGACCGGACCCCTGGGGCGCCCGTTCGCCCTGCCACGGGAGCCCGCGACGTGCCTGCTGGTCGGCGAGGGGTCGCCGCGGGCGCGCTCACGACTCTCTCCGAACGGCTGCGCGAGCGCGGCTGCGGCGTCCGGCTTGTTCTCGGCGGTGTCGACGACGCCCACGTGCTCGAGCCGCTGGCCGCCCGGCGGAGCGTCGGTCAGGTCGAGGTCGCCGTCGGTGACCTGACCGCGGCCGTGCTCCGCTCCCTCCCGGACGCCGACGTCGTGTACGTCGCCGCGACCGAGGAGACCCAGCGGTTCGTCGCGGAGTCCGTCGTCGGCTCCGACGCCTCGTGCCAGGTGGCTCTGGAGAGGCCGCTGACCTGTGCGACCGGGCTCTGCCACGGGTGTCCGGTGCCGGTGCTCGACGACGGCGGCGCCCCGCACGTGGTGCGAGCCTGCGTCGACGGGCCCGTGTTCCGCGCCGGACGCTTGGACTGGGAGGCGCTCCGTGACCGCAGCGGACGACTGGCCCTTCGCCAACCCGGTGCTGACGGCCTCCGGTTGCGGCGGCACCGGCCGCGACCTCGCGGCGTACGGCGACCTGGCCGGGCTCGGGGGCTTCGTCACCCGCTCGATCACCCGCCTACCGCGGCCCGGCAGCGCGGCACCGCGCCTGGTCGAGTCTCCCAGCGGACTGGTCAACGCCATCGGACTGCAGAACCCCGGCGCCGAGGCCTTCCTCACCGACGAGCTGCCGCCGCTCGTGGACAGTGGCGCCGTGGTCGTGGTGAGTATCGCCGGGCACTCCTTGGGTGAGTACGCCGAGCTCGGGCGCAGCGTCGGTCTCGCCCCGGGAGTGTCCGCCGTCGAGGTGAACCTGTCCGCACCGGATCCCGTCGGCAGCGGCATGTTCGACGCCCGGGAGCCGTTCCAGGCCGCCAGCGTCATCGCGTCCTGCCGTCGCGACCTGCGACCCGGCGTCGTGCTGCTCGCCAAGCTCCGCAGTGACGTCACCCGGGTCGTCGAGACGGCGCGAGCGGTGGTCGACGCGGGAGCCGACGCCGTCGTGGTCGGGAACGCGTTGCCGGCGGCGATGCCCGACGGTCGAGCCGGCGGGCTGAGCGGCCCGGCCATCCGCCCGCAGGCGCTCCGGTGCGTGGCCGAGGTGGCGCGAGCGCTCCCCGACACCTCGGTCGTCGGGTGCGGCGGCATCATGGACGTCGCCGACGCCCGCGCGCATCTGGCCGCCGGTGCGCGCGCGGTGCAGATCGGCACAGCGCTCTTCCACGACCCCACCACGGCGTTCCGGATCGCCCGGGAGCTCGGCGACGCACTCGCCCCAGCCACAGGAGAGGACGCATGACCACCTTCGGAGCCCGACTCCACGCTGCGATGCACGAGCGAGGCCCGCTCTGTGCCGGCATCGACCCTCACGCCGGCCTGTTGCGGGAGTGGGGGTACGACGACGACGTCGCAGGGCTCGAGCGGTTCGCGTTGACGCGGCCGAGGCGCTGGCGCCCCGGCTGGCGATCGTCAAGCCGCAGTCGGCCTTCTACGAGAGGTTCGGCAGCCGCGGGATCGCCGTGCTCGAGCGACTCGTGACCGCGTGCCGCGAGGCGGGTGCGCTGGTGCTGCTCGACGTGAAGCGCGGCGACATCGGCTCGACCAGCCAGGCGTACGCCGACGCCTATCTCGACGCGTCCTCGCCCTTGGCCGTCGACGCGATCACCGCGAGCCCGCGCTACCTGGGGACTCGGGTCGCTCGACCCGATGATCGACACCGCCCGCAAGCACCACGCGAGCATATTCGTGCTCGCGTTGACGTCGAACAAGGAGGGGCCGGAGGTTCAAGAGGCGTTCACCCCCGAAGGCACGGTCGCCGACACAGTCCTCGCCCGGCTGCGCGGACTCGACCTTGGGCCGGCCGCTGCGGTTGGTCGGCGCCGTGATCGGGGCGACCATCGAGGGCGGTCGCGACTTCGACTTCGGAGGACCCATCCTGGCGCCCGGCTTCGGTGCGCAGGGAGGCACCATCGACGACCTCCGACGCATCTTCGGTCCCGTCGCCGGCCGCGTCGTGCCGAGCACGTCGCGCGAGCTGCTCCGTGAGGGTCCGGACGGACTCGCCTCGGCCGCCGACCGGCTCAACGACCAGCTGCGCCGGCTGGCCACGTGAGGGCGGATCCGAGGCGGGTCGCGGTCGCGACGGCCCTGGCCGCGGCGTTGCTGCCGGCGCTGGTGAGCTGCGGACGAGGCCCGAGCTACTGCGATGCGGTGCACGACCACCAGTCCGATCTGGGCTCGATCGTCAGCGGTGGAGATCAGGCGGGTCTGATCGCCGCGCTGCCGATCTTCCGCGACCTCCAAGGGAGGTCACCCGATGACGTCGCCGACGACTGGGACCTGGTCGTCACCCGGATCGAAGGCCTGGACGACGCCCTCGATCACGCCGACGTCGACCCCGCGACGTACGACCCGAAGCACCCTCCGGCCGGCCTCGACGAGGCGGACCGTACGGCGATCCGCCGGGCCGCCGCGCAGCTCGCCGCCACCGACACGCAGGACGCGCTCACCCGCGTGCAGCAGGAGGTGCTCGACGTCTGTCACACGCCTCTGGAGCTCTGAGAGACGCCGAGTCGACTGGGGTCCCGTTGCCGCCCCTCGTCGTTGCTGACTAGATTGTCGCCCCTGCCGACTTCCCCCTCGGACGCCGTTGGACAAAGGACTTGTCTTGGCTCTTCCACCGCTCACTCCCGAGCAGCGCCAGGCGGCGCTCGCCAAGGCTGCGTCGTCGCGTCGAGAGCGCGCCGAGGTGAAGAACCGTCTCAAGAACTCCGGAGCCTCGATCTCCGACGTCCTCCATCAGGGCCAGCAGCAACGAGGTCATCGGCAAGATGCGGGTCGTCGACCTGCTCTGCTCGATGCCCGGTGTCGGCAAGGTGCGCGCCAAGCAGCTGATGGAGCGGATCGGCATCGCCGAGAGCCGCCGCGTCCGCGGCCTCGGTGCCAAGCAGGTCGCGGCGCTCGAGCGCGAGTTCGCCCCCGGCGAGTGAGCGATCCCGGCTCCGAGTCCCGGCCAGGGTCCCGGCCCGAGTCCGGGCGCTCACGGCTGACCGTCATGGCCGGGCCGACCGCCGTCGGCAAGGGCTCGGTGTCCGCCGACATCCGTGCGCACCATCCCGAGGTCTGGATCTCGGTCTCCGCGACCACCCGCGCGGCGCGACCCGGCGAGCAGCACGGCGTCCACTACTGGTTCGTCTCCGAGGAGGAGTTCGACCGGATGGTCGCCGAGGACGAGCTCCTCGAGTGGGCCGTCGTGCACGGGGCCGCGCGCTACGGCACCCCCCGCGCCCCGGTCGAGCAAGCGCTCGACGCCGGTCGGCTCGCACTGCTGGAGATCGACCTGCAGGGTGCCCGGCAGGTGCATGCCGCCATGCCCGAGGCGTTCATGGTCTTCCTCGCTCCGCCGACGTGGGAGGAGCTCGTACGCCGCCTCGTGGGGCGCGGCACGGAGGACGAGGCGGAGCGGGAGCGTCGACTCGTCACAGCCCGGGTGGAGCTCGCCGCCGAGGCGGAGTTCGACGTGACCATCGTGAACACCGAAATTCACGATGCCGCGGAGGAATTGGTAGCCTTGATGGTCGGCCACCTGGGCCATTCCTGAATCCCGACTTTCTGCGAGGCTGTTGCGTGTCTGCCCCCACTCCTGCCGCCGAGGGCGTGACCAACCCCTCGATCGACGACCTGCTGACCAAGACGGACAGCAAGTACAAGCTGGTCCTCTACAGCGCCAAGCGTGCCCGGCAGATCAACGCCTACTACTCCCAGCTCGGTGAGGGCCTCCTGGAATACGTCGGACCTCTCGTCGAGACCCACGTGCAGGAGAAGCCGCTGTCGATCGCGCTGCGCGAGATCAGCGACGACCTGCTGACCTGCGAGGACGTCGACCCGGCCGAGCTGGCCGCCGAGGAGGAGGCGCGCAAGGCCGCCGCCCTCGAGGCCGGCTTCGGCGGCGACAAGTAGTCCTCGCCGCACGAGCATGACTGAGACGGCCGGTTCCGACGCCTCGCCCGAGGCGCCGGACCGGCCATCCGTCGTCCTGGGGGTCGCGGGCGGGATCGCGGCGTACAAGGCCGCCGAGCTGCTGCGGCGGTTCACCGAGTCCGGTCACGACGTCACCGTCGTGCCGACCCCGTCGGCCCTGCACTTCGTCGGCGAAGCCACGTGGGCCGCGCTGTCCGGCAAGCCCGTGCACACCCAGGTCTGGGAGTCGGTGCACGAGGTGCCACACGTGCAGATCGGCCGGTCCGCCGACCTGATCGTCGTCGCGCCCGCCACGGCCGACCTGGTGGCCCGCGCAGCCCACGGCCGGGCCGATGACCTGCTCACCAACGTGCTGCTCACCGCGCGTTGCCCGGTGGTCTTCGCTCCGGCGATGCACACCGAGATGTGGGAGCACGCCGCCACCCAGGCCAACGTCGCGACCCTGCGCGAGCGCGGCGCCCTGGTGATCGAGCCGGCCGTCGGGCGCCTGACCGGAGTCGACACCGGCAAGGGCCGGCTGCCGGAGCCGGACGAGATCTTCGCCATCTGTGCCGACGTCCTCGCGCACGGTGTCGGTGAGACCGACCTGGCCGGCCGCACGATCGTCGTCTCCGCCGGCGGCACACGTGAGCCGCTCGACCCGGTCCGGTTCCTCGGCAACCGCTCGTCGGGCCGACAGGGGATCGCGCTGGCACGCGCCGCGGTCGCGCGGGGCGCCGAGGTGACGCTCGTCGCCGCCAACGTGACGCTGCCCGACCCGGCAGGCGTGAAGGTGGTACGGGTCGAGACGACCGAGGAGCTTCGTGACGCCGTCATCTCGGCGTCCGGTTCCGCCGATGCCGTGGTGATGGCCGCGGCACCTGCCCAAATCCGCCCAGTGACGACGACCGAGACCAAGATCAAGCAAGAACGCCGACGGCACCGCTCCGGCCCTGGAGCTCACCCAGACGCCCGACATCCTCGCCGAGCTGTCCCATCACCGCGCCCGTCCCGGCCAGGTCGTGGTGGGCTTCGCGGCCGAGACCGGTGACGACTCCGGCTCCGTGCTCGACCTCGGGCGGGCCAAGCTCGCGCGCAAAGGCTGTGACCTCCTGGTCGTGGACGACGTACGCGGGGGAGCCGTGTTCGGAGCCGAGGAGAACCAAGCCGTGATCCTCGGCGCCTACGGCGGCTCGCGCGACGTACCCTCTGGCACCAAGACGGCTCTCGCCCATGCCGTATGGGACGAGGTCGCCGCTCGGCTCGATTCGGGCCGCCCCGGCCGACCGGGCGTTGACCGGCCGGCCGGCGCACTACTGCCGCCCGCTATCGTGACCGCCGATCCACGCCGCGAGAAAACCAGGAGCACCAGACACGTGACTGGCCGCCTCTTCACCTCCGACGCCGTCACCGAGGGGCACCCCGACAAGATCGCCGACCCGACCAGTCACTCGGTGCTCGACGCGATGATCCGGCAGGACGCCCACAGCCGCGTGGCGGTCGAGACCCTGCTCACCACCGGCCTCGTCGTCGTCGCCGGTGAGGTGACCACGACCGGATACGTCGACATCAAGCAGATCGTCCGCGACCGGATCCTGACCATCGGCTACGACTCCTCGGAGAAGGGCTTCGACGGCGCGAGCTGTGGGGTCATGGTCGCCATCGGCGGGAAGTCCGGCGACATCGCGCAAGGTGTCGACACCGGGCACGAGTCGCGCACCGGCTCGGTCGACGCGATGGACAAGCAGGGCGCCGGCGACCAGGGCCTGATGTTCGGCTACGCCTGCGACGACACCGAGATGCTGATGCCGCTACCGATCGTGATGGCTCAACGGCTCGCCGAGAGGCTCACGGCCGTGCGCAACGACGGCACCCTCGCCTACCTGCGCCCCGACGGCAAGACCCAGGTCACCATCGAGTACGACGCCGACAACCGCCCGGTGCGGGTCGACACGGTGGTGCTGTCGACGCAGCACGCGGAGGACGTCGACCTGCTCGACACCCTCGAGCCCGACATCAAGAAGCACGTGATCGACCCTGTCCTCGCGACGTTCGACATCCCCAGCGAGGGTTACCGGCTCTTGGTCAACCTGACCGGGCGCTTCGTGGTCGGCGGGCCGATGGGTGACGCCGGGCTCACCGGCCGCAAGATCATCGTCGACACCTACGGCGGCATGGCCCGCCACGGCGGGGGGCCTTCTCCGGCAAGGACCCGTCGAAGGTCGACCGTTCGGCGGCGTACGCGATGCGCTGGGTCGCCAAGAACGTCGTCGCCGCCGGACTTGCGCGGCGGTGCGAGGCACAGGTCGCCTATGCCATCGGCAAGGCCCAACCCGTGGGTGTGTTCATCGAGACCTTCGGCACCGGCGTGGTCGCCGACGAGGAGATCCAGAAGGCCGTGCTCGATGTCTTCGACCTCCGTCCCGCGGCGATCATCGAGGACCTCGACCTGCTCCGTCCGATCTACGCCAAGACCGCGGCGTACGGCCACTTCGGCCGTGAGCTCCCGGAGTTCACCTGGGAGCGCACCGACCGCGTCGACGCACTCCGCAAGGCGGCGGGGCTCGCCGACTGAGCAGGCCGGGACCGTGACCGGTTCGTGACCTCCGAAACCGGTCACGCTGGCTAGATCGCCCGCAGAGAAGGCCGTCGGCCGGACGAAGGGCAGCCGTGAAACGCAGGAGCGCCGCGCTCGGAGCCGTGTTGGCCCTCGTCACGACGATGCTGGCCCAGGCCGCGACGCCGGCCGAGGCCACCGACCCGGGCAGTGGCACCAGGAGCTCCGCGCCCCGGCCCGACCGCGCCGGTGCCGGCGGAACCGCCCGCGTGGTCGGCTTCACCGGGGCCCGCAACCCGGAGGTCACCCGGTCGACGTCCGTGCGGGACGCGGCACTCGCGCACCTCCGCCGGTACGGCGCGCTGGTCGGCGTCGCAGACCCGGGCACCCGGCTCGTCCCGGGTCGGGTCACGCACTCGGTGACCGGCGACGACGTCGTGGGTTCAGCCAGCGGCGTGACGGGCTGCCGGTGATCGGGGGCGCGGTCGCGGTGGGCCTGAGTCCCGACCGGCAGCTCGACTCGCTGACCGCCTCGGTGTCCCGCGCCACTGTGCCGGGCGCGTCGTACTCATCGGCGGCGGCCAGCCGGGTCGCCCTGGGGACGTGAGGCGGCGCTCGGCAGGGCAGGACCTCGCGCTGACCGCCGGCACGGCGGTCCACCAGATCTGGGATCCGGCCGTGTTCGGTGTTCGGCGTACGACCGACCCCACCACCCAGGCGCGCGGTGTGTGGGCCGTGGACGTCCAGGGCGGGGCGGCCTCGACCGGCTCGTGCTCGTCGACGACCGCAGCGGCGTGGTCGTGCAGGACCTCGACGTGCTGCAGCCGGTCAACCGCGTGGTCTGCGACAACCACAACTTCATGACCTTCCCCGACGTGGCGTGCACCTCGGACTTCGCCCGCACGGAGCACGGCCCCAAGAGCAAGGTCAAGGACGTCAACGACGCGTTCGAGCTGGCCGGTGCCGTCTCGCGCTTCTACCGCCAGATCGGCCACCTCGACCTCACCCGGATGCTCGGCGCCGACGAGGGCGACCACCGGAGCCTCTCGTCGACCGTGCGCTTCTGCGATCCGCTGGCGCCCCCGGCGAACTGCCCGATGCAGAACGCCTTCTGGAACGGCGTCGGCATGTTCTACGGCGACGGGTACGCCTCGGCCGACGACGTCGTCGGGCACGAGATGACGCACGGTGTGATCTCACGCAACGCCGATCTCTTCTACTGGGGTAGTCCGGTGCGATCAACGAGTCCTTGGCCGACGCGATGGGCGAGATCGCCGACCACCGTCACCGGGGCAAGCACGACTCCGCCGGCTCCTGGACCATCGGCGAGGACCTCCCGCACGGTGCCATCCGGAGCATGAAGGTTCCGCGCCGGTTCGGGCAGCCCGACCGCATGACCAGCAAGCGCTACGCCGCGTGCCGGCGACCTGGACAACGGCGGGGTGCACACCAACAGCGGGGTCGGCAACCGCACGTTCTACCTGATCTCCCAGGGCGGGAAGCAGGGCGGGCGGACCGTGCACGGCATCGACGGGAAGAGCGCTCGGGAAGTCGGCGAAGCTGTACCTTGCGGTGATCCAGCACCTCGTCTCGGGCAGCGACTACGCCGACCTGGCGGCGGTGCTCGACAGCAGCTGCCGCACGCTGGTGCAGCGCCATCGCGCCGGCTTCACCCACGCGGACTGCCGCAACGTCCACCGGGCGACACTCGCCACCGAGCTCCGCGCCACGCCGCCCCGGGCCCCGCAGCCACCGGACGCGACGATGTCCTGTCCCGCGGGCACCGGTCACAAGCGCGTGCTGTTCGACTCGGAGAAGGGCACGCCGTCGAGCGCTGTTCGATGCCGGGGACGACGTGGCTGCGGGCTCCGGACGACTCCCGTTCCCGGCCGTGCCGGCCAACGCCACGTCGGGCCACCGGTCGTGGTACTCCCTCGAGCCGCAGGACACCACGGTCAGCTCGCTGACCATGCATCCGGTCGCACTGCCGGCCGGCCGTCCGGCGTACCTGTGGTTCGAGGGGTGGTACCTGATCGAGGACGGCACCCTCTCCGACGGGACGAAGATCTTCTACGACGGCGGCACGGTGGAGGTGGCCGACGTGACGCAGGGTCGAGGACCCGCAACCCGCCGAGGGGCTTCGGTGGGTGAACGGCCCCCGCCACCGGATCGTCGACGGCGAGGGCAACCCCGCAGCCGGGCGCAAGGCGTTCAGCGGTGACAGTCGTGGCTACCTCGCGAGCCGGGTGAAGCTGACGAAGTACGCCGGACACACGGTCGCGCCGCAGTTCACGATGAACGTCGACAACGTGAACCCCGACGTCGGCTGGTACCTCGACGACATCCGCGTGTACACCTGCGGCGGCTGACGTCGCGGCGACCCCGTGGGTGGTGGCTGGTAGAACAGCCGCCGTGGCGGAGCGAGGTGCACCCCCTCCCGAGACCCTGCCGGGTCTGCGGGACTCGGTGCGCGCAGCGAAGCCGCGGCGTACGCCGAGGAAGGCGGAGCCGACCGCAGAGCGCGACCCGGTGGCCCGGGTCCTGGTCGACACCCCGCTGGCTCACCTGGACCGGCCCTTCGACTACGCCGTGCCCGCGTCGATGGCCGAGTCCGCTCTTCCCGGAGCGCGGGTCAAGGTGCGGTTCGCGGGCAAGTCCCTGGACGGGTTCGTCCTCGAGCGCGTGGCCGCGAGCGAGCATCCGGGCACGCTCACGCCGATCCAGCGGCTGGTGAGCCCGGAGCCCGTGCTCCACCCGCAGGTGGCAGCACTCGCCGGCGTGCTCGCCGCGCGGTACGCCGGCACCCGCTCCGACGTGCTCCGCCTCGCCGTCCCGCCACGCCACGCCGCCACCGAGAAGGAGCTCGGCCGTCGAGGAGCCGATCGTCGTGCCGATCCTGGAGACCCGGGCGGCCTGGTCGACGTATCCCGCGGCCGACGCCTTCCTCGGGCACCTCGTCACCGGCGGCTCGCCGCGCGCCGTCTGGTCCGCACTTCCCGGTGAGGACTGGCCGCGCCTGCTGGCCTCCGCCGCGGCGCTCACGCTGTCCGCCGGTCGCGGCAGCGTGCTCGTGCTCCCCGACCGACGCGACGTGGCGCGCCTCGACGCGGCACTGACGGCTCTGCTCGGTCCGGGGCATCACGTCGTGCTGACGGCCGGGGCAGGTCCGGCGCGTCGCTACCGCGAGTTCCTCGCCGTCTCACGCGGCACGCGCCGCATCGTCGTCGGCACCCGCGCCGCCGCGTTCGCACCGGTCGCCGACCTCGGGCTCGTGGCGATCTGGGACGACGGCGACGACCTGCACGGCGAGCCGCGGGCGCCGTACCCCCATGCGCGTGAGGTCCTCCTCACCCGGGCCGGACTCCAGGACTCTGCCGCGCTCGTGGGCGGGTTCGCCCGCACGGTCGAGGCCGACCAGCTGCTCCACCAGGGGTGGGCGCACGAGATCGCCCCGCCGCGTGCGGCGCTGCGCGAGGCGGTCACGGTGGCGATCGCGGGCGCGACCGACCAGCAGCTCGAGCGTGACCCGATGAGCCGGGCGACCCGGATGCCCCGGCAGGTCCACGACGCGGTGGCGGCCGGGCTCGCGCGCGGCCCCGTCCTCGTGCAGACCCCGCGGCGGGGCTACGCACCCTCGGTGGCCTGCGAGCGCTGCCGTACGCCGGCCAGGTGCGAGGTCTGTACGGGACCACTGGCGGTCGCAGGGGCCGCGGTTCCGCCCGCGTGCCGGTGGTGCGGCACCGTCGTCGACGCCTGGTCGTGCTCCGCGTGTGGCCACCGCGGACTGCGAGCGCCGGTGCTGGGGGAGCGCCGTACGGCCGAGGAGCTGGGCCGGGCGTTCCCCTCGACGCCGGTCGTCGCGTCGGGAGGCGACCACGTCGTGGAGTCGGTGCCTGCCCGTCCCGCGATCGTCGTGGCGACCCCGGGGGCCGAGCCGGTGGCGGCCGACGGCTTTGCCGCCGTCGTCCTGCTCGACACCTGGCTCGCGCTGGCGCGGCCCGATCTCCGCACCGACGAGGAGGCGCTCCGCCGGTGGCTGGGGGCCGCGGGCCTGGTGTCGCCGGGCGGCCAGGTGGTCGTCGTCGGAGAGCCGAACCATCCCGCCCTCCAGGCGCTCGTGCGGTGGGACCCCGCCGGCTTCGCCCGCCGTGAGGCCGAGGCGCGTTCCGAGGCGCACCTGCCGCCCGCCAGCCGACTCGCGACGGTCACGGGCGACCCGGGGGCCGTCGACGACGCCCTGACCCTGCTCGACCAGCCACCGGGCACCGAGGTCCTCGGGCCGGTCGAGGTGGACGGTGGTCAGTCGCGGCTCGTGGTCCGGGTGCCGCGAGCGCACGGGGCTGCGCTCTCGCACGCGCTCGGCGAGGTCCAACGCGTACGCTCGGCCCGCAAGCTCGACCCCGTTCGCATCCAGGTCGATCCCGTGAGCCTCTGAGCCCGCTCCTAGACTCGCGGCGTGGCCATCCAGCCGATCCGTCTCTTCGGCGACCCGATCCTGCGCACGCGCGCGATCGAGGTCGTCGACTTCGACCTCGAGCTGCGGCGACTCGTCGAGGACCTGACCGACACGATGCTGGAGGCGCCCGGCGCCGGTCTGGCGGCGCCGCAGATCGGCGTGGGGCTGCGGGTGTTCACCTGGAACGTCGACGGCGAGGTCGGTCACCTGGTCAACCCCGTCCTCGACCTGTCCGCCGAGATGCAGGACGGCGACGAGGGCTGCCTGTCGATCCCGGGTCTCGCGATCGACTGCCGGCGCGCGCTCTCGGTGGTGGCGAAGGGCTTCGACGTCCACGGCGAGCCGGTCACGATCGAGGGCAGCGAGCTGCTCGCCCGGGCGATCCAGCACGAGACCGACCACCTGGACGGCGTCCTCTTCCTCGACCGGCTGACGCCGGAGCTGCGCAAGCAGGCGATGAAGGAGATCCGCGAGTCGGAGTGGTTCGGCCTCGCCGGTGAGCCGGCGATCAAGGTCTCGCCGCACCCGACCGGAGGACTCGGGCTCTGATGGGGCGTCTGTGATGCGCGTCGTCTTCGCCGGCACGCCCGACGTGGCGCTGCCCTCGCTCCGGGCGATCGCCGACTCGGCGCACGACCTGGTCGCAGTCGTGACCCGGCCCGATGCGCCGACCGGACGCGGCCGGAGGATGGCCGCGTCGCCCGTCGCCGACGCAGCGGAGGAGCTCGGCGTCCCGGTCCTGAAGCCCGACCATCCGCGAGAGCCGGACTTCCAGGACCGGCTGGCCGAGCTCGCCCCCGACTCCTGCGCGGTCGTGGCGTACGGCGCGCTCCTGCCGCAGTCGGCCCTCGACATCCCGCGGCACGGTTGGGTGAACCTGCACTTCTCACTGCTGCCCGCGTGGCGGGGAGCCGCTCCGGTCCAGCGCTCGATCTGGGCGGGCGACGACGTCACCGGCGCCACGACGTTCCGGATCGTCCAGGAGCTCGACGCGGGTCCGACGTACGGCGTGATGACCGAGACGATCCGGCCGCGGGACACCGCCGGCGACCTGCTCGCCCGACTGGCCGAGGGCGGTGCCGGCCTGCTCGTGGCCACCCTGGACGGCATCGCGGAAGGCTCGCTGGACGAACGCCCGCAAGCCCCGGACGACGTCTCGCTCGCGCCGAAGATCAGCGTCGACGACGCCCGGGTCGACTGGACGCAACCGGCCGCGGCGATCGACCGCCAGGTGCGCGCCTGCACGCCGACACCCGGCGCATGGACGACGTACGCCGGCGAGCGGGTCAAGCTCGGTCCCCTCGCGGCGGCGGACGGCCAGCTACCCGCCGGCGAGGTCGTCGCCGGGAAGAACGCCGTCGTGGTCGGCACCGGCACTGCCGCGCTGAAGCTCGGCGACGTACAGCCGGTCGGAAAGCGTGCGATGCCGGCGGCGGACTGGGCGCGCGGACTGCGTCTGGGCGGGGGAGAGGTGTTCCAGTGAGCCGGAAGGCACGGGTGGCCGACGTCCACGCCATCTGCAGCGGACTGCCCGAGGTCGAGCTCGGTACGTCGTGGGGCGACCGTCCGACGTACCTGGTCAAGCAGAAGCCCAAGCCGCGAGGCTTCGTGCTCGCCCGGGCGCCGCGGCACGACGCGGTCGACCCGGAGACGGGCGAGGAGTACCAGGACCTTCTCGTGGTCCGCACCGCGAACGCCGACGACAAGGCGGCCCTGGTCGAGGCCGACGGCCCGTTCTTCACCATCGACCACTTCCGCAGCTACAACGCGGTCCTGGTCCAGCAGAGCCGCCTCGGCGAGATCGACGTCGACGAGCTGCGTGAGGTGCTGACCGACGCCTGGCTCGCCGTCGCCCCGAAGTCGCTGGCCAGGCGGTTCCTGGCCGGCGAGCTGGAGTCCTGATGCCGCGACCCGACCCTTCTCGCCGGGCGGCCTTCGAGGTCCTCAAGGCGGTCCGGGTCAAGGACGCCTATACCAACCTGGTCCTGCCGCACGTGCTCGGGAAGTACCGACTCTCCGGTCGGGACGCCGCATTCACCACCGAGCTGGCGGCGGGCACGATCAGGCGCCAGGGCACCTACGACGCCATTCTCGCCGCGTGCACCGACCGGCCGCTCGCGAGCACGCCGGCGAAGGTGCTGGACGTCCTCCGACTCGGCTCCCACCAGCTGCTGAGCATGCGCGTCGCGCCACACGCGGCGATCAGCACCAGTGTCGACCTCGTGCGCTCCGAGGTCGGTCCCGGGCCCGCCGGCTTCGCCAACGCCGTCCTGCGGCGGGTGTCCGCCCACGACCTCGAGGACTGGCTGACCCAGCTGGACGCCGACCGCTCCGTCCGCTTCTCCCATCCGGCCTGGGTCGTCGAGGCGCTGACCGAGGCCGTCGGCGGCGATGAGATCGACGCGCTGCTCGCGGCGGACAACGACCCGCCCGCCGTCACCCTCGTGGCGCGGCCCGGGCGGTCGACGGTCGACGAGCTGCCCGGCGAGCCGACGGCCTTCTCGCCGTACGGCGTGATGTCGTCGGGGGGCAGCCCGGGTGACGTGCCCGCGGTCGCCGAGGGGCGCGCCGGGGTCCAGGACGAGGGTTCTCAGCTGGTCACCCACGTGCTCGCCACCGCTCCGATCGACGGAGCCGACGAGCGGTGGCTCGACCTGTGTGCTGGCCCCGGGGGCAAGGCCGCGCTGCTCGCGGCCCTCGCCGCACCACGTGGCGCCCGGCTCGTCGCCAACGAGCGTCCAGCCTCATCGGGCCGAGCTCGTGCGTCGTGCGCTGGCCGGCGCCGAGGGCGTCGAGTCGGTGACCGTCGAGGACGGCACGGCGCCGCCCTGGCCTGCCGGGCTCGTTCGACCGCGTGCTCGTCGACGCGCCCTGCACCGGACTCGGCGCCCTCCGGCGCCGGGCGGAGGCGCGCTGGCGGCGCCGCCCGGAGGACCTCCGCGAGCTCGTCCCGCTCCAGCGTGCCCTGGTCGACCGGGCTCTCGATCTGGTGCGACCCGGTGGCGTCGTGCTCTACGCGACCTGTTCGCCGGTGCTCGCCGAGACCCGCGACGTCCTCGGCTCGGTCCTGGTCGGGCGTGACGACACGAAGCTCGGCGACACCGCGGCCCTGCTGACCGTCGCCGCCGGCCTGCGCGCCGACGTCCCGGCCTGCGAGGGACCGCTGGCGGGCACCGTCCAGCTCTGGCCCCACCGCCATCGCACCGACGCGATGTTCCTGGCCCTGCTCCGCCGCGCCTTGTAACACGCCGTCCACTCACCTTCCACGCCGTTCCAACGGCCTGGAAGGCGCACGAACGACGTGTGACAAGCCCCGCAGCCGACGCTCTGCCGAGACCTGTAACACGCCGTCCATCCACCTTCCACGCTGTTCCAACGGCGTGGAAGGCGCACGAACGACGCTGTGACAAGCCCCGCAGCCGACCGCGCGGATACGGTGACCGCATGGCGTCGCCGTTCGTCGAGATCGAGGTCGACAACCGGGTGGTCAAGGTGACCAACCCCGACCGCGTCTACTTTCCCGAGAGTGGAGCGACCAAGCGCGACCTGGTCGACTACTACCTCTCCGTCGGCCCCGGCATCGTCAACGCGCTCTTCGAGCGGCCGACGATGCTGCATCGCTTCCCGACCGGCCTGGCGGGCGAGAAGGTCCACCAGAAGCGGCTGCCGTCCGGCGCCCCGGACTGGATCGAGACCGTACGACTCCACTTCCCGCGCTGGAACCGCACGGCCGACGAGCTCTGCGTCACCGAGCTCGGGGCCGTGATCTGGGCGGTTCAGATGTCCACCGTCGAGTTCCACCCCTGGAACAGCCGGCGTGAGGACCCCGAGAAGCCCGACGAGTGGCGCATCGACCTCGACCCCGGCCCGCTCAGCGAGTTCTCCCAGGTCCGACGCGTCGCGGCGGTCGTCCACGAGATCCTCGACGAGCTGGGCGCGGTCGGCTACCCGAAGACCAGCGGCGGCAAGGGCGTGCACGTCTACGTCCGGATCCAGCCCGACCACGGCCACAAGGAGGTACGCCGCGCAGCGCTGGCCTTCGCCCGCGAGGTCGAGCGGCGGATGCCCGACGACGTCACGACGCTCTGGTGGCGCAAGGACCGCGACCCGCACCATCTGTTCGTCGACTACAACCAGAACGCCCGCGACCACACGATCGCCGCGGCGTACTCCGTGCGGGGCTTCCCGGACGGCCGCGTCTCGACGCCCGTGCGTTGGGACGAGATCGACGACGTCGACCCGCACGACTTCACGATCTTCACCGTGCCGGCCAGGTTCGCCGAGATCGGCGACCTCCATGAGGACATCGACGACCATGTCTTCGACATCGAGCCCCTGCGCGAGTGGGCCGACCGCGACGAGGCCAACGGCCTCACCTCGACGACCGGCCGCGGCGACGGTGAGGATCAGGGCGAGGATCAGGGAGACGAGGAGGACGCATGAAGGAACCGATCGACCTGGCCGACAAGCTGGCGCTCTTCTCCGAGCACTGGTCACCCAAGGTCGTCGCGCGACTGAACGACTACGAGATCAAGGTGGTCAAGCTCAAGGGCGAGTTCGTCTGGCACGACCACGCGGACACCGACGAGCTGTTCCTCGTGATCGAGGGTCGTCTGACGATCCAGCTCCGCGACCCCGACGAACGCACCGTGAGCCTGGGCCCCGGGCAGCTGTACGTCGTGCCGCGCGGCGTGGAGCACTGCCCGGTCGCCGACGGCGACGTCGCCGCCATGCTGATCGAGCCCGCCGGCACGGTGAACACCGGGACCGCCGGTGGCGACCTGACGGCGACGTACGACGACTCGCTGGCGGACCCCGCCGATGACTGAGGAGCGAGCCCCCGCCGGGGAAGATCCGGTCGACCCGCGCGACCCGGCCCAGGCCGCCATCGCGGCGTACGCCGACGGCCACCCCGACCTCGTCCTGGCCGGCGCAGAGGCTCTCGAGCTGGTGACCGACCTGCTCGACGAAGCGGGCATCAACTACCTGACGGTCTCCGGCCGGACGAAGAGCGTCGCGTCGTTCGCGGAGAAGGCCGTGCGCGTGGCCGAGGGCGCGCGGCTCTACACCGACCCGCTGCGCGAGATCGGTGACCAGCTCGGGATCCGGGTCATCACCTACGTCCGGGCGGACGTCGCCGCGGTCGCCGACGTCCTGGCCGACCAGGTGGTGGTCACCGACGACCGCGACCTCGGCCGCGAGACCGCCAGCGAGGGGCGCTTCGGCTACGCGAGTCGCCACCTGCAGTTCACGCTCGACTCGGCGCGCGAGGGTCAGGCGGCGTACGCCCACCTGCGCGGCCGCAACGTCCAGGTGCAGATCCGCACCGTGCTCCAGCACGCGTGGGCGGAGTTCGAGCACGACATCCGCTACAAGGGCACGGTGCCGGCCGAGCACGCCCACGACTTCGACCGACGGTTCACGCTCGCGGCGGGACTGCTGGAGCTCGCCGACCAGGAGTTCGCGACCATCCGCGACCGGCTCCGGGGACCGAGGGCGCAGGGCGAGCAGCTCGCCCCGGTCTCCGACGACCCGCGGCTCGACGCCCGCGAGCTCGCCGCGTTCCTCGCGGGCCAGTACGCCGACGCGGGCTGGTCCCGCAGCGACCACTACGCGTGGGTGTCCGGTCTGTTGCTCGAGCTCGGCATCACCTCCCTCGACGAGCTGGGCGAGGTGCTGCGCTCCACCGACGAGGCCGCCATCCTCGAGCGGATGGACTACCGCTACCCGCCGGGCGCCGTACGCCGCCTCGACGACGCCCTGCTCGCGACGTACGCCGACCGCTACATCGACCTGCACGGAAACGCGCACCGCGTGGCTGCCCTGCGCACCCGGCTCGAGAAGCTGCTCACCGCCTAGGCTGAGCGGGTGGGCATCCAGATCACCCCGAGCATCCTCACGGCCGACTTCGCGGACCTCGGCGCGGAGCTGGCGCGCATCCCGAGCTCGGACTGGATCCATGTGGACGTCATGGACAACCACTTCGTCCCGAACCTCACCTTCGGACCGCGGATGGTCGAGGCACTCAGCCGGGCGAGCTCCCGGCCCGTGGACGCGCACCTGATGATCACCGACGCCGACCGCCACGCCGGGGCGTACGTCGAGGCCGGGGCCGGCAGCGTGACCTTCCACGTCGAGGCGGCCGCCGCACCGGTCCGCCTGGCGCGTGAGATCCGGGCCCAGGGAGCGCGCGCCAGCATGGCCCTGAAGCCGGCGACCCCGATCGACCCCTACGAGGACCTGCTCCCCGAGCTCGACATGGTGCTGATCATGACGGTCGAGCCGGGCTTCGGCGGCCAGAGGTTCCTCGACCTCTGCCTGCCCAAGATCCGGCGGGCCCGCGAGCTCATGGACAAGCACGGCGTCGAGACCTGGCTCCAGGTCGACGGTGGCGTCAGCCTGGAGACGATCGAGCGCTGCGCGGAGGCCGGGGCCGACGTCTTCGTGGCGGGATCCGCCGTCTTCGATGCGGACGACCCGGAGGCGATGATCTCCGCCCTGCGGGCGAGGGCGAGCGAGGCCGCCGACCGCACGTGACGGACGCCATGTCCACGTGCGGACACCGCGGGCGTAGGCTGGCACCTGCAAGAGCCAAGAGCTCGCGTGCTCTGGGGGCGGTGAAATTCCGCACCGGCGGTGACTGAGCGAAGATTCACTCAGAAGTCCGCGACCCGACTGCAGCCAGCAGCCGGTTGACCAGGTTCAACTCCTGGACCGACGGTCATAGTCCGGATGGGAAGCGCACGCGCTCGTGCTCGGTGGTCGACACAGATCCAGCTGAGGTGTCGAGCCCGCCGGCCACGTCGTTGCCCCGGAGTCCGCGACCGGACATGAGGGGTCACGCGATGTCAGCCCGCGAGAGCGAACGCTCTGTCATGGAGCGTCGTGCGATGCGTCGTGCGCTCGCGCTGGCCGCGAGTCCCGACGTCCCGCTCGGCCCCAACCCGCGAGTCGGGTGCGTCCTCCTGGACGCCGACGGGCAGACCGTCGCGGAGGGCTATCACCGGGGCGCCGGGAGCCCGCACGCCGAGGTCGACGCACTCACCCTGGCTGGAGCCGCGGCCCGGGGCGCGACGGCCGTCGTCACTCTCGAGCCGTGCAACCACACCGGCCGCACGGGGCCGTGCGCCCAGGCGCTGGTCGAGGCCGGCGTACGCCGCGTGGTCGTCGCGCAGCGTGACATCAACCCGGTCGCCGTGGGCGGCGTCGAGACGCTGCGCGCAGCCGGCCTCGAGGTGGAGACCGGCCTGCTCGTCGACGAGGCCCGCCGGCTCAACCGCGAGTGGACCTTCGCGGTCGAGGAGGGCCGGCCGTTCGTGACCTGGAAGTTCGCGACCACGCTCGACGGCCGCAGTGCTGCCGCCGACGGCACCAGTCGCTGGGTCTCGAGCGCTGCCGCGCGTCTCGACACCCACCGACTCCGTGCGCTGTGCGACACGATGCTGGTCGGATCCAACACGGTCGCCGTCGACGACCCGCGGCTCACCGTCCGCGACGAGCACGACGTACCGATCCCACGGCAGCCCCTGCGAGCCGTGATGGGGGAGCGAGACCTCGATCCGGGCCGACGCATCTTCGACGGCGCGGCCGAGACCGTCCACCTGCGCACCCGTGACCCGGAGGCGGCCCTCAAGGACCTGTTCGCCCGGGATCGCCAGCACGTGTTCCTGGAGGGCGGCCCGACCCTCGCCGCGGCGTTCCTGGCGGCCGACCTGGTCGACGAGGTCGTCGCCTACGTCGCGCCGATGCTCCTCGGAGCCGGTCGCACGGCGGTCGGTGACCTGGGAATCACCACGATCTCCGAAGCGCTCCACCTCCCGGTGACCGACGTGACCGTGCTGGAGCCACTCGCCGGTTCGAACGCCGGGGACGACGTCAACGTACGCATCACCATGAGCCGGACCGCGGTCCGGTCGGAAGGGGTCTGAATGTTCACCGGCATCGTCGAGGAGCTCGGCACCGTGGAGGCGGTCGAGCGACTGTCCGACGCCGTCCGCCTGACCGTGCGCGCGGTGGCTGTGCTCGAGGACACCGGCCTCGGTGACTCGATCTCGGTCAACGGCTGCTGCCTGACCGTGTCCGAGCGCACCGACTCCTCGTGGACCGCCGACGTGATGGCCGAGACGCTGGCCAAGACCGGGCTGGGCACACTCGTCGCGGGCGACCAGGTCAATCTCGAGCGCGCCGCCACCGTCGGGTCGCGCCTCGGAGGACACCTCGTCCAGGGCCACGTCGACGCGGTGGGGTACGTCGTACGCCGTCAGCCGGGCGAGCACTGGGACGTCGTCACGGTCTCGATGCCCCGCGAGCTCGCGCCGTACGTCGTCGACAAGGGGTCGATCACCGTCGACGGGGTCAGCCTGACCGTCGTCGACGCACACACCGACGGCTTCACCGTGAGCCTGATCCCCGAGACCCTGCGACGCACCACCCTCGGCTTCCGGGCGTCCGGCGACGCGGTCAACCTCGAGGTCGACCTGATCGGCAAGTACGTCGCCCGCCAGCTGGAGCTCCGCCTGGGCACCGAGGTGCCGGCATGAACCTCCTCCAGTGGCTCTACGACGCGCAGGTCACGATCGCCGGACACCCGATCACGTGGCGCGAGATCCTCGGCAACGCGTTCGGCTTCGCCTCCGCGATCGGCGGCATGCGGCGACGGGTCTGGGCGTGGCCCGTCGGCGTCGTCGGCAACGTCCTGCTCCTCAGCGTGTTCCTCGCCGCGACCTTCGACCAGGGCTCCCAGCAACCGCTGTTCGGCCAGGCCGGACGCCAGGTCTTCTTCATCGTGACCAGCGTCTACGGCTGGTGGCGTTGGAGACAGGTCAAGGCTCGACGCGCCGCCGACGCGCCGGCGATCACCCCGCGCTGGGCGAGCGTGTCCGAGCGCCTGGGATACCTGCTGGTGTGGGTGGCGAGCGTGCTGGTGTTCCAGTGGCTGTTCTCCGTCATCGGCGCCACCTGGCCTGCGCCGCGCTGGTACTACTGGTGCGACGCCTGGATCTTCGTCGGCTCCATGGTCGCGACGTACGCGATGGCCCGGGGCTGGAACGACTTCTGGCTCTGCTGGATCGCCGTCGACGTGGTCGGCGTGCCGACGTTGTGGCACAGCAAGCTCTACCCGTCCGCACTGCTGTACGTCGCGTACGGCGTCCTGGTGATCTGGGGCTTCATCGTCTGGCTACGCGCCTCCCGGCGCGAAGCACCCGAGCTCGAGGAGGCTCTCGCATGACCATCAGACTCGACAGCGTCGAGCGCGCGATCGCAGACATCGCGGCCGGCAAGGCCGTCGTCGTGGTCGACGACGAGGACCGCGAGAACGAAGGCGACATCATCTTCGCCGCCGCGAAGGCGACGCCGGAGCTGATGGCGTTCACGATCCGGCACAGCTCCGGGGTGATCTGCGTCCCGATGCCCGCCGAGCTCCTCGACCGGCTCGAGATCCCGCTGATGACCCCCCACAACCGTGACCGGATGCGGACGCAGTTCACCATCTCGGTCGATGCGCGCGACGGTGTCACGACGGGGATCAGCGCTCGTGACCGCGCTCACACCGCTCGCGTGCTGGCCGACTCCGCCACCGAGCCGTGGGAGATCACTCGGCCGGGACACGTCTTCCCGCTGCGCTACCGCGAGGGCGGCGTGCTCGCGCGCCGCGGTCACACCGAGGCCGCCGTCGACCTCGCCCGGCTGGCCGGGCTGACACCGGTCGGCGTCCTGGTCGAGGTCGTCAACGACGACGGCACCATGAGGCGAGGTGAGGAGCTCCGGGCGTTCGCCGACGAGCACGGCCTCGCGATGATCTCGATCGACGACCTGGTCCGTCACCGCCACCGCACCGAGGACTTGGTCGAGCGAGTGGCGGAGACCCGCCTGCCGACCGGCCACGGCGAGTTCACGGCGTACGGCTATCGCTCGACGGTGGACGGCTCCGAGCACCTCGCGCTGGTGTACGGCGACCTCGCGGGCGACGAGCCGGTCCTCACCCGGGTCCACTCCGAGTGCCTCACCGGCGACGTGTTCGGCTCGCAGCGCTGTGACTGCGGTCCTCAGCTGGACGAGGCGCTGGAGCGCATCGCCGCCGGTGGCCGCGGTGTCGTCGTGTACCTGCGCGGGCACGAGGGCCGCGGGATCGGGCTCGTGTCGAAGCTCGAGGCCTACGCCCTGCAGGACGCCGGGCGCGACACGGTCGACGCCAACCTCGACCTCGGGTTGCCGGCCGACGCTCGCCACTACGGCGCCGCCTCCCAGGTGCTGCGCGACCTCGGCGTCACGCGCGTGCGGCTGCTCACCAACAACCCGGAGAAGGCCGATGCGCTGGCGGACTTCGGGATCACGGTCGAGGCTCAGGTGCCGCTGACCCCGCGGCCCAACCCGCACAACCTGCGCTACCTGCGGACCAAGCGCGACCGCATGGGCCACCACATGCCGGACCTGCCCGGGGACGGCGCCACCCAGACGACCCGTGGCGACCAGCACGGGGTCGCGCGGTGAGTGGAGCGGGCGCCCCGGCCGACGAGCCCGTCGACTGCGGCGACCTGTCGGTCGGCGTGGTGGCCGCGCAGTGGCACACGCAGGTCATGGACGGCCTGCTCGACGGCGCGCGCCGCGCTCTGGCGGCGTACTCGGTGACCGACGTGACCGAGGTGCGCGTGCCCGGCACCTTCGAGCTGCCGGTGGTGGCGGCCGAGCTCGCCCGCACGCACGACGCGGTGGTGGCGCTCGGCGTCGTCGTTCGCGGCGGCACGCCGCACTTCGAGTACGTCTGCTCGGCTGCGACCGACGGCCTGACCCGGGTCGCCCTGGACACCGGTACGCCGGTCGGTTTCGGCGTCCTCACCTGTGACGACGACGAGCAGGCACTCGCCCGCGCCGGACTCGACGGCTCGACGGAGGACAAGGGCTACGACGCGGCTGCAGCGGCCCTGCACACCGCCCGCGCGATCGGGCAGCTCCGCCGACGCCACGAGGTCTGAGCGCGACGCGACCGGGGCAGGTCGGCGAGCCGATCTAGGCAATTCCTCGGGTGGGCGGTCCGCACCGTGGACCGAAGTAGGTGTCGGCGTCGCGAGGTTCGGGAGTTCTCCGGATGTGCCCGAGGGGGTCCGGGCCGGAGTCTGGAGTCATCCAGCCGGGACCGCCGGCTCACGAACCAGAGGAACACCCACCATGAGCACCATCTCGATCATCCGTCGTCCGGTACCGCTGGCCGCCGGCGTCGCGGCCGTCGCCGTTCTCGGCTTCGCCGGCGCCACCGTCGCCCAGAGCCACCACGACTCGTCCACCGGCGACCTGTCGCAGCAGACCCGCCACCACGCGCACCCCGCGACCACGCTCGGAGGACGGGTCCAGCTCGGCCTGCCGTGAGCCAGGCGCGCGGATCGGGAGGAATTCGGAGGCGGTCGGCGGGCAGCGGCTCCTACGATGTAGGTCTCGGGACCACGAGACACCCACCTGAGGTGGTGGCCCGGATGCCAGGAACGACGGGGATCGGTCTGCTCGGCCGGGAGCGGGAGCAGGCCGAGCTGTACGACGCGCTCTCGCTCGCCCTGAAGGGCGAGCAACAGGTCGTGGTGGTCGCCGGAGATGCCGGGATCGGCAAGACCACACTGGTGGGCGACCTGGCGCGGCGTGCCGAGGAGCTCGGGTTCGGCGTGGTCGTGGGGCACTGCCTCGACATCGACGCCGGGATCGCGTTCGGTGCCGTCATCGAGGCGGTGAGGGACCTCGTCACACGGACCGAGGATCTCGACTCACATCCCAGTGCGCGACGCATGCGCACCTTGCTGGACCCGGAGACGCCGGGGACCTCGGAGTCCTTTCGCGTGCTCGAGGACCTGCGGCAGACCGTGCTGGAGGCCACCTCCGACGGTCCGGTGATGCTGGTGCTGGAGGACATGCACTGGTCGGGCCGCTCCACCCAGGACTTCGCTGTGGCCCTGGCGAGCAGAGGCCGTGGCCGACTGCTGTTCGTGCTCACCGTGCGTCAGGACGATCTCCATCGCCGGCACCCCGCCCGGAAGACACTGGCCGAGATCAGTCGGCTCCCAGGCGCGCGTCACGTGGACCTGCACCCGCTGGACCGGGACAGCATCGCCGCGATCGTGACCCGGACCTCGGGAGGCTCCGCCGATCCGGAGGTGGTCCGATCGGTGCTGGAACGCGCCGAGGGCAACCCGCTGTACGCCGAGGAGCTCGTGGCCGCCGAGGAAGGGAGCATGTCGCATCACCTGGCCGATCTGTTCCTCGCCAGGGTCGACGCGCTGGCCGACGCGCCGCGGGCACTGATCCGGATCGCCTCGGTGGACGGCACGCGCGTGGACACCCAGACGCTCGCGAAGGTGTCCGGGGTCGACCGTCCGCTCCTGGACGCCTCCCTCCGCGAACTGCTCGACGCGAACCTCCTACGGGGAGCCGGGAACTCCCTGGCGTTCCGGCACGGGTTGTTGCGCGAGGCCGTCTACGACGACCTCCTGCCCGACGAGCGCACTCGGCTGCATGCCGAGCTCGCCGCGATCCTGCAGGAGCGCGTCGACGGGGAGACCGAGCCCCGCCTGTCCGCCTGGAGCCGATTGGCGTTCCACTCGTCGGCTTCGCACGATCCGCCGCGTGCCATCGTGGCATCGGAGCGGGCCGGGATGCTGGCCTGGAAGGTCGGCGCCGCCGAGTCCGTCTCCCATCTCGAGCGCGCTCTGTCCCTGTGGGACCGCGTCTCCGACCCGGAGAAGCTGGTGGGTCGCACCAAGACAGAGCTCGTCATCTCTTTGGCCCGGGCCGCCCTGGACCAGGGGGACGGCAAGAGGTGGCACGAGCTGAACCGGCGGGCGGTCGAGATGCTCGAACCGGACACAGACCCGCTGGTGGCCTGCCGTGCCTACTCGTCGTTCGCCTACTCGGCCATGAACATCGACGACACCGCCAGCGCGCCGGAGGCCATCCGGCTCGCCCTGGAGTACGCCGGTGAGGATCCGACCGCGGAACGGGCGTACGCCCTTGGGACGCAGGCCCTGTCGCACATCCTCAGCTGCCAGTGGACAGCGGCAGTCGACGCCGCCGAGCGGGCGGCTGAGGCCGCGCGTGCCGTCGGTGCCTTGGACGCGCTCCTGCTGGACCTTACGTTCGCGTCCGAAGCGCTGTTGATGCTGGGGCGGGTGGACGAGTCGTGTGCCGCGGAGGAGGAGGCGATCGCCGCCGGGAGGGCGGCGGGAATGGTCCACTCAGCGCTGGGCGACATGTTCCAGCTGGCGAACCTGCTCCTGGACTCCGGTGACATCGACCGGGCCCGGTCCATCGCTCGGGCCGGCCATCGGGAAGGACTGGCGGAGGGGTTACCGCTGGCCGCGGCGTACTGCGGACAACCCCTCGTGACGACCTTCACCAATGCCGGCCGGCTGGGCGAGGCTGAGTCGTTCCTCGAGGAGCTGGAGGAGCTCGGTCTGCCCCCGGACCTCTGGTGGGTGCGAGCTGACCTGAGTCTGGCTCGCGGAGACGTCGAGGCGCTGGCGGACGTGCTGCCCGACGGTGCCATGGACCCGATGCCCGCCGGTCCTCCTCCGGACGAGTTCCAGTCTCTGCGGCAGCTCCATGTCGCCCTCTTGCGCGACGACGCCGGGACCTGTCTGAGGATCGCCGAGGCGTACGCCGGTCGAGTCAAGGACTCCGACTCGCCGCTGGAGAGCGCGGCCGCTGCGCGCATCGCCTTCCAGGTCCTGGCTCTGGAGCGGGGGTCGGAGCGTGCCCACGCGTCGGAGCTGCGCCCCACGGCCGATCGCCTTCTCGCGCAGGCGAGGGACGGCCTGACCGACACCTGGGACACGACCTACTGGGGGGTTCAGCTCGCACTCGCGGAGGCCTACGCCGCCAGATTGGCCGGCGACGGCGCGGTCGAGGAGTTCCGGGTCGCGGTGGACGTGGCCGAGCCGTTCGGTGCGTTCTTCGCCTTGGAGCCGCGGCTGGAGCTGGCCCAGGAGCTGTTGGCCCACGGCGGCCGTGACGAGGGGCGGGAGCTGCTGGTGGAGTGTTGGCGGGCGTCCCACGAGATGGGTGCCGGCGGGCTGGAACGGCGGGCGGCGAAGCTCGCCACCCGGACCCGGGTGCCGTTGCCGGAGTCGTCGGTGGCCGAGGGGCCGTTGAGCCGGCTGACGCCGCGTGAGCGCGAGATCCTGGACCGGATTGCCACGGGCGCGACCAACCAGGCGATCGCCGAGGAGCTCTTCATCAGCCCCAAGACGGTCAGCGTGCACGTGTCCAATCTGCTCGCGAAGCTCGGCGTCGGGAACCGCGGAGAGGCAGCCGCGCTGGCGCGCGAGCTGGTCGCCTGACTTCTCACGAGGATCGGGAATCTTCCCGATGTGTCGACGGGGCCTTAGCCCGAACGTAGGAGTCACCAGCCGGAACACCCCGGTGCAGCACTCCGAAGGACACGACATGACCACCGCATCCCTGACCCACCAGAACCCGTACGCACTGAGCGCGGCCATCGCGGCCTTCGTCGCCGCCCTGGCCTTCACCGGCGTGACCATCGCCCAGCACGACAACGGCCCCACCGCTCCCGTCACGACGGACCCCGGCGTGAAGTACCCCGTCTACAGCGTCCCGAGGCCGTGGCACAGCGGCGTCCAGCCGGGCCTGCCCTGAGCCGACAGCCAGGTAGTCCCTGACGTTCCCGTCCACACCGGACGTCCATCCACACGGAAACGTCAGGGACTACCCCTTCCAGTCGTCCCGCAGGAGCGCGTAGGTGGCACCGTCGATCCAGCCGTGGTCGCGGTGGAGCGACTCGGAGCGGAACCGGCCTTCGCAGACCATCCCCAAGCGCTCCATGACGCGGAGCGAGGCGGCGTTGTCGGCGAAGGCGTTCGCCACGAGCCGGCGTACGCCGAGCTCCTCGAAGCAGAGCCGGACCAGCTCCGCCGTTGCCTCGGTGACATAGCCGTGGCCCTGGTGGTCGGGGGAGAGGCACCAGCCGATCTCGGCCTGGGCGCGCTTGCCCTGGTCCTTCACCTCGACCTGCGTCCAACCGTCCTCCACGTGGAGGTAGAGGTCGCCGATCACCGTCCCCTCGAGCTCCATCACCAGCATCCGGTCGACCGCACCGCTGCGTCCGAGACGCAACAGCCAGTCGTCGTACGACGTGGGCTGCTCGGGCATCCACTCGGCGACGTCCTGGCGCGAGCGGACGGCGAAGACGGCGGGAAGGTCGTCGGTCCGAGCGGGGCGGATGGTCAGCCGGGCGGTACGTCGGGGCCACGAGATCTCGTCGAAGGTCACGCCCGCCACCCTCTCCACCCGATCAAGGCCGGTCAATCCGGTATCGACCGCCACTCCTCGGCCAGCAGCGCGGCGTTGACGCCGTCGACCCAGCCGCGATCACGGTGCAACGCCTCGCGGACACCGCGGCCCTCCACCCGCATGCCCAGCTTCTCCATGACGCGCACCGAGGCGGCGTTGTCGGCGAACGCCGCGGCCGTGACCCGCCGCAGCCCGAGCCCGTCGAAGCAGATCCGGAGCACGGTCCGCGCCGCTTCGGTGGCCAGGCCCTGACCGGCGTACGCCGGGTCGACCAGCCAGCCGATGTCTCCCTGGGTGCCGCGCGCCTGGTTCCTCGTCTCGCGCTGGCTCCACGCATCGGTCACCTTCAAGAACACGTCGCCGACGACGCGGTCTCCGAGCTCGATCACGAGCGTCGTGTCGAACCGGTCCGAGGCCGCCCACTCCTCCGCGAAGGCGTCGTACGCCGTCGCGGTCCCGCTGAGCCACAACGCCACCTCGGGTTGCGACCGGATCGCGAAGATCGCGGGGAGGTCGCCGGGCTCGAGCGGCCGGATCAGCAGCCGTTCGGTCCGCACGGGCCAGCTCAACCGCTCGAACGGTGTGGGCTCGGCGCTGGTCTCGCTCATGTCGCCACCCTGGACGGGGTGGCCGACCGGGGGCAAGGGAGAACTACGCTTCTGGGGTGAAGACGTTCGAGCAGCTGTGGGCCGAGCTGGCGGACAAGGCCGAGCGCCGTCCCGACGGCTCGGGCACCGTGGCTCAGCTCGACGCCGGTGTGCACGCCATCGGCAAGAAGCTCGTGGAGGAGGCTGCGGAGTCCTGGATGGCCGCCGAGCACGAGACCCCCGAGCGGGCGGCCGAGGAGATCAGCCAGCTGCTGTACCACGCCCAGGTGCTGATGCTCGCGAGCGGACTCACCCTCGACGACGTCTACGCCCACCTGTGAGGACCCCATGACGAGCACACCCGACCTGCTCCGGATCGCGGTTCCCAACAAGGGGTCCCTCGCCCAGGCCGCCGCGGACATGCTGCGCGAGTCCGGCTACCGCCAGCGCCTGGACTCCAAGGAGCTGACGCTGGTCGACGGGGACAACGCGGCGGAGTTCTTCTACCTGCGTCCCCGCGACATCGCCCTCTACGTCGGCGAGGGCACGCTCGATGCCGGCATCACCGGCCGCGACCTCCTGCTCGACTCGGGTGCGAAGGCCGAGGAGGTGATGGCGCTCGGCTTCGGCCGCAGCACGTTCCGGTTCGCCGGCCCCACCGGCCGCTACACCGAGCTGGCTCAGCTTCAGGGCGCCCGCATCGCCACGTCGTACGTCGGGCTGGTCCAGGCCTACCTCGCCGAGCGCGGCATCGACGCCACCGTGAACCGGCTCGACGGAGCGGTCGAGTCGAGCGTCCAGCTCGGCGTCGCCGACGTCATCGCCGACGTCGTGGAGACCGGCGGCACCCTCGGCAAGGCCGGGCTGGAGACGTTCGGCGACCCGTTGCTCGAGTCCGAGGCGGTGCTGGTCACCCGCGGGGGAGTCGCGCCGGCCGGTCTGGAGGTCTTCCGGCGGCGCCTCGAGGGTGTGATGGTCGCGCGGAGCTACGTGATGATGGACTACGACGTGCCGTCCGAGCACGTGTCCGACGCGGTCGCGCTGACCCCCGGCATCGAGAGCCCGACCGTGTCGCCGTTGCATCGCGAGGGTTGGTTCGCGGTCCGCGCCATGGTGCCGAGGGCAACCGCGCAGCGTGTCATGGACGAGCTCTGGGAGGTCGGGGCCCGCGCGATCCTCGTCACCGACATCCATGCCTGCCGTATCTGAACCGTCTCTGCCACACACCTGGCGACCGCTCGGCGTGCGGCTGGCCGTGCTGTTCTTCGGCGGCATGCTGGCGGTGGTGTGCGCGGCGGGTTGGTTCGCGGTGGGGTCCGACGTCCGGGCCAAGGTGACCTTCTACCAAGAGGCGACCCTGGCGCTGATCGCGGCGATGGCCGTGGCTGTCGCCTGGGGGCTGTACCGGTGCCGCGTCACCGCGACGACTCGTGGGCTGGAGATCGTGAACGGCTACCGCACCCACCACTACGAGTGGCCGGAGGTGCTCGCGGTGCACATGCCGCCAGGGGCGCCGTTCCCCACCCTCGACCTCGCCGACGGGACGAGCCGACCGACCCTCGGGATCCAGTCGTCCGACGGCGATCGCGCACGGCAAGCCGTCAGGGAGCTTCGCACGCTCGTCGCGCGCATCTCCGACGAGTCACTCCAGCGCCCAGATCCCCCAGCTGACTGACAGCTCGTCGCCCGCCTCGCCGGCTGGTGCGAGGGTCACCAGGTCGCGTCCGCTCCGGAAGGCGTCAGGGGGCGCGGTCATCGGCTCGACCGCCAGCGCCTGTCGTGGCGGGTCCCACCCGGCGTCGGCGCTGAACACCATGACCCAGGGGTGGTGCGCGTCGAGCCAGAGCGCCGCGCCGTGTCCGGTCCGCGGGTCGCGCACCTGCACCGTCGCGACACCGTCGTGGTCGCGGGCGAGGTCGCCGAACGCGTGGTCCAGCACGGTGTCGCGCAGCGGGCGCGCGACGCGGAAGTCGTACGGCGTACCGGCCACCGCCTCGTCTCCGACCGGGATCTGCCTGTCGTCGGCCAGCAACCGGAGCGAGGCCGGCAGGGTCAGCTCCCAGCCGTCGACCGGACCGACTCCCGCAGTCAGGTAGGGGTGAGCACCGGCGGCGTACGGCGCCGGGCGGTCGCTGAGGTTGGTCGCGGTCTGGGTGACCGTCAGCCCGTCGGCGGAGAGGTCGTAGAGCACGTGCAGGTCGATGGTCCAGGGGTAGCCGCTCTGCGCCATCAGGCGATAGCTCAGCGAGGCGGACGTGGCGCAGTGCTCCTCGGGGGACCAGGCCGCCCAGCGGACCAGGCCGTGCGAGGCGTTGTGCTGGGCCGGCTCGGTCAGCCCGAGCTGGAGGTCGCGTCCGTCGAAGGAGTAGGCACCGTCGCGGATGCGGTTGGGCCAGGGCATCAGCAGCTGCCCGCGGCCGGCCGTCGACATCTCGTCGTCGCCGAAGCCGTGGATCAGCGGTCGCCCGTCGTACTCCAGCAGTCGCAACGTCGCCCCGCACTCGGCGACGACCGCGCGGTAGCCGCCGGCAGCGAACTCGAACTGATCTCCCGACGGTGCGGTCATGGTCGCGAGAGTAGTCACCGCGCCGGCCGATGACCCGGCACGTGCTGTGGCGCTCAGGGCACCACCATGCGCCCGATCGGGTCGGGGTTGTAGGCGATCTCCCAACGAACGCCGTCGGGATCGGCGAAGTAGCCGGTGTAACCGCCCCAGTCGCGCTGCTCGGCCTCGCCGACGTCCGCGCCGGCCGCACGAGCGTCGTCCAGCACCGCGTCGACCTCGGCCGGAGTCGCGAGGTTGTGCGCGAGCGTGAAAGGCGGCACGCCGTCGCCACGCCCGATCCGCCCGACCTCCGCCTCGAAGTGCGCCTCGTCCCACAGGGACAGGATCTGGTGCTCCCCGACCCGGATCATCACCACCTCGCCCGGCACGTCGAGCTCGGGTGTCCACCCCAGGCCATCGACGTAGAAGCGCCGGGCAGCGTCGAGGTCGTGGGCGGCCAACGTCACGAACGAGATGCGTGGATCCATGCCCCGACCCTCGCACGGGCCGCGGACAACCCGTGGCCCGAACGGGCCCTGCGCCCAGCCTGCGAAGCGACGTACCGTGCGGCATGCTGAAGCGATTCCGCTGGCCGTCCGGGCGTCGCCGCCTCGTGCCCGTGCTCGTGGGCCTGCCTCTCCTCCTGGCTCTGCTGCCGACCCCGTCGCTGGCGGCCACGACGTGGACGCAACTGGCCACCGGGTCGACCCGTGGCATCAGCGGGCTCGCGCCCTCGACCTCGGGGTGGGTCATCGCTCGGGACAACAAGGTCGCCGGTCAGAACCGCATCGCCCTGCTGAGTCCGGGATTCACGGTCACCGAGCTGACCTGGCCGGGCACTGCTCCACAGGATCTCGAGTCGCTGTCGGCGGTGCCGGGCGTCCCCAACCGCTACGTGACCTGCACCAGCGCGCGCAAGTGCTCGGTGATCGACATCGCGGGGACGGCCATCACGGTACGTCGCACCTTCACCCTGCCGGGCAGCGGCACGACGAACGAGTCGTTCGTGCTGACGAGCGTGACCGGGAGAACCGTGGCCCTGTGGGCGGACCGCGGGTCACCGTCGGCCGCCGGCAAGCTGCACGCCGCGTTCGTGGACCTGTCCGCCTGGACCTTCGGCCAGGTGGCCACGGTGAGCGTCCGGGTGCCGTGGCCGACGGGGCCGATCCGCCACGTCAGCGATGCGGCTGTCGTGGATGGCCACGTCATCGTCAGCTCGGCCACGGACCCCGGCGACAGCGGGCCGTTCGACTCGGCTGTCTACGACGTGGGCACGCTCGGTCGCACGAGCACCCGCGCCACCTTGGCGGTCCACACCCCGACCGAGCTCGGCCGGTTCCCCGGTCACAAGGTCGAGGGCCTCACGTGTGCTGCCGGCACCGACCTGCTCGGGACTGACGACGAGAAGGCGGGCGGCGCCGTGGCTCAGGTGGACGTCTGCTGATCTCGCCTTTCAGGCGTTCAGCGATCCCTGGCGTCCGTCCAGGACGACGTCGGCGCGCTCCCGGGTTCCCTCCCTCGCGAAGAGCTCCTGCTCGTCGATCGCCCACTGGCCCCAGTGCTCCGCGACACCGACCCCGCCTCGCGCCAAGCCGCGTGACCTCCGGAGGTCTGCGGGGGCCTCGACCCAGGCGAGCACGGTGACCAGGTCGGCGTACGCCGCCGCTCCCGAGCCCACGCCTTCCAGCACCAGTAGCGGGGCGGGTGGGACGAGGACCGTCTCAGCCCAGGCGCCTTCGAACCAGTCCCAATGTCGGTAGCTGCCGGTGCGGCCCGCGGCGAGCGGCGGCAGCAAGGTCTCGAGCTGGGTCGTGATCCGGGGAAGGCCGCTCCATCCCTCGAACATGTCGTCCGTGTGCAGCACCCGGGCGCCCGAGAGCTCCGCGAGCTCGTCGGCCAAGGTGGTCTTTCCCGAGCCGGCGGGCCCGTCGACGCAGATCAAGCGCCCCAGAGCCAGAGTCGGCTCGCGAGACCGAGCGAGGGTCAGCACCCGCTCGGCGTTGCTCACCACGCGTGACCGCAGCCTCGGTACGTCGGTACCTCGTCGACGAAGCCGTCGCCGGCGAGGAGGCGCACGGAGTTGGTGTGCTCGAAGAGCTCGCCTGACTTCGCGTGCCGGAACCAGACCAGGTCGCCGATCCGGAGCAGGGCCGCCGGGTGGCCGGTGAGCGGCGTCTGGACCTCGCCGGCACCCTCGAGCGAGGTCAGGTGGAGCCCGGGCGGGGCCCAGGGGACCGGAGCACGGTCTGCACCCGTCGCTCCCGAGGCGATGAACCCGCCTCCGTGCACCGTCGCCATCGCGTCCGTGGGCTTGCGAGTCACCGGGAGCCCGTAGAAGGCGGCGGGCCGCGGCGTGAACGACAGGTAGTGGTCGAACAGGCCGGGTACGAGGAGACCGGAGCCGGCTGCGACCTCGGTGACGGTCGCGTCCGCCGACGTCGCCTCGACGGACCCCGAGCCACCGGCGTTCCAGAACTCCAGCTCCACCAGGTCGGCCAGCCGCTGCGCGATGACGCGGCGACGCTCGGCGAGCTGGGTCATCGATGCCGCCTTGAGGCGGCGTACGACGAGCGAGCGGGCGCGCTGGGTCGGGACGTCGTCAGGGACGCCGGCGACCTGGCCCTCGTAGGTCATCACGCCGACCAGCTCGAAGCCGGCGCGCTCGGTGATGTGCCGCGCGAGGCGGATCACGTCCTCGGCGTCGTGCAGTGGGGAGCGCTTGGGCCCGACGTGCTGACCGCCGACGCGGAGCCCCGCGTCGATGTCCACGGCCACCCGCACCGGGACCGCCGGTGACGAGCGGATCGAGTCGACGAGGTCGAGCTGCGCGACGTCGTCGACCATCAGCGTGATGTGCGAGGCGGCCGACGGCGACGCCACCAGGTCGGTCAGGGCCGACTTGTCCGCGGTGGGGTAGGCGATGACGACGTCGTCGGTGATGCCGTCCCGCTCGAGCCACAGCGCCTCACGGAGGTTGTAGGCCAGCACACCTCGGAACCCCGGTCCGGCGAGGGCGCGCGCGATCAGCGCCGGGACGCGCACCGACTTCGAGGCCAGCCGGATCGGCTTGCCGGATGCTCGACGGGCGAGATCGGCGGCGTTCGCGTCGAAGGCGTCGAGGTCGACGACCATGAGTGGGGTCGGCGGCGGCGTCTCCAGTCCGGCGACCGCGGTCGAGAGTCGCGCCCACAGCCGATTGCGGGCGACGTGGGAGTCGCCCGTGATGGGGTCGCCCATCAGGAGATGCCGCGCTTCTTCAAGATCGCCTGGATCTCGGCCATCTCGTCGTCGATCAGCGGATCGTGGGGTGAGGCCTTCTGGACCGCCTTCGGCGAGCCCGTTCGTCTCTTGCGGACCTTCGGCTCGGGCTCACTCCGACGGCTCACGAAGTTCGACGCACCGATGAGGACGAACGCGACGAAGAACACGACCATGCCCAGCCACACGAACGGGCTGAAGACGAGGCGGGTGAGCCAGTGGCCGAGCGCGTCGCCGATGTCTCCGGCCACCTCGAGCAGACCGGTCATCCACGCCGCGATCGGCAGGAGGGTGATGCCGGCGGCTCGGACCGCGGCCGCGAAGCCACGGTGACGCAGCGCCCACCAGGTGTAGATCCCACCGAGCGCTGTCAGGGCCAGCGCCAGCGCCCCCCAGGACACATCGTTCACGCCTCCAGCATGGCACGATCGGCCGCATGTCCAGTCGTGCTCCCGAGCCGCGACGGATCCCCGACCCCGGCTTCCCGGACGACGACGGCGCCGGTGACCCGGCTCTGCGGTCGGCGCTCGCGGCGTACGCCGTCGACCCGGGGCGGCAGGTCGAGGTCCTGCTCGCGCTGTCCGGCGCCCGTCTGCTGGTCCCGGTCGTCGCCGTGCTCGGCGACAGCGAGGTCGACGCGCACGGCAGGGCGCACGACAAGACCAGCGACATGGCCACGGCGCTCCTGACGGGTCGTGACGGGCGCCAGGCGCTGCTGGCCTTCACCGGGCTGGACAGCCTGGCGGCCTGGCGGGAGGACGCCCGGCCCGTGCCGGTCACGACCGCGCTGGCCGCGAGGTCCGCGCTCCAGGAGGGTGCGGCCGCGCTGGTGCTCGACGTGGCCGGCCCCACGACGTACGCCGTGGAGGGTGAGGTGCTCGAGGCACTGGCCCGCGGTTGGGTCCTGACGCGTACCGGGCAGGGCTGGGCCTGGGCAGAGGCCCTGGCTCAGGAATAGTCACCCCACGGTGCGAGTTGTTATCCTTGTCACCGACCGATCGGATGTGTCCCCTTGCGGGGAGGCGCCCGGTCCGACAAGTGGAGGCTCACTCCCACCCGCACCGACCGCAGCTCCATCAGGTCGTCGGGTCCGGTCCACACCGACGGTGTGCGACACCTGGTCACGGGTGTCGGCCTACCCGGCGTGATCCACGAGCCTCCGCGCGTCGCGCGGGGGCTTTCGTCGTATCAGGGCGGCGGGCCTCCACCAGGCACCAGGGTCACCAGCCGCACGACACTCCCTACTAACTGGAGGACACATCAGCACCGAGCTACGCATCAACGACCGGATCCGGGTACCCGAGGTCCGGCTCGTCGGACCCAACGGCGAAACCGTCGGCATCGTCCCCACGGGCGAGGCCCTCAAGCTCGCTCAGGAGGCCGATCTCGACCTCGTCGAGGTCGCCCCGATGGCACGTCCGCCGGTCTGCAAGCTCATGGACTACGGGAAGTTCAAGTACGAGAACGCCCAGAAGGCCCGTGAAGCCCGCCGGAACCAGACGAACGTGATCATCAAGGAGATGAAGCTTCGTCCCAAGATCGACGCGCACGACTACGAGACCAAGAAGGGTCACGTCGTGCGGTTCCTGAAGGCCGGCGACAAGGTCAAGATCACGATCATGTTCCGCGGTCGCGAGCAGCACCGCCCCGAGCTGGGGTTCCGTCTGCTGCAGCGTCTGGCCGAGGACGTCACGGAGCTCGGTTTCGTGGAGTCCTCACCCAAGCAGGACGGCCGCAACATGATCATGGTGCTCGGCCCGCACAAGAAGAAGGCCGAGGCCAAGGTCGAGATGGAGGCCGCCAAGGCCGAGCGGATGGCCGCACGAGCCGCCGACCAGGCGGAGGAGCGCGAGGAACGCATCGCGCACAACGCCGGGCATGCCGTGGCCCAGAAGAAGGCCCGCGGACGGAGCGAGAACCTGGATCCGGAGATCGAAGCCTGAGCTTCGCTCAGGGCTTCGATCTCAAGGGATCCAAGATCTCGCGACAAGAACGAGGACACACCGGGTTTTCGGAAGACACAGACAACGCCCTCGACTCACGCTCGGGGAGCCACCACCTGAGTCCCGAGGCAGAGCACGACAGGCCGCGCCCGCCGCGACCACACGACGTACCGAGAAGGAAGAGGAACGATGCCGAAGAACAAGACGCACTCCGGCGCGAGCAAGCGGTTCAAGGTCAGCGGGACCGGGAAGCTCCGCCGACTGCAGACCGGCCGGAAGTCCGGCGCTGCGTTCGCGTCGGCGCCGACCACCGGTAGCCGCAAGAAGCACCGCCAGAAGAGCGGTTACGTCGAGGTCTCGAAGGCCGACACCAAGGCAGCGAAGCGGCTGCTCGGTCGATGAGCGAGGACTGAGCGACCCGGCGAAGCCGGGGCGCTCGCCACAGCGAATGGCGACGCGCGCTTGCGCGCGAGCCACCCAACGAGACAGAGCGAACAAAACTAGGAGTAACGAACCATGGCACGCGTCAAGCGGGCAGTGAACGCCCACAAGAAGCGCCGAACCACCCTCGAGCGCGCCAGCGGCTACCGCGGGCAGCGCTCGCGCCTGTACCGCAAGGCCAAGGAGCAGGTCACCCACTCGCTGGTCTACAGCTACCGAGACCGCAAGGCGCGCAAGGGCGACTTCCGCAGGCTCTGGATCCAGCGCATCAACGCAGCTGCTCGGGCCAACGGGATGACCTACAACCGGTTCATCCAAGGCCTGAACCTCGCCGGCGTCGAGGTCGACCGCAAGATCCTGGCCGACCTGGCCGTCAACGACGCGCCGGCGTTCGCCGTTCTCGTGGAGACCGCGAAGGCCGCACTGCCCGAGGACGTCAACGCGCCCAAGGCTTCCTGAGGCCCTGGTGCCCGACGTGCCGCTGACGGCCGGCGCTCTGCTCACCGGCACGAGCGGTCGCGTCAAGGAGGCACGCAAGCTCAGCCGCCGATCGGTCCGCACCGAGCGGCGGCTGTTCCTTGCCGACGGCCCGAACGCCGTCGAGGCGGCGATCGAGCGGGGTGTCGCCACGGAGCTCTTCGTGACCCCCGCCGCCGCCGAGCAGTACGCCGGGCTGGTGGCGGCCGCGCCGCGCGTGTCGTACGTCGACGACCGTGCCCTCGCCTCCCTGAGTGACAGCGTCACCCCAGCGGGGGTCGTGGCCGTGTGCTCGTTCCTGGACGTCCCCCTCGATCAGGCCCTGTCGCATGCCGACCGCACCGTGACCATCGCGGCCGACGTACGCGACCCCGGCAACGCCGGCACGCTGGTCCGCACCTCGGACGCGCTCGGCGTGCGGGCGGTCGTGCTGGCCGGGACGTCCGTCGACGTCTACAACCCCAAGACCGTCCGTGCCAGTGCGGGCAGCGTCTTCCACCTGCCGATCGTCGTCGAGCCCGAGGCCGCGGTCGCCGTGGCGTCGGCACGCGAGGCAGGCTTCGTGGTCCTGGCCGCGGACGGCGACGGCGAGCTGACCTTGGACGATGCCGGAGACCTCTTCGCCCGGCCGACGGCATGGCTGTTCGGGAACGAGGCCCGGGGCCTGCCACCCGAGGTGGCCGAGCTGGCCGACCACCGCGTGCGCATCCCCATCACCGGTACTGCCGAGAGCCTCAACCTGTCCACCGCGGCGGCGATCTGCCTGCACGAAACCGCACGGGTGCGGCGCAGCCGAGACTAGACCGGGGTCGTGGCCGGAGCCGCCGGTCCGGTGGGAGCGACCGTCCTCACGGTGCGTACCTGGTGATGGTGCTCGTGCCCGAGCTGACGGAGGAGCTCGAACACCTGGCCGTAGACGACCGATCCGGTCACCATCTGCTCGAGCAGCTCCGAGCGCTCGGTGGTGTCGTCGACCAGCGCGACCTCGGCACGCGCCAGCTGGTCGGCGACACCGGCGTAGAACGTGAGGACCTCGACGCTGGCCCCGAGCGGGCCCGGCCCGTTGAGCAGCGAGACCAGGGCCGCGAGGCGGAGCCGATCCATCGACTCGGTGCGGACGCCGCTCCAGCCGATCGCCGCGAGCACCTCGTCGACGATCTCGAGCGAGGGCGGATCGGCGTCGATGGTCGGCCCGGCGGTGATCACGTCCGCCACCAGCGTCATGACGTCGTGGACGGACAAGGTCGCGTCGTCGAGCGCGTCGGCCACCTGTCGCAGGCTCGTGACGGGGACCCCGCCGACCTCGCGCAGCATCCGCAGCACCCGCAGCCGGCGGAGGTGGTCCTCGTCGTACTCGGCGCGCCGCGGACCTGTCGTCTCGCCTGCGGGGAGCAGCCCTTCCCGCAGGTAGTACTTGACGGTGGCCAGGGGAACGTCGGCGCGTTCCGCCAGCTCAGAGACGAGCATGGATCCACTCTTTCCAGAGCAAAGTTTGAAAAAAACTTCGAAATCAGTTGTCCAACGTGGATATCGCCACTATCTTACAACGTGTTCGTGATACCCGAGATGCGGACACTCGGACGGGCCCCGCGGGGGAGGGGCTGTCCACCCAATGTTGTCGGTGCGGCCCCGCCGGGGGGAGGGGCCGCCCACAGCACCATCGCCGCTCGGGGAGCGACTCGGCCGTGCCCGGTGATCGCCGCTTCGCGGACCCGCTTCCGCCGTTACGCTTCGGTGCGTGACACCAGCCCGCGATCCTCACGTCGCGCCTGACGCGCCCGATGACGTCGCCGGCCACATGGTCGTGGACGCACGCGAGGCGGTCGACTCCCTGCCCGATGGCGTGGTGATCGCCGACGGGGACGGTGTCGTGCGGCTCGTCAACGATCGTGCGGCGTCCCTGCTCGGCACGACGCGGACCGGGGCCGAAGGACGCCCGTTGGCCGAGGTGCTCACGATCTCCAACCAGGACGGCGCGGGCTGGGTGGCCTGCACCAAGCCGTACGACGGGCTGGTGACGCGCACCGGCGTACCCGAGCAGTCGTGGATCACGTCGGCCGGCGAGGAGGTGCTGGTCACCGCTCGCATCCACCGTGCCCCGTCGCTCGGTCCGGTGACCGACGTCGCCGTGAGCCTCCGCTCCGGACGCGCCCGGGCCCGCCTCGACCGCGACCGCTCCGACCTCGTCGCCACCGTCGCCCACGAGCTGCGCTCCCCGCTGACCGGCGTGAAGGGGTTCGTCCAGGCGCTCCTCAACCGCTGGGACCGGCTCAACGACGACCAGAAGAAGCTGATGCTGACCACGGTCCACGCCGACTCCGACCGGCTCAGCCGCCTGATCACCGAGCTGCTGGACGTGGCCCGGCTCGACACCGGTCGGCTGTCGATGCACCCGCGCAACTGTGACGTCGAGACGCTCACCGGTCGCGTGATCGACAGCGTGCGTGCCGGAGCGCCCCACCGCATCGACTTCCGGGCGCCCGACGACCTTCCCGAGATCTGGGCCGATCCGGACAAGTTCACCCAGGTCCTGACCAACTTGATCGAGAACGCCATCCGCCACGGCTCCGACCCGGTCCACGTGACGGCGTCCAAGGAGGGCGACATGGTCGTCCTGCACGTGGACGACTCCGGTGACGGCATCTCGCCGGAGATCCGGCAACGGGCCTTCACCAAGTTCTGGACGACCGGCCAGCGTGGTGGCTCGGGTCTGGGGATGTACCTCGTCAGCGGCCTGGTCCGGGCGCACGGCGGCACCGTGGCGATCGACGACGCTCCCGAAGGCGGGGCTCGGATCATCACCACGTGGCCGGCCTTCGCGGCCGGCTCGTAGCGGTGGTGAGCCCGCGAGGCGAAACCCGATCGCCGCGCGCGGCACGCCGTTCCTAGACTTGACCTGTCAGACCGCACGCGAGGCACCGCGAAAGGCACCCATGTCGGGCCCCAACACCGATTACGACCCGGTCGAGGTCACGCCGCTCCAGACCGAGCAGGTGATCGCCATGCGCGACGCGGCGCTGACGGCCATCGCCGGCGCGGGTGACCTGGCCGAGCTCAAGCAGGCGCGCCTCGACCACGCGGGCGACCGGTCACCGCTGGCCCTCGCCAACCGTGAGATCGGCGCGCTCCCACCGCAAGCGCGCAAGGAGGCCGGGCAGCGCGTGGGTCAGGCACGTGGTGCGGTCAGCCAAGCCGTCACCGAGCGCACGGCCGTGCTCGAGGCCGAGGCCGAGGAGCGGATGCTGGTCGAGGAGACGGTCGACGTGACGCTGCCGAGCGGCCGCCGCCCTCGCGGCTCGCGTCACCCGCTGACCCTGATGAGCGACTACATCGCCGACCTGTTCGTCGCCATGGGCTGGGAGGTCGCCGAGGGACCGGTGCTCGAAGCCGAGTGGCTGAACTTCGACGCCCTCAACCTCGGGCCCGATCACCCGGCCCGCACCATGCAGGACACGTTCTGGACCGAGCCGGCCGAGGACCACCTCGTCCTGCGCACCCACACCTCACCGGTCCAGGCGCGGACGATGCTCGAGCGGACGCCGCCGATCTACGTGATCTGCCCGGGGCGCGTGTTCCGCACCGACCCGTTCGATGCGACCCACTCACCGATGTTCCACCAGGTCGAGGGGCTCGTCGTCGACGAGGGCATCACGATGGCCAACCTCAAGGGGAGCCTCGACCACTTCGCCGAGCAGATGTTCGGCGACGGCATCACGACGCGCTTCCGGCCGTCGTACTTCCCCTTCACCGAGCCGTCCGCCGAGGTGGACATGGTCTGCTTCGTCTGCCGCGGCGAGGCGCCGGCCGTCGACGCCTGCCGCACCTGCAAGGGCGAGGGCTGGATCGAGTGGGGTGGTTGCGGTGTGGTCAACCCGCGGGTGCTCGCTGCCTGCGGCATCGACTCGGAGCGCTACCGCGGCTTCGCGTTCGGCATGGGCATCGACCGGTCGTTCATGTTCCGCAGCGGTGCGGAGGACCTGCGCGCGCTGTTCGAGGGCGACGTGCGATTCGCCTCGGCGTTCGGCACCGACTGGTGACCGGCGCCTGGCCTCCGTTCTAGCCTCCGACCAACGACACCGCAGCACCGACGAGAGAGACCACCCACATGCGTGCGCCCGTCTCCTGGATCCGCGAGTACGCCGACCTCCCGCCCGACCTCGCGTCGGACGAGCTCGCCCGGAAGCTGACCTCGCTCGGCCTGAAGCTCGAGTCGCTCGAGCGACCGGGGGCCCAGATCGAGGGTCCGCTGGTCGTCGGTCGCGTGCTCACCCTCGAGTCGGAGCCGCAGAAGAACGGCAAGACGATCAACTGGTGCACGGTGGACGTCGCCGACGCCAACGGGACGGGTGATCCCCAGGGAATCGTCTGCGGTGCGCACAACTTCGCGGTCGGCGACCTGGTGGTCGTCGTGCTGCCCGGGGGAGTGCTGCCGGGAAACGTCGAGATCTCTGCGCGGAAGACCTACGGCCACGTCTCGGCCGGGATGATCTGCTCGGCTCGCGAGCTCGGCATCGGCGAGGACCACGACGGGATCATCGTGCTGGCGCCCGACGCAGGGGAGCCGGGTGACGACGCGCGTCCGGTGCTCGGGCTCGACGAGGAGGTCATCGAGTTCGAGATCAACCCCGACCGGGCCTACGCGCTGTCGCTGCGCGGCGTCGCGCGCGAGGCGGCGATGGGGTTCGGTACGCCGTACACCGACCCGTGCCTGCGCGAGGTCCCCGCGGCGAACGGCGAGGGCTACCCGGTGCGGGTCGAGGACGCCGACGGTTGCCCCGTCTTCGTCGCTCGCACCGTGACCGGTTTCGACCCGACCGCGGAGTCGCCGGCGTGGCTCCGCAACCGGCTGCGGCTCGCCGGGATGCGGCCGATCTCGCTCGCCGTCGACGTCACCAACTACGTGATGCTCGAGACCGGTCGTCCGATCCACGGGTACGACGGTGACCGGCTGCAGGGCTCGATCGTCGTCCGGCGCGCCACCGCGGGCGAACGTCTCACGACCCTCGACGGGGTGGTCCGCGAGCTCTCGACCGAGGACCTCGTGGTGTGCGACGACTCCGGTGTGATCGGGCTGGGCGGCGTGATGGGCGGTGCGACGACGGAGATGTCCGACGCCACCACCACCGTCGTGATCGAAGCCGCCCACTGGGACGCGGTCTCGATGTTCCGCACCGGCAAGCGGCACCGGCTCACCTCCGAGGCCGGCAAGCGCAACGAGCGCGGTGTCGACCCGACGATCTGCGAGGTCGCAGCCGACCGCGTCGCCGAGCTGTTGACGGCGTACGGCGGGGGAAGCGTCTCGCCGGGAGTGACGGTCGTCGGGACGCCCCCGGAGCCGGCGCCCATCCCGCTCGCGGTCGAGCTGTCGGCGGACGTCGCCGGGCTGCCGATCGACTCCGCGCAGGTCGTGGCCAACCTGCGAGCCATCGGCGCCGACGTGGCCGGGGAGAGTCGGCTCACCGTGACCCCACCGCCGTGGCGACCGGATCTGACCGACCCGTACGACCTCGTCGAGGAGGTCGTCCGGATCGTCGGCTACGACCAGGTGCCGTCGGTGATCCCGGTGCCGCCGGTGGGTCGCGGCCTCACCCGCCGGCAGCGCCTGCGCCGCCGGATCGGGCGCACGCTCGCCGGGCTGGGCTGCGTGGAGGTGGTCAGCTTCCCGTTCGTCGGCGACGACACCTTCGACGCGCTGGGACTGCCCGACGACGACGTGCTGCGGCGCGCCGTACGCCTCTCCAACCCGCTGTCCTCCGAGAAGCCGCTCTACACGACGACGCTTCTGCCCGGGATCCTCGACGCGGCCTCTCGCAACCTCGGCCGCGGTGCCACCGGCGTCGCCCTGTTCGAGACCGGGACGGTCGCGTTCCCGACCAACCGGGGGGCGGCGCCCGTGTACGGCGTGGAGTGGCGCCCGAGCGCGGCCGAGCTCGAGAAGCTCTTCGACGCGATCCCCGAACAACCACTCTTCCTCGCCGCAGTCTTGGCCGGCGAGCGCGACCGCGACGGCTGGTGGGGCGACGGCCGTGCGGCCGACTGGTCCGACTCGGTCGAGATCGTCCGGGAGCTGGCCGGTGAGCTCGGGGTCGAGGTCGAGGTCCGGCAGACGAGCCGGATGCCGTGGCACCCGAGTCGGTGCGCGCTGGTCTGCCTCGGCGACCAGGAGATCGGGCATGCCGGAGAGCTCCACCCGCGCGTGTGTGCGGCGTACGGACTGCCCCGGGGTACGGCCGTCCTCGAGATCGACCTCGACGCGCTGATGGCGCGCAGCGTCGAGATCCCGGCCGCGCCCGCCGTCTCCCACCACCCGCTGGCCAAGGAGGACGTCGCGCTGGTCGTCGACGACTCCGTCCACGCGTCGCAGGTCGAGCACGCCCTGCGCGAGGGGGCGGGTGAGCTGCTCGAGAGCATCCGGCTCTTCGACGTGTTCACCGGGCCGCAGGTCGGCGAGGGCAAGAAGTCCCTCGCCTTCGCCCTCCGCTTCCGCGCCCCAGATCGCACCCTGACCGAGGCCGAGACCGCCGCCGCGCGCGACGCCGCAGTCGCAGCGGCCGCGGCAGCGGTCGGAGCCGTCCAGCGCTGAGTCGGCGCGAAGTGACCTCGAAATCACGCCGAGTCGTCATACGACGACTCGGCGTTACCTGATCGGTAGGGAAGGTCCCGGGACCAGGGGCGCGCCCGCCTGTAGCGTCACGGACGTGACCGATCTCGCCCCGCTGACCATGCCTGCCGCCGACGCCGGGACCGACGCGTGGTCGTCCTGGCTGGCCACCCGTACGACCGACCAGCTGGATCGGGTGCGCGACCTCGTGGCGGCGATCAAGGCCGATCGGCCCCGCCGCGCCGCCGACCTGCTCGATCGGTGGAACGAGATCACGGTCGCGCTGGGCAACGCCTTCGCCGCCAGCAGCCTCATCCAGCAGGTTCACCCCGACGGAGACATCCGCGAGCAGGCCGAGCGCGCCCAGCTCGAGGCGTCGAAGCTCCAGACCGACCTCTCGCTCGACCGCGAGGTCTACGACCTGATGGTCGTCGACGACGCGGAGGAGCGCACCTCGGGCCTGGACGACGAGGCCGAGCGGGTCCGCAACTTCGCGTTGCGCGACTTCCGCCGTGCGGGGGTCGACCGCGACCCCGAGGTGCGTGAGCGCGTCCGTGCGATCAACGAGCGTCAGACCGAGCTGACCCAGACCTTCCAGCGCCACATCAACGACGACCAGACGACGGTCAAGCTCCGGCCCGAGCAGCTCGGCGGACTCCCGCAGGACTGGATCGACGAGCACCCGGCCGACGACGAGGGGCTCGTCGAGCTGACGCTGGCGTACCCCGACGTCTTCCCGATGCTGAAGTTCGCGAGTGACCGCGACGCGCGCCTGGCGGTCTACACGGCGTTTCTCAACCAGGGGTGGCCGGCGAACGACGACGTCCTCGTCGAGATGTTGGCCCTGCGGCGCGAGCTGGCGACGTTGCTCGGGTACGCCGGCTGGCCGACGTACGACGCCGAGGTCAAGATGATCGAGACCGGTGATGCGATCGGGTCGTTCATCGACAAGATCAGCAAGGCCGCCGAGGCCTCGGCCCTCCGCGACCGCGACGCGCTGCTCGAGCGCATCCGGCAGGACCGGCCCGACGTCGACTCGCTCGACGGCGCCGACTCCACCCACTACTCCGAGCTGCTGCGTCGTGAGCAGCACGACGTCGACGCACAGGAGGTCCGGCGCTACTTCTCGTTCGAGCGCGTGCGGCAGGGGCTGCTCGACGTGACCGCGCGGCTGTTCGGCGTGACCTACACGCCGGTGGCGGCGGACACCTGGCACGCGGACGTCGCGTCGTACGACGTCTCACTCGGCGACCGCAGCCTCGGGCGCATCCACCTCGATCTCCACCCTCGCGAGAACAAGTTCAACCACGCGGCCCAGTTCACGCTCACCGACGGTGTGTCAGGGCATCAGTCTCCGGAGGGGGTCCTGGTCTGCAACTTCCCACGTGTGCTCATGGAGCACGGCGACGTGGTCGTCCTCTTTCACGAGTTCGGACACCTCCTCCACCACGTGCTCGCGGGGGACCAGCGCTGGGCGCAGTTCGCCGGCGTCGCCACCGAGTGGGACTTCGTCGAGGCCCCGTCGCAGCTGCTCGAGGAGTGGGCCTGGGATGCCGGGGTGCTGCAGGGTTTCGCGCTGGACGAGAGCGGCCGGCCGATCCCGGCGGAGCTCGTCGCGCGCATGCGCGAGGCCGACGAGTTCGCCAAGGGCCTGACCGCGCGCTCACAGATGTACTACGCCGCGATCTCCTACGGTCTCCACGAGAACCCGCCGCCCGACGGCGCAGGCATCTCCGCCGCGACCCTCGACCTGCAGTCGACCTACTCCATGCTGTCGCCCGTGGCCGGCACCCACATGTACGCCGGGTTCGGTCACCTCGCGGGCTACACCAGCAGCTACTACACCTACATGTGGTCGCTGGTGATCGCGAAGGACCTGTTCTCGGCCTTCGACCGTGACGACCTGTTCGACGAGGAGGTGGCGACCCGCTACCGCGATCGGATCCTCGTGCAAGGTGGACGCAAGGACGCCGCCGACCTGGTCGAGGACTTCCTCGGCCGCCCGTTCGGCTTCGAGTCGTTCGCCGACTGGCTGTCCGCCTGAGGGCGAACAGGAGCGGTGACTCCCGCGCCGCCTACGTGATCGGCTGGTGGATGATCGCGCGGAAGCGGTCGACGATCTCGAGACTCCCCGCGAGATGAGTCTCGGCGCCGTCGGCGCGGCGCCAGATGCGCGCGTCGAGGGCCTCGGCGGTGCCGGAGATGACCGCGTCGGGCTCCACGCCCGGGTCGGCGACGACGTGGAGGTCGTCCTCCGAGTGCTCGATGCCGTCGGGGTCGGTGCCGTGGAAGCGACCCAGCTGCACCCACACCCGGTCTCCGGTGTCGGTCAGGTCGAGCCGGATGTAGTGGGGGAGCGGGGAGAACTCACCCCAGGGCGGACACCCGCCGTACATGATGTCGAGCACCTCGTCGACACCGTCGGCCGCGAGATCGGCCGGGAACGCCGTGACGGTGCCGGCGGCGAGCTCCGCGTCGCGACGGTGGATCAACGCCTCGTGGGCCTGGCGGCGGTAGATGAAGGCGACGTTCTTGAGGTCGGGGTGCCAGGTCCAGGCCTCCTCGGCCGGGTCAGCGGAGCCGAGTGCCTCGACGAGCGCGGTGTACTGCGCGTCGTAGAACGCGAGCAGCCCGGCGTAGTCACCAGGGCGCTCGGGCTCGGGGTACTCCTCGGGGCCCTTGGGCCGGTGCTCCACCATCCACGTCCACCAGTGCTGCACCTCGCCGAGGTGCCACAGCAGGTCGTCCGCGCGCCAGTCGGGGCACGACGGCACGTCGGCCCTCGGGTCGCACTCGGCGAGCACCTCGCGGAATCGCCGTGACTCGTCTTCGATGTGCTGGAGGTACGTCGTGTGGTCGAGTCGTGCCATGGGGCGAACTTAGTCGCGACCATCGACAGACGCGACCCGTACGTCGGGGCCGTGGTCGCACCCCAAATGGCATGAACATGCACTATTCAGTATGATCATGCACCATGAGCTCGTTCAGGGTCGCGGTCGCCGGTGCCACTGGGTACGCCGGCGGCGAGCTGCTGCGTCTCCTCCTGGCGCATCCGCTCGTCGAGATCGGCGCAGTGACTGCGGGGAGCAACGCGGGACAGAGGCTCGGGTCGCTCCAGCCGCACCTCACGCCACTCGCCGATCGGGTGCTCGCCGACACCACGGCCGCGACCCTGGCGGACCACGACGTCGTCCTGCTGGCCCTGCCGCACGGGCAGTCGGCGCACCTCGCGTCGGCGCTGCCGGACGACGTCCTGGTCGTCGACTGCGGGGCCGACTTCCGGCTTGCATGATGCCGGCCAGTGGGCGGCGTTCTACGGCGGCGAGCATGCGGGCGCGTGGCCCTACGGGTTGCCGGAGCTACCGGGCCAACGGGAGGTGCTGTCCGGCGCACGTCGGATCGCCGTGCCCGGCTGCTACCCGACGGTCACGACCCTGGCCATGGCGCCGGCGGTCGCCGCCGGATCGGTGCTCCCCGACGTCGTCGTGGTCGCCGCGTCGGGCACGAGCGGCGCCGGCAGGGCGCCGAAGCCGCACCTGCTCGGGAGCGAGGTGATGGGCAACGCGTCGGCGTACGGCGTCGGCGGGGTGCATCGGCACACCCCCGAGATCGTGCAGAACCTCGCAGCCCTGACGGACCACCCCGTCACGGTGAGCTTCACGCCCGTGCTGGTGCCGATGCCGCGGGGGATCCTCGCCACGTGCTCGGCGCCCCTCGCGCCCGGGGTCGGTGCGACCGAGGTCCGCGAGACCTACCTCAAGGCGTACGACGCCGAGCCGTTCGTCCACGTCCTTCCCGAGAGCGCCTGGCCGCAGACCCAGGCGGTGCACGGAAGCAACGCCTGCCATCTCCAGGTCACGGTCGACGAGGCGGCCGGACGCCTGGTCGCCGTGGGAGCGATCGACAACCTGACGAAGGGCACGGCGGGTGGCGCGATCCAGTCGATGAACCTCGCCCTCGGCCTCGACGAGACCCTCGGCCTCTCCACGGTCGGGGTGGCGCCGTGACCTGCTGCGGGATTCCCCGGTTGGCCGGGGAACCCGTCGCTGGTCAGGCGTTGCAACCCCTGACAAGCGATAGAAGTGCCCCCTGCCTGGTGCGCCCGGGACAGGAGGGACTCCGATGAGCGTGACGCATCCCCGCGGCTTCCGGGCGGCCGGTGTCGCAGCCGGGCTCAAGGCCTCCGGCGCCAAGGACGTCGCACTCGTGGTCAACGACGGGCCGTCGCACATCTCCGCCAGCGTCTTCACGGCCAACCGCTGCCAGGCCAACCCGGTGCTCTGGAGCAAGGAGGTCGTCAAGGACGGCATCGTCCGCGCGGTCGTGCTCAACTCCGGCGGAGCCAACTGCTACACCGGACCGGACGGGTTCCAGACGACGCACGCCGTCGCCGAGCGGGTCGCCGAGCACCTGGGGATCGGCGCTGTCGACGTGGTCGTCTGCTCCACCGGCCTGATCGGGATGGCCAACGACCGGGCGCAGGTGCTCGCCGGCGTGGACGCGGCGTACGCCGGACTGGGCACGGGGGGCGGACCCGACGCGGCCGCGGCGATCATGACCACCGACACCGTCCCCAAGCAGGTCGTCGTCGACGGCGAAGGCTGGTCGGTCGCCGGCATGGCCAAGGGTGCCGGGATGCTGGCGCCGCAGCTCGCCACGATGCTCGTCGTCCTCACCACCGACGCGGTCGCGAGCGCCGAGGACCTCGACGCCGCGCTGCGGGCCGCGACCCGGGTCAGCTTCGACCGGCTCGACTCCGACGGCTGCATGTCGACCAACGACACCGTCACCGTCCTCGCGAGCGGGGCGAGCGGGATCACCCCGACCCGGACCGACCTCACCGACTCGCTCACCCACGCCTGCACCGACCTGGCCCGGCAGCTGCTCGCCGACGCCGAGGGCGCCGAGCACGAGATCGCCATCACGGTGGTGCATGCGGCCTCGGAGGACGACGCCGTGGAGGTCGGCCGCTCGATCGCCCGCAGCAACCTCTTCAAGGCCGCCGTCTTCGGCAACGACCCGAACTGGGGCCGCGTGCTCGCGAGCATCGGCACCACCCGGGCCGCCTTCGACCCCGCCGACCTCGACGTCGCCATGAACGGGGTCTGGGTCTGTCGACGGTCCACGCCGGCGGCGGACCCCGCGACCGTCGACCTGAAGCCACGCGACGTGACCGTCACCGTCGACCTGAAGGCCGGCGACGCCCGCGCGACGGTCTGGACCAACGACCTGACCCACGCCTACGTCCACGAGAACTCGGCCTACTCCTCATGAGCACCCAGGAGCTACCACCGGTGACCACAACCGGACCCGACCCGGCCAAGGCGGCCACCCTCGCCGGTGCGCTGCCGTGGCTGAAGCGCTACCACGGCAAGGTCGTGGTGGTGAAGTACGGCGGCCACGCCATGACCGACGAGACGCTCAAGCGTGCCTTCGCCGAGGACGTCGCCTTCCTCCGGTTCGCCGGGTTCAAGCCGGTCGTGGTGCACGGCGGTGGCCCCCAGATCTCGGCCATGCTCGACCGCCTCGGCATCGAGTCGGAGTTCAAGGGTGGCCTCCGCGTCACCACGCCGCTGGCGATGGATGTCGTCCGGATGGTGCTCGTCGGCCAGGTCCAGCGAGAGCTGGTGGGCCTGGTCAACGAGCACGGTCCTCTCGCCGTCGGCCTGTCCGGCGAGGACGCCGGCCTGTTCACCGCCCGGCGTACCAACACGGTCGTGGACGGCGAAGAGGTCGATCTCGGCCTCGTCGGCGAGGTCGCCGAGGTCAGGCCGGAGGCGGTCCTCGACCTGCTCGAGGCCGGTCGCATCCCGGTCATCTCGAGCGTGGCTCCCGACACCGACGGCGTCGTGCACAACGTCAACGCCGACACCGCCGCGGCGGCGCTCGCGGTGGCCCTGGGCGCGGAGAAGCTGCTGGTGCTGACCGACGTGGAGGGCCTCTACCGTGACTGGCCGGCCAGTGACGACGTGATCGGGGAGATCAGCCCGGAGGAGCTCGCCCTCCTCATGCCGAGCCTGGCGGCGGGCATGGTTCCCAAGATGGGTGCCTGCCTCCAGGCCGTGCAGGAGGGTGTCCCTCGCGCCACCGTCGTCGACGGTCGCGAGCCGCATGCCGTGCTGCTCGAGCTGTTCACCGACGAAGGCGTCGGGACCCAGGTGCTCCCCGGCGTCGAGACCTTGGTCCGGAAGGCCGGGGCATGAGCGCCTCCACCGAGCGGTACGCCGCCGCGCTGATGAACACGTTCGGCCCACCGCAGCTCGTCCTCACGCGAGGCAAGGGCGCTCGGGTGTGGGACGAGGACGGCCGCGAGTACGTGGACCTCCTGGCGGGCATCGCCGTCAACTCCCTCGGTCACGCCCACCCCGCCGTGGTGGAGGCCGTCACCCGGCAGCTCTCCACGCTCGGTCACGTCTCGAACTTCTTCGCCAGCGATCCGCAGATCACCCTGGCCGAGCGCCTCCTCGGCCTCCTTGGCCCCCCCAGGGCCGAGGAGGCCGCTCCTCAGGAGCTGGATCGGGTGATCGGCAAGGTGTTCTTCACCAACTCCGGCACCGAGGCGAACGAAGCGGCCCTCAAGATGACGCGGCGGACCGGGCGCACCCATCTCGTCGCCGCCGAGGGGTCGTTCCACGGACGGACCATGGGGGCGCTCGCCCTCACCGCGAAGGCGGCGTACCGCGAGCCGTTCGAGCCCCTGCCCGGCCACGTCACGTTCGTGCCGTACGGCGATCCCGCCGCGCTCTCGGCCGCCGTCACCGACCGGACGGCAGCGGTGGTCCTCGAGCCGATCCAGGGTGAGGCCGGCGTGGTCGAGCCGCCGACCGGTTACCTGGCCGAGGCCCGGCGGATCACCCGCGAGCACGGCTCGCTGCTCTGGCTCGATGAAGTGCAGACCGGGATCGGCCGCACGGGCTCGTGGTTCTGCGCCGCGGCCGACACCGACGTCGCCCCTGACGTCGTGACGCTCGCGAAGGGGCTCGGGGGCGGGATCCCGATCGGTGCCTGCGTCGGGCTCGGCGTCGCCGGTGACCTGTTGCAACCCGGCCACCACGGCACGACCTTCGGCGGCAACCCGGTCGCCTGCGCAGCCGCGCTCGCGGTGCTCGACGCGATCATCGACGAGGGCCTCCTCGAGCGTGCCCTCCTCCTCGGCGAACGGCTGCGTCGAGGGGTTGCAGGTCGTCCGGAGGTGACGCGGGTGCGTGGCCGTGGGCTCCTCATCGGCATCGACGTCACCGCGGAGGCCCCGCGGGTCGTGACGGCGGCCCGCGAGCACGGGTTCATCGTCAACGCGACCGGCCCACACACCGTGAGGCTGGCCCCGCCTCTCGTCCTCGGCGACGATGAGGCGGAGGCGTTCCTGGCGGCGTGGCCGGGGATCCTCGAAGATGCAGTCGACGATCCCGCAGACAACGGAGCCACTGGATGACCCGACACTTCCTCCGCGACGACGACCTCAGCCCGGCGGAGCAGCACGAGGTGCTGAGCCTGGCCGCCTCGCTCAAGCAGGCGCCGTACGACTCCCACAGCCTGGCGGGACCTCGCACCGTGGCCACGATCTACGACAAGCCGACGCTGCGCACGCAGGCGTCGTTCGCCGCGGGCATCGCCGAGCTCGGTGGGAACCCGATGATGGTCGACGGGTCGCTGGCCGGGATCGGCCAGCGTGAGTCGGTGGCCGACGTCGCGCGCGTCCTCGGCCGTCAGGCGTCGATGATCGTGTGGCGGACGTATGCGCAGTCCGCCCTCGAAGAGATGGCCGAGCACGCGGGCGTGCCGGTGATCAACGCGCTGACCGATGAGTTCCACCCGTGCCAGCTGTTGGCCGACCTGCTCACGGTCCGCGAGCGGAAGGGCGAGCTCGCGGGGCTCACAGTCGCCTTCGTCGGGGACGGCGCCTGCAACATGGGCAACTCCTGGCTCCTCGCCGGCGCGACGGCCGGGATGCACGTGCGGATCGCCGCGCCCGAGGGTCACCAACCCGAGGAGCAGTACGTCGAGCGGGCCCGCGAGATCGGTGCCCAGACCGGGGCCACCGCCAAGGTGCTGACCGACCCGCGGATGGCCGCCACGAGCGCGGACGTCGTGGTCACCGATACGTGGGTGTCGATGGGCCGGGAGGAGGAGGCGGCCGACCGGCTGGCCGCGTTCTCGGCGTACGCCGTCACCGGCGAGCTGGTGAGCCTCGCCGCCACGGAGGCGATCGTGATGCACTGCCTGCCGGCGTACCGCGGCAAGGAGATCGACTCCGACGTCCTCGACGGCCCGCAGAGCGTGGTCTGGGACGAGGCGGAGAACCGCCGGCATGCGCAGAAGGCGATCATCACCTGGCTGATGCGAGCGTCGGTCGACCTCGAGGAGGTGCCGCTGTGACCCAGGCGGCGCGCCGGCCCTCGACCAAGAACTCACGTCACCAGCTGATCGTGGAGCTGTTGGCGACCCACGAGGTGCGTTCCCAGCCCGAGCTGCTCGACCTGCTCGTGGCGCGCGGTGTGCAGGTCACCCAGGCGACGCTGTCGCGCGACCTGGTCGAGCTGGACGCGGTCCGGGTGCGTACGCAGTCCGGGTCCCTGGTGTACGCCGTCCCGGCCGAGGGTGGCGACCGGCGTCCGGCGGCGCCGGGCGAGACCGCGGCTGCCGGCCATCGGCTCAGCCGACTGCTCGCCGAGCTCCTGGTCAGTGCCGATGCCAGCGCCAACCTGGTCGTGCTGCGCACGCCGCCGGGCGCGGCCCAGTTCCTGGCCTCGGCGATGGACAAGATCGAGTACGCCGACGTCCTCGGCACCATCGCCGGCGACGACACGGTGCTGGTGATGAGCCGTGCCCCCCAAGGCGGCGAGGCGATCGCGCGACGACTCCTGGCGCTGGCCCAGCAGCCGGCGCCCTGACCCCCACGCACGAACCGGCCCTGTCCTCCACCACGAAAGAACTCCCGTGAGCAAGGTCCTCACCTCCCTCCCCATCGGCCAGCGTGTCGGCATCGCGTTCTCCGGCGGTCTCGACACCTCGGTCGCGGTCGCCTGGATGCGGGCCAAGGGAGCGATCCCGTGCACCTACACCGCCGACCTCGGGCAGTACGACGAACCGGACATCGCGAGCGTCCCCGGCCGCGCCTTCGAGTACGGCGCCGAGCTGGCGCGTGCCGTCGACTGCAAGGGCCCGCTGGTCGAGGAGGGTCTTGCGGCCCTCGCGTGCGGCGCGTTCCACGTGCGCTCCGGCGGCCGCGCCTACTTCAACACCACGCCGCTCGGCCGCGCGGTCACCGGCACGATGCTGGTCCGCGCGATGCACGAGGACGGCGTCGACATCTGGGGCGACGGCTCGACGTTCAAGGGCAACGACATCGAGCGGTTCTACCGCTACGGCCTGCTCGCCAACCCCGACCTGCGCATCTACAAGCCGTGGCTGGATGCCGCGTTCGTCAGCGAGCTCGGTGGGCGCCACGAGATGAGCCAGTGGTTGACCGCCCATCGCATGCCCTACCGCGACAGCGCCGAGAAGGCGTACTCCACCGACGCCAACATCTGGGGTGCCACCCACGAGGCCAAGACGCTGGAGCACCTCGACGTCTCACTGGAGACGGTCGAGCCGATCATGGGGACGCGCTTCTGGGATCCGTCCGTCGCGATCGAGCCCGAGGACGTCACGGTCCGCTTCGACCGAGGCCGCCCGGTCGCCGTGAACGGCACGACGTACGACGGGGTCGACGGGCCGGTGCGCCTGGTGCAGGCGGTCAACGAGATCGGCGGCCGACACGGACTCGGGATGTGTGACCAGATCGAGAACCGCATCATCGAGGCGAAGTCGCGCGGCATCTACGAGGCGCCCGGCATGGCGCTGCTGTTCCTCACCTACGAACGGCTGCTGAACGCGATCCACAACGAGGACACGCTCGCGAGCTACCACGCACAAGGTCGGGAGCTCGGTCGGCTGCTGTACGAAGGCCGCTGGCTCGACCCCCAGGCCCTGATGCTGCGTGAGTCGTTGCAGCGCTGGGTCGGGTCGGTGGTCTCGGGAGAGGTGACGGTGCGGCTCAGACGTGGTGAGGACTACACGATCCTGCGGACCGAGGGTCCGCATTTCTCCTACCACCCGGACAAGCTGTCGATGGAGCGGGTCGAGAACGCCGCGTTCGGCCCCACCGACCGCATCGGCCAGCTCACGCTGCGCAACCTCGACATCGCCGACTCCCGGTCCAAGCTGGAGCTGTACGCCGGACAGCCGCTCGACCAGGGCACGGTGCTGGTCGAGCACGGCGTACTCCTGGGCGAGCTGCCGGCCGGTGGCGGTCAGCGGATCGCGGCCAATCCCGCCCTCGAGGGCAGTACCGACGACGAAGCGCTCGACAACGCCGCGATGGAGTCCGGCACCGACTGACCCGGCGACCGGCACGCGATCGACGCCGAGTCGGCGCAAAGTGACCTCCAAATCACGCCGAGTCGGCGCAAAGAAACAGCCAAATCACGCCGAGTCGTCATAGGACGACTCGGCGAAGGACGACGGACAGGAGAGGGTGGGCACGTGACCACCAACGAGGGCAAGCTCTGGGGTGGCCGCTTCGAAGGCGCCCCGTCGCCCGAGCTCGAGGCCCTCTCGCGCTCGACGCACTTCGACTGGCGGCTCGTGCCCTACGACCTGGCCGGCTCGGTCGCGCACGCGAACGCGCTCCACCGTGCCGGACTGCTCACCGACGACGACCACGCCACCCTGCTGACCGGGCTCGCGACCTTGCGCGACGAGTACGCCGCCGGGTCGCTGCTGCCGAGTCCGTCCGACGAGGACGTCCACGGCGCTCTCGAGCGGCTGCTCATCGAGCGTGTCGGCGCCGAGGTCGGCGGCCGGCTGCGGGCCGGTCGCAGTCGCAACGACCAGGTCGCGACGCTGTTCAAGGCGTATCTGCGCGACCAGGCACGAGCCCTCACCGACCTCCTCGTCGACCTGGTCGACGCGCTGGCGACACAGGCCCATGACCATCTCGATGTCCCCATGCCCGGCCGCACCCATCTCCAGCACGCCCAGCCCGTCCTCCTGTCCCACCACCTGCTGGCCCATGCCTGGCCGCTCCTCCGTGACGTGGAGCGGTTGCGTGACTGGGATGCCCGGGTGGCCGGCGACTCGCCGTACGGGTCCGGCGCCTTGGCGGGTTCGAGCCTCGGTCTCGACCCGCGCGCCGTCGCCCACGAGCTCGGCTTCGCCGACTCGAGTGCCAACTCGATCGACGCGACGGCAGCACGTGACTTCGTGGCGGAGTTCTGTTTCGTGACCGCCATGACCGGCGTCGACCTCAGCCGGCTGGCCGAGGAGGTCGTCATCTGGACGACCGCGGAGTTCGGCTTCGCCCGGCTGGACGACGCGTTCTCGACCGGGTCGAGCATCATGCCGCAGAAGAAGAACCCCGACATCGCCGAGCTGACCCGGGGCAAGTCCGGCCGCCTGATCGGTCACCTGACGGGCTTGCTGGCCACGCTCAAGGGGCTCCCGCTCGCGTACAACCGCGACCTCCAGGAGGACAAGGAGCCGGTCTTCGACTCCGTCGACACCCTGCTGGTCGTGCTGCCGGCGGTCACCGGGATGGTCGCGACGCTGACCTTCGACACGGCCCGGCTGACCGCCCTCGCGCCCCAGGGCTTCTCGCTCGCCACCGACGTGGCGGAGTGGCTGGTCCGCGAGGGAGTGCCGTTCCGCTCGGCGCACGAGATCGCCGGCGCCGCCGTACGCCGCTGCGAGGAGCTCGGCTGCGACCTGCCGGACCTCAGCGACGAGCAGCTGGCGGAGGTGTCGTCGCATCTCACACCCCAGGTGCGGACCGTGCTCACCGTCGAGGGCTCGGTGTCGTCTCGTGACGGCCGCGGTGGGACGGCTCCCGACCGGGTGCGCGAGCAGCTGACCGAGCTGGCCGCTCGCGCCCAGATCGCTCGTGCCGCCCTCGGCTGACCTCCGGGCGCTCCTCGAGCGTCCGGTCCTGGAGGTGGCACCACTGCTGCTCGGTGCCGTGCTCCGTCACGGCGACGTCGCCTGCCGGCTGACCGAGGTCGAGGCGTACGACGGCTCGAACGACCCGGGCTCGCACGCGTATCGGGGGCGCACCCCGCGCAATGCCGTGATGTTCGGGCCCGCCGGCCATCTCTACGTCTACTTCACCTACGGCATGCACTGGTGCGCCAACGTCGTCTGCGGACCCGAGGACACCGCGAGCGCCGTGCTCGTCCGTGCCGGCGAGATCGTCGACGGCCTCGAGGTGGCACGCGCGCGACGGCCTTCCGCTCGGACCGACCGAGATCTGGCTCGCGGCCCCGCGCGGCTGTGCCAAGCCCTGGGCATCGGCCGCGAGCAGAACGGGCACGACCTGGCGGTCGCGCCCGTGACCCTGACCCCGTCGAGCGCCCCGAAGGACGTGCGCACCGGTCCGCGGGTCGGCCTCCGAGCGGCCGCCGAACGCCCCTGGCGCTTCTACCTGCCCGACGAGCCGACGGTCAGCCTCTACCGCCCTGCGTCGCGGCTGAAGTCGAGGTCATAGGGTCGCGCGGGTGGGGGTCCGTGCGCTGCTGGCAGACACGGCGCCGTTGTCGAACACACCGTTTCGCCGCCTCTGGACGGCCAACATCGTCACCGTCGTCGGTGCCCAGCTGACAGTCGTCGCCGTCCCGGCGCAGATCTATGCGATCACCGGCTCGTCGGCGTACGTCGGACTCACGGGCGTCTTCGGTCTCGTCCCGCTGATCGTGTTCGGCCTCTGGGGCGGCGCACTGGCCGACGTGCTCGACCGGCGCTCGATCCTGCGCGTCACCACGGTCGGCCTGATCCTGTCCAGCGCGGCGTTCTGGGCACAGGCGGCGGCGGGCGCCGACAGCGTGTGGCTCCTGCTGTCTCTCTTCGCGGTCCAGCAGGCGTTCTTCGCCATCAACCAGCCGACCCGCAGCGCCGTGCTCCCGCGCCTGCTGCCCGCGCACCAGCTCCCGGCCGCCAACGCCTTGAACATGACCGTCATGCAGGCGGGCGCGATCGCCGGACCGCTCGTCGGCGGGGCGCTGATCCCGGTGCTCGGCTTCTCGGCCCTGTACGCCGTCGACACGGTGACGCTGTTCGCGACGCTGTGGGCCGTGATCGGACTGCCCGCGCTGCCGATCGACGGTGCGCCGGCCGGTGCACCCGGGCTGCGCGCGGTACTGGACGGATTCGCGTACCTGCGCGGCCACCGGGTGCTGCTGATGAGCTTCGTCGTGGACATCATCGCGATGGTGTTCGGCATGCCCCGCGCCCTGTTCCCGCAGGTGGCCCATCAGAGCTTCGGCGGTCCCACCGAGGGTGGCCTCGCGTTCGCGCTGCTGTTCGCGGGCATCCCGGCCGGAGCCGTGCTCGGCGGCATCCTGAGTGGCTGGGTGTCACGGGTACGCCGGCAGGGTCGCGCCGTGATCGGCGCGATCCTCGTGTGGGGGCTGGCGATGGC
>CAVWZR010000017.1:0-72500 GCA_963759515.1 uncultured Actinomycetota bacterium | reverse complement strand
CTGTTGGGGTTCTGAAGAATCAGCCGCAGCCCGTCGGTTCGCCGACGGGGGCGTCTGGAGCTTCAGTTCCAAGGGTGCCCAGGAACACCAAGAACGCCAAGGGCGCCCTGGACATCATGGTCCTGGCCTGGTGCTGCACGCGTGGGTGTGTGGTGTCGGGTGTGGGGTTGTTGTTTGAGATCTGGATAGTGGACGCGAGCATCAAGGCGGCTCTCCTTTGGGGGGCTGTCTGTTTTGTTTGTTCTGATTGTTTGAATTTGTTTGGATTGTTTGGATTGTGGGTGCGTCTCGTTGATTGTGCGGGGCGTGCTTTTGTGTTTTCTTTGTGGCTGTCACGTGTATATGCGTGTGTTTGTGTGCATTGCTTGTCTGATCTGCGGCTGTTGTGCCCCGTGTTTGTGGGGTGGTGGTTGGGGGTTGGGTTGGTGGTGTGTGTGACAAGCTGTGAAGGGCATGTGGTGGATGCCTTGGCATCAAGAGCCGATGAAGGACGTAGGAGCCTGCGATAAGCCCTGGGGAGTTGGCAACCGAGCGTTGATCCGGGGGTGTCCGAATGGGGAAACCTGGCTGGAGTCATGTCCAGTTACCCGCGCCTGAATGAAATAGGGTGTGTGGAGGGAACTCCGGGAAGTGAAACATCTCAGTACCGGATGGAAGAGAAAACAATAGTGATTCCGTGAGTAGTGGCGAGCGAAAGCGGAGGAGGCTAAACCGTGCGCATGTGATACCTGGCAGGGGTTGTGCGTGTGGGGTTGTGGGGTGTGTTTGTGACTGGGCTGCTGACTGGTCGCGGAGTGATCAATGTGTGGTGAAGTTGAAGTCCATTGGAAAGTGGCACCGTAGAGGGTGATAGTCCCGTAGGTGTAAGCCACACACTTCGTGAGCGCATTCCCAAGTAACACGGAACTCGTGAAATTCCGTGTGAATCTGGCGGGACCACCCGTCAAGCCTAAATACTTCTTGATGACCGATAGCGGACAAGTACCGTGAGGGAAAGGTGAAAAGTACCCCTGGCGGGGAGTGAAATAGTACCTGAAACCGTGTGCCTACAATCCGTCAGAGCCTGCATAGCACTTCGGTGGTGTGTGGGGTGATGGCGTGCCTTTTGAAGAATGAGCCTGCGAGTTTGTGTTGTGTTGCGAGGTTAACCCGTGTGGGGGAGCCGTAGCGAAAGCGAGTCCTAAGAGGGCGTTTGAGTAGCACGATCAAGACCCGAAGCGGAGTGATCTATCCATGGGCAGGTTGAAGCGTCGGTAAGACGACGTGGAGGACCGAACCCACCTAGGTTGAAAACTGGGGGGATGACCTGTGGATAGGGGTGAAAGGCCAATCAAACTCCGTGATAGCTGGTTCTCCCCGAAATGCATTTAGGTGCAGCGTTGTGTGTTTCTTGCCGGAGGTAGAGCACTGGATAGCCGATGGGCCCGACCAGGTTACTGACGTTAGCCAAACTCCGAATGCCGGTAAGTGAGAGCGCAGCAGTGAGACTGCGGGGGATAAGCTCCGTAGTCGAGAGGGAAACAGCCCAGACCATCAGCTAAGGCCCCTAAGCGGTGACTAAGTGGAAAAGGATGTGGAGTCGCAGTGACAACCAGGAGGTTGGCTTGGAAGCAGCCACCCTTGAAAGAGTGCGTAATAGCTCACTGGTCAAGTGATTCCGCGCCGACAATGTAGCGGGGCTCAAGTCATCCGCCGAAGCTATGGCATTCACGCGTGTACCCAGCGGTGTCTCCCTTGCGGGGGCGTCGTTCAGGTGTGTGGATGGGTAGGGGAGCGTCGTGCCGCCAGTGAAGTCCCGGAGTGATCCAGGGGTGGAGGCGGCGCGAGTGAGAATGCAGGCATGAGTAGCGAATCCGATGTGAGAAACATCGGCGCCGAATGATCAAGGGTTCCAGGGTCAAGCTCATCTGCCCTGGGTAAGTCGGGACCTAAGGCGAGGCCGACAGGCGTAGTCGATGGACAACGGGTTGATATTCCCGTACCGGCAACATGGCGCCCCTGACGACCCCGGTGATGCTAACCACCCAAAACCAGCTCCCAGCTGTGGTCTTCGGACCGTGAGCAGGGGTTGGCGGAGCGTGGGACCCGAACCGGTAGTAGTCAAGCGATGGGGTGACGCAGGAAGGTAGCCCAGCCACAGCGATGGTTGTCTGTGGGCAAGGACGTAGCACGGACGGTAGGCAAATCCGCCGTCCTCACTTGAATGTGGGGTGTGAGATCTGACGCGGAGCCAGTTCTGGCGAAGTGGGTGATCCTATGCTGCCGAGAAAAACCTCTAGCGAGCCATGCGCCGCCCGTACCCCAAACCGACTCAGGTGATCAGGTAGAGAATACCAAGGCGATCGAGAGAACCATGGTTAAGGAACTCGGCAAAATGCCCCCGTAACTTCGGGAGAAGGGGGACCCGGAGCGTGAACCCACTAGCTGGGGGAAGCGTGAAGGGTCGCAGAGACCAGGCCCAAGCGACTGTTTACTAAAAACACAGGTCCGTGCGAAGTCGCAAGACGATGTATACGGACTGACTCCTGCCCGGTGCTGGAAGGTTAAGGGGACACGTCAGCCAGAGCTTGCTCTGGTGAAGCGTTGAACTTAAGCCCCAGTAAACGGCGGTGGTAACTATAACCATCCTAAGGTAGCGAAATTCCTTGTCGGGTAAGTTCCGACCTGCACGAATGGAGTAACGACTTGGGCGCTGTCTCAACCATGGACTCGGCGAAATTGCAGTACGAGTAAAGATGCTCGTTACGCGCGGCAGGACGGAAAGACCCCGGGACCTTTACTATAGTTTGGTATTGGTGTTTGGTACGGCTTGTGTAGGATAGGTGGGAGACTGTGAAACATGCACGCCAGTGTGTGTGGAGTCAACGTTGAAATACCACTCTGGTCGTATTAGATGTCTAACCTAGGCCCATGATCTGGGCCAGGGACAGTGCCTGATGGGTAGTTTAACTGGGGCGGTTGCCTCCTAAAATGTAACGGAGGCGCTCAAAGGTTCCCTCAGCCTGGTTGGCAATCAGGTGACGAGTGTAAGTGCACAAGGGAGCTTGACTGCGAGACAGACATGTCGAGCAGGGACGAAAGTCGGAACTAGTGATCCGGCCACGGCAAGTGGAAGCGTGGTCGCTCAACGGATAAAAGGTACCCCGGGGATAACAGGCTGATCTTCCCCAAGAGTCCATATCGACGGGATGGTTTGGCACCTCGATGTCGGCTCGTCGCATCCTGGGGCTGGAGCAGGTCCCAAGGGTTGGGCTGTTCGCCCATTAAAGCGGCACGCGAGCTGGGTTTAGAACGTCGTGAGACAGTTCGGTCCCTATCCGCCGCGCGCGCAGGAAACTTGAGAAAAGCTGTCCCTAGTACGAGAGGACCGGGATGGACGAACCTCTGGTGTGCCAGTTGTCCCGCCAGGGGCACCGCTGGTTAGCTACGTCCGGACGTGATAACCGCTGAACGCATCTAAGCGGGAAGCACATTTCAAGATAAGGTTTCCCACCCACACGATGGGGTAAGGCCACCCGCAGACCACGGGATCGATAGGCCGGAGGTGTACAGCAGCAATGCCCAGCCGACCGGTACTAATAGGCCGAGGGCTTGTCACCCACACAACCACACCACAACAAACACCCACAAAAAACACAAACAACAAACCGACAAACAAACCGACAAGACAAACAAGCAAACAAACCAGAACCAACAAAACAACCCGCGTCCACTAACCAGAATCTGAACCAACAAACCCACCGGTCCAACAAAAACCAGGGTTTGACACGTTCACAACGTTACGGCGGCCATAGCGGCCAGGAAACACCCGGACCCATCCCGAACCCGGAAGTTAAGCCAGCCAGCGCCAATGGTACTGCACCCGACAGGATGTGGGAGAGTAGGACGCCGCCGAACATCATCTTCAGAAGGGGTCACCTCACGGTGGCCCCTTCTGGCATTTCCGTGAGGCGTCTCGAGCACGTGAGCCGCGGTCCTTCCACAGGAGTCGCCGGCGCAGCATCGGTCCACAGGTCTCCGTGCCCGTTCCCGTCATCGTCGGTGCGCACGTCGAGGCTGGCGCGCCAGGAGGTGACCGCGATGTCAACCAACAACGAGTCCGGGTCCGACGAGGTCAACGACGTGACCCTGGTCGGTCGGATGTCCCAGCCCGCGGAGCAGCAGGTCCTGCCCAGCGGGTCCGACCTGTGGAAGTTCCGCGTGATCGTGGGGCGACCGCCGTCGGCGGCGTCCCGCGTCACGGTGGATGCGCTCGACTGCGTGGTGTGGACCAAGCGCCCGGCGCGAGCCGTCTCGGGCTGGCGGTCCGGTGACCTGGTCGAGGTGAAGGGAAGTCTGCGTCGACGCTTCTTCGCCCCATCCGGGGGCGGTCGTGTGTCGCGGTGTGAGGTGGAGGTGTCGTCCGCCCGGCTCATCCGTCGAGCGGACGGATGAACGTCCCGAGGCTCGGCTTGGGTTGGAACGATGTCGCCTTCTCCGGGAGCAACCCACCGCTGCGCACCACGTCCGTCACCAGATCCAGGTCCACGGCAGGCAGGAGGGCGGCGATGACCCTGCCCGGCTTGGCGTGCTCCAGGGCTTGGCCGACCGAGTGTGCGAACGCGAGGCGGGAGGGCCGCGTGGGCAACCGCTCGAGCAGCAGGTCGTCGAGCAGCTGGACCATGGCCGTCCCGGGGGGCAGGTCCACGCTCACCGTGGCCCAGCGTTCGCCGTCGGTGAGCACGAGCGTGTCCGCGGCCAGTGCGGCGAGGGCATCGTCCTCGTCGATGGCGCGCACCTGTGCGCCGGCGCCGGAGGCGGTCGAGATCGCGTCGCCGAGCGTCACCCCATGGAGCAGCCGATGAACCGCGCCGAGGAACAGTGGGGTGTCGTTCTGGTCGATCAGCATGGCCAGACCCGTCCGGTGCGCATCGGTGGGCTCGTTCGCGTGCAGGGCGAGATACGCCGCGTAGCGATGGTGACCGTCGGCGACGATCAGACGCGCGTCGGCCAGGGCGGCATCGACGGCGGTCAGCTCGTCCGACTCGGTGATCGACCAGATGCGGTGCTGCTGACCCGCGTGGTCGACGTACTCGCGCTCGGGCGACCCGGTGCGTACCTTGCGGCTCACCTCGCGGATCGACGCCGGCCCGCGATGGACGAGCAGGATCGGTGCCGGGTTCACTCGCATGGTGCTCATGCGCGCGGCCAGCTCGGTGACCTGCTTCTGGTGAACGTGTTCGTGGGGGAAGACCTGAGCCTCACGCGGCGATGCAGCGCCTCGAGAGATGTCCAGGCAGCCGACGATGCCGCGGATCGTCAGACCCGAGTCGGAGTACTCGTGCAGATACAGCGAGGGCTCGTCGGCGCGGGAGGCCAGGCCACGCCGCCGCCACGCGTCCAGACGCTGAGGCACGCCGCGATATGGTCGCGCGAAGACCCGGGCGGAAGCCGGGTCGCCGACGCGTTTCGCCGCCATCAAGTAGGCCCGAAAGGGCTGGAGATGAAGGGGACCGGCGACGTAGGGCGGGACCGTGGGGACACCGGACTCCATCGGTGCATCGTAGGGGCAGCAAGCAAGGAGCCAGAGGGTGGCGGAACGTCGCGAGGGCAGCCTGGCGACGGCGTACGACCTCTTGATGTTCGACCTCGACGGGGTGGTCTACGTCGACGGCCACGCAGTGGAGCACGCAGCCGCGAGCATCGCCGAGGCGCGCGAGGCGGGCGCCCACGTCGCGTTCATCACCAACAACGCATCGCGGACGCCCGACCAGGTGGCCACCCACCTGCGCGAGCTCGGCGTCTCGGCCGGTCCGGAGGACGTCGTGACGTCCTCGCAGGCAGCCGCACGATTGCTGCTGGAGCAGCACGGGCCCGGAGCACCGATCGCGGTGCTGGGGGCCGAGGGGCTGACCTGGGCGGTCCGGGAGGCTGGACTCGAGCCGGTCCTGGTCGGAGACCCACGCGCGGTCGCCGTCGTCTCGGGGTATGCACCCGACCTGCGGTGGGGGGTGATCATGCGTGCCGCGACCCTGATCCGCAACGGACTGCCCTATCTGGCGACGAACACCGACCTGACGCTGCCGACCGACAACGGGCTGGCGCCGGGACACGGCCTGCTCGTGCGACTGATCAGCGAGTTCGCGGAGGTCACTCCTCAGGTGGCCGGCAAGCCCGAGCGTCCACTTCTCGACGAGACGCGTCTGCGGGTGGACGGAGACCATCCGTTGATGGTGGGGGATCGTCTCGACACCGATATCGAGGGTGCTCACCGGGCCGGCACCGACTCGCTGCTGGTGATGACCGGGGTCAGCGGCCTCGCCGATGTGGCACACGCTCGCCCGGACGAGCGTCCCACCTGGATCGGTCACGACCTCACCGCTCTGACGCGTCCGGGGGTCGTCGCGCAGCAGGACGGCGCGTCGTTCCGAGCCGGTCCCTGGCTCTCGTCGGAAGCGGACGGCCGACTGGTCGTCGAGGGGTCGGGCGAGGCCTCCGCGGATCTGGACGCATGGTGGACCGCTGTCGCGGCCGTGGCATGGGATCACCTCGACCGCACGGGTCGAGAGGTCGACACGACTGGTCTGACCCCGCCAGGTTCGTCCTCGACGTCGAGGTAGCCTTCCGCCATGAGCGAGCAGGTGCCGCCGATGTCGTCGGAGGAGCCGGACGCGGACGAGTCCACGGCGGAGACCGACCTCGGCGGTCCGTCCACCACGGGAGTCCCGTCGGTCGACCAGGTGTTGGCGGACGTGGACCGTCTGGACGACCTGCCGCTCGACGAGCACCTGGGGGCGTTCGAGCGGGCGCACGACTCCTTGCGGTCAGCCCTCGACGCCCAGCCCGACGATGGGGCCACCGAGCATCCGGGCGAGTCGGCCTGACCGATGGCGCCGCGACGCCTCCGGCTCGACGCCGAGCTCGTCCGGCGTGGCCTGGCGCGGTCGCGCGACCACGCGGCCGAGCTGATCGCAGACGGACGCGTGTCGGTCGCGGGTGCGCCCGCGACCAAGGCCGCCACCGGCGTGACGACGGATGTGGCCTTGGTGGTGCGCGCCGACCCGGAGATCCCGGGCGGGCAGGAGTACGTCTCGCGCGGGGGTCACAAGCTGGCGGGCGCGCTGGCCGCCTTCGAGCCGCAGGGGCTGGAGGTCGCCGGACGACGCTGTTTGGACGCCGGCGCCTCGACCGGTGGCTTCACCGACGTGCTTCTGCGGCACGGGGCTCGGGAGGTGGTGGCGGTCGACGTCGGCTACGGGCAGCTGGCGTGGCGCCTGCGTCAGGACGAGCGGGTGGAGGTGCGCGACCGCACCAACGTCCGCGAGCTCGACCTGGCCGTGATCGGCGAGCCGGTGGACCTGGTGGTCGGCGACCTCTCGTTCATCTCGCTGACGTTGGTCCTGGACGCCCTGATCGGCGTCACCGGGGAAGGTGGTGACCTGGTGTTGATGGTGAAGCCGCAGTTCGAGGTCGGCCGGAGCCGGGTCGGCAAGGGCGGGGTCGTGCGAGACCCGTCGTTGCGTGCGGAGGCGGTGACCTCGGTGGCGGGTTCGGCGTCCGACCGTGGGTGGGGCGCTCGGGCTGTGGCGGTGAGCCCGCTGCCCGGCCCCTCGGGCAATGTGGAGTTCTTCCTCTGGCTGCGGCAGGGACCGGCGGCGATCGGCCCGGATGAGGTCGATACCGCGGTGTCGACCGCTGCAGCGGGGGAGCCGGATGAGAGGCTGACGACGTGACCGACCAGCGACGCGTCCTGCTGCTCGCGCACCCCGGTCGCCCGCAGGCCCACGACGTCGCGTGCCAGCTCGTCGACGCGTTGAGCGAGCACCAGATCGAGGTACGCCTGCTGCGCGACGAGGCGGTGGCGCTCGGGCTGGCCGACAACCCGCACGTCTCCTTGGCCGAGGGCACCGACCCCAGCGCCGACTGCGAGCTGGTCGTGGTGATCGGCGGCGACGGCACGATCCTGCGCGCCGCCGAGGTCGCTCACGACAGCGGCACCCCGATCCTCGGCGTGAACCTGGGCCACGTCGGCTTCCTGGCCGAGGCGGAGTACGAAGACGTCTCGTCGACCATCGACGCGATCGTGGGCCGGCGCTACGTCGCCGAGGAACGGCTGACGATCGACGTCTCGGTGTTCCGCGACGGCGAGCTGGTGACACGCACGTTCGCCCTGAACGAAGCGAGTGTCGAGAAGGCCGAGCGCGAGCGCATGCTCGAGGTCGTGGTCGAGGTCGACGGGCGACCGCTGTCGCGATGGGGTTGCGACGGTGTGGTGTGTGCGACGCCGACCGGTTCGACGGCGTACAACTTCAGTGCGGGTGGGCCCGTGGTGTGGCCCGGAGTCGAAGCGTTGCTGATGGTGCCGATCAGCGCCCATGCCTTGTTCGCTCGGCCGCTGGTGGTCGCCCCGACGTCGGTGCTCGCCGTCGAGGTGATCGCACCCGCCGAGGCCGCGGGCGTTCTGTGGTGCGACGGCCGGCGCACCGTGGACCTGCCGCCGGGCGCTCGGATCGAGGTACGCCGAGGCGAGCGCCCCGTGCGACTGGTGCGACTGCACGAAGCGCCGTTCACCGACCGGTTGGTGGCGAAGTTCGGGCTCTCCATCGAAGGCTGGCGCGGGGCGAGTGAGCGCCGGATGCGAGGTGAGGGGAGTGCTTGAGGAGCTGCGTATCACCGGACTCGGGGTGATCGAGTCCGCGACCTTGGAGCTCGGTCCGGGACTCACCGTGATCACCGGTGAGACGGGCGCCGGGAAGACGATGGTGGTGACCGCGCTCGGGCTGCTGCTCGGCGGCAGAGCCGACAGCGGCGCGGTCCGGTCCGGGAGCAGGGGCGCGCGGGTGGAGGGCTCACTTCGCGTGGCCGACCTCCCGGGGGCTGCCGCAGCGGTCGACGCGGCCGGTGGAGAGATCGAAGGAGACAGCGTTCTCCTGGCACGCAACGTCTCCGCCGAGGGCCGGTCGCGGGCGTTCGTCGGGGGAGCCTCCGTGCCGGTCTCCCGGCTGGCGGACGTGGCCGAGCCGCTGGTCGCGGTGCACGGACAGTCCGACCAGCACCGGCTCCTTCGACCTCGCGCGCAGCGAGACGCGCTCGACGCCTACGGCGGCGAGGTGACGGCCGAGCCGCTGTCGGCGTACCGCACGCTCTACGCCGATCTTCGCGAGACCGAGCGCGAGCTGGACGAGGTGGTCGCGACCGCACGCGAGCGGGCACGTGAGGCCGACCTGCTGCGCTTCGGGCTCGCCGAGATCGAGGCGGTCGGCCCTGAGCCGGGCGAGGAGACCTCGTTGGCCGAAGAGGAGCAGCGACTCGGCCACGCGGACACGTTGCGCACGGCCGCGGAGTCTGCGCGGGAGGCGCTCTCGTCCGACGAAGGGAATCCCGACGCGCTGGCGGCGGTCTCGGCCGCCCGCACGTTGCTGGACGGCGTCCGCGAGCACGACGCAGCGGCCGGGAGAGCTCGCCGACCGGGTCGCCGAGGTCACCTATCTCCTGTCCGACGTCGCGGCTGACGTCGCGTCGTACGCCGATGGGCTCGAGACCGATCCCAACCGGCTGGCGGCGGTCTCGGAGCGCCGCGCCGCCCTGACCGCGCTGACCCGGAAGTACGGCGAGACGGCGGTCGAGGTACTCGCCTGGGCGGAGACCTCCGCGGGCCGTCTGACCGAGCTCGACGACACCGACGACCGGATCACCCGCCTCGGGGCGCGCCGCGCCGAGCTCCGAGGGGCGCTCTCGGCTGCCGCGAGCACGTTGTCGCAAGCCCGCGCCAGCACGGCGGAGCGACTCTCGACGGCGTTGACCGGTGAGCTCGACCTGCTCGCGATGCCCGACGCCGTCCTCGAGGTCGTCGTCCGGCAGACGCCCGCGGACGACGGGCTCGAACTCGACGGCACCGTGGTGAGGTTCGGCTCCTCCGGGGTGGACGAGGTGGAGTTCCTGCTCGCGGCCAACACCGGCTCCGAGCCGCGACCGCTGGCCAAGGGTGCCTCCGGGGGAGAGCTCTCGCGCGTGATGCTGGCGCTCGAGGTGGCCCTGGCGGGCACGAGCCCGGTGCCGACCTTCGTCTTCGACGAGGTCGACAGCGGGGTCGGCGGCAAGGCGGCCGTGGAGGTCGGACGCCGGCTCGCGGCCTTGGCAGCGTCCGCCCAGGTGCTCGTGGTCACCCACCTGCCCCAGGTCGCGGCGTACGCCGACCGGCACGTGCTGGTCGAGAAGGCCAGCGACGGGTCGGTCACCACCTCCGGGCTCACGGTCCTGGACGCGTCGGGACGGGAGCGTGAGCTGTCGCGGATGTTCGCCGGCATGGAGGAGTCCGAGACCGCTCTGGCGCACGCCCGCGAGCTCCTCGAGGCGGCCGGCCAGGCGTCGTCCTGACGCTCGCGTCGATCATCCGAGGGGCGACGCGCCGCGTGGTCGGCCTGCCGGATCACGGACACACCGGCTGACACGATGACTCGGTGGTGAAGCTCAGGACCCGCCTCCAGTCTCATTCCGGGGTGACCGGTACGGCCAGGACCGACCGACGGACCGCCGCCCTGCTCCCCAGGCTCCGCTCGGGCGACGTGGCCGTGCTCGACCAGGTCGACCTCGACGGGCCGACCGCCGAGGCGCTCGTGGACGCCGGCGTCGTCGCCGTGGTCAACCGGGCATCGATGATCTCGGGACGTTTCCCCAACCGAGGACCTCAGCTCCTGATCGACGCCGGGATCCGGATGGTCGACCAGGCCCGAGCGCTCGACGGGAGTGACCTCCTGGCGGCGATCTCCGACGGTCGCCGAGTGGAGGTGTCCGGAGGAGCCGTGCTGGTCGGCGAACAGGTCGTCGCCGAGGGGCGTGACCTCACGGCCGACGACGTCGTCGAGCAGCTGGCCGCCGCGGAGTCCGGGCTCACCACCCAGGTCCACACCCTGACCCACAACAGCGCCGAGTTCCTACGCCGGGAGGAGGCGCTGGTCCTGCACGGCGAGGGCATCCCGACGACGCGCACCCGGATGCGGGGTCGGCCGGTCGTGGTGATCGCCCAGGGCCCCGATGACGAGGCGGAGCTCCGGCGCATGCGTCGCTACCTCCGCGAGGTGAAGCCCGTCGTGGTCGCCACCGGCGACGGACTTGCCGTGGCCCGGTCGGCGGGCCTCAGACCCGACGTCGTCGTGCTCGACGCCCGCTCCGAGGAGCTCCCGCCGTCGAAGGCACTGCGCGCCTGTCGTGACGTGGTCGTCACGGAGGCGCCGCGGGGCTCGCGCACGGGGAGCGGTGCCGAGCGCTTCGAGCGCATGGGTGTGCGCGTCATCTCGATGCAGACCACCGCCACCGCTGCCGACGCCGCGCTCCTGCTCGCCGACGCCGCGGGTGCGACGCCGATCGTCGGCGTCGGACTGCGCGGCACCGTGGAGGAGTTCCTCGACGGCGCCCGCGAAGGTCTCGGCAGCGGATACGTCACCCGGCTCAAGGTCGGGCCGCGTCTGGTCGACGCCACCGCCGTGCCGATGCTCTACTCGGGCCAGCTGCGGGCCCGCCACGCCTACCTGGTGCTCCTCATCGGCCTGATCGCGGTGGCGGCGGCCATCGCCACCACCGACATCGGCCATCAGTGGGCCCTCGATCTGCGTGACCAGCTCGACCAGTTCCTCGGGGGAAGGCTGCCGTGATCCGTTCCCGTTCCTATGCCGTTCCACTGACCGCCGTGCTCCTGGCCCTGGCCACCGGCGTCGCCCTCGGGGCCGGGCCGCTGGACGACACCCGATCGGACGCGGCGACGGGTCCGCGCGTGGTGACGCAGGCGCCGGACGCGACGTACGCCGACTCGTTCGCGGCCTCGGTCGGGCCCCGCCTCTACGCGGACGGTCTCTCCCGGCGCCCCGTCGCCCTGGTCACCATGCCCGGCGCGGACCCGGCAACGGTCGCGGCGCTGACTTCGCAGATCAAGGCCGCGGGCGGCCAGGTCTCGGCGACGTACGCCGTGCAGGGCCAGCTCGTCGACGGGGAGCAGAAGAGCCTGGTCGACACCCTCGGCATCCAGCTCGCCCAGCAGGTGCGCAACCGGATCGACCGGAAGGCGACGACGTATCCCCGGATCGGCCAGCTCGTGGCCGTCGCGGTGGCCGACACGGGCGGGTCCGCGGTCCCGTCCGACGACGATGCCGCCGCGGTCCGGCAGAGCCTGGTCGCGGCGCACCTGCTGACGGTGCCGACGGGCGACCCTCAGAACGCACCGCTCGTCCTGGTCGTCCTGGGCAAGCCGGTCGACCAGGCGATCGCGGACGGGTTCCTGTCCGGTCTCGCCGCCGGCGCACGGGGGGTGGTGGCGGTGGCGCCCACCCGCGACGCCACGCTGGCGGCGCTCCACACCGACCGGGTCACCGAGCACGTCGCCACGGTCGACGGCAGTGAGACGACGGCCGGGCGCGTGGCCGCGGTCCTGGCTCTGATCAGGTCGGTGAAGAAGCAGGGCGGCGCGTTCGGTGCGTCGGGATCTGACGGTCCGGTCCCCCTCGGGTAGAATGGAACTCCGTGAAGCAGGCGCCCTTGACCAAGCACGTGTTCGTCACCGGAGGCGTCGCCTCCTCGCTCGGCAAGGGGCTCACCGCCTCGAGCCTGGGCCGTCTCCTCAGCTCGCGGGGTCTGCGCGTGACCATGCAGAAGCTCGACCCCTATCTGAACGTCGATCCCGGGACGATGAACCCCTTCCAGCACGGCGAGGTCTTCGTCACCGATGACGGGGCCGAGACCGACCTCGACATCGGTCACTACGAGCGCTTCCTCGATCGCGACCTCAGCCAGCGCGCGAACGTCACGACGGGTCAGGTCTACTCCGAGGTGATTGCCAAGGAGCGCCGGGGCGACTACCTCGGCGACACCGTCCAGGTCATCCCGCACATCACCGACGAGATCAAGTCCCGCATCCGTGCCATGGCCGACCCCGAGGGCGGCGAGCGGCCGGACGTGGTGATCACCGAGATCGGCGGCACGGTCGGCGACATCGAGTCGCTGCCCTTCCTCGAGGCCGCCCGCCAGGTGCGACAGGACATCGGACGCGACAACTGCTTCTTCCTGCACGTCTCGCTGGTGCCCTACATCGGTCCGTCCGGCGAGCTGAAGACCAAGCCGACGCAGCACTCGGTGGCCGCGCTCCGCTCGATCGGCATCCAGCCCGATGCGATCGTGTGCCGCGCCGACCGCGAGATCCCCGATGCGATCAAGAGGAAGATCTCGTCGATGTGCGACGTCGACCAGGACGCCGTCGTCACCGCGGCGGACGCGCCGTCCATCTACGACATCCCGAAGGTGCTCCACGGTGAGGGCCTCGACGCCTACGTCGTACGCCGTCTCGACCTGCCGTTCCGCGACGTCGACTGGACGACGTGGGACGACCTGCTGCGCAAGGTGCACCACCCCCAGGAGGAGGTCACGGTCGCGCTGGTCGGCAAGTACATCGACCTCCACGACGCCTATCTCTCGGTCGCCGAGGCCCTGAAGGCCGGAGGCTTTGCGCACGACTCCGCGGTCCGCATCCGTTGGGTGCCGGCCGACGAGTGCGCCGACGCGACGGGGGCCCATCGACACCTGCACGACGTCGACGCCGTGCTGGTCCCCGGCGGCTTCGGCGTGCGTGGGCTCGACGGGAAGATCGGGGCGCTGACCTACGCCCGCACCAACGGCATCCCCACCCTGGGTCTGTGCCTGGGCCTGCAGTGCATGGTCATCGAGTACGCCCGCAACGTCGCCGGCCTCGAGAAGGCCGACTCCACCGAGTTCGACCCCGGCTGTCCCGAGCCGGTGATCGCCACCATGGAGGAGCAGAAGTCCTACGTCGAGGGAGCGGGTGACCTGGGCGGCACCATGCGACTCGGGCTCTACCCGGCCGACCTGGTGGCCGGGTCGATCGTGCGCGAGGCGTACGGCGACGCCAGGATCGAGGAGCGCCACCGTCACCGCTACGAGGTCAACAACCACTACCGCGAGCAGCTGGGCGCCGCCGGGCTGGTGTTCTCGGGCACGAACCCCGACCTCGAGCTGGTCGAGTTCGTCGAGCTCCCACGTGAGGTGCATCCCTACTACGTCTCCACCCAGGCGCACCCGGAGCTGCGGTCGCGGCCGACGAACCCGCACCCGCTCTTCGCCGGGCTGATCGGCGCGGCGATCGAGCGTCAGAAGGCCGAGCGGTTCCCGATCGACGAGTCCAAGCTCCGGCGCGAGCCGGAGGACGACACCTCGCCCGCGTACGCCTGACCAGGAGCTGACATGCCCGACCGGTCCCAGCTGAACGCGATGATCACGGGCTTCCGGCTCTCGGCCGCTCTCGGCGTCGCCGCCGAGCTCGGGATCTCCGACCTGCTGGCGACGGGCCCGCGGAGGCTGGACGAGCTGGCGGCGGCCACCTCCACGCACGAGGACACCCTGCACCGTCTGCTGCGCGCGCTGGCCACCGTCGGTGTGTACGACGAGCAGGACGGCCGCTGGTCCGTCACCGAGCTGGGCGAAGGGTTGCGCTCAGACGTCCCGGGCACGCTGCGGCCGCTGGCGCGGACGCTGTCGAGCCCGGCGCTCTGGGCGGCGTACGGCCACCTGGCGCACAGCGTGCGAACGGGGGAGAACGCCTTCGAGGCCCGCCACGGTGTCGACGTCTGGACGCATCGCCGCGACCACCCCGAGGAGAACGCCGTCTTCAACGACAACATGACCGCGCTCACCTCGGGGGTGGCCGAGGCCGTGGCGGCGTCCTACGACTTCGCGGACATGTCGACGGTCGTGGACGTCGGAGGAGGTCAGGGCATCCTGCTGGAGGCGGTGCTCGCGCAGCATCCCCACCTCACGGGCACCGTGTTCGATCTGCCGCACGTCGTGGCCCAGGCGCCGATGTCGGCCGAGCTCGCACCGCGCTGGAGCTCGGCGAGCGGGAGCTTCTTCGAGGAGGTCCCGCCGGCCGACGCCTACCTGATGAAGTCGATCATCCACGACTGGCCCGACGACCGTTGCGTCGACATCCTGCGCGTGTGTCGCGCGGGCCTCAATCCCGGTGGCGCCGTGCTCCTGGTCGAGGTCGTCCTCGGCCGGCCTGGCTACGAGTCCTTCGCGGCCTTCTCCGACCTCAACATGCTGGTCCTGCCCGGGGGGCGCGAGCGCACCGAGGAGGAGCACGCCGCGCTCTTCGCGGCCGCGGGCCTGCGGCTCGCCAGCGTCGTGCACACACCCTCGCGGAGCTCGATCGTGGAGGCGCGAGTCGCCGAGTGAGCCTCAGGCGGCTCGCGAGCGTTCCATCCGGGCCAGCGTGTCGGTGCCGATGAGCAGGGCGGCCCGGACCGTGGGGTCGCACTCCGGATCGGACGCCATGCCCTGCGCACGCTCGACGAACGCGTCGTCGGCGACCTGCGGGAACATCCCGAACATCAGGCCGAACACGGCGAGCATCCCGCCACCCGCCAGCTCCGGGATCTCGTCGAGGAACCGACCGGCGAAGGGCATGAGGACGTCGTCCTGCTGCGGCTGCCAGAAGGCGCGGATCATCGCCCCGAGCATCGGCCCGCCCGGGATGTTGCGCTTCTCGAACAGCTCGGCCCAGGCCTCGTCCTTGGCCTCGGCGCGGGGACGTGCCGTGCGCACGGTGAGGGCACGCACGCCCGCATCGGGGTCCGGGTCGCGGGCCAGCAGGGACTCGATGGCCTCCTCGTCGTACTGACCGAGTGCCGCCCGCCGGGTGGCCACGCGCCAGGCCAGGTCCACGTCCGAGTCGGCGGCCTTGTCGAGACGGGCGAGGTGTTCGTCAGAGGAGGCCGAGGCCGCGAGGATGCGCAGCGCCGGCGTGGACTGGTCGGGGTCGTCCGCGAGCCGGGCCGCGACGTCGGCAAGCCGCTCGAGCGAGGCCGAGATCTGGTCCGCAGGGACCCATCGCTGGGCGATCTCGAGCGCGACCCCGAGGAAGGGCTCGACCACGGCCGGGCTCTTCTCCCGGGTCAGCACGTCCAGGACGCAGGCGAACAGGTCGTCGGCGCTGAGCTCCCCGTCGAGCAGCATCTGGAACCCGGTCACCACCGCCTGGGCCCGGTCGACCGCCTCGGGGAGGTCGGCGGCACGCTCCAGCAGCACCCGGACCGACGAGGGGTCCGGACGCACGGCCGCGAACGTGTGGTCGGACGCGTTGAGCAGGTGCAGGTCTGCCTCCGGGAGGTCGACGGCCGTCGAGATGCCGGAGGTCTCCACGTTCGTGGTGCCGACGAGAGTGAGGCCCTCCGGGGACGCGGCGTACGAGCCGACCTCGATGCGGTGGGGTCGTGGGTCCTCGTCGTCCGGGGACGACGCCGTGATCGAGCTCCCGTCGAGGCGCAGGACGTCGGTGCCGGCCCGGTCGAGCCAGGCCACGGTCCAGCCGTCCAGATCTCGCCCGCCCGCGGCCCCGATGGCCGACATCAGGTCGTCGAGCACCGTGTTGCCCCAGGCGTGCTCGCGGAAGTAGGAGCGGAGCCCCTCGACGAAGGCGTCCTCGCCGACGTACGCCATCAGCTGCTTGAGGACGCTCGCACCCTTGGTGTAGGTGATCGCGTCGAAGTTGGCCATCGCCTGCGCGACGTTCGGCACGTCGCCGCGGATGGGGTGAGTCGCAGGGGAGAGGTCCTGGCGGTACCCCTGCATCTTGCCGCCGGCCAGGAAGGTCGCCCACTCGTCGGTGAACTCGGTGCAGTTCACGCCGGCCCAGTTGGAGGCCCACGACGCGAACGCCTCGTTCAGCCACAGGTCGTCCCACCAGTGCATGGTCACCAGGTCGCCGAACCACATGTGCGCCATCTCGTGCAGGAGGATCTGGGCGCGCACGGCGCGCTGGCCGTACGTCGGCGTACTGCGGTAGAGCACGCTGTCGGTCCAGGTGACCGAACCCCAGTTCTCCATCGCGCCGCCCATGTTGGGCACGAACACCTGGTCGTACCGCTCCTGGGCGAAGGGCTGGCCGAAGCGCTCGCCGAAGAACGCGAGCCCGCGGTCGGTCAGGTCGAACAGCTCTTCGGCGTCGCGCTCCAGGAACTGACGGAGCGACTGCCGGCCGAACAGGCCGAGGTCGTAGCCGCCCCGGGAGGAGCGGATCTCGTGGAAGGGCCCGGCGTTCACGACCGTGACGTACGTCGACAGCTTCGGGGTGTCGCCGAAGGTCCAGCGCCGACCGCCTCCCTGGTGATCATCGCTGTCGCCGTCCAGGTCCTCGACCAGGTCCGGTGCGGAGTTGCTGGTGACGGTCCAGGTCTCGTGGGCGTCGACCACGAACCCGTGCGGGGCCTTGAGGTCGGGCTGGTCGAAGCAGGCGAAGGCGTAGCGCGCGCGATCGGGCTCGAACGTCGACCAGACGTAGACGAGCTTGTCGAGGGAGTCGACGGTCTTCAGGATCGCTGTGCCCGACGAGGTGTCGGACTGGGTGTGCGAGACGACCAGGACGTTGTCGGATTGGAGGTTCGGGAGAGGGATGCGCCCGCGCTCGGCGGTGGAGGGTGCCAGCGCCTCTCCGTTGAGCGTCACCGACGAGACGTCGCCGATGCAGTCGACGAACGTGCTCGCCCCGGGCTCTCGGCAACCGAACGAGACGGTCGACGTCGCGGCCCACAAGCCGCCCTCGTAGAGGCCGCGCAGGTCGATGTGCACGTCGTACCGCTCGACGTCGATGAGGGCCGCACGCTGCGCGGCTTCGTCCCGAGTGAGGCTCGCGATGTCGGTCATGGCGCCACCGTATCGCTGACGATTTCGGCCGCAGCGTGTCCGGATCGATGCGGGAATCGGTGGGCGATGTCCTTGACTCCACCCCCTGGGGAGACAAGGGTGCTCCTAGCCATCTCTGGCTCGGCCCGTTGGAAGGAAGCTCCACATGTCTTTGTCCCTCAAGCGAACCCTGTGTGCCGGGAGCGCGGCCGTCCTGGCAGTCGTCCTGGCCGCGTGCGGCGGGTCCGACTCTTCGTCGACGGCCACGGACGGGACCGGAAACAGCCCGGCCGGGAGCTACGGAGACTGCGACGTCACCACCAAGGCCAACACCATCGACATCAAGCCGGTGAAGTCGGGCACGCTGACGGTGGAGACGACCCTGCCGGCGCAGGGCTGGTGGAACGGCACCACGCCCGAGTCGATCAAGAGCGGCTACGAGTACTGCATGGCCGCGGAGCTGGCCAACATGGCCGGTCTCTCGTCGGTCACGGTCAAGAACGTCTCGTTCGCCCAGCTGGTCGCCGGTCACACCAGCGACTACGACCTCGCCCTGGCGGAGATCACGATCACCGACGAGCGCGCGAAGGTCGTGGACTTCTCCACGTCGTACTTCGACTCGAACATCGGCGTGCTCGTGAAGTCGGACTCCGACATCACCGAGACCAACATCAAGGACCACAAGCTCTCGGCGTACTCCGGCACCACGTCGGTCGACTTCCTCAAGGACCAGATGGGCGTCAACCCGACGATCTTCCCGAACAGCCAGACGCTCTACCAGGGCGTCATCTCCGGCCAGACGGACGCCGCGTTCCTCGACACCGCCATCGTGCTGGCGGAGGCCAAGGCCTCCAACGGCGGCCTCAAGGTCGTCGGGCAGTACAACACCGGTGAGAAGTACGGCGCGATCTACCCGAAGGGCTCCGAGAACGAGGACGCCTTCGACCAGGGCATCCAGTCGATGCTCGACGACGGGACGCTGGACGGGTTGTCGAAGACCTACCTCGGCCCGGCGTTCGGTGCCGACCCGAACTCCGTGCCCGTCTGGACCGTGCAGTAGTACCGGATGACCTCCTCAGGCCTCGTCAGCGAGGATCTACAACCGTCACCGACACCAAGTCCGCCCAGACCAGTCACGGTCACCGCCGTGATTGCCATCGCGGTGGCCGTGGTGGGGACCGTGCTGATGGCGATCGCCGGCAAGTGGCTGCGTGACTACAACAACGGCGGAGCCGTCTCCACCATCGTCGCCGTGGTGCTGGTGGTGGCGACGCTGTACCCGTGGCGGCACATCGTCGAGGCGTTCGGCGCCGGTGGGCGTCGCACGGCCCTGCTCGCGGACGGGAAGCTCGTCGAGGCGCGCCGGACGGCCGCAGCTGGTCGCGAGGAGTCGTTCATCGCGATGGGGTACGCCGCGGCGGGGATGATCCTGGCGCTGCTCCTGATGTTCGCCCTGACCAGCGACGGCGCGGTGGCGCACACGTTCTTCGAGGTGGACAAGATCCGTCAGTCCTGGAAGGAGGTCCTGCACGGGTTCTGGACCAACATCTGGGTGGCCTGCGTCGCCGAGCTCCTGGTCCTGGTCCTGGGGCTCCTGGTCGCGGTTGTCCGGATGCTGCCGGGCCGGGCGGGGGCCCCCTTGCGGTTCCTGGCCACGGCGTACGCCGACATCTTCCGGGCGATCCCCGCGATCATCGTGATCTTCCTGATCGTGTTCGGGATCATCGGGTCGCAGCTGCCGGTGCTCAGCAAGATCCCGGTCACCTGGCTGGGTCTCCTGGCCCTGACGCTCACCTACACCGCGTACGTGTCCGAGGTCTTCCGCGCCGGCCTGCAGTCGATCCACCCCAGCCAGGGAGCGGCCGCTCGTTCCCTGGGACTCAGCTACACGCAGACGCTGCGAACCGTGCTCGTGCCGCAGGCGATCCGCCGGGTGATCCCGCCCTTGCTGAACGACTTCATCGGGCTCCAGAAGGACACGGCGCTGCTGTCGGTGGCGGGCATCGGTGAGGCGTTCCAGGTCTCGCAGTACTGGCAGTCGTTCACCTTCAGCATGTCTCCGGTGATCGTGCCGGCGATCCTGTTCATCATCATCACGATCCCCCAGGCGAGGTTCGTCGACATCCTCATCGACCGCGACATCCGGCGCCGGGCCGGAGGTGGCAGCTGATGTCGTTCCTCGAGATCGAAGAGGTCCACAAGTCCTACGGCCACCACGAGGTGCTCAAGGGCGTCACCCTGAACGTCGAGCGCCACGAGGTCGTCTGCCTGATCGGCGCCTCCGGGTCGGGCAAGTCGACGCTGCTGCGGTGCGTCAACGCGCTGGAGGAGATCAGCAGCGGTGAGATCCGGATCGACGGCGACACGGTCACCGGCGCAGGCGTCGACCTCAACGCGCTACGACGTGACGTCGGCATCGTCTTCCAGAGCTACAACCTGTTCCCGCACATGTCCGTCATGCAGAACATCATGCTGGCGCCGGTGCGCGTCGGCGGCGTCTCCAAGAAGGAGGCCGAGGAGCGGGCGATGACGCTCCTCGGCTCGGTCGGCATGCAGGACAAGGCGAAGTCCTACCCCGACATGCTCTCCGGCGGCCAGCAGCAGCGGGTCGCGATCGTGCGGGCGCTGGCGATGCAGCCGCGGGTGATGCTGCTCGACGAGATCACCGCCGCCCTCGACCCCGAGCTGGTCGGCGACGTCCTGGAGATCGTGCGCGAGCTCGCTCACGGCGGCCTGACGATGCTGCTGGCCACCCACGAGATGGGCTTCGCCAAGGAGGTCGCCTCGCAGGTGTGCTTCCTCGACGCGGGCTCGATCCTCGAGCGGGGCACGGCACAGCAGATCTTCGAGGACCCGACAGGAAGAGCGCACCCAGCAGTTCCTGAGCCGGGTTGTGAAGTCCGGACGCCTGTGATCGGCTGACCCGCGCTGCTAGGTACGGTCGAGGCATGCCCGGCGAGCTGAGTGACGTCCCCGAGTCCTGGCCCGTGGTGGCCACGGAGGACGTCTACCGGACCAAGTGGGTGATGGCACTCCGCCTGGACGAGCTGCACGCGCCCGACGACCCGGAGCAGACGTTCTCGCGCCTGGTGCTGGAGCATCCCGGAGCCGTGATCGTGCTGGCGGTGGACGACCAGCGGCGCGCCTACTGCCTGTGGCAGTACCGCCATCCGGCCCGGCGACGCTTCGTCGAGCTGCCGGCCGGGCTGCTCGACGCCGACGGGGAGTCGCCCGAGGAGACCGCCCGACGCGAGCTCCGCGAGGAGGCCGGCCTGGAAGCGTCCGACTGGACCCTGCTCGGCTCGACCTGGTCGAGTCCCGGCATCAGCAACGAGCTCATGCACTTCTTCCTCGCCCGCGACCTCCGTCCGGTGGAGGCCGACTTCGAGCGCACGCACGAGGAGGCCGACATGTCCGCGGACTGGGTGCCGGTCGACGACCTGCGCGCGCGCCGTGCTCGACGGGCGGATCGGCGACGGCCCGCTGGTGCAGGCCCTCCTCCTGGCCGACGCGAAAGGACTCCTGTGACGTCACCGACCGAGCCCACCATCGAGGCGATGCTCGCCGACCATCCCGTGATCGACGGGCACAACGACCTGCTGTGGGCGATGAGAGACCTCAACGGGTACGACTTCGCCGCGTACGACGTGGGGGAGCGGCAGGACCGGACGCAGACCGACCTGCCGCGGCTGCGTGAGGGCGGCGTGGGTGCGCAGTTCTGGTCGGTGTTCGTCCCGTGCAAGGAGGGCGAGCGGGCGGTGACGACGACGCTCGAGCAGGTGGACGCGGCGTACGCCATGATCGAGCGGTACGCCGATCGCCTGGCGCTGGCGACCACCGCCGACGAGGTGGAGCGGGCCTGGCGCGACGGCCGGATCGCCTGCCTGATGGGCGCGGAGGGCGGACACCAGATCGCGGAGTCGACCGCGGTGCTCCGGATGTACCACCGGCTCGGCGTCCGCTACCTGACGCTCACCCACAACGACAACGTCTCCTGGGCCGACTCCGCCACGGACACGCCGGTGCTCGGCGGTCTGAGCGACGTCGGGCGCGACATCGTGCGCGAGATGAACGCGATCGGGATGCTGGTCGACCTCTCCCACGTCAGTCACGACGTGATGCGCGACGCTCTCGACACCACGCGCGCACCGGCGATCTTCAGCCACTCCTCGGCCTACGCGGTCTGTGACCACCCGCGCAACGTGCCCGACGACGTGCTCGCGCGCCTCGCGGACAACGGCGGCACCTGCATGGTGACCTTCGTGCCGAGGTTCGTGAACCAGGCCGTGCGCGACTGGGCGCTCGGGGCGCAGCGGCTCGCCGAAGGGCAGGGCATCGACCCGCGCGACATCCCGGCGCTGCTCGAGGTGGAGACGGCGTACGAGAAGGAGGTGCCGTGCCCACCGGCCCACCTCACCGACGTGGTCGCCCACGTCGAGCACGTCCGCGAGGTCGCGGGCATCGACCATGTCGGTCTCGGCGGCGACTACGACGGGGTCGAGTGGCTGCCGGAAGGCCTCGAAGACGTGACCGGCTACCCGCGCCTCCTGGCCGCGCTGGCCGATCGCGGCTGGTCGGTCGACGACCTCGCGAAGCTGACCTGCCGCAACGTGCTGCGCACGATGCGGGCGGCTGAGGACGTCGCCCGCGGCTCGTGACGACGCCCTGGCGTCGCACCCGTCCCACCAGCCCCTCCCGGCGGGGTGTTCGGCGTCACAGGTGACTATTGTCAGGTGCGGTGGCCCCACCCCGAGACGGGTCGCACGCACGAGGAGAGTGGGCTGTGAAGGTCGGCGTCCCCAAGGAAGTCAAGAACCACGAGTACCGCGTCGCCATCACCCCGATCGGTGTGCACGAGCTCACGGCCCACGGGCACGACGTCTACGTCCAGACGAGCGCCGGGGTCGGGTCGCAGATCGAGGACAGCGAGTACGAAGCCGCGGGCGCGAAGATCCTCGACAGCGCCGACGAGGTCTGGGGCAATGCCGAGATGGTGCTCAAGGTGAAGGAGCCCATCGCCGAGGAGTACCACCGGATGCACGAGGGCCTGACCCTCTTCACCTATCTCCACCTCGCCGCCGACAAGCCGCTGACCGAGGAGCTGGTCCAGCGCAAGGTCACGGGCATCGCCTACGAGACCGTCCAGCTCCCGTCGGGCGGTCTGCCGCTGCTCTACCCGATGTCCGAGGTCGCCGGCTGCCTGGCACCTCAGGTCGGGGCGCACTCGCTGATGAAGGCACAGGGCGGCCGCGGGGTGCTGATGGGCGGCGTGGGTGGCGTGGCCAACGCCAAGATCGTGATCATCGGCGCAGGCGTCTCCGGGCAGAACGCCGCCAACATCGCGCTGGGCATGGGCGCGGACGTGACCCTGCTCGACACCGACCTGGACAAGCTCCGGATGTCGTTCTGGCGCTACGACAACCGCGTCCACGGGCTCGCGTCGTCGCAGCTGGCGATCCGCCAGCAGGTGATGGAGGCCGACATGGTGATCGGCGCCGTGCTGATCCCGGGCGCGGCCGCCCCGAAGCTGGTCAGCAACGAGCTGGTCTCGCAGATGAAGCCGGGCTCGGTCCTCGTCGACATCGCCGTGGACCAGGGCGGCTGCTTCGAGGACACGCACGCGACCACGCACTCCGACCCCACCTACGAGGTCCACAACTCGATCTTCTACTGCGTCGCGAACATGCCGGGTGCGGTGCCCAACACCTCGACCTACGCGCTCACCAACGCGACCATGCCGTACGCCGTCGCTCTTGCCGACAAGGGCTGGGTGCAGGCGTGCCGTGACGACCACTCGCTGGCGCTGGGGCTGAACACCCATGCCGGGCAGGTGACGAACGCGCCGGTCGGTGAGGCGACCGGTCTGGCCTCGGCGGACCTCGACGAGGTCCTCGCCGGGGCCGGCTGAGGCGTCACCCCCACTGGAGCATCGTGGCCGACCTTCCCCTCGCGCTACGGACCTACCTCGATCACCTGGCGGTCGAGCGTGGGCTGGCTGCGAACACCCTGACGTCGTACCGCCGTGACCTGCGGCGGTACGCCGACTTCCTCGACCAGCGCGGCGTCGCCGACCTCGACCAGGTCGACGAGCAGGTCGTCTCGGCCTTCCTGATGCGACTCCGTGAGGGCGATGACGACCATCCGCCCCTGTCGGCCACGTCGGCCGGCCGCACCGTCGTCGCGGTCCGGGGCTTCCACAAGTTCTGCGTGGCCGACGGACTCGCGATCGCGGACCCCGCGTCCGGCGTACGACCACCGGCACCGGCACGACGACTGCCGAAGGCCCTGCCGCTGGCCGACGTCGAGGCGATCCTGGAGGCCTCCGGTTCCGCCGGCACGACCCTCGCGCTGCGCGACCGTGCGCTGCTGGAGGTGCTCTACGGAACAGGAGCGCGCATCAGCGAGGCCGTGGGGCTGGACGTCGACGACGTGGACCGGGTGGACGGCACGGTCGTGCTCCGGGGCAAGGGTGGCAAGGAGCGGATGGTGCCGATCGGCACCTATGCCCTCGCGGCGGTCGATGCGTACCTCTCGCGCGCGAGACCGGAGCTCGCCTCGGTGGGTACGCCGGATCGGGCCGGGGCGCTGTTCCTGAACGCCCGCGGAGGTCGCCTGTCCCGGCAGTCCGCCTGGACCGTGCTGGTGAAGGCCGCCGACCGTGCGGGGGTGACCCGAGACGTGTCTCCGCATACGCTGAGACATTCGTTTGCGACACATCTGCTCGAGGGGGGAGCAGATGTGCGCGTGGTCCAGGAGCTCCTGGGCCATGCGTCCGTGACCACGACGCAGATCTACACGCTGGTCACCGTGGACAACTTGAGGGAGGTGTTCGCCGTTGCTCACCCGCGTGCGCGCTGACACCTGGACACGGGCCGCGGACACCCACCCGGACACCCACCCGGACTAGTCACTTCGGACCATGGGAACACCCCGTTGGGCCTATCTCTTTGCCAAACGGCAGTGGGGCCTCCCATCAGGCTCCTATCGTGGCTGCGCCGGGCAGCACAGCCCGACCACTTCCGGTCTCGTCCAGAGACCCGGGTTCGTATCGAAACTCTTTGGAGCACCGTTGAGGAAGAATCGCAGTAACGCAGCCCCTGGCGCGTTCTCAGCTTTCCGTGTGTCGGAGTGGTCGGTCCGCCGCAAGGTCGTGGCCGTGCTCGCGATCCCCGTCGTCCTCGCTGCTGTCTTCGGCGGTCTGCGCGTGCGCACCGAGCTCCAGGACGCCAGCACCTACACGACCAACCAGCAGCGCGCCACGGTCCTCGGCCCGGCCGTCGCCTACCTGAACGCGACCGAGCGCCTCGAGCTGCCCTGGACCCTCTCCGCCCAGCTCGACGCCGCCGACCCGACGGAGCAGTACTTCAAGGCCGAGAGCGACCTCAAGAAGGCTGCGGCCGGCGCGAACCTGAACGCCGAGGAGCAGAGCCTCGTCACGGAGATGCTCCAGATCGGCGGCACCCTGTCGAGCGGTGGCGGCACCGGCATCACGGCCACCCCGTCGGTGGCCGTGAGTGACCTGACCACCGACGCGTCGCAGCTGATCAACTCCACCCTGAACACCGAAGGCACGCCGGACCCGCGCGTCCAGGCACTGATCCAGTCCCTCGCGGGTCGCGTGTCGCTGGTCAAGCAGCAGATGCTGATCAAGAACGCCGGCAACCACCCGACGTTGCTCGACTCCGTGTGGCTGGCCGCGGAGATCGGCGTCGAGGGCTCGGCCATCGACCGCCTCAAGGAGTACGTCGGTGGCCGCCGCATCGGCGCGCTGAAGACCAACAACGGCACCCGGCTCGGACAGGCCACGACCGCGCAGGCCAGTGAGCTCGTCGCGACGCCGAAGATGTTCCAGACCTACGACGCACTCAACGCGCGACTGCTCAGCGGGATCGACCAGAAGCTCGCGGCCAACGCGTCGTCGTCGAAGGCCCGGGCTCTCACCGATGCGGCGATCATCCTGGTCGCACTCGTGGCCTCCCTGCTGCTCGCCATGTTCGTCGCGCGGGCCCTGATCGTGCCGCTGCGGCGGGTGCGCGCCGGCGCGCTCGAGGTCGCGACCGAGCGGCTGCCCGAGACGGTCGCGCGCATCCGGAACGGCCAGGAGCCGGAGGAGTTCACGCCGATCCCGGTCCACAGCCACGAGGAGCTGGGCCAGCTCGCGCGTGCGGTCGACGACATGCACAAGCAGGCCGTCACGTTGGCGACGGGTGAGGCACACCTGCGGTCGCAGGTCGGCGCCATGTTCGTCACCCTGTCACGACGCAACACCACGCTGGTCAACCAGCAGCTGGCGCTGATCGAGTCCCTGGAGCAGGACGAGGAAGACCCCCAGCGCCTCGAGCAGCTGTTCAGCCTCGACCACTTGGCCACGCGCATGCGTCGGACGGCCGAGTCCCTGGTGATCCTCGGCGGTGCGCCAGGTCGCACCGCGGGCTTCGAGGAGCTCAGCGTCTCGGACGTGATCCACGCCGCCGTCTCCGAGGTCCAGGACTACCAGCGCGTGCGCATCGAGGCCGCGCCGGAACGGATGATCGTGGGGCGCGCGGCGTCCGACGTCGTCCACCTGATGGCCGAGCTCATCGACAACGCCCTGTCCTACTCGCCTCCGGGCAGTCCGGTCTCGATCCAGGCCGCCGAGGACGACGGCAAGATCGAGATCGAGGTCATCGACAACGGCCTGGGCATGGCCGGCGACGCCTTGGCGCAGACCAACGACTCGCTCAAGAGCGGTGGCGAGGTCACCATCGACACCGCCCGTCGCATGGGCCTGTTCGTGGTCAGCCGTCTCGCCGAGGAGCACGGCCTGAAGGTCAAGCTCCGCCGCAACACCAACGGCGGCGGGATCATCGCGACGATCTTCCTGCCGGCCGGAGTCCTGGTCACCGGTCCGGTCGAGCACGTGTCGGTCCTGGACGCCCCCGAGGCGGCAGAGGAGCCGGTGGCGCCGGTCGTCGAGGACGAGCCCGACGAGGAGTACGACCCCTACTTGGAGCGCATCGAGGAGGCCATCGCGGCCGTCACGGGCCTGCCCCGACGTCGTCCGGGCCAGGTGCCCGGGCCGGCCACGGAGGTTCCTGCCGCACCGGTGAGCATGTTCGAGGCCAGCCCCGAGCTGCCCCCGGGCTTCGAGCCGACCGAGCTGCCGAGCATGGAGGAGGCGGACGTCGCGTCGGAGCCCCTCGTGGCTGAGCTGGATGCCGACACCGAGGACGGCCACGACGAGGTGGCCCCTGAGGACGAGGAGCGACTCGCCCAGGTCGTCACGCCTGACTTCGGCGCGGAGCGTCACGAAGTGACGGCCGAGACCGACGACGAGACGTCAGCGGACAGCGAGTCGTACGAGCAGTACGAAGCGCTCGTCGACCACGTGGCCGACGTCGAGGAGTCCGAAGCGCTGTCCGAGGACCTCGGGGTCGTCGTCGAGGAGTCCGCGGAGTCCGAGGAGGAGCTGTCCGCAGAGCTCGAGGCGGTCGAGCCCGAGCCGGAGACGGTCGAGCCCGAGCCCGTGTCGGCCGAGGCGGAGCCACTGGTCGACGAGACGGACGAGACCGAGACGGTCGACGAGACCGAGGCGAGACCGACGAGCAGCCCGAGAAGCTCACGCCCGTGGGCCGCGCAGGTCCAGAGCTGGGGCGCGGCGGCCGCAGCGACCGCCGCCGAGCCGTCCGTGGCAGCCGAGGCTGCCCCGGAGTCCCGCAGAGCCGGCGTACGACGTGCCTGAGCCGCTCGTGGCCCGGGTCGAGGAGCCGGTGGTCGCAGACCCGGGTCGCGAGCCGGGTCGCGAGCCGGGTCGCGGAGCAGGAGACCGTTCCCGATGCGCCGGTGCGACTGCAGATCCGTCGCCCGTTGTCGGCGACGCCGGCGGCGTCCGCCCTCGAGGGCGAGTTCGTGCCCCCGCAGGAGGACTCCGAGGCCTCCACGATCTTCGGTCAGCTCCGCTCGAACTGGCTGAGTGACGACGAGTCCGAGCAGGAGCAGGAGTGGTCCGCCAACGAGGTGGACCGCGGCTGGAACGCGGCGGAGCGCGCCGAAGGCGCCGACGCCGACGACACCACTCGCGCGGGTCTGCCGGTACGCCGTCCGGGCGGCCGCCTGCTGCCTGGTGGCGTCTCGCAGGAGCCCTCGAAGGTCGTCCGCGACCCCGAGGCCATCCGCAACCGTCTCGCCGCCCACGCGGCAGGCGTGTCCCGGGGCCGTGCGGCCGCCGCGGCAGAGCCCATCACCGACGACTACGCGCACGAGGAGACAGGACCGGCATGACCGAGAGCCTCCATGCAGACATGACCGCCGTCGAGACCGAGTCACGAGAGCTCGACTGGGTGGTGAACCGCTTCGTCGACAGTGTCCCGGGGGCGGCCCACGCGGTCCTCGTGTCCGCCGACGGCCTGCTGATGGCCGCCAGCGGCCGGCTGCCCGCCGACCGCGCCGAGCAGGTCGCCGCGGTCTCGTCCGGGCTCGCCAGCCTCGCGACCGGCGCCGCCCGCCTCTTCGAGGGTGGCCCGGTGCTCCAGACCATCGTCGAGATGGAGAACGGCTTCATGCTCCTGATGAGCGTGGGCGACGGGTCACACCTCGCGGTGCTGACCCAGGCCACGGCCGACATCGGCCAGGTGGGCTACGAGATGGCTCTCCTCGTCGAGCGTGTGGGTCAGATGGTCCAGGCCCAGGCGCGGGTGCATGGCGTGTAGTGGGGGGATCACATGTCAGACGAGCCTGAGGTCGAAGAGATGCACGCCAGCCCGCCGGCTGCGCGCATCGTCCGACCGTACGCACTGACTGCGGGACGCACGCGTCCCGTGGTCGACCTCCCTTTGGAGGCCAGGCTGCGGCTCGACACCAGTGCGACGCGCCGCGCGTGGGGCGAGGACGTCCTGGGCAAGATCGTGGCGGTTCTGGACTCTCGTTCGGTCGCCGAGGTCTCGGCCCTGGTTCATCGCCCCATCGGTGTCGTCCGGGTGCTGCTGGGAGATCTCGTGCAACAGGGCTTCGTCCACGTACAGGCGACCCTGAAGGACGACTCCCCCGACGACGAACGCTTTGACCTTCTCGAAAGGACCCTCCGTGGACTCCGCGCACTCTAACGCCGCCCCCGGCGTCAGCCGCACCGCCGCATCGACGAAGATCGTCATCGCCGGCGGCTTCGGCGTGGGCAAGACGACCCTGGTCGGCTCGGTCTCCGAGATCGTGCCGCTGCGCACGGAGGCCCTGGTCACCAGCGAGTCCGTCGGCGTCGACGACCTCGCCCAGACGCCGGCCAAGTCGACCACGACCGTGGCGATGGACTTCGGCCGCATCACGCTGGCCGAGGACCTCGTCCTGTACCTCTTCGGGACTCCCGGCCAGAAGCGCTTCTGGTTCATGTGGGACGACCTGATCCGTGGCGCGATCGGTGCCATCGTCATCGTCGACACGTCTCGTCTCGACGCGGCGTTCGCGCCCCTCGACTACTTCGAGTCCAAGAAGGTGCCGTTCGTCGTGGCCGTCAACGAGTTCGAGGGCGGTCCGTCGTACCCACTCCACGAGATCGCCGAGGCACTGGCCCTGCCCGAGGACGTCCCGCTGATCACGCTCGACGCGCGCGACCGCGACTCGGCCAAGCGGGCGCTGATCCGGATCACCGAGTTCGCGCTCACCCGGCTGGCCACGCAGCAGCGCACGGCCTGACCAGACTCATCCCGAAGCCTCCCGGACCTGTCCGGGAGGCTTCGTCCGTCAGTCGTCGATGGTCAGGTCCCACTGATCCGGCGTACGTCGTAGCGACCCTCGGCAAAGCCCTGGCGGACGACCTTCTTGTCGAACTTGCCCACCGAGGTCCGAGGGACCTGCTCGACGAACGCCCACGCGTCGGGCAGCTGCCACTTCGCGAAGGTCTGCGCCAGGTGCTCACGCAGCAGCTCCGGGGTGAGCGGTGGCGCCGTCCCGTACGACGACGGTCGCGAGCGGCCGCTCCTGCCACTTCTCGTCGGGGATGCCGACGACGGCCGCCTCGACCACGTCGGGGTGACCCATCAGGGCGTTCTCCAGGTCGACCGACGAGATCCACTCACCGCCCGACTTGATCACGTCCTTGGCCCGGTCGGAGAGCGTGATGTAACCGAGCTCGTCGAGCTGGCCGACGTCGCCCGTCCGGAGCCAGCCGTCGTGGAACTTCGCCTCGGCGTCCTCCACGTCGTCCGGCTGGTAGTAGCCACCGGTGACCCACGGCCCGCGTACCTGGAGCTCTCCGACCGACGTTCCGTCCCACGGGCGAGTGGCACCGTCGTCTCCGACGATCCGGCCTTCGACACCGCACAGCAAGCGTCCCTGGGACGCGCGGTAGGGCCACTGGTCCTCGCCCTCGACACCCAGGGGGACGAGCCCCGCGGAGGCGACCGGTGAGGTCTCGGTCATGCCCCACGCCTGCCGGATGTGGAGGCCGTGGCGCTCCTCGAGCCCGCGCTGGAGCGAGACGGGCACGGCCGACCCACCGCACAGGATCAGGCGGAGCGAGTCGAGGGTGATCCCCTCGTGGCCGTCGAGGTAGGCGAGCACGTCGTTCCAGACCGTCGGGACCGCACCGGAGATCGTCGGGCGGCTCGCCTGGATGAACTTCACCAGCGGCTCGGCCTGGAGGAACCGGTCGGGCATGCACAGCGAGGCCCCGGTCATGATCGCGGCGTACGCGAGCCCCCAGGCGTTGGCGTGGAACATCGGGACGATCGGCAGGACCCGGTCGTGGAAGTCGAGCCCGGCCGCGTTGCCGGTGCTGACGGCCAACGAGTGCAGCCAGGCGGATCGGTGGCTGTAGACGACGCCCTTCGGGTTGCCGGTGGTCCCGCTCGTGTAGCACATCGCAGCCGCGTCGCGCTCGTCGATCTCCGGCCAGGGGAACGTCGTCGCCTCGCCCGCCAGGACCTCGTCGTACAGCAGGACCTCCTGGCCGGAGGCCCGCAGGGAGTCGAGGTCGGCAGAGGCGGCGTCCGGCCCTGACACGAGGACGTGGGTCACCGTCTCGAGCTTCCCGAGCTCCTTGGCGAGGAGCGGCACGAGGGTGTCGTCGACGATCACGACGCGGTCCTCGGCGTGGTTGGCGATGTAGACGAGCTGGTCGGGGAAGAGCCGGATGTTGAGCGTGTGCAGGACCGCCCCCATCGAGGGGACGGCGAGATACGCCTCGAGGTGCTCGGCGTTGTTCCACATGAACGTCGCGACCCGCTGGTCACCGTCGATGCCGAGCCTGCGCAGGGCATGCGCGAGCTGGCGCCGCGCGCGTCCCGACGTCGGCGTACGTGCGGCTACGGGTGCCGCCGACGGTCGCGGTGACCACCTCGGAGTCGCTGTGCACGGTGGTGCCGTGCTTCATCACCGAGCCGATCGTGAGCTGGGCGTCCTGCATGGTGCTCTTCACGGAGACCTCCTCGGGTCCGCACCTGGACGGCGTCGAGCCCATCTTGCTCCGTGGTCGCTCGCGACGCACCGTCGAGCCGCTTCGATCTCTTCCTATGCTGGCGACGTGACGATCGCCCTGCGCCTCCTCGAGGAGGTGTCCTTCGATGGGGAGCCGATCGCCGGAGGGCGCTCCGCCGACGTCTTGGCCGCGCTGGCCCTGCATCCGGCGGGGCTCTCGGACACGCGGCTCCTCGCCGAGGTGTGGGCCGACCAGGCTCCGCGTGCGAAGGCGCTCCAGGTGCAGGTCTCGCGGGTGCGCGCCCAGTGCGGGCAGGGCACGGTCGACCGGTACGACGGGGGATACCGGCTCGGGCTCGCCGGCGACGCCGTCGACGTGTGGGTGCTCGAGACCCTCGTGGCGAGCGCCCGCGCGGCCTTGGTCGACGACGACCCCCATCGGTCGCTCGCCGAGGCGGTGGCCGCTGACGAGCTGCTCTGCACGATCGCGGAGTCCGCGGGCGAGGGCCCGCTCGCCGAGGTACGCCGCCACGCGCGCCGGCTCGGCGCGGAGCTGGTGCGGACGCACGCGCTGGCTCTCGCGCGGTGTGGCCGGGACGCCGAGGCCGTGGATCGCCTGACCGGAGTGCACGACCAGGATCCCGACGACGTCGAGGTGCTCGAGGCACTGCTCGGCAGCGAGGCGGCGACGTCCGGCGCCGCGGCGGCGCTGGCTCGCTACGAGACCTACCGGCGCGGCCTGGCCGACCGCATGGGCGTCGACCCGGACCCGGCGCTGCAGCGTGCCCACCGGGCCCTGCTGGCCGCGGACTCGCCGGTGCGCAGCGGCGTGAGGTTCGAGGCCGACGACCTCCTCGGTCGGGCCGAGGACCTCGCGGGGCTGCGGGGCCTCGTACGCACGGGCCGGTTGACCACGATCGTCGGTCCGGGCGGCCTGGGGAAGACCCGAGTCGCGCACGTCCTGGCTCGCGAGGCGACCCAGCCGCGGGTGCACTTCGTCGAGCTGGCCGGCATCGCGTCGCCGGCCGACGTGGTGTCCGAGGTCGGCTCGGCCCTCGGCGTGCGGCACTCGGTGACCGGTCGGCGTACTCTCACGCCCGCCCAGCAGGCGGACGTCCGCGCCCGGATCTCCCAGGAGCTCGACTCCGTGCCGACCCTGCTCGTGCTCGACAACTGTGAGCACGTGCTCGACGCCGTGGCGTCGCTGGTCGCGTTCCTGCTCGTGACGACCCGGGACCTCCGCGTCGTGACGACCAGCCGAGCGCCGCTCGGCATCGCTGCCGAACGCGTCTACCCCCTGCGGCAGCTCGCCGCGGCCGACGGTGCGGAGCTGTTCCGCCGCCGGGCGAGGGCCGTCCGGCCGGATGCCGAGCTCCCGGACGGGGCCGTGGCCGAGATCGTGGCGCGACTCGACGGCCTGCCACTCGCGGTCGAGCTCGCGGCGGCTCGGATCCGCACCATGTCCGCCGACGAGGTACGCCGCGCGCTCGACGACCGCTTCGAGCTCCTGCGTGGGCGCGACCGCTCCGCTCCCGCCCGGCACCAGACGCTGACCGCGGTGATCGCCTGGTCCTGGGACCTCCTGGCACCCGAGGAGCAGCGAGCGCTCGCCTGGCTGTCGGTCTTCCAGGACGGATTCTCGCTGGACGGCGCTCGCGACCTCCTCGGGCGGGGTGGAGCCGACCTGGTCGAGGTGCTGGTCGACCAGTCCCTGCTCACCGTCGGTGAGCATCGTGGGGCGACCCGCTACCGGATGCTGGAGACGGTGCGTGAGTTCGGCGCGCTGCGGCTCACCGAGGCCGGTCAGGAGAAGGCCGCCGAGGACGCGCTGGTCGCCTGGGCCGTCGGGCTCGCGACGCGCGTGCGCCCGCACCTGTTCGGACCCGGCCAGGTCGAGTCGGTGGACCTGCTGGATGCCGAGGAGACCAATCTCGCCGACGTGCTCCGGCAACGGCTGCTGGCGGGCGACGCACCCCACGCGGTGCCGGTGCTGGCCTCCCTGGGGGCACTGTGGTCGGTGACCGGGAACTTCCCGCGGTTCCTGGCCATGGCGGACCTGGCCGAGCGGGTGCTGGTGGACTGGGAGCCGACGCCCGAGCTGACCGAGGTGACGGTCGACGCGGTGGCGTTGGTGCTCGTCCATCTCGGCTTCCTGCGCGCCGACGGTGTCGACGAGCTGATCGACGTGATGCGGCGGCTGCCCGAGCCCACCCAGCCGTGGAGCAGGGTGGCCCGCGCGATGTTCCTCGAGGCCGGCGATCCGGCTGACCGCGGGAAGGCCGTGCTCACCCTGACGACGGACCCGGATCGGCGTACCGAGGCGATGGCCTGGCAGTGGGCGGCGATCCTGGCGGAGAACGGCGGCGAGATCCAGCAGACCCGGGAGTACCTCGAGCGAGCCCTGGCGCTGGTCGACGAGGAGACGACCACCTGGGAGGTCGCCACGCTCAACACCCAGGCCGCGATGCAGGCCCTGCAGGTCGGTGACCACGATCGCGCCGACTCCCACGCCCGGATCGCCATCCCGTTGCTCCACCGGCTCCATGCCGTCGAGGACGCGCTCAGCATGCAGGCGAGCCTGGCCCTGTCCGCCATGCGGCAAGGACGCCTCGAGGAGGCCGACCGGATGCTCGACGAGATCGGGGAGCTCCACGCGTCGGACGTGACCGCCGGCCTGCTCACCGCCCAGGTGCGGGCCGAGGTCGCCCTGGTGCGCGGCGACGTCGAGGGCGGGCTCGCGGCGTTCGACCGCTCGCTCGCCACGGCGCGCGAGTGGGGGTTCGGCGGGCTCTCGACCAACGGGCTCGAGCCCTGGACCCTGATCGCCCTCGCCACCGACCTCGTCGCCCACGCGCGGTACGCCGACACACCGGCCCGGCGTACCCGCGCCGCCGAGCTCGCGGTGCAGCTCGCCGACCTGCTCGAGAGGTTTCCCTCCGTGCCCGACGCGTCGGTCGACTATCCGATCACCGGGATGGCGTTGGCCGGGCTCGGGTGCTGGCTGCTCCTCCACGACGAGACGGGCCAGCGGGTCGAGTCGGCCGTTCGACTGGTCGCGCTGGCCCACGGGTTCGGCTACAACCGGTGGTTCCCGGTCATGGACTGGGACGTGCTGTCGGGCCTCGCAGACGCAGCCGCTCCCGGCCGGCTGACCGCCGTCCTCGAGGAGTACGACGGCCGCCAGGGCCGGGAGCTTCGTCTGGAGGCCGAAGAGGTGCTGGCCTCGGTGTCGGGCGGGACGCCGGGCACGGACCTCACATCTTCCGGCTGAACCTCCGGACCGACAGCGGGGCGAAGATCGCGACGATCACCGCGAAGCCGAGCAGAGCCCAGCCCAGGTCGGCGGTGATCCGGCCGTCGTTGGCCAGGTCGCGCATCGCCGAGATCACGTGCGAGACCGGGTTGACGTCGGCGAAGGCTCGCAGCCAGCCCGGCATGGTGTCGGTCGGCACGAACGCGTTGGACAGGAACGTCAGCGGGAACATCACCATCAGGGAGATGCCCTGCACCCCTTGGGCGCTGCGGCCGATCGTGCCGAACCAGGTGAAGATCCAGGCCAGCGACCAGCCGGCCACGATCCCGAGCAGGATCGCCCCGACGACGCCCACGACGCCACCGTCGGGGCGGTAGCCCATGGCCATGCCGGTGAGGAAGGTCAGCGTGCCCGCGATCGCGTAGCGCAGCGTGTCGGCGAGCATCGGACCGGCCAGCGGCGCGATGCGTGCGATGGGAAGGACCTTGAAGCGGTCGAAGACGCCCTTGTCCATGTCCTCGCGGAGCTGGACACCGGTCGCCACGCAGGCGGTCATGACCGTCTGCCCGACCAGGCCGGGGATGATCACCGGGAGGTAGTTGCTCACGCTGCCCGAGACGGCGCCGCCGAAGATGCCGGCGAACATCGCCGTGAACAGCAGCGGCTGGATGGTCACGTCGAAGAGCTGCTCGAAGTTGCGGCGCATCTTCATCGTGGCGCGCCAGGCCAGGGTCATCGTCTGGGCGACGGTCTCGCGCAGGCTGACGTGGGAGGACAGGCCCTCGGCGGGGTCGCGGAGGGCGCTGGTGAGTGCGGTCATCGGATGGCCTCCAGCTCGGTGGTGGACTCGTGGATCTCGTGGTTGTCGGAGCTCTCGGTGCCCTCGTCGCCGGCGCTGTGGCCGGTGAGGACCATGAACACCTCGTCGAGAGACGGCTTCTGGACGTTGACGGAGTCGATGTGGATGCCCCGCTCCCGCAGGGTCACCAGCACGTCGACCGCCTGCTCGCTGCGTTGCAGCGGGACCGAGAGCCGGCGTGCCTCGGGAGACAGCGACGGCTCCTCGCCGATCATCCGGCCGGCGATCTCAGCCGCGGCCGTGACCTGGGTCGCGTCGACCAGGCCGAGGGTGAGGGTCGACCGGCCGACGGAGGCCTTGAGCTCGTCGGACGTGCCCTCCGCGACCTTCACACCGCGGTCGATCACCGCGATCCGGTCGGCGAGCTGGTCGGCCTCGTCGAGGTACTGCGTGGTCAGCAGCACCGTGCAGCCGTTCGTGACCAGGTCGCGGATCGTGTCCCACATCTGACCTCGCGTGCGTGGGTCGAGGCCGGTGGTGGGCTCGTCCAGGAAGATCAGCGGGGGACGCGTGATCAGGCTGGCCGCCAGGTCGAGCCGTCGGCGCATGCCGCCGGAGAACGCCGAGATGGGCTTGTCGGCCGCCTCCACCAGGTCGAACTGCTCGAGCAGGGACGCCGACGTGCGGCGGGCCTCGGCCTTCGCGACGCCCTGGAGCCGGGCGAAGAGCATGAGGTTCTCGGTGGCGGTGAGGTTCTCGTCGACCGAGGCGTACTGCCCGGTCACGCCGAGCAGCTGACGGACGACGTGCGGCTCACGGCGTACGTCGTGGCCGAACACCTCCGCCCGTCCACCGTCGATCGGGAGCAGGGTGGCGAGCATCTTGAGCATGGTGGTCTTGCCGGCGCCGTTGGGTCCGAGGACGCCGAAGACCTGACCGCGAGGGATCTCGAGGTCGACGTGGTCGACGGCACGCTGCTCGCCGAAGTTCTTGACCAGGCCCTCGGCCCGGACTGCGGGTGTGGTCTCGTTCATGTCTCCCAGTGTGGAAGGACCCGGTTTCAGGGCGGTTTCACGGCGCCCTCACTCCGGCATCACGCGGTTCGGGCGTGCCGGCTGCATCGAGGGCGTGCCTTAGCCTGGCCCCCATGTCGGACGTCGCCCCGCGCCGTGCCCGCGCCTCGCGCTGGGAGCCGTTGACGGTGGGCATCGACATCGGGGGCACCAAGGTGCTCGGCGCGGTCGTGGATCCGCGAGGACAGGTGCTGGCGCTCGACCGCCGCCCCAGTGAGGGACACGACGTGCGCAAGGTCGAGGACACGATCGTCGACCTGGTCACGACGTTCGCCCAGGAGTACGACGTCGCCGCGGTGGGCATCGGGGCGGCGGGCTTCGTCGACGTGACACGCACGGTGGTGATGTTCTCGCCACACCTCGACTGGCGCCGTGAGCCGCTGCGCGCCCGCGTGGCCGAGCGGGTCCGGCTACCCGTCGTGGTGGACAACGACGCCAACACGATGGCGCTCGCGGAGTGCCGGTTCGGGGCGGGCCGTGGCCACCGGTTCGTGCTCTGCGTGACGCTCGGCACGGGCATCGGTGGTGCTCTCGTGCTCGACAACCGCGTGTACCGCGGCGCCAACGGGATGGCGGGGGAGTTCGGCCACATGCAGGTGGTGCCTGAGGGTCACTGGTGCGAGTGCGGCAACCGCGGCTGCTGGGAGCAGTACGCGTCGGGCAACGCCCTGCTCCGCGACGCCCGCGAGCTGGTGCGCTCGTCGTCCCCGATGGCACATCGCCTCCGCGCGCTCGTGGATGGGGACGCCGACGCGCTCCAGGGTCCGCAGATCACGGACGCGGCCCGCGACGGTGACCCGCTGTCGATCGAGCTGCTGGCCGACATCGGACGGTGGCTGGGGGTGGGCCTGGCCGGCATGGCCGCTGCGTTCGACCCCGGCTGCATCATCGTCGGCGGTGGCCTCTCGGAGGCGGGCGACTTCCTCGTCGAGCCGACGCGACAGGCGTTCTCGCGGTCGTTGACCGGACGGGGGCACCGCGACGAGCCGGTCATCGTGCGGGCTGAGCTCGGCCCGAACGCCGGGTTCATCGGTGCCGCCGACATGGCGCGCTCCGCCGCTCGTCGCTCGCGTCGTGGACGGGTCCGTCGCACGAGCCGCAGCGGGCGGCCACGTCTTCGACTCTTCGAGCGGCCGGGCGAGCCCGGCGCTGAGTGACGGCGATGCGCGAGCTGACCTACGTCCGCTACGGCCGCTTGGAGTGGCGCGATCGGCCCGACCCCGAGCTGGTGGTGGACAGCGACGCCGTCGTGCGCCCCTTCGTGGCCAGCCGGTGCGACGGGGACACGCTGCCCTTGCACCGCCCCGTGACCCGGGCGATGCAGGTGGGCCTGAAGGCCGGCCTGATCGACCCCGTGGTCGCGTCGATCGTCGGGGACCGGCCGTTCGAGGGACCGTTCGGGATCGGGCACGAGTGCATCGCACAGGTCACGGCGCTCGGCGCCGCAGTGAGCGGGGTGGCGGTCGGCGACGTGGTCGTCGTGCCGTGGTCGCTGTCGTGCGGCACGTGCGCCGAGTGCCGGATCGGGGTCACGGCCAAGTGCTCCACCATGCGCGCCGAGAGCCCGGGACGGGTGTTGGCGGCGTACGGCTTCGGGGCGGCCTGCGGCGGATGGGGTGGCATGGTCGCGGACTCCCTGCGCGTCCCCTTCGCCGACCACATGCTCGTCAAGGTCCCGGACGGCGTGGATCCCGTGCGCGTCGCGGCTGCCGGCGACAACCTGACGGATGCCTGGCGGGCGGTGGTCCCACCGCTCCGGGACCGGCCCGGGGGCTCGGTGTTGGTCATGGGCGGCGGAGCCCAGAGCATCGGGCTGTACGCCGCCGGCCTCGCCGTTGCGCACGGCGCCGCCCAGGTGGACTACGTGGACGAGTCCGACACCCGGCTGGAGATCGCAGCGGGGCTGGGCGCCAGATGCCACCGGTTGTCCGGTCGTCGCCGCTCGCTCGGTTCGACCCTGGCGGGGCGCTACGACATCAGCGTGGAGGCGTCCTCACGGGCTCGGGGACTCCGTGACGCGGTGCGAGCGCTCCGAGCCGGGGGAGTGTGCACCGGGACGGGCTACTACCTCGCTGCCGGCACGAGGCTGCCCGCGATGGACATGTATGCCACGTCGGCGACCCTCCGGCTCGGCGTCTCGAGCGTCCGGCCGCATCTGCCCGACGTCCTGGCCTTCGTGGCCGAGGAGAACTTCCCCGCCGAGCTGGTCTCGACCGTGGTCGCGGACTGGGAGGACGCCCCGGATGTCTACGGTGCGCGTACGACGAAGCTCGTCCTGCGCCGACCGGCCCTCGACCTCGTCGGTTGACCGGCGCGTGCGCCCGTACTCCTTGTTCGGAGAAGGCGCAACTGGTCCAACCGGTCGTGCACAGAGTTGTGCACAGGGGGGTCGAGGGCTGTGCAGTCCACCCCGCGCTCGTGCACACGCTCTGCACAGATTGCAGGTTCAGCCTGGGGGAATCGCAGAACCGGTTGAGGCCGCTCGGCGCGCCCTCCTACGCTCACGGCGTACCTCGGGGCAACATGTCGCAAAGTCGACAAATCGCCGGCACCCTGCCAGCACCCCTGCCGACCCCAGACCGATGCGTCGCCCAGCACACGAGACCGGGAGCACCACACATGAGCGGAATCTTCGGACGTGGCCACTCCGGATCAGACGCACCCGCGATGCCACCGAAGGTCCCGTCCCCACCGGTGACGACCGAGGAGTCGCATCCGCCGACGACCCCGGCACCGAGCGAGCCGCTGCCGTTCGTGCGCCCCGACGAGGACGTCGAGGACGAGGTCGTCACGACGGTGACCGCAGCCGTGCCGGCAGCCGAGGTCGAGATCGGCCCCACCGGGCGGCCGATGCCGCACTTCCCGGACCCGAAGCCGCTGGTGTCCCACGGCAACGCCCGCGTCATCTCGATGTGCAACCAGAAGGGCGGGGTCGGCAAGACCACCACCACGATCAACCTGGGCGCGTCGCTGGCGGAGTTCGGGCGCAAGGTGCTGCTCGTCGACTTCGACCCGCAGGGCTCGCTCTCCGTCGGGCTGGGCCTCAACCCGCACGAGATGGAGCGCACCGTCTACAACCTGTTGATGGACCGCGAGACCCGCATCGAGGATGTCGTCGTTCCGTCCGGCGTCCCCGGGATGGATCTGCTGCCGTCGAACATCGACCTCTCCGCCGCCGAGGTGCAGCTCGTGCACGAGGTGGCGCGCGAGCAGACGCTGCAGCGCGTGATCGGCCCTGCCATCGAGCGGTACGACGTGATCCTGATCGACTGCCAGCCGTCCCTGGGCCTGCTGACGGTCAACGCGTTGACGGCCTCCGACGGCGTGATCGTCCCGCTCGAGTGCGAGTACTTCGCCCTGCGCGGCGTCGCCCTGCTGAAGACCACCATCGACAAGGTCCGCGAGCGGCTCAACCCCGGCCTCGAGATCGACGGGGTGCTCGGCACCATGTTCGACGGACGCACGCTGCACAGCCGCGAGGTGATGCAGCGCCTCGTCCAGGCCTGGGGCGAGAAGGTGTTCCACACGGTGATCAAGAGGACGGTCAAGTTCTCGGACTCCACCGTCGCGGGTGAGCCGATCACGTCGTACGCCTCGACCTCGACCGGGGCCGAGGCCTACCGCCAGCTGGCCAAGGAGGTGGCGCTGCGGTGTCTCGACGTGTGAACCTGCCCGCCGCCGACGATCTCTTCCGTCCGACCGACCCGCAGCGTGGCGAGCCTGCCCCGGCCGGTCGGCGGCGCCGCGTGCGTGCCGTGCCCACGGCGACGGAGGACGACGACCTCCGCCGCCGGCCGAGCGGCCGCGTCCGCCACGACGAGAAGATCACGATCTACGTCACGGCCGACGAGCTGCTCGACCTCGAGCACGCCCGCCTCGAGCTACGTCGCCACCACGGCCTCGCGGTCGACCGTGGCCGACTGGTCCGCGAGGCGGTCGCCCTGGTCCTGGCCGATCTCGAGGAGCACGGGCATGACAGCATGCTGGTGCAACGCCTGATCGAGGACTGAAGCACCGCCGATGACCGTGACCACTGCGTCCGACCCCGCCGGGTCGGAGGCTCTGACCGACTCCGCCTCAGAGGCGTCCCCTGCCTTCGAGGTGCGGCTCGACAACTTCGAGGGACCCTTCGACCTCCTGCTCAGCCTGATCTCCAAGCACAAGCTCGACATCACCGAGGTCTCGCTGCACCGGGTCACCGACGAGTTCATCTCGCACGTGAAGGCGGGCTCGAAGGACGGGAGCTGGGACCTCGAGCAGACGTCGTCCTTCCTCCTGGTAGCCGCGACCCTGCTCGACCTGAAGTCGGCACGGCTTCTGCCGCAAGGTGAGATCGAGGACGAGGAGGACCTCGCGCTGCTCGAGGCGCGCGACCTTCTCTTCGCCCGGCTCCTGCAGTACCGCGCCTTCAAGCAGGTCGCAGGGGTGCTCGAGCAGCGGCTGGCGGGGGAGTCACGACGTCATCCGCGAGTGGTCGGCCTCGAGGAGCGGTACGCCGGGCTGTTGCCGGAGGTGCTGATCGGCATCGGACTCGACGCCTTCGCCGAGCTGGCCGCCCAGGCGCTCGAGCCGAAGCCGGAGCAGCACCTGTCGCTGCAGCACATCCACGCGCCGGCGGTCTCGGTGCGCGAGCAGGCCGAGCTCATGGTCGACCGGCTCCGTCGTACCGGCACGATGACGTTCCGTGCGCTGTGCGGCGACTCGCCGGACATGATGACGACGGTGGCGCGGTTCCTGGCACTGCTGGAGCTCTTCCGCGAGAACGCCGTCGCGTTCGACCAGGTGTCCCCGTTGGGTGAGCTCTCGGTCCGGTGGACCGGCGGCGACGACACCGAGTCCGTCTCGGACTTCCGGATCGACGAGTTCGAGGGGGCTCCCGACCCGGGCGACACCCCGACCCCCGACCAGGAGGAGACGACATGACCGAGGACGTGCTCGAGGTTGCGGTCGCCGAGCTGCGCCCCTCGCTCGAGGCCCTGCTGATGATCGCCGACCAGCCCCTCGACCGGACGACGCTCGCCGCCGCCGTCGGCGCGCCGGTGGCCGACGTGGAGTCGGCGCTCGCCGAGCTCGCGGAGGAGTACGCCGAGCAGGGTCGCGGCTTCGAGCTGCGCAACGTCGCGGGCGGCTGGCGCTACTACACCCGCGAGGAGTTCGCCTCGGTCGTGGAGGCCTTCGTGCTCGACGGGCAGCAGGCCCGGCTCACCCAGGCAGCCCTCGAGACTCTGGCCGTCATCGCCTACAAGCAGCCGGTCTCGCGCGCGCGGGTGTCGGCCATCCGTGGCGTGAACGTCGACGGGGTCATCCGCACGCTCGTCACACGTGGGCTGGTCGAGGAGGCGGGGGAGGACCACTCCACCGGCGCCTTTCTCTACCGCACGACGTCGTACTTCATGGAGCGGATCGGGGTGACCTCGCTGGAGGAGCTGCCCGAGCTCGCGCCGTACCTGCCCGACCTCGAGGACCTCGACGACCTGGAGGAGGAGCTCGGCGGGGGTTCCGTGGCGCTCCCGGCCGGATCCGGCGACGGAGACGCCACCGACGGGTCCCCGTGAGCGGACCCCTGCTCGACCGGGACGACGACGGGCTCGTCCGGCTGCACAAGCTGCTCGCGCGCTCGGGGATCGCCTCGCGACGCAAGTGCGAGGAGCTGATGCTGACCGGCGAGGTGACGGTCGACGACGAGGTGGTCACCCGGCTCGGTACCAAGGTCGACCCGACCACCGCGGTGATCCGGGTCTCGGGGCGGCGCCTCCCGCCGATGTCGCCGAACGTCTACCTCGTCCTCAACAAGCCGGTCGGGGTGACCTCGACGATGTCCGACCCGCACGCCGAGCGCACGCTGACCGACCTCCTCGGTGACCGCCCGGAGCGGCTCTTCCACGTCGGACGGCTCGACACCGACACCTCGGGGCTGCTGCTCCTCACCAACGACGGTGAGTTCGCCCAGCGCATGGCCCATCCGTCGTACGAGGTGGACAAGACGTACGTCGCAGCTGTCGACGGCGTGGTGTCCGCCAGCACCCTGAAACAGCTGCTCGCCGGCGTGACCCTCGACGACGGCCCCGTGACGGTCTCGTCGGTGAAGCTGGTCGGCGGCCAGGGCACCGCCCGCGACGGGACGATCCTCGAGCTCGTCATCCACGAGGGACGCAACCGGATCGTCCGGCGGCTGCTCGACCACGTCGGACATCCGGTGCGGCAGCTGACCCGCACCGCGATCGGCCCGATCGTGCTCGGCCGGCTCGGCTCGGGCGAGCTGCGCGACCTCACCCACGACGAGCTGGGGGCCCTGCTCGACGCCGCCCGGATGTGATCAGGCATCGGGCGCGCCGGCGGACGAGCGCACTCGTCGTCGCCGCGACATCGACCGGCAGACCGATGTTTGCCTGAGCACCGTTGACCGGCACACCGTCTGGTGCCAGGTTCGTGTGGAAGGTGTGCCCCGCGATCCGGTCGCGACAGCGGGGGCACGGCGCTCATCGCTCCCCGCCGCCTTGGCACACCCGGGAGGTGGAGCATGAGCATGAGCCGACGACGTGGGCTCGCCCTGGTGGCGACCGCCGCACTCACGGGGGCCCTGGCCCTCGCGTCCTCCGGCTCGGTCGAGGCCAAGCCGAAGCCGAAGCCGCCGAAGACGATCCCGATCCAGCTGCTGTCGATCAACGACTTCCACGGCAACCTCGAGGCGCCCACGGGATCCTCGGGGACGGTGACGCAGCTCAACCCCGACGGCACCACGACGGCCGTCCTTGCAGGCGGTGCCGAGTATCTCTCGACCGCGCTGCAGCAGGCCCGCACGGGCCATCCGAACTCGATCACCGTGAGTGCCGGCGACAACATCGGGGCCAGCCCCCTGCTGTCGGCCGCCTTCCACGACGAGCCGACGATCCTCGCCCTCAACCAGATGGGCGTGCAGGTCGCGTCGGTGGGCAACCACGAGTTCGACGAGGGCAGCGCCGAGCTGCTGCGGATGCAGTACGGCGGCTGCCGCGCCGATGTCGGCTGCTACGACCCCGCCCACCCGTTCCAGGGAGCCGACTTCCAGTACCTGTCCGCGAACGTGATCAAGGACTCCCGGCACCGGCCGCTGTTCCCGGCCGTCGCGGTGAAGAAGGTCGGTGGCGTCAAGGTCGGGTTCATCGGGATGACCCTGCACGACACCCCGACCATCGTGACCGCCTCCGGCGTCGCCGGGCTGACCTTCCTCGACGAGGTCAAGACGGGCAACCTGTACGCGCGGTTGTTGCAGAGGCAAGGTGTCAAGGCGATCGTCGTGCTCCTGCACCAGGGCGGCAACCCGGCCAGCCCGGCGTACAACTACGACTGCAACGCCGGCGGCCCGGGCACCGGCCTGACCGGCGACGTCGTGCCGATCGCGCAGCAGCTCTCGCCGCTCGTCGACGTCGTGATCACCGGCCACACCCACACGGCGTACTCGTGCAACATCCCCGACCCGTCCGGGCAGTCCCGGCTGGTGACCAGTGCGTCGTCGTTCGGGCGGTTGTTCACCGACATCGAGGGTCAGATCAACACCAAGACGCGTGACTTCGTGCGCTCGTCGATGACGGCCACGAACCGGGTCGCGAGTCGTGACCTGCCGAAGGACCCGGCGATCACGGCGCTGATCAGCCAGTACAACACCCTGCTCGGGCCGATCAAGGACAAGCCGGTCGGCTACATCGCCGGCACCATCCTCGGACGTGGGGCCACCACGCAGGAGGAGCCGCTCGGTGACGTGATCGCCGACTCGCAGCTCGCGGCCACCTCGAGTGCCAGCACCGGGAACGCCGTGGTGGCGTTCATGAATCCCGGCGGCATCCGGGCCGACCTGGTGTATCCGCAGAGCGGGACCGAGGGCGACGGTGTCGTCACCTACGGCGAGGCGTTCACGGTCCAGCCGTTCACGAACCTGGTGGAGACCATCTCGTTGACCGGGGCGCAGATCGTCACGATGCTGCAGCAGCAGTTCACCGGGGCGAACGCGACGGCGCCGAAGGTGCTGCAGGTGTCGAGCGGCTTCACGTACACGCTGGACAACACCCAGGTCGGTGCGGACAAGGTCGTGACCGACTCCATCCGGCTCAACGGCGCACCGCTCGACATGAGTGCGACGTACCGGGTGACGGTGAACAACTTCCTGGCCGGTGGTGGAGACAACTTCACCGTGCTGAGGGACGGGACCGACCCGTTCGTGGGAGCCATCGACCTCGACGCGTTCACGGCGTACCTGACGGCGAACTCGTCACCGGCCGCCCCGCTCCCGGTGCCGGCCGCGAACCGCATCACGATCATCAACTAGTGGGTCGCCCGGTGGGCTGTCCGCGCGACGGACAGCCCACCGGGGCGGCATCCTCGGCGCGGCTAGGGTCGGGGCGTGGCAGTGAGGGCGGTACGCGGGGCGACCCAGCTCGACGTGGACGACCGCGTCCACATGCTGGCGCGTGTCTCCGAGATGGTGATCGAGGTGATGGACGCCAACGGATGGCAGGTCGACGACTTCATCTCGATCATCTTCACCGCGACGACGGACCTGGTCTCGGAGTTCCCGGCGTACGCCGCCCGCCAGCTGGGGTTCACCGACGTCCCGCTGATCTGCACCCGCGAGCTCGAGGTCGAGGGCTCGATGCCGCGAGTGGTCCGGATGATGGCTCACGTCGACACCGACCTGCCGCGTGCCGACATCACCCATGTCTACCTCCACGGTGCCGCGGCCCTGCGGCGCGACCTCGCCCGCGTACGGACCGTCCCGGACGCCGACGGCGCCGATGAGTGAGCTGCCGCAGCCGGTCCTGATCGTCGGCACCGGGCTGATCGGCACGTCCCTGGGTCTGGCCCTGCGCCGCCACGGCGTCGAGGTGCTGCTCACCGACCGGAGCCCGGAGCACGTCCGGACCGCCAGCGGCCTCGGTGCCGGGCACCCGCACCGTGGTGAACCGGTGGGTCTCGTCGTGGTCGCGGTCCCACCCGATCACCTCGGCACCGAGATCACTCGTGCCCTGCGCGCCGGCGACGCGGTCGTCACGGACGTCGGCAGCATCAAGACGGCGCCGCTGCGTGCACTGGAGGGCGTCGACGGGATCGATCGCTATGCCGGCAGCCATCCGATGGCGGGAAGCGAGCGCTCGGGACCGCTGGCGGCGAGTGCGGCACTCTTCGACGGACGGCCGTGGGCGGTGACGCCGCACCCACGCTCGTCCGGTCGGGCGACGGCCGCGGTGGAGGAGCTGGCGCGGCTGGCGGGAGCGACGGTGGTGAGGCTCACGCCGGAGGAGCACGACGAGGCCGTCGCGCGGACCTCACACCTGCCGCACCTGCTGTCGGTCCTCATGGCCGGGCGGCTGGCCGGGGCACCGGTCAACCACCTGGCCCTGAGTGGCCAGGGCGTGCGTGACGTGACGCGCGTGGCCGGGGGAGACCCGGCGTTGTGGGAGCAGATCGTGACCAGCAACTCCGCCGCCGTGGCGGGGCTGCTCACCCAGGTGCGCGACCAGCTCGACGTCCTCATCGACGCGGTGGCGACCGGAGATCGAGGTCCGCTCGGTGAGATCCTGGAGCTCGGTCTCGTCGGTTCTCAGGCGATCCCGGGCAAGCACGGTGGTCCGTCCCGCCCCACGGCCTCGGTCTTCGTCTCCGTGCCCGACCACCCCGGCGAGCTGGCGCGTCTCTTCGCCGACGCGGGCGCCAGCGAGGTCAACATCGAGGACGTCCACATCGACCACGACCCCGGTCGCGACACCGGTCTCGTCGAGCTCCTCGTGGACGAGCAGCGGGCGGCGCATCTCCAGACGTCCCTGGAATCCCGGGGCTGGGAGACGCACCGGTAGGCGGGCCGCCGAATCACGCGTCGGGGGTCGGCGCCACTAGTCTGAGCCGTTGATCCCGGCCCTCCCACCTGCAAGGAACGTCATCGTGAGTGCACGCACCGGCGTGGTCGTCGCGATCGACGGACCCTCCGGCTCGGGCAAGTCGAGCACGTCGCGCGGGGTCGCCTCGCGGCTGGGGTTGCGCTACCTCGACACCGGCGCGATGTACCGCGCGATGACCTGGTGGATGCTGCGCCAGCACGTGCCGGTCGACGACCCGGGCGCGATCGCCGAGCGATGCGGCGAGCCCGTGATCGAGGCCGGGACCGACCCGCAGCACCCCACGATCACGGTCGGCGGCGTGGACGTCGCGGCCGCGATCCGCACGCCCGAGGTGACCGGCGCCGTCTCGCCGGTCAGCGCCGTACCTCAGGTGCGCGCGCGCCTGCTCGTGCTCCAGCGCGACGCGATCGAGGACGCCGCGCGGGCAGCGGGGATCGTGGTCGAGGGCCGCGACATCGGCGCCGTGGTCGCGCCCGACGCGGACGTGAAGGTGTATCTCACCGCCGAGGCCGCGGCCAGAGCCGCCCGCAGGGCCGCCGAAGAGGGTGGCAGCGACATCGGGGCGACCGAGTCGTCCCTGCTGGCTCGCGACCGGATCGACTCGACGCGGACCGCCTCACCCCTGACGATGGCCGAGGGCGCCGTCCACATCGACTCCACGCCGTACACCCTCGACGAGGTGGTCGACATCATCGTGGAGCTGGTGGAGAAGGCGCGATGAGGCACCCGCCGACCTGGCTGCTGCACGGTGGTCGCCCGGCGAGCCGGTGGTTGATCCGACGACGGTACGACGTCCGCGAGCACGGCACCGGGCACGTGCCACCCCAGGGCCCGGTCATCGTCGCGGCCAACCACACCGGTGTGATCGACGGCCCGCTCTTGGCGATCTTCGGGCCACGGCCCGTGCACGCGCTGACCAAGGAGGAGATGTTCCGAGGTCGGCTCGGCTCCGTCCTCCGCGTCACCGGACAGGTCGAGATCGACCGGTTCGCCACCGACCTGCGGGCGATCCGCACCTGTCTGCACATCCTCGAGCGCGGGGGAGCGGTCGGCATCTTCCCCGAGGGCAACCGAGGGGCCGGAGACCTGACCCGCTTCCAGAACGGCGCGGCGTACCTCGCCCTGGTGACCGGGGCCCCGGTCGTGCCGCTGATGATGTTCGGCACGCGGCCGAAGGGCGGCGGCAAGGATGCGATGCCCGCCCGCGGCTCGGTCGTCGACCTCGTCTACGGCGGGGCGCACCGCGTCAACCGAACCCCGTGGCCGCGCACCCGGACGCTGGTCGCCGCCACGAGTGAGGCACTCCACGCCCGGATGCAGGAAGAGCTGGCGGCCGGACTGGCGTTGACCGGACAGACGATGCCGGGCCCGATCCCGGCCGACGAAGCCGAGGACATCTCATGAACACCGACGACGAAGTCGACACCCCCACCGGGCCGCTGCCGGTGCTGGCCGTCGTCGGCCGCCCGAACGTCGGGAAGTCCACCTTGGTCAACCGGATCCTGGGCCGCCGCGAGGCGGTCGTCGAGGACGTGCCCGGCGTGACCCGCGACCGGGTGTCGTACGACGCCACCTGGGCCGGTCGGGCGTTCACCGTGGTGGACACCGGCGGCTGGGACCCCGATGCCCGCGGCATGGCCGAGCGGATCAAGGCCCAGGCCGAGATCGCCGTCGGGCTGGCCGACGCCGTGCTCTTCGTGGTCGACGCGACCGTCGGCATCACCGACGCCGACGAGGCCGTGGTCCGCGTCCTCCGGAGCGCCGACAAGCCGGTCATCCTGGCCGCGAACAAGGTCGACGACGAGCGCACCGAGGCCCAGTCGTACGGCCTGTGGAACCTCGGTCTCGGCGAGCCGTACCCCGTCTCGGCTCTGCACGGGCGCGGCTCCGGCGACATGCTCGACGCCGTGCTCGCGGCGTTGCCCGAGCCGCCGTCGGAGTCCTTCGAGGAGCACCTCGGCGGCCCCCGCCGGATCGCGATCGTGGGGAAGCCCAACGTCGGGAAGTCGTCGCTGCTGAACAAGCTGGCGGGGTCGGAGCGCGTCGTGGTCGACTCGGTGGCCGGCACCACCGTCGACCCGGTCGACGAGCTGATCGACCTCGGCGGCCGCGAGTGGCGGTTCATCGACACCGCGGGCATCCGGAAGCGGGTCAAGCAGGCCTCGGGGCACGAGTTCTACGCGTCGCTGCGCACCTCGACGGCGATCGACCGCGCCGAGGTGGCCGTGCTGGTCCTGGACGCCGGCGAGAGCATCTCGGAGCAGGACGTCCGCATCCTGCAGACCGTCAAGGATGCGGGGCGCGCGCTCGTGATCGCGTTCAACAAGTGGGACCTCGTCGACGAGGACCGCCGGCACTACCTCGAGCGAGAGGTCGACCTGGAGCTCGTGCAGGTGCAGTGGGCGCCGCGGATCAACATCACCGCCCGCACGGGCTGGCACGTCGACCGGCTCGTCCCCGCGCTGGACAAGGCGCTCACCGGATGGGAGACGAGGGTGCCGACCGGTGCGCTCAACGGGTTCCTCGGCCGTCTCGTGGCGGAGCACCCGCACCCGGTGCGCAGCGGGAAGCAGCCGAAGATCATGTTCGGCACCCAGCCGTCCGTCGCGCCACCGACGTTCGCGCTGTTCACCTCCGGCAAGCTGGACGCGGGATACGAACGCTTCATCGAGCGCCGCCTCCGCGAGGAGTACGGCTTCGTCGGTACGCCGATCGTGATCACCCAGCGGGTCCGCGAGAAGCGCCGCCGCTGATCGCGCGCCCCGGTGGGTTGAGGAAGGCGCCCTGGCGCCTGTCTCGAAACCACCGTTTGAAATGGTGGGCGCTGCTGTCGTCAGCAGTGAGACGATCGAGGCATGATCACGATGGACCAGGCGCTCGCGTTCGGTCTCGTCGCGCTGGTGGTGATCGCGATCCCGGGGCCGAGTGTGGTGTTCACGGTCGCCCGGGCCCTCACCTACGGCCGTGCCGTCGCTCTCCTCAACGTCGTCGGCAACTCCCTGGGGCTGCTGACGGCACTGGTGCTGGTGGTGCTGGGACTCGGCCAGGTCGTCGCCACGTCCGAGCTCGTCTACCAGACCGTCAAGATCGGCGGCGCGCTCTACTTGATCTACCTCGGGGTGCAGGCGCTGCGGCACCGCCACGCCATCAGCGTCTCGGGTGAGGGCAACCCGCCCGCCACGCCGTTGAAGCCGCTCACGGCACTGCGCCAAGGCTTCATGGTCGGGTTCACCAACCCCAAGGGCTATGTGATGTTCGTGGCGCTGCTGCCCCAGTTCCTGGACCGGAGCCGCGGCCACGCCAGCCTGCAGATGCTGCTGCTGGGCCTGATCGCCTTCGTGATCGGGTTCTGCTCGGACAGCCTCTGGGCGATCATGGCCAGCCAGCTGCGACGCTGGTTCAACGCCTCCCCCCAACGCGGCCGTGCTCTCGGTACGGTGGGCGGCATGTCGATGATCGGACTCGGTGTGGCCGTCGCTGTCGGTGGCCGACCGGACGCTGCATGACCTGGGGCTCGAGGCGGGTGGCCGTCGGCGCGGTTGCGGCTGCCCTCGCGCTGAGCGGCACGACGTACGCCGTGGTGTCGGCCGAGACCGGGCCGAGCCCGGCTGGGCCCACGACGGACCGGTCGCTGGCCGGCACGAGCTGCCCGACGTTTCCCTCGGACAACTGGTGGCACGCCGACATCAGCCACCTCCCGATCGACCCGCGCAGCAAGAACTGGCTCTCGCACATGTCGACCGGCGTCGACCTCCACCCGGACTTCGGGTCGTCGTTCGGGCACGGCCCCAACTACGGCCTGCCGATCACCGTGGTCCCTCACTCCCACCCCAAGGTGCGTGTGCACTTCCACTACGGGCGTGAGAGCGACAAGGTGCGCTACCCCCTGGGCGCGGACACCAGGATCGAGGGGGGCAGCGACCGGCACGCGATCGTCGTCGACCAGGGGTCGTGCACGCTGTACGAGACGTTCGCGACCCACAAGAAGAACGGGAAGTGGTACGCCGGCTCGGGTGCGACGTGGGACCTCAACTCGAACAAGCTGCGGAAGAACGGCTTCACCTCGGCGGACGCCGCCGGACTGCCCATCCTGCCGGGACTGCTGCTCTGGAACGAGGTCAAGCACGGCACGATCGACCACGCCATCCGGTTCACGACCGACGTCTCCTCGAAGCACCACCTGTGGCCGGCCCGTCACGACGCGGGCTCGAAGCGGAGCCTGAAGGAGTTCCCGCCGATGGGGGCCCGCTTCCGGTTGCGCGCGTCGTACCACCCGACCGGGTTCGGGCCCAAGGCGCGGGCCGTCGTCCAGGCGATGAAGACCTACGGGCTGGTCCTCGCCGACAACGGGTCGCCGTGGTACTTCCAGGGCGAGCGGAACGCGAAGTGGCCGAACTCCCTGCTCGACCAGCTCAAGCAGATCCCGGCGCGCACGTTCGTCGCGGTCGACACCTCGTCGCTGAAGGTGTCGAGCGACAGCGGCCAGACCCACTGACGGCGGCTTGGCGGCAGGTCAGTCCTCGAGTGCGGCGTCGAGGGTGATCTCCACGCCGGTGAGGGCCTTGCTGATCGGGCAGCCCGCCTTGGCGCCCTCGGCGGCCTCCTGGAACCCGGCCGCGTCGAGACCGTCGACCTTGCCGCGCACGGTCAGCACGATCCCGGTCAGGTGCAGTCCACCGGCGGGGTCGGGGCCGATGGAGACGTCGGCTCGCACGTCCAGCGAGACGGGGGTGCCGCCGGCGCGCCCGATGTTCCCGGAGAGCTGCATCGCGAAGCACGAGGAGTGGGCAGCCGCGATCAGCTCCTCGGGGCTGGTGGCGCCGTCGGCGTACTCCGCCGTGCGGTTGGGGAACGAGACGTCGTACGTCGCGATCTCGGAGCTGACGAGCTCGACGCGCCCCGATCCTTCCTGAAGGCTTCCGGTCCAAGCGGTGCGGGCTGTGCGCGTCGGCATGTGGCCTCCTGTGCCATCGGTTCCACGGTCGTCGAGGGCAACGGGAGCCGCGCGCAGGGGATTCCGGCGGGTCCGAGGAGTGAGATCCGGCCGAGCGGGAGGATCAGTGGTCGCGGGGCGCCTTCTTCGGCTTGTGGTCCATCTGCTGGTAGCGGATGGCCCCGGCCATGGCCGTGGCCGCGATGGAGTAGATGAAGTACAACATCAGTCCCGCGGCCATGCTGAGCGTCATGCAGAGAATCGCCATGAACAGCAAGATGTTCGCGATGTGGAGGTTGGTCATGGGCACGTCCTTGTGGGAAACGCCCACCGATACGACTGAGCCTCGCTGGCCGGGCGACACCTCGATCCTGTTCCCAAGGGCCGTGATTTTCAAACACCAAGATCGGGTATCAAGTGACCGGGCCGGTCATCAGGGTCACGGAGGCGATGTGAGAGGTGCCGGCGGCGTCCGTCCACGCGATCCGCGCCCGGTCACCGGGCGCAAACCCCTGGACGGCGCTGCGGAGCTGCTTGGCCGTGCTCACCCGCGTCGTGCCGATCCGGGTCACTGAGTCGCCCCGGGTGATGCCCGCCCGTGCCGCAGGCGTGTCGGGGTAGACCGCCGCGACCTGCGTGCCGGTGCCGGAGAGCCCGAGCCCGAGGAACGCGGGCGAGCCGTACTGGTAGCGGGTGTTCTGGGTGCCGTTCTCGAGGTCGCCGGCGATGGAGAGGACCCGTGCGATCGGGATCGCGTAGCCGACCACGTCGCTGGTGCCCGAGGATGCCGCGGTGGTCATGCCGAGGACCTCGCCCTCGCCGTCGTACGTCGCGCCACCGGAGTCGCCCGACATCACGTCGCTGCTGATCTTGATGAGGCCGCGGAGCCTCTCGCCGGGGTGCCCCGGCTCGCTCCGGGTGGTGATGTCCTGGTCCTGGGCGAGGATCTTGCCGACAGCCGCCGTGAAGGTCGAGGTGTCGCCCCCGGCGTCGCCGACCGCGGTCACGGCGTCGCCGGTCGCGATGCCGTCGGAGTCGGGCGTGACCGTCTGGAGCCCACTGGCGTTCTGGAGCTGGAGCACCGCGACGTCGTCCTGGGCGTCTGTTCCGACCACCGTCGCCGTGTACGTCGCCCCGGAGCTCATCACGGTCACCCGCAGCCGGGTCGAGCCCTCGACGACGTGGTGGTTGGTGACGACCTCTCCGGTGCTGGTCAGGATCATCCCGGTGCCGGCCGCCTTGCCCCCTTGGTACTTCAGCGTCGAGGCGATCCGGACGAGACCCGTGAGCTGGCTGTCGGTGGCCGGGGTGCCGCTCGACGAGGAGTCGAAGGGCGCGCCGCCCGAGCCGCCCGGCCCGGCGAACGGCGTACCGCCGAAGGGGTTGCCGTACGACCCGCCGTCCTGCTGGTTCGGCGTCGTGCCGGAAGAGCCCGACGGCCCACCAGCGCTCGCGGCGCGGTGGTCATCGAGGCGACCGAGCGCGAACCCGGCGCCCGTGGCCGCGGCGACGACCGCCAGAGCGGTGCCGGCCGCCAGCAACCGGGGAGCCCGGCGTCGCGGGGGAGGAGGAGGCGTCCCCTGCTGCGGCGCCGACGGTGGCGGGACCGGCGCGCCGTACCGGGCCAGGTTCTCTGCGTGCGGGTCGCGCGGGCTCTCGTCCATGGGTCCTCCTCGTCGGATGGATCCATCTAGCCGTGCGAACCTCGGAGGAACCTGTGAGTCCGCTGGGTGCCGGGTAGTGCTCGGCGAAGAAAGTGCTGAGCGAGGCTGCCCACCGATTCCGAACCGCCGGAGTCGCTGCGGTAGCCTTCACTCCGCTCCGCGGCGGGTGTCCGGGGCATCGGGCTGTGGCGCAGTTTGGTAGCGCACTTGACTGGGGGTCAAGGGGTCGCAGGTTCAAATCCTGTCAGCCCGACCAGAGTTTCCGCAGGTCAGACGCTGTTTCTACTTTGGGTGGGACGCGGTGACCTGCCGTTTCGGACACGTCATAGCCGGCGGATAGACGCACCTCGCGAAGAAGTGGCACGCATGTCGGAGTCAGGGCGTACGTTCCTCGCCATGACTGTGGATCGATGGCTTCCAGAGACCGAAGCCGACATCCAGCTCGCCATCGATGATGGTCTTGTCACCGAGAACCACTACTTCGACGCCAAGCGTGAGGTCGAGAAGACGTCTGGCGCTCGTCGAACTCGCTCGCGACCTTGCTTCCTTCGCCATCGATGGTGGGAGCCTGCTTCTCGGATTGGACGAGGACAAGCCGAACCGCACATGGAGTCTTGAACCCCAACCTCTCGATGGCCTTGGCGAGCGCGTCGAGACGATCGCGCGGAGTCTTGTGGATCCCCCACTGTTTGTGACCACTCACGACATCGGTTCGGAAGGTGACGACACCAAGGGATACCTCCGTGTGGACGTCCCAGCTTCCGCTCGCGCTCCTCACATGGTCGACGGCGTCTACTACTCGCGCGGCGACAAGACGCGCACCCGAATGTCAGATGCGGAGGTCATCCGCTTTCATGCAGCCAGATTGGGCCAGAACGACCTTGCAGATCGGCTCCTTGACGAAGAGATCGCAAGAGACCCCGTTGCCGATCCAAAGCAAGGGCACCTCTATGTGATTGCGCAGCCACTGACGGCTGGCAAGCACATCGCCCGAGAGTTTGTTCGGGGCAGTGACAGCGCACAGCTGCATGCATTGGTCGTGATGACGTATCAAGATCTCAGCCGAGCCGTGCAGTTCCCCCACCAACCCCGGAGTATGCAGCGACATCCGTAAGCCGCTCACGAGGGGTGGCTCGCTGCTCTTACTCGCTGCGGAACGGCCGTCGCTTCTCACCGGAGGGTAACGAGACGGAGGGAAACGCGATCGACATTGAGTTCCGTGAGGACGGCGGAATCCGCATCTTTGCCGGGCGCATGACTGAGCCCTACAGCCCGAACCAGTTCACGGGGCCAATACAGATCATCTTGGAGGGACTGGCCGTTTCCTACGCGCTGTACGCGGTCCACTTGTGCGCTGCGGTCTCGACAAAGGTCGGGTATACGGGATCTTGGGTGCTCGGGTTCTGGCCGCGAATGGTCTGGCCGGGAAGCACGAGTGCTGTCCACTTGCGGCGCTTCTTTCATGAAGACGGCCCGAAGTACGACGAGGACCTGTATCGGGAGGTCACCCAGGCAACACTCGTCGAGATTCAAGAGCACCCCCTCGAGGTGGCCGAGCGCTTGGTCGGTGCCCTTGTCAGAGGACTTGGGACCGAGACCACCTACGGGTCCGAACTTCGCTACGACGGGCCGACCGAGACTGCATGAGCAGCGGCGATTCCCAGGCTTCGGTCCGCCAAGTCGCATGCTCGTCGGCTAGATGCGCGGGCATTTCTTATGGGGCGCGCCTGTCACCCGGCGAAGTGACGCAGGTTGATGCGGCGATGTATCGCCCCACAACAGAGGGGGAAGAGCAAATGCATGCATCGTCTCCCAATCGATCTCTCGAACGGTTCCTCCTGGTTCGCCTGAGCAATTCTGGCGCACGTGTTTTGATACCGAGAGGCGCGCACCTGTTGGCGCGTCTGGCGACCGCGCGTGAGTAGGCCGTGAGGAGGCAGTGTGGCCACGTGGACACACCCCGGCTGCGACATCGCCCACCGCTTCGCAAGGCGCAGCGCACCGCTGCAAATACGGGCCGCAACACCCGTCATCCCCAGCCGCGGCGGCCAAAGTGCGCCAACAACAAGCGCGCCTCGAGAAGCGGAGGCAGCTTGAGGCGAAGATTGCTCAGACGAAGGCCGTGCGGGCCGAACGCAGAGCGTCGACGGCGGCAGCAGAGGGAGGCCCGCAAGGCGCGCAGCACGTCACCGGGGGTCCAGCAGCAGCAGCGAGAAGGCCATGCGAAACCCGAAGACCCCACACGAACCGCGATGGGGACCGATCATGAACCTATGGCTCTCCCCCCTGCCGGATGGCATGTGGACCCGCAAGACCCAGCTCAGTGGCGGTACTGGGACGGTCAGCAATGGACCGACCACCGCGCGCCACGAGAGACACGGCACCCCGCCCAGGTCGAACAGACAACGGTGGCCGAGGAAACGACTCAAGTGGTGGCGGTGACCGCTAACGCCGGCGATGAGTCCCTTACCGTCAGCCCAGGGCTTCAGCATCAAACGAACGACGTCGCCCAGCAGCAAGAAGACCCTCCCCAAGGCTGCTGAGGTGATCTCACAAATCGAACTCGAGGCGCCACGTCACCCGCTCGAGGAGCAGATCGAGGTCGCGGGTGAGACCTACCATGTGAAGGGCATCAAACGTGTGCTCGCGCCGACGTAGGTATGCCGATCACCTCCGCGGGAGCGACCATTGACGAGATCCAGTGCGTTCTGGTGCCTGAGCCATGGAATCCGCATGACCCCAACGCCGTTGCTGTCGCCGTGGGCACCCACCACGTCGGCTACATTCCAGCCGATTTAGCCGAGGACTACTCAGAGCCACTCTCTCGAACTGGCCAAACAGCGACGGCTGGTCGCTGGCCAAGCACGCATCTGGGCACTTGACAACAAGGGTGTAATCCGAGCGCGCGTCACGATTCTGGTGCCTGAGGCGGACGCGTTGTACTGAATTCGCCCGTGGACCACTGGCGGCGGATTGACGCGGCCTCATAGTCCGGGATCCGCGAGCGTCCACAGCCGTGGCTGGTCGTCGCCGGCTCGCCGACGGAGGTGAGGCGTGAGGATCGGCGCACCTCGCGCATTTCGGGATTGTTCTCGTGCTTGGGGATGCCAGTTCCTCACGGGCGAACGCGGATGATCGTCTTTCCCTTGGGCCGCTTCGTGGAGTTGAGGGCTGCGATGGCATCGTCGAGCGACGTGATGGTTCCGATGTTCGGGCGCAGTCGTCCGTCGCGCACCCGCTGCACGATCTCACCCAGCTGGGCGCGATCGGCTTCGACAACGAAGTCGACGGCCAGGCCGTCTGCGGGGCGTGCCTCGACCGGGCCGACGACGGACACGAGGGTTCCTCCGGGCTTGACCAGGGCTGCGGATCGCTGCTGGACCTCGCCGCCGATGACGTCGAAGACCAGGTCGACTTCGCCGACGCTGTCGAGCGCGTCGGCCTCGAGGTCGAGGAACTCCTGTGCGCCGAAGTCGAGTGTCTTCTCACGGTCGGCGGCGCGTCCGGTGCCGATGACGTAGGCGCCGGCCTCGCGAGCGAGCTGGGTCACCATCGTCCCGACTGCGCCGGCAGCTCCGTGGGCGAGGACGCTCTGCCCCGCCTGTAGGCGGCCGTGCTGGAACAGTCCCTGCCAGGCGGTCAGGCCTGAGATCGGCAGGGACGCGCCGACCGTGAAGTCGACGTCGCCCGGCAACGGCGCGAGGTTGCGTGCCTCGATCGCCACATACTCCGCGAGCGTGCCGTCGCGGTGCCAGTCGGCGAGACCGAACACGCGTTGTCCCACCGACAACCCCGTCGTGCCGTAGCCGAGGGCGGTGACCACTCCAGCCAGCTCGTGGCCCGGGATCGACGGGGTCCGGTCACGGTCTGCGCGATCGGTCCAGGTCGAGGGCCACTCCAGCTCGGTCGAGACGAACCCCGACGCGTGGACCTCGACGATGACGTCGTTGATCGCCGCCGCCGGCTCCGGGCGTTCGGTCAGCGTCATCCCGGCCGTGCCGGCTGCTCGATCCGTCACCACCACCGCCTTCATCTGGCACCTCCCTGATCAAGACGTGTCTGCACGGCACGTATGAGTGAGCCAACTGGACGATTTCGTCCACACTAGAACTGAGGACCGTTCCCCTGCAGCCCGCTGCTCCGGCGGGTCATCGCTCGAGGATCCGCAGACGATGCGCGTCAGTAGCTCAGTCCGTGGCCGAACGGGAACAGGTCGCCGGTGCCGTCGGCTCGCGGGATCGAGACGGGAAGCCGGCCCGACGGGTCGACCTCGCCGAACATCACCTTCACCAGCGACTCGACCTGGTCTGACGTGTACCCGTAGGTGTCGAGCACCGTCGATGCTTCGGGGAACGACGCGACGTCGTACGGGTTGCGCATCGCGGCCACCACGACCGGCTTGCCGGTGGCGAGCAGGGCCTTGACCAGCTTGGTCTGCGCGGCGGCGGAGGCCGTCGGTTGGCCGGTCGCAGCGTCGACCGCGTAGGCGTTGTTGGTCGACACCAGGACGAGGTCGGCGTCCTGTGCGGCGGCGACCGCTTGGTCGATCGCCGCGTCGGACGGAGTCGTCCCCGACTCGAGCACCTGGGTGGTCGCACCCCGTGAGCCGAGTGCGGCCGCCATGGACTGCGTCGTGCCGGCACCCCATCCGGCGACGAGCACCTGCCTCGGCCCGGGTGCCAGTGGCAACACCCCCGCGTCGTTCTTGACCAGCGTGGTCGTGCGGTCCGTGATGGTCTGCGCGTCGGCGAGGTGCTGGGGAGCGCCCATGACCTGCGTCGCCACGACCGGGTCGACGTACGGGTCGCGGAAGATCCCGCGCCGGAACTTGTGCATGAGGATCCGGTAGACGGACTCGTCGAGCCGTCTCCTGCTGATCTCGCCGCTGCGAACGGCGTCGAGGACGGCGGCGTACGCCGTGTCCATCTGCGGCGGGATGAGCAGCTGGTCGGCGCCGGCCAGCAGGGCCTGCACGGGGGCGACGTCCGGCGGGTACGTCGACGTGGCGCCGCCCATGTCGAGGGCATCGGTCACGATCAGGCCCTTGAAGCCGAGCTCGTGGCGCAAAACGCCGGTGAGGATCTCGTGGCTCATCGTCGCCGGCGCGCCGGAGGGGTCGACCGCCGGGAACACGACGTGCGCGGTCATGATCGTGTCGACACCGGCGGCGATGTCGGCCTCGAAGGGCGGCAGGTCGATCGCGTGGAACTCCGCCAGGCTGTGGGTGACCTTCGGCAGCCCGAAGTGGCTGTCGACGCCGGTGTCCCCGTGGCCCGGGAAGTGCTTGGCGACCGACGAGATCCCGCCGGCGTGGTAGCCACGGACCTGCGACGAGGCGAGGTCCGACACCAGGTCCGGGTCGCCCCCGACGGAGCGGATCCCGATCACCGGGTTGTTCGGGTTGATGTTGACGTCGGAGACGGGTGCGTAGTCCTGCGTCACGCCGACCGACTCGAGCTCCTGGCCGATCACCTTCGCTGAGCGGTACGCGTCAGAGGTCGACCGACCGGCCCCCAGTGCCATGTTGCCGGGCATCTGGGTGGCGGGAGCACCGAAGCGCGCCACGAGGGCACCACCCTCCTGGTCGACCGAGATCTGCAGCGGAATGCGTCGCCGCTGGGCGAGGGCCGCGGCCTGCAGACCGTTGGAGAGCCCGGCCACCTGGGCCGGATCACCGATGTTGTCGTCGCTGCCACAACCGGTGCAGGCCACCCGGGTCGAGTAGTAGATGACGCCACCGGGCTGGTACTTCGCGATCGCCTGCGCGGGCGTGTCGACGCCGTACAAAGTCTGGTTGACGGCCTTCGCCGCGTCAGTGACGTCGTTGGCATCGCGCCCGGCCACCTCGATCACGAAGAGCTGACCGACCTTCTCGCGCAGCGTCATGTGGCGCATCAAGGAGATGACCTTGCCGCGGTACGCCGCGTCGCCGGAGTGTCCCGAGCCGCCGGCGGCGGGTGAGCCGAACGTCGCGGCCAGGACGAGTGACAGGCCGACGAGCGTCAACCGGACCGGGGTCCGGGCGCGATGGGATGAGGACTCTGACCGAGCGAGCATGGGTGCCTCCGGGCTCATGTGCCCCCCGAGATGAGGACCTCTCGACCCTAGGCCGAGCCGCTCCGGGTTGGAAAGGTGCTCAGCCCGGATGGCCCGCCTGGCAACCGCGGGGGCCGGTGTGCCAGGCGGGCCTCAACTGCCTCAGGTGCCGGCGCCGGGTCGGCCCGCGACCTGCGCCCTCGGAGGCAGTCGGCTCTTTCCGAGTCGAGTGGTACGTCGCCGGCCCGAGGGAGGTCGCCCGGGACAGGCCGTGGCCGCGGGCGTGGACGCACCGCAGGCGAGGACGGCGTCCTCCGGAGATGGGCGTGGGCAGACGGCGAACCGCATGGAGAGCTCTCGTGCTTCACCCCGCGGGTCGCTGCTGGCCCGAACAGGGTAGGCCTCAGTTTTACAGGGGTTGCGGCTCCCTGACAACGCTCCCAGCGGGCCTCGGGACGTCTGGCCGGCTATCCGTCAGCGGATCGGACGGGTCCACCAGGTCCATCATCAGCATCGCCGCGGAGGCGGGTTTGCCCTCTTCGGCGAGGTGGGTGATCGTGACCCGGACCTGCACCGGACGCCCACGGCGGTTGACAGCGTCCACGACGGTGGTCGTCGGTTCGGGTGGCTGGTCGGTGAACTGGGCAGCGAGGACGGCGCGTAACGGCTCGAGCGGCAGCCCGATGTCCACCGTGAGCAGGTCTGCCCCCATGAGCTCGTCCGCGCGTATGCCCCACAGGTCCTCGGCGCGGTTGTTCCACGCCAGCACCAGCAGCTCCGCGTCGACGACCGCCACCCCGGAGTTCATGCTGCCCAGGACCGAGGTCATGAAGTCGTTGAGTCGGTTGACCTCCTCCTGTCGGTCGCCCAGTGACTCGTTGGTGAACTGGAGCTCGTCGTTCATCGACTGGAGCTCCTCGTTCATCGTCTCCAGCTCCTCGTTGGTGCTCTGGAGCTCCTCGTTGGTGGTCTCGAGCTCCTCCACCGTGCTCTGGAGCTCCTCGTTGGTGGTCTCGAGCTCCTCGTTGGTGCTCTGGAGCTCTTCGTACGCCGTCTCGAGCTGGAGGTTGGCGTACTGGAGGTCGCTCTGCAGCTGCCGGTGCTGGGTGAGGTCGTTGAAGATCACCGTGACGCCGAGCGGCGTGCCGGACTCGTCCGAGAGCGGGATGAACTGCACGTCGAGCGAGAGCTGATCGCCGGCCCCGCGCGGCGACGTCACGTCGCGGACCCAGATCGCGCGCCGCTGTGCCAGTGCCTCCTCGACATGGGTCCGCAGCTCGATCGGGCGGTAGGACATCTCGAGGTCCTGGAACGGACGGCCGACATCACGCGGCGACAGCTGGAACAGGTGGATCGCGCGGTTGTTGAAGATCGCCAACCGGCCCTCCGCGTCCAGCGAGATCTGCGCGGCCGGCGTCTGCATCAGGCTGGCCTGGCGCAACCGCGAGATGTCGTAGTCCTCGTCCTGCTCCGAGGGAGTGCCCGGAGCTCCGAAGGCCGAGCGACGGTCACGACGCTCGGTGGTGACCTTGCGGAAGAACCGTCGCTTGAGCTCGATCGCCCGGAAGTGCGACGAGTGGCTCAGCAGCATCTCCGCCTTGCCCAGGAACAGCATGCCGTCGGGGCGGAGGGCGAAGTGCAGGCGATGGAGCACCTGCGCCTGGGTCTCGGCGTTCAGGTACATCAGCGTGTTGCGACAGGTCAGGACGTCCACGTGGGAGATCGGGGCGTCCTGGACGATGTCGTTCCGTCCGAAGATCACCGACCGTCGCAGCTCCTTGCGGAAGACGAAGCTCGCCCCGTGGGGTTCGAAGTAGCGCTCGCGGAACTCCTCCGGCACCGCGGCGAGGTCACGTGCTGTGTACGACGCGTGCCGGGCGTGGGTGAGGGCGTCCTCGTCCACGTCCGTGGCATAGATCTTGACCCGGTCGCGGAACTCCTCGATCCCGAGGTGTTCGGCGAACACCATGGCCAGGGTGTAGGCCTCCTCACCGGAGGCGCATCCGGCGCTCCAGCCCCGGAGCGGCTGCCCCTCTCGTTGCCGGAGCAGCTCGGGAACGAGGTGCTCGGAGAGATAGCTCCACGCGTCGGGATCGCGGAAGAAGCTCGTGACGTTGATCAGGATCGTGTTGAAGAGCGCCGTGAACTCCTCGGGGTGGACCTGCAGGTAGTCGTGGTACTCCTCGAAGGAGGGGACCTGCACGGCGTCCATGCGATGGCGCACCCGCCGCTCGAGGCTCGCGCGCTTGTAACCGGTGAAGTCGAAGCCGCGCTCGTCCTTCAAGAACGAGAGCAGGTACTCGAATGCGGTCTCCAGCGATGCCGCCACGTCACCTCCTGCTCGACCTCGGTGGAGTCATCCTGCTCTATTGACCGGGCGTGGGGGAGCCGCCCCTGCCGATCCGGTCGATGAGGTCGCGGAGCAGCTCGGCCGCCTGCACCGCGTCGCCCGCGTCGGAGTCCAGCTTGCGGGCGGTGAGGTCGTGTCCGCGATCGAGGGCGCGGACGATCTGCTGCTTGTTGAGCGCGGCCTTCTCCTCCAGGCTGCGCAACGCCATCCACAGCGCCGACTCGAGGTCGGCCGTCTGCCGGGCGACCAGGCTCTCGGGCGACCAGGCATGGCCCACCCGGCAGCGGAACCTGACGAGGGGGCCCTCCTCGATCTCGAAGAGGGCGCCGTGACAGTCGGGGCACGCGTAGCCCGACGGACGCCCGGGTCGATCGGGATCGTGCATGGTGTCGGGGTCCATTCCGGCCATGTCGGTCTCCACTTCCATCAGCTCCGACGGCCTACCACTGGGGGCACGCTCGTCCAGGAGCCGCTTGAGGGTGCTGGGCATGTCGGCGACCGAGACCATGGCGGCGTCGGGGACGACGGCCGCTGCCGAGCGAGGCATGCTGTCGTGCAGTGCCTCCGAGAAGTCCTGGACGACGCAGGCACCGCCGCGTCTCGCGACGGCGACCATGCCGGCGGACCCGTCGTCGAGGGCCCCGGACAGGACCACCGCGACCACGCGCGACCCTTTGGCGCGAGCCGCCGAGCGGAACAGCACGTCGATCGCCGGCCGGTGTCCGTTCTCCTGGGGTCCGCGGGACAGGGTGACCGCCCCGTCGTACACGATCAGGTGGTAGTTGGGTGGTGCCACCAAGACGGTGCCCGGCTCGAGCCGGTCGCCCTCAGCGGCATGGCGGACGGGGAGCCGTCCGACCCGGGACAGGATCGCCGGCAGGGCGCTCGGAGACGACGCAGGAATGTGTAGCACGATCAGCACAGCGGCCGGGAAGTCCTCGGGCAGGCCCGCCACCAGTGAGCGGAGAGCCTCGACTCCGCCCGCGGACGCACCGACCACCACGAGGTCGCGGGGTGCGGGCTCCGGCATCGCGTGCCTCTCGTCGGGCGCTCGGAGCAAGCCCGCGCCGGAGGGGTCATACTCGACGAGGACGTCCGGGCCTATCGAAGGAGTCTCGCACATGGGGTCAGCGCTCTCCGCTCCTGCGGGCGACTGGTTTGCGCTGCACCTCGACGGCCTGTCCCGCCGTGCGGAAGCCGCCCGAGCGAACAGCCCAGCGACCACGTCGAGTCCCTCGTCGGCGACCTCGAGACCGCGGTTGAGGAGCTCCGGGTGGCCGAGGAGGAGATCCGCACCCAGAGCGAGAACGTCACGTCCCTGCTCGAGACCAGGGACCGCGCGAAGTGGCGCTACGAGCGCATCACGGCGGCTTTGCCGGTGCCCATGCTGACCACGGACACGCACGGCCGGCTCCGGTCGGCCAACCCGGCGGCCGCCGCGCTGTTCGGCCTCGACGCCGACCACCTGCTGCGCAAACCACTCTTCGTGTTCCTCGAGAACCCCGACCGGCAGGCGCTGCGCCGGACACTCTCGCTGGCACGGCAAGGGGCATCGCCGGCGCCCTGCAGTGTCACGCTCCGGTCCCGGCAGCGCCAGGTCGGCGTGGTGGCGTACGTCGGTCCCGTCTCGGACGACGAGGTGAGCTGGCTGTTGCTCGAGGCCGACCACACCGAGCCGCGGTCCCTCTCCGACGACGAGGCGACCGTGCCGGATCCAGCGGCCGAGCTGCCTGCTGCGTTGCTCACCCTCTCGTCTCTGTCAGCCCGAGGTGTGGAGCACACGGACGTGATGCACGAGGCGGCCCGTGTGTGTGCGGCTGCCCTGGGTGATGACGCAGGCGTCGGCATCGCCGTCGGTCACCCGTTGGATCCGCAGTCCGTCGCGACGACGTCGGCGGCCGTCCAGCGGCTCAACGGGTGGCAGATGCGGGTGCGGCAGGCGGTTGACGAGGGCAGCAAAATGTTTTTTAAAGAGCCTGTACTCCTTGGCAGGCAGGTTTACTTTGGCAAACCACAGGCATTTGTAAAAGCTAAAGTCGCTCACAATAGGTTGTTTAGAGCTGCTAAAGCTGCTGAGCAGCTGTTCAAAGCGACCAATAAGGAAGCTGTACTCCAATGGAAAGGCGTATAGTTTGGGATCGTTATAAAACAGGGGCAGCAGGCTGTTGTCTTCAAACATTTCGGGCACATACTGCGCGCCTAATTTTTTGAGCCAGCACCCGGGCCAGGGTCGATTTGCCGGAGGCAATGTTGCCTTCAATGCAGATATAACGCAGAGCAGCGTTGGTATACGGTTTTACAGATAAGGTATCGGGTGAGGCTTTTAATAAGCTGGCGATGGATTTTTTAAGCACCGGGTGCAGCAGCTTTATTCAGCTCGGCCAGGGGCACCAGCACAAAATTGCGCAGGCGCCGATCTGGAGCTCGCGAACGAGGCCTTCCAACTCATCGCGGAGAGGGCCTTCGCCGGCAATCTTCAGACTGGAGTTTGGCCATTGGGCGGCGAAGCGCGCGAACGCTCGCAGGCTTGTGCGATTCCTTTTTTTGCAATCAAACGACCGGCCTGGAGCAATCGCCAGCGCCGTCGGTCGGCCAGCGCGGAATGGAATTTCGTCGAGCGGAATCCCGGTCCGCTGGAGGCGAATCTTTTCCGGCGAACAGCCGAGCCTAACGAGTGCTGCGCGGAGCGAATCCGAACGGACGAGGACCAGTCGACGGCGTCGAGCATCCGTTTGGTCGCCGCGGTAAGCAGATTTTTCCAGATCGACCAGCACATCCGCGCCGTGGAACGAAACCACGCTCGGCTTTGCCAGCGCGATCAGCGGGAGCAGATGAACCGCGATGTGCCCAAAATAAATGTGCAATAATTGCGCGCGTTCCGTCGAGCACGCGAAGCGCCGGTTTCGCCGGGAAATCTTCCAGGGCAGGTCGCGCAATTGCCGGTACCAAATGCGCCGAAGGAAATGCGTCGGCGGTTTTGGAACAACCGTGACGGCGTTGAAGGGAAAACGCTCGGCCTCTTCGCGTTTTTGCGTGATCACAATCGGCCGCACCCGCTGGAGCGCGGTGATTTGCCGATAGATGTGGAGCATCTCCGGCTTCAGGAAAGTCGCGCAATAACGACGCGACCACCGGAGTGGCTGACCCGTCGGCGGAGGTCAGCGGATCGCTTACCAGCTGAAGCCGAAAAGCATGACCCCGGCGTAACGATTGGGGCTTTCGCCGCGATTGCGTTGCGGCGATCGAGGCATCACATGCGTCACGACGGTGTCTTGCGGCGGGCCGCGATATTTTTGCGGCGCGCGCGGATTGATCAGCTGCAAGGATTGCCGCCGCGGTAGGCGCGCGGAAAAGCGCCGACCTCTTTTCCACGTAAATGGCGCCGGCGCCGCTGCGCGCGTTCCGCGCGATTGTCATTTACCGGCGCGCTGTAACTTTGCGCGCCGGCATTTTTCGACAGAGGCAGCGGCGGCGACGAGAGAACTGCGAGCAGGAGAAATTTCTTCATAATGCGGTCAGGTTAAGGCGAGGCGAGTTCTTGCTCGCGCGATGCGCCCCGGCCCACGATTATAGGGCGATGGATTACCTTGAAAAGGCCAGACGTGTCCTCGACGTCGAAATTTTCGAGCTCGCAGCGTTTGCGCGACCGGCTGGATGACGGCTTTGCGCGCGCCGTCGAGATGATCAAGGAGAGCGTGGAAGCGCGGGGCAAAGTCGTCGTCCTCGGCGTCGGCAAATCCGGGCATATCGGCGCCAAGATCGCCGCCACGCTGACCAGCACTGGTTCGCCCGCGGTGGTGCTGGATTCCTCAAACGCGCTGCATGGCGATCTCGGGATGGTCGCGGATGGCGATGTCGTCCTGGCCTTGAGCGCCAGCGGCGAGACGGAAGAATTGCTGCACATTTTGCCGGCGCTGGCGCGATTTCAGGTGCGGATCATCGCGATCTGCGGCGATCCGAAATCCACCCTCGCGCAGAACTGCGATGTTTTTCTCGACGTGAATGTCGAACAGGAAGCCTGTCCGCTGAATCTCGCGCCGACTTCCAGCACGACGGTGATGCTCGCGCTCGGCGACGCGCTCGCCATGGTCCTGCTCGAGGCGCGCGGATTTCAAAAGGAGGATTTCGCCCAGCTTTCATCCGGCGGGAATGGTCGGGCGCAGCCTGCTCATGCGCGTCCATCAGATCATGCGGCCGCGGAGGCGATCGCGTTGGTTGCACCGGAGACGCCGATGCGCGACGGTCTTGAAGACGATGACCGACGTGCGCGCGGGCGCGGCGGTGGTGGCGGATGGGGACGGGCAGCTGCTCGGCATTTTCACGCACGGCGATTTCGTGCGCCATTTTCAAACCGACCCGAAGTCGGCGAACGTCTGGTGGCCGATCTCATGACGCTGAATCCGGTAACCGTGCATCAGGACAAGCTCGCGGTGGAAGTGCTCGAACCTGCTCGAACGCCATCGGATCGACGATCTGGTCGTGGTCGATGAAAGCAGATGCCGGTGGGGATCGTCGATTCGCAGGATCTGACGAGGTTAAAGCTGCTCTAAGCGGCCGGCTGCTTGCCTTCGCCGCTTGCAAATCGTCACTCTCCACTTTCAACTCCCCTCATTTATGGCCGCAGCGAACGATCTCCGCAAAGGCATGGCAATCAAGTACAACGGCAACACCGCCATCGTCCTCGATGTGCAGCATCGCACGCCGGGCAATCTGCGCGCGTTTGTGCAGGCGATCATTCGCTACATCAACACCGGCAAGAGCGCGGATGTGCGCTTTGGTTCGACCGACAAAGTCGAGATGGTCGACGTCAGCCGCACGAGCTCGAGTTCTGCTACAAGGACAACAGCGGCTACCATTTCATGGATCCGGAGACCTACGAGACGATCACGCTTGAATGAGAATCTGCTCGGCGACGCGAAGGATTATCTGGTGGAGAATCTGAAGGTCGAGGTGCTTTACACCGAAGGAAGGCGCGGCGCAGGTGGAGTTGCCCGTCTCGGTGCACTTGAAAGTCGTGGAAGCGCCGGAAGGCGTGCGCGGCGACACCGCCAACAACGTGACCAAGCCCGCGATGCTCGAAACCGGCAAGACGGTCAACGTTCCGCTCTTCATCAAGGAAGGCGAGCGATCAAGATCGACACGCGCACCGGCGCCTACATGGGCCGCGCCTAGTTCAGCGAGTCGCTCTCGTCGTTGCCGCCGGACTAAATCTCGGCAGTCCGCCGTGCGCTGAAGCGCCAGAACGCGGCTGCATCGCCTGACAGTCGCCCGCGCAAAGCCGCGCGCCGGCGTGAAGATCGCACCCTACGTCGTCCCGACGCGGCGTCGCAGCCGGACTACACCGCGCTCATGGTTCCGACGCGCTGGGTCAAATTGGTCGTCGCGCTTTTTCTGCTGCCGCTCTGCGCGGTTCTGACGCCAGACATTTTTCACCGTCTTCGCGCGCGCCACGCGTGAGCAACGTCTTTGGGCCGGCGAAGAATTCTGGTTCTTCTCGTTAGGCGTGGTCCTGTGGCTGATCGCTTTCTTCGGCCTGCCGCGGCCGCTGCTGGTTTACGTTTTCGGCCACGAACTGACGCACGCGCTCTGGGTCTGGCTGATGGGCGGACGCGTGAGCCGAGTTTCAAGTCGGCCGCGACGGCGGCCACATCATCACCGACCGGAACAATTTCTGGATCGCGCTCGCGCCCTATTTTTTTCCGCTCTACAGCATCCTCGCCTCGCGATTTACGGCGGCTCAGTTTGTTCTATCGATGTCCAGCCGTATGGCCGGCTGCTCTACGCGCTCATCGGCGCGACCTGGGCGTTCCATTTCACCTTCACCTGCTGGATGATTCCGAAGAGCCAGACGACCTGACCGATCACGGCACGTTTTTTTCGCTGGTCATCATCTACCTGATGAATCTGATTCTGCTCAGCGTGATGCTGGTGGTGGCGTCGGCCCAATTACACTTTGCCGATTTCGCCGCGGAATTGGCGAGAACGTCGAGCGCCTTTCCGGCTTGCTGAATATCCTCTTCGACTGGTTCAGTCGCGGAGCCGGCAAAACTTTAGGATCAGCGGCACACGCCTACTTTCGCTTCGGTAGACGCAGAAAGGCAGCGTTGTCAAATTCCTCGGCGGTGCCGTAGCCGTACCTGCGCTGAAGGCGCAAGGAATGGAACCGGGCTGATTGTACTGGTAAAACCGCCCGAGCTTCATTTGTGAGCACGCGGCCTAGTCGAAATTTCCGCGAACGCCACTCCCCGCAAATCAGTCGCCGCAAGGCCTGCATTCGCCGGCCGCCTCAACCTCAGCTCATCCTGCCCCAGACCAACGCCTCCAGTGCTCCCTGCGCCGGCTCATTCGCCGAGTCGGATCGGGCCAGACGCACCGCGATCCCGACCTTGCTGAGCGTATGCGGGATCGGCGGACTCGACTTGGCGACGCCGACGGTGATGGTGTCGATCAACGCAAAGCGCCGCAGCGAGCCGATTGTACCCGCCTCCCCGAGCGCTTCCAGCGTCTGATATTTTGTCGCGCGGGCAAGATTCACGGCAGTGTCCACCACCGCATCGTAGCGGATCGATGCATCAAGACTGTCGTCCGGTGCGTCGGCGCCGCCTTCAGCGTCGCATGATGTCGAAGGTAAATTTCTGGCCAAGCCGGCGCTCTTCCTCGAACGGCGTGATATGCGAAGATCTGTAATTCCGCGATCTGGATGGTCGTCAACATTGGGCGCGCCTCCTTTGAGAAGGTGGATTGGATTTTGATTGCCCAGGCGCGCGGCTGATTTTCTCGCGCTTCCCGATGGTGCCCATCTGCGATCGCCAGTCGCGCGAACGCCGAGTGTACGGGCACAATTGATCGGGCTCGAGCGCGGCGGAGTCTTCCGGAACACCCTGTGGAGAGCCAACAATGCTAGGCTGGCGATGCGCGACCAACGCACCGGCTGCCGCGGGGTGCTGCGATGACAGTGAAACTATACGGATACCAGTACAGTGTTTCCAGCTGGATTGCCCGTCTCGCGCTCGAAGAGAAGGGAACAGGCTACCACTGGACCGGAATTAATCCTTGCGCGCCCGATGTCCCCGAAAGCTATCTGGCGCTGCATCCCTTCGAACGCGTGCCGACACTCGTTCACGACGGCTTTCAGGTCTACGAGTTGGTGCGATCACGCTATATTGGCGAGGCGTTCCCGGGCCCTCGTCTCCAGCCCGCGGACCCGCGCCATCGCGCCCGCTGCAGCCAGATCCTGTGCATCGTTGACAGCTATGTTTACTGGCCATTGGTGCGCCAGGTATTTCCGCATCGCATATTCAACCCGCCTGGGCGGCCATACGGATTCGCCGAGGTCCAAAAAGGGTTTGGAGGCAGCACCTGTGGTGCTTGCCGCATGGAGCGGCTTGCGGCCGACGCCGAATATCTCTGCGGTGCAGACATGTCGCTGGCCGACATCCATCTCGCGCCAATGATCGGATACTTCGCGATGGCGGAGGGGAAGGCGACGCGCTGCTGAAGACGCAGCGGCGAGCTCAGCCATTGGTAATGGTGGACGGATTTCAGTGAGGCCAGCGTATCGCGCCACCAGGCCGGGTTGCCTACATAAGCTATGTGAGGCCTATAAGGTAGGGGCAAAGGCGCGTTCCGCGTTGCACCACTCGTTTAATATTGTGAAGCAGGATGAGTCGGGCACGCTTTTCCGCCTCGCTCTTCGAGCCGGCGCGCCAGTCTTGCCCACCCTGCACAATCAATCATTGCTCGCCGGCGTCTGAATAAACCGCGGTTGTGCGTCGGGCTGATCAGGATCTCGTTGACGCAGACGCGCGGTGGCATGCTGGCGACGAAGGCGATGGTGCGGCCGCAATCTTCCGGCTGCAGCATTTTCGCCATCTCGGCTTCGTTCGGCGGCACCGGGCGCGATTTCAGGATCGGGGTTGCGACCTCGCCCGGCGAGAAGCAGCAGGCGCGCAGTCCGTTGGCGCATTCGTCCATATTGAAGGAATGGGTCAGCGCCAGCACCGCATGCTTGGTCGCGGTGTAGGCCGGGCCCGGCATCTTCGAGACATGACGGCCGGCCCAGGACGCGACGTTGATGATGCAGCCGTCCTTCTGCTTGCGCATCGCCGGCAGCACCGCGCGCATGCAATACAGCACGCCGTTGAGATTGATCTCGACGACCTTTCCCAGCCGTCCAGTTCCATGTCGGCCCAGCTTCGCTTGGGCACGTTGACGCCGGCACTGTTGACCAGCAGATCGATCCGGCCGTGTTTTGCCAGATCTGCTCGGCCGCCTTGTCGACGTCGGCCTTCTTGCTGACATCGAGCGCGATCGCCTCGGCGTTGCCGCCCTTTTTGCTGATGTTGGCCACCACCCGGTCCAGTTCCGCCTTGCGGCGGCCCGACACCACCACGGTCCAGCCGTCCGCCGCCAGATGCTCCGCCCCGGATTCGCCGATCCCGTGCCGCCGCCCGTCACCCAGGCCACGCGTTTCCCGTTATTTGTCATGCCAACTGTCTCCGTTGCTTTTTGAGGGGCGTTTTTGCTAATGCAGCCGCCAAGCCGTCGCGCCGCCCCTAGGGAATGATGCATGAACGCGACCGCCAAACGCCAACCTGTTTTCCCGCCTGTTCGACAATCTCGACGATCCCACCCGCCTCGCGATCGAGATGCTCGACGGCACGCGCATCAGCTATGCCGATCTGATCGCCCGCGCCGGCCAGATGGCGAATGTGCTGGTCGCGCGGGCGTCAAGCCGGGCGACCGCGTTGCGGCGCAAACCGAAAAATCGGTGCCGGCGCTGGTGCTCTATCTCGCCACCGTGCGCGCCGGCGCGGTGTATCTGCCGCTCAACACCGCCTATACGCTGAACGAGCTCGAATATTTCATCGGCGACGCCGAGCCGTCGCTGGTGGTGTGCGATCCCGCCAAGGCCGAGGGCATCGGCGCGATCGCGGCCAAGGTCAACGCGAGGGTCGAGACGCTGGGCGCCGACGGCAAGGGATCGCTGACCGATGCCGCAGCCAAGGCCGAGCCGACTTCACGACCGTTGCCCGCGCCAATGACGACCTCGCCGCGATCCTCTACACGTCGGGCACCACCGGCCGCTCCAAGGGCGCGATGCTGACGCACGACAATCTCGCGTCGAACTCGCTGAGCCTGGTCGACTACTGGCGCTTCACCAAGGACGATGTGCTGATCCACGCGCTGCCGATCTATCATACCCACGGCCTGTTCGTGGCGAGCAACGTGACGCTGTTCGCGCGCGCCTCGATGATCTTCCTGCCGAAGTTCGATCCCGAACTGATCATCAAGCTGATGGCGCGCGCGACCGTGATGATGGGCGTGCCGACCTTCTACACGCGGCTGCTGCAGAGCCCGGCGCTGACCAAGGAATCCACCAAGCACATGCGGCTGTTCATCTCGGGCTCGGCGCCGCTGCTCGCCGACACCCATCGCGAATGGTCGGCGCGCACGGGTTTTGCCATCCTCGAGCGCTACGGCATGACCGAAACCAACATGAACACCTCGAACCCCTATGACGGCGACCGCGTGCCCGGCGCCGTCGGCCTGCCGCTGCCCGGCGTTTCCGTGCGCGTCACCGATCCCGAGACCGGCAAGGAGATCGCGCGCGACACCATCGGCATGATCGAGGTCAAGGGCCCGAACGTCTTCAAGGGTTATTGGCGGATGCCGGAAAAGACCAAGGCCGAATTCCGCGACGACGGCTTCTTCATCACCGGCGATCTCGGCAAGATCGACGACAAGGGCTATGTGCACATCCTCGGCCGCGGCAAGGATCTGGTGATCTCCGGCGGCTTCAACGTCTACCCGAAGGAAATCGAGAGCGAGATCGACGCCATGCCGGGCGTGATCGAATCCGCCGTGATCGGCGTGCCGCATGCGGATTTCGGCGAAGGCGTCACCGCCGTGGTGGTCTGCACCAAGGGCGCCGACGTCAGCGAAGCCTCGGTGCTGCAGGCGCTCGACGGCCGGCTGGCCAAATTCAAGATGCCCAAGCGCGTGTTCGTCGTCGACGAACTGCCGCGCAACGCCATGGGCAAGGTGCAGAAGAATATTCTTGCGGGATACCTACGCGAAGATCTACGCGAAGTAGTCGGTGTCGTCCCACCTTGAGCACAGCGCATCTGCGGCTCCGCTGCGTCAACGAGAGCAATTGGAACCGTAATATCCGGCCAGGTATATCGACCGCCACCCCATATGGGTGAGGGTCCGCGCGGTTCCTGTGCATGGTTTGGGCACAGCGACTTAACCGAAAAATTCCGTTTCGCACGTAGGATGACGGATAGTTCGCTGTAACTCCCGTAATCTTGCGGGTCTTTTGAAGCAGCGGGCGGGTGATTTCTAGAAAGCGACATCCTGGCGATCAAGCGAAACTCCCTTTTAGGTTAATGATACCGATGTTGTTGCACATCGTCGCAGATCAACCGGATCGAATCTCGACGCTGCGCATGCTGCTGGGATCGCAGTGCTGCGTCAGCTCGTCCCTGCTCCGCAAGGAAACTAACGTCCCGAAGAATTGCGACGCGGCCATCGTCAGCGTTTGTCTTCGCGATGCCGACAACATCGCCGCGCTCAAGGAACTCGCGGCGAAATTCAAAGGCGCCAAGCGAAAGATCTTCATCCTCGACCAGAAGGCGCGGCTGTCCGCCGCGCAAGCCTATGCGCTTGGCGCGACGCACGTCCTGTTCAATCCGGTCACGGCGCGCGCCTTGCTGGCGCTGCTGATCGACCCCGGCTCGATCGAATTCACGGATGACGCAGCCGGTCAGGGCGCGCGCGGTGCGGCCTCGGCAGGCGCCGCCTCGCTGGCGATGATGTTCTCCGCGGTGCTGCACGGACAACCGATCGATGTCGTGGACGCCAAATCGGCCGCCTGCAAGATTTCCGACTGCGTCGCCGAGGAGGGTCTCTCCGAATGGCTGGAAGTCGTGCGCCGCCATCACGAGGGCACCTATCAGCACTGCCTGCTGGTGACGGGAACGGCGGTCGCCTTCGGCTTGAACCTGGGGTTGGCCGAAGCGGACATGGAGCGGCTGTATTCGGCCGCGATGTTCCATGACATCGGCAAAGCCAAGATTCCGCTGGCCGTGCTCGACAAGCCGAGCCGTCTCGAGCCGGGCGAACGCGCGCTGATCGAAACCCATCCGGCCGCCGGGCATGCCATCCTGAAGGGGACCCGCGGCATTTCAGCGGAAATCCTGCACGCAGTCAGGCATCACCATGAATATCTCGACGGCAGCGGATATCCCGACGAGCTGTGCGCCGAGAGCATTTCGGACCTCGTCCGGATCCTGACCATCGCCGATATCTTTGCGGCGCTGATCGAATTCCGCCAATACCGGCCGGCAATGCCGCGCGCGCAGGCTTTTGAAATTCTCGGCGGGATGCACGGCAAGCTGGAAGCCCCGCTGGTCAAGGCGTTCAAGGAAGTCGCGTTGAATCGCTGAAGGTGCGCGTCGACGAGGGGCGCGCGATG
>CAVWZR010000016.1:0-26828 GCA_963759515.1 uncultured Actinomycetota bacterium | reverse complement strand
CACAGGCAGAACGGATGGCCGGCCGGGTCGAGGAAGACCCGGAAGGTCGTGCCCGGCTGGTGCTCGTGCTTGGTGGCGCCGAGCTCGAGCACGGCCGTCTCCGCGGCGTCGAGGTCGTCGACGACCACGTCGATGTGCATCTGCTGAGGCACCTCCTGGCCGGGCCACTGCGGTGCGCGTGTAAGTCCTCCACCTTCTGGAACTCGATCGAGTCGCCGTAGTCGGCGCGGATGCTCGCCCAGCCGTCGGATCGTTCTGCTCGACCTTCCAGTCGAGCAGCGCGCCGTAGAACGTCGGCGAGGGCCTTCGGGTCGGGGCAGTCGAGGACGACGACCGGGAAAGCGTGCGATAGCCATGCCCGGCACTCTAGGAACCTTTCCGGACGACTCGCGTCCGGGTGGGTCCGAGCCGTGTGCCGGTCAGTGTGCGAGCTCGCGCCTGCAGGGTCTCCCGCAGGGTTGTCGACCCGCGTCCCAGCAGGTCTCTCAGCACGCGTCCTCCGGCGACGAACCCGTGGGCGTCGTAGTAGTCGAACATCGCCCGCAGGCCGACCCGTCCACGTGCTCGTCGAGGTCTGCCCCCGGCCTCGCGCTCCCACACCGTCGGGGTCGATCCCGCTCGACGTCGACGGGCTTGCCGAGCACCTCGGCAGCAGCCGCCGCCACCTCGCGCAGGGTGACGAGAGCAGACCGCCGAGCTCGTACGACGCGCCGATGTGGCGCTCGTCGACGAGGACGCTCGCGGGCGCAGGCGGCCACGTCGGCGAGGTCGACCAGGCCGTGCTGGCAGGTCGACGTCGTACGGCACCCCGCCCACCGCAGGCTCAAGCGCGCGCAGCCCCGGCAGCAGGGTGTCCAGGTAGGCGCACGGCTGGAGGATGGTCCAGCCCAGACCCGGACCTGCGGACGATGTCCTCCGCCTGTGCCTTGGCGAGGTGGTGCGGCATCGCGGGGACGTACGGCGAGGCCACCGAGTGGTAGACGACCCGCGTGATCCCGGCCGACTGCGCGGCGTCGAGCACCTCGGCGACGTACGCCGGCTCGTCGGGGTGGAAGTTCGGCGCGATCAGGTAGACCGCGTCGCAGCCGGCCAGCGCATCGGCCAGCTGGTCCCACTGCCGGCGCCCGACGCGCGTCACGCGTGCCGCGCGGGCCTCGAGCGCTGCCGCGACCGCTCGTCCGGTCTTGCCGGAGGCCCCGACCACCGCGATCCGCCTGGACCCGGTCATGGCGTCAACGCTGGCGAGCCCGATAGGCCGCGACCGCGGCGCGGTTGGTGCACGCGGTGCTGCAGAAGCGACGGGAGCGATTGCGTGACAGGTCGAGCACCAGCCCCTCGCAGTCGGGGTCGGCGCAGACGTCGAGCCGCGACATCTCGTCGGCACGGATCACGTCGATCATCGCCATCGCGGCCTCGACGGCCATCCGGGTCGCCAAGGGGGCGTCGGGTGCGACCGCGTGGATGTGCCAGTCGTGCTCGCCGTGCCGCACGAGCTGGGGGAGCGCGTGCTCCTCGCCGAGCAGGTCGTTGACGAGTCCGGCCGCGGTGTCCCGGTCACCGGTCATCAGCCGACGCAGCCGAGGGCGGAGTGCACGGACGGCATCCAGCTCGGCGACATCACCCGAGCGCGTACCGGTGAACGCGTGCTCGTCGACGAAACCCCGGAGCTCCCCGACGGTGGTGAGGGTGTCGGGGTCCTCGGCGGAGTTCACCAGGGCCACGGCCGCCAGGAGCGACGCCTCGGTGTCATGAGTGAAAACCACGTTGACAGATTACACGGTTCTGCGTAGCGTCATGTGTCATGGCGACGATGGCTCATGACACCCAGGTCGTGGCCGTTCGCCGAGCGCGGGTCGGTCTCGGGTTCGCGGTGCTCGCCGCGGCGTCCTTCGGGCTGTCGGGATCGCTGGCGTCGGGCCTCCTGGACGCAGGGTGGTCGCCGGCGGCGCTGGTGCTGGTGCGCCTCGCGATCGGGGCACTCGCGCTGAGCGCGCCCGCCCTGGTGGCTCTTCGGGGTCGGTGGTACCTCCTGCGAGCCAACGCCGGTTTCCTGCTCGCCTTCGGCCTGGTCGCCGGGGCCGGGGCGCAGTTCGCCTACTTCAACGCCGTGGACCGGATGCCGGTCGCGATCGCGATCCTGATCGAGTACGCCGCGCCGGTCGCCGTCGTCGGCTGGCTCTGGGCGCGCCACCGCCAGGTCCCGTCCCGCCTGACCGTCACGGGCGCGGCCGTGGCGATCGCCGGGCTGCTCCTCGTGCTCGACATCTTCTCGGTCGGCTCCGTCGACGGCATCGGCGTCCTCTGGGCGCTCGGTGGCATGGTCGGCTGCGCGGTCTTCTTCGTGTCTTCGTCGGGCGACGACAACGGCGTGCCCCCCATCGTCCTCGCCGCCGGCGGACTCGTGGTCGGCTCCATCGGGCTCGGCCTGGCCGGGGTGGTGGGTCTGGTCGGGACGTCGGCCGGCACCGCGGACGCGACGTACAACGGCGTGGACGTCCCGTGGTGGCTGCCCGTGCTCGCGCTGGGGGTGGTGACGGCCGGCGTCTCCTACCTCTCGGGGATCCTGGCCAGCCGGGCCCTCGGCGCACGTCTCGCGTCGTTCGTCGCCTTGCTGGAGGTCCTGTTCAGCGTCGTGTTCGCGTGGGCCCTGCTGGTGAGCTGCCCGGCACGATCCAGCTGCTCGGCGGCGTGCTGCTCCTCGTCGGCGTGGTCGTGGTCCGGGTCGGCGAACCTTCCCGCTGAACGCCGAGTCGTCATATGCCGACTCGGCGTGATTTCGACGCCTGTTTGCGCCGACTCGGTGCCTAGCGACCCCGCCACTCCGGCGGCCGCTTCTCGGCGAATGCGCGGGGCCCCTCGACGGCGTCCTCCGACCCAGCATCGCGGCGTACGCCGTGAGGTCACCCGACCGCATCCGGCTGATTGCCTCGACGTCGAGGGCGGCGGTCGCGGCGAGCACCTCCTGGATCGCGGCGATCGCCAGGGGAGCACCGGCCGTGATCTCACCGGCCAGCTCGAGCGCCGAGTCCTCAGGGACGCGGCCGGGACGGTCCGGTTGGCCAGACCCCACCGGGTGGCCTCGTCGGCGGTCATCCGGCGACCGGTCAGCAGCAGCTCGCGGGCCACGGCGTCGGGCAGTCGCCGGGGGAGGCGCAGCAGCCCTCCGGAGTCGGCCACCACGCCGACCCGCACCTCGGGCAGGGCCAGCTCGGCGTGCTCGGCGACGACCATCAGGTCGGCGGCCAGCGCCAGCTCGAGCCCACCTCCGAGCGCGAGCCCGTTGACGGCGGCGATCACCGGCTTGCGCCGTCCGAAGAGCTCGGTCAGCCCGGCGAAGCCTCCGGGACCGTGGTCGGCGTCGACGGCTTCGCCCGCGGCCGCCGCCTTGAGGTCCCACCCGGCCGAGAAGAACCGCTCGCCGGCGCCGGTCACGATGCCGACGCGCAGGTCGGCGTCGTCCTCGAGCCGGGCGAAGGCGTCGTACAGGGCCAGGCTGGTGGGTACGTCGATCGCGTTGGCGGTGGGTCGGTCGAGGGTGACCACGAGGACCCCGTCCACGACCTCCGTGCGTACTGCGTCGGCCATCGTCGGCTCCTTCTCAGACGCCGAGCGGGCGCAGCAGCGACCGGGAGATGATGTGGCGCTGGATCTCGCTGGTGCCGTCCCAGATCCGCTCGACCCGAGCGTCCCGCCAGAACCGCTCGATCGGCAGCTCCTCCATCAGGCCCATGCCGCCGTGGATCTGCAGGGCCTGGTCGGTGATCCGGCCGAGCGCCTCCGAGGCGAACACCTTGGCCATCGCGGCATCCTGGTCGGTCATCGTGCCCTGGTCGAGCTTCCACGCCGCGCGGAGCGTCAGCAGCTCCGCGGCCTCGAGCTCGGTGGCCATGTCGGCGAGCTGGAAGCTGACGCCCTGGAACTTCCCGATCGCCTGCCCGAACTGCCTGCGGTCCGCCGCCCACTGCACCGTCATGTCGAGCGCGCGGCGCGCGCGGCCGACACTCGTCGCCGCCACGGTGAGCCGGCTCGCGCCGAGCCACTCGCCCATCAGGTCGAAGCCGTGACCCTCCTCGCCGAGACGGTTGGCGACCGGGACCCGGCAGCCCTCGAAGACCAGCTCGCTGTGGTGGTAGCCGCGGTGCGACACGCTCTTCGGGCCCGGCACGACGGTGAGTCCCGGGGTGTCGAGGTCGACGAGGAAGCCGGTGATCAGGTTGGCCTTCCGGCCGCGCACCTCCTCGGTGCCGGTGGTGGCGAAGAGGATCACGAAGTCCGACTTGTCGGCGTGGCTGATGAAGTGCTTCGTGCCGTCGATGACGTAGTCGTCGCCGTCGCGCACCGCCCGCGTGGTCATGGAACGTACGTCGGAACCGGCGCCGGGCTCGGTCATCGCCAGGCAGTCGTAGCGCTCGCCCCGGATCGCCGGCATCAGGTAGCGGTCGCGCTGGTCGCCCTCGCACGCCTGCAGGATGTTGCTCGGCCGGGCCACCAGCCACTGCAGGGCGTAGCTCGTCCGCCCCAGCTCGCGTTCGGCCAACGTCATGCTCACGGCGTCCAGCCCGCCGCCGCCGAGCTCCTCCGGCATGTTGGCGGCGTGGAGGCCTGCCTCGATCGCCCGCTTCCGGATCTGGGCGGCCAGCTCCTGCGTCACCTCGTTGGCCCGCTCCACCTCCTCCTCGTGGGGGATGAGCTCACGGGTGACGAATGCGCGCACCGTGTCCACGATCGCGCGCTGTTCGTCGTCGAGCCCGAAGTCCATGTCTGCTCCTACGTCTGGTCGCTGGTTGGTTGCCGGTGGTGCCGGATGCCGATGGGGCGTCCGACGACGTCGGGTCGTGGCAGTGCGGCGTGTGCCCGCCGGATCGCGGTGATCCGGTCGTACAGATCGTCGGGCATGTCCGACGACCGGCCGGCGGCCATGTCCACGTGCACGAGCAGCTGCTCGGCCGAGGCCAGAAGGGTGCCGGTGTCGCCGTGCCGCATCTCGTGGAAGATGTGCAGCCGTCGCCGGTCGAGGTCCAGGACCTGGAGGGTCATGACCAGCGGTTCGCCCTCCGCCGCCTCGCCCGGTGATGCAGGTGGGTCTCCGACGTGTAGAGCGAGTGGCCCGCCGCTCGATACGCCTCGTCGATCCCGATGTAGCGGAAGAACGCGTCGGCGCTGTCACCGAAGGCGAGCAGGTAGCAGGACTCGCTCATGTGGCCGTTGTAGTCCATCCACTCCGCGAGCGCCGGGGTGTCGTGGAGGTGCAGCGGCGCCTCGATCGCAGCCCGGTCGTCCCACACCGCGGATCGGCGTCCCTCGTTCGGCGTGGTGATCCGCCCCGGCGACTCGCTCATGCCTCGAGCCCCGCGTGCTCGGCTAGCAGTGCGTCGACAGCGGACTGCCGGTCCGGAGGAAGGGGAGTGGTGCGCCCGGCGACGGTGTCGACGTGGAGGTACAGGCACTCACCCGTGGCGGCCGGCACTCCGTCGGCGTACAGCTCGCTACGCAGACGCAGCCGCTTCTGGTCGGCCTCGACCACGAGCGTGGAGGAGGTCACGGTCTGGCCGGCGGTCACCTCGGCAACGAAGCGGAGGTGCATCTCGACGGTGTACATGGAGGCCCCGTGGGTCCTGCGGTAGTCGGCACTCAGTCCCACGTGCTCCAGGAGCAGCTCGTGCGCTCTCGTGAGCACGATGGCGTAGCTGGCGTCGTTGAGGTGACCGTTGTAGTCGACCCACTCCGGACGCACCTGCTCGCGGTACGCCGTGAACGGCGCACCGCCGTCGGGTGTCGGGCCGGGACTCGCCTGGGCACTGATCTCAGCCATGGCCGTTGCGGTGCCGTTCGAGGAGCAGGAGGAGATCGACGAGGAACGCGTCGCGCCGTTGGGCGAGCTCGGCCACCGTCTGGCCCCCGGCCGCCTCGGTCGCTCCCGCGACCACGCGGTCGCGGAGCTCCGGGGTGAGGTCCGGTGCCTCGAGACGCGTCCACGGCTCCTGGAGGGCCGGCCCAAGTGGTCGAGCATGTGCCCCATCCCTCCGGGTCCGCCGGCGAGGTGGAAGGTCAGGATCGGTCCCATGATCGCCCAGCGCAGCCCCGGCCCGTGCGCGATCGAGTCGTCGATCTGCTGCACCGTCGCCTGCCCCGAGTTCACCATGTGTAGCGCCTCACGCCAGAGCGCCTCCTGCAGCCGGTTGCCGACGAACCCCGGCACCTCCTGCTCCATCGTGAGCGAGGTCTTGCCGGCGGCGGTGTAGAAGGCCTCCGCCCACGACACGACCTCGGGATCCGTCTGGCGGCCGCCGACGACCTCGACGAGGGGGATCAGGTACGGCGGGTTGAAGGGGTGGCCGACCAGGAACCGCTCGGGATGCGTGCACTCCACGGCCATGTCGGACATCAGCAGGCCGGACGTGCTCGACGCGATGACGACCGCGGGGTCGGTCAGCCGGTCGATCTCGGCGAGCAGCGCGACCTTGGCGTCCAGCACCTCGGGCGACGACTCCTGCACGAAGTCGGTGCCGGTCAGGGCCTCTTCAAGGGTGTCGGCCCAACGGAGCCGGTCCCGGCTTGCGCCAGGCGTCAGTCCGAGCTTCTCCAGCGACGGCCACGCGGTGTCGAGAAGCCCCGACAGGCGAGTCTCGGCGTCCGGGCCGGGGTCCCACGCGACGACGTCGTAGCCGCGCCGCAGGAAGTGAGCGGCCCAGCCTCCCCCGATGACACCGGTCCCGACGACGGTGACCGTCCCGACCGCGTCCGGTCGGGTACGGCGGCTCACCAGCCGACCTGGTCGAGGCCCTTGAGCCCGAGGATCTGGCGAGCCTCCTCCGGTGTCGCGATCTCGATCGACAGCTCGGAGAGGATGCGCCGGATCTTGGCGACCTGCTCGGCGTTCGACTCGGCGAGCTGGCCGCGGCCGATGAACAAGCCGTCCTCGAGACCCACGCGGACGTGCGAGCCCATCACGGCCGAGGCGGTGATCATCTCGAACTGGTGACGGCCGGCGCCGAGCACGGACCACTCGTAGGCGTCGCCGAGCAGCCGGTCGGCGGTCGACCTCATGTGCGCCAGGTGCTCGACCGTCGCGCCGATGCCGCCCATCACGCCCATGATCGTCTGCAGGAAGATCGGCGGCTCCACGAGACCGGCCTCGAGGTAGTAGGCCAGCGTGTAGAGGTGACCGATGTCGTAGGCCTCGTACTCGAACCGCGAGCCGGTCTGCTTGCGGACGTCGGTCAGCATCGTCTCGATGTCGGCGAAGGTGCTCACGAACGGCTCGACGCGGGTGCTCTCGAGGTAGGGCTCCTCCCAGTCGAACTTCCAGGAGCCGGCGTACTTCGGGATCATCGGGAAGCTGCCGTAGTTGAACGTGCCGAGGTTGAGGGTGCACAGCTCGGGACGCGTCTCGTAGATGACGCGCAGACGGTCCTCGACGCTCATGCCGGTGCCGCCACCGCTGGTGATGGACACCACGGCGTCCGTGGAGTCCTTGATCCCCTTGAGGTAGTCCAGGAAGACCGCGGGCTCGGCCGTCGGCCGGCCGTCCTTCGGGTCACGCGCATGGAGATGGATGATCGCGGCGCCGGCCTCGACCGCGGCGACCGACTGATCCACCACGTCCTCGACGGTGTAGGGCAGGTTCGGCGACATGGTCGGCGTGTGGGCCGACCCGGTCACCGCGCAGGTGATGATGACCTTGCGTGCCGCCATGGGGGTGCCTCCTGGTTCCTGCGGCCGGCCGCCGCTCGTTCCACGATGCGAACGGGCGTCGCACCATCTGAAACGGTTCTCCTCGCGAACCCCGGTTGTCAAGAGCCCACGCGGGTAAAACTGAACAGCCAGTCAGGAAGGCTCCCCGCTGGGCGGCGTCACTCGAGCAGCGCCTCGCGCACCTCGACCGCCGCCTCGACCGCCATCGGCCCGAGCTCGTCGAAGCGGGACACCGGAACGCGGCTCACAGGTCCCCAGATGCTGAAGATGCCGAGCGGTCGCCCGTCGAGGTTGAGGATCGGCGCCGAGACGCCGTACAGCGCGGGCTCGAGCTCCCCGGCGCACTCGGCGTACCCGCGTTCACGGGTCTCGGCGAGCTCCGACATCAACGACTTGAGGTCGGAGATGGTGGTGTCGGTGTAGCGGCGCAGGGGCAGGTCGAGGAGACCCCGGACCTCCTCGCTCGGGAGCCAGGCCAAGAAGGCCTTGCCCGTCGACGTGGCGTGCAGCGGCACCTCGCGCGCGACCCAGTTGATGGCCATCACCGACGGCGGCGCCACTTCGCCCACATACGTCACGCCGTGCTGCCCGGCGACCGCGAGATCCGCCGTCTCGCCGGTCTTCTCCGAGACCCGCTCCAGGATGTGGCGGGTCCGGCGCACCAGGCCGTCGTACCCCGCCGACGCCGACATCCGGATCATCGCCAGACCGATCCGGTAGCGGTTGGTGGAGGGGTCGCGCTCGACGAGCCCGCGCGCCTCGAGGGTGCCGAGCAACCGCCAAGCCGTGGCGCGGTTGATGTCGCATCGGGAGGCGAGCACCGTGACGGTCTCGCCGCGCGGCGCGGTGGCGGCGACCACCTCGAGCAGTCGCAGGGCGCGGTCGACGGACTGGACCCGGGCGGGAAGCCCGGCGTCGAGGTCCTCACCTGCGACCGGATCGGTGACCACGCGCTCATGGTGACATGGGTGCGAGCGTTGCGGAACGAGACCTTGAACGATCGGTCAGACCCCTGGCCCGGTCGAACCGGAGGCTGCCGCCTGGGCGATGGCGGGGAGGGCCAGGTAGGACAGGTCACGACACTGTCGGTCCCACCAGGCGTCGTCGTAGGGCCAGGCCGACGTCTTCACGACGACGGTACGACGCGGTCGGTCGACGTACACGAACTGTCCGCGCATGCCGTCGGCCACGACCCGCGACCCGTCGTCGGATACCGGCCACCAGTGGTATCCGAAGCCGGCATGGGTCGTGATCGTGCTCGGGAGCCGACCGGGTCGGAGGAACGACTGCTCGGGCCGACTGCTCGCGTCAACCCAGGCAGCGTCGACGAGCGGCTCGCCGTCCCAGCGTCCGTCGACCTGGAGCCAGCCGATCCTGGCCCAGTCGCGGGCGGTCACCGCGAGGGCGGCCGCGGCCATGGCCACGCCACCGCCCTCAGCGGGGCCGTCGAGGCCGATCACCGCCGGGCGCTCGGCGCCGATCCGCTGCCACACCTCGGCCAAGGCTGCGTCGAAGGTCTGTCCCGTGGCTCGCTCACGCACCCAGTCGAGCACCATCGAGTCGGGGCTGCAGTAGGCGTAGCGACTGCCGGGCGGGTCACCGGTCGGGATCTCGGTGATCAGCTCGCGGATGCCACCGAGGCCCGACCGCCACCGGCCGATCATCCGGGACGCCGCGCTGTCCGGGTCGTGGTAGTCCTCGACCCAACCGACACCCGTCGTCATGGTGAGCACCTGGCGAACCGTCACGTCGTGATAGCCCGAGCCCGCGAGCTCGGGGACGTGGTCGCGGACGCGTGCGTCGAGGTCGGGGAGCCGACCGTCCGAGACCGCGACCCCGGTGAGCAGTGCGAGGGCGGACTTGGTCGCGGAGTTCCCGAGCAACCGGTCGTCCGCGGTGACCCCGTCGGCGTACCACTCGTGGACCAGGACGCCGTCGACGACGACCACCAGTGAGGTCGCGGATGTGAGCTCGAGGAACTCCGGGACATCCATCTCCCGGCCGGCCCCGATGACCGTCGCGTCAAGAGGACGAAGACCCGTCGGCCAGGGCCGTGGGTCGGTCGCCCGGACCTCACGATGACGGAACGAACGCTGGGGTTCGCGGAACGTGTCGAGGTCCGGAATTCGGACGTTGTTGCTCAATACGCACCCTTTCGCGGATGGACCCCAGGAAATGCACGTTGCAATATCATCCCAGGCGCTCATTTCGGCCCGGAATGCTTGACATGCATGTGAACCCTGCATTCATCATGTGAACGCCCGGAGCGCGGCTTCACCGACACGGTGGCAGCAAGCAGCGCCGGCGTAGTGGAGGGGCGGGGCCCAATGACCGAATCCGGAGAGCAGCGCTGGCAGGTCACCGAGAGGCCCGAAGGCCCCTCCGACGGGCTGTGGTCACCGTCGAGACGTGGCATGGTCATGGGCGCCGGTGGCGTGGCGATGGCGGCAACGTTCGCGGCCTGCGGTAGCGACACCGCCTCGACGCCGAGCGACGGCGGCAGCGTCGATGCCGGCTCTGCGAAGAAGGGCGGCACCTTCCGGCTCGGGGTCACCGGTGGCGGCTCCAAGGACATGATGGACGGGCAGAACATCGTCACCAAGCCCGACCAGGCGCGCCTCGTGTCGGCGTTCGAGACGCTGCTCGAGTTCGACGACGACTACCAGCTCCAGACCACCGGCCTGGCCGAGAGCGTCGAGGCGGACAACCCGAAGCAGTACACGATTCGCATCCAGAAGGACATCGAGTTCCAGAACGGCAAGACCCTCTCCGCCGACGACGTCGTGTACTCGCTCCAGCGGATCGGCTCGCAGAAGAACGGCCTGACGGGATTCGCCGCCACCGCGACGATGGACATCAAGGGCCTGAAGAAGATGGACGACCGGACGGTCCGGCTGCCCCTGCTCAGCGCCGACTCGACGATCCCGCAGACCTTGGCCAGCTACACCTTCGGCATGGTGCCCGAGGGGTACGAGGCGTTCAAGGGCGACGTCTCCACCCAGGTCGGCACCGGTGCCTACAAGCTGAAGAGCTTCACGCCGGGGCAGGAGAGCCAGCACGAGCGCAATCCCAACTACTGGCGCGACGCGTGGTTCGACCAGGTGACGATCACCGACTTCACCGACTCGACGGCGCAGATCAACGGGCTCAAGGGCGGCCAGATCGACGCGATGACCGACCTCCCGCCCGGACAGGTCGACGCGATCAAGGCCGGCGGCGTCGAGGTCCTGAACTCCCAGACCGGTGGCTGGATCCCGCTCTGCATGGCGATCGACATGCCGCCGTTCGACGACGTCCGCGTGCGCCAGGCCTTCCGCCTGATCATCGACCGGCAGCAGATCCTCGACCAGATCGGCAACGGCTTCGGCCAGATCGCCAACGACCTGTACGCACCGTTCGACGAGGGGTACAACTCCGACCTGCCGCAGCGGGCGCGTGACATCGAGAAGGCGAAGTCGCTGCTCAAGGAGGCAGGCCAGGAGGGCCTCACGGTCGACCTGCACACCACCAACGGCGCCTCGGGCATGGTCGAGCTCGCCAGCGTGTTCGCCACCCAGGCCAAGGACGCCGGCGTCACGGTCAACGTGAAGAACGACCCCAACTACTACGGCGACGCCTACCTCAAGCTGGCGTTCTCCGTGGACTTCTGGGGCACCCGCGGTTACCTCAACCAGGTGCAGCAGGGCTCGCTTGCCGACCTCGCCGTACAACGAGACCCACTGGCCGCCGAGCGACGGAGAGGCGGCCGACTTCGGCGACCTCTACAAGCAGGCGCTGGCGGAGACCGACTCGGCCAAGCGGATCCAGATCCTGCACGACATGCAGCAGCTGGAGTACGACAACGGTGGCTACATCATCCCGTACTTCAACGCGCTGATCGACGCCTACGCCAGCAACGTGAAGGGACTCTCACCCAGCAAGGGCACCCTGAACCTCGCGGGGTTCGGGCACGGCTTCCGCACCATGTGGTTCGCCTGACCCGGGCACCCCTCGATGACCTGGTTGAAACGAGGGATCGCGGGCTTCATCATCCGCCGGCTGCTGCTCGGCGTGGTGGTGATGTTCGTCGTCTCCATCATCGTCTTCGTGGCCACCCAGGCCCTCGGCGACCCGGCCCGGGCCATCCTCGGTCGTGATGCGACCCCGGATCGTCTGGCCGCACTGCAAGCCCAGCTGAACCTGAACCAGAACGTCGTCGCCCAGTACTTCCACTGGCTCGGCGGTGTCCTGCACTGGGACCTGGGCAACTCACTGGCGAACCAGCAGCCGGTCGGTCACTATCTGAGCCCCCGCATCACGAACTCCGCGGTGCTGGTCGTGATCGCGGCGGTGGTGTCCGTGCCGCTGTCCATCGCGATCGGCTCGTACGCCGCGCTGCGCCGCGAGAAGACCTTCGACACGGTCACCTCCAACCTGCTGCTGATCCTGGCCGCGCTGCCGGAGTTCGTGGTGGCGGTGCTGCTGGTCATCTTGTTCTCGACGACCGTGTTCAAGCAGTCGCTACCGGCGATCAGCCCGGTCCCGGCCGGGACCCATCCTTGGGACTATCCCAACGAGCTGGTCCTCCCGGTCGCGACGCTGGTGATCGCGGTCGTGCCGTACGTCGCCCGGATCATGCGGGCGTCGATGATCGAGGTGCTCGAGAGCGACTACGTCGAGATGGCGCGGCTCAAGGGGCTGCCGGAGCGCACGGTGCTCATCCGGCACGCGTTGCCGAACGCGATCGGCCCGGTGTTCCAGGTGATCGCGATCAACCTCGCCTACCTCGCCGGTGGCGTCGTGGTCATCGAGAACGTCTTCAACTATCCCGGCATCGGACTCGCCCTCCAGGACGCCGTCCTCAACCACGACATCCCCGTCGTCCAGGCGTTGGCCGTGCTGATCGCCGCGGTGTACGTCGTGCTGAACCTGCTCGCCGACGTGGCCACGATCCTGGTCACACCCCGACTGAGGACTCGGCTATGAGCCACACCGAATCTGCACCCGCCCTGGCGGAGGGTGTCGACACCCCGACGCCGCCGGTACGTTCGACCACCCTGCTGAGCCGGTCCCTGCGGCTGTGGCGCACCAGGATCGGCGCGATCTTCGTCCTGATCCTCGTGGTGCTCGCGATCATCGGTCCGTGGATCGCGCCACACGAGCCGGACGAGTTCGTCGGCAAGGTCTTCTCGTCGCCCGGCAACGGCCTGCTCTTCGGCACCGACTACCTCGGGCAGGACGTGTGGAGCCGGTTCCTGTACGGCGGACGCAGCATCCTCTTCATGGCCGTCGTCTCCACCGCGATCGGCGTGATCCTGGGCGTCGCGATCGGGCTGGTCGCGGCGTACGCACGCAACGCGCTCGACGACATCCTGATGCGCGCCATGGACGTGATCATGGCCTTCCCGCAGATCATGCTGGCGCTGGTAGCGGTCAGCCTCCTCGGCGCGAAGACCTGGCTGATCATCGCCACCATCGCGATCACGACGGCACCTCGCGTGGCCCGGGTCGCACGTGGTGCGGCGCAACCCGTGGTCGAGCGAGACTTCATCGGCGCGACCGAGGCCATGGGTCTGTCGCGGGTGCGGATCCTGTCGGGTGAGCTGCTGCCGAACATCCTCGGCCCGATGATGGTCGAGGCCACGCTGCGGCTGACCTACTCGATCGCGGTCATCGCGGCCCTGGCCTTCCTCGGGCTCGCGCCCGACCCGAACGGTCCGAACTGGGGCACGATGATCAAGCAGAACCAGCTCGCACTGGCCACCCAACCCTGGGGCACGTTGCTGCCGATCATCGCGATCGCCGTGCTCACGATGGGGACCGGCCTCGTCGGTGACGGCATCGCCCGCACCGCCGCCGGTATCGACCGCGAACGGGGAGACGAGTGACCACCGACCAGCTGCCCGACCAGCAGGCCGCCGGCACCGACGGCCGAGCTGCGGTGACGGTCCGCGATCTCCGCATCTCGACCACGAACGGCACCGAGGTCGTCCACGACGTCTCCTTCGAGATCGCGCCGGGCGAGGTGCTCGGCGTCGTGGGTGAGTCCGGCTCCGGCAAGACGACCGTCGGCCTGGCGCTGCTCGGCCACGCGCGGCGTGGCCTGACGATCAGCGGCGGCACGATCCTGCTCGGCGACGAGGACATCCGCGCGATGAGCGACGCCGAGCTGCGGCGGTTGCGCGGGTCGCTGGTGTCCTACGTCCCGCAGGATCCCGCGTCCTCACTGAACCCGGCCCTGCGGATCGGGCTCCAGCTGCGCGAGGTGCTCGAGGCCCACGGCCAGACCAACTCCAAGGCCAACACCGCGCGCATCGCGGAGATGATGCGCGAGGTCGCGCTGGACGACGACCCGGCGTACCTCAAGCGCTACCCGCACCAGCTATCCGGTGGCCAGCAGCAGCGCGTCGGACTGGCGATGGCGTTCGCCAACCGTCCGCGGCTGATCGTCCTCGACGAGCCGACCACGGGCCTCGACGTCACCACCCAGTCGACCGTGCTCGCCACGGTCCGCGAGCTCGCCCAGATCCATGACGTCGCCGCGCTCTACGTGACCCACGACCTCGCCGTCGTGGCCGCGGTCGCGACACGCGTCGCGGTGATGTACGCCGGCCGCATCGTCGAGCTGGGCCCCGCCGACAAGCTGTTCGAGTCCTCGGGCCACCCCTACACGCGGCGGCTCGTCGGCGCGATCCCGCGGTTGACCGGAGGTCGCAGCCTGGTCGGCATCCCCGGCCATGCGCCGTCGCCGGGCAAGCGTCCGCAGGGTTGCCCCTTCGCGCCGCGCTGCAGCCTCCGCGTCGACGAGTGCGACGCCCGGGTCCCGGACATGCTGCAGCTCGCTCCCGACCACTCCTCGCGCTGCATCAAGGCACCCGAGGTGCTCAGCTACCAGCAGGCCGACTACGGCGACCCGGTCGCGCTCCCACCGGCACTGAGCGAGGCACCGGCCCTGAGCCTCGAGAACGTCGTGGGCTTCTACGGCTCCATCGAGGTGCTCCACTCGATCAACATGACGCTCGAGCAGGGTGAGGTCCTGGCCGTCGTGGGGGAGTCGGGCTCGGGCAAGACGACGACCGCACGTTCGATCGCGGGGCTCCACCACGACTGGAAGGGTTCGATCAAGCTCGGTGACACCGAGCTCGAGAAGGCGGCGCGCGCACGCAGCACCGACGTACGCCGGCAGATCCAGTACATCTTCCAGAACCCCTACGGCTCGCTGAACCCGCGCAAGACGATCGGCGAGTCCGTCGGCCAGCCGCTCAGCGTCTTCAACATCGCCTCCGGCAAGAAGGCCGAGACGATGGTGGGGGAGATGCTGGAGCAGGTGTCGCTCTCGGCCAGCTATGCGCGGCGCTATCCCGACCAGTGCTCGGGCGGTGAGCGGCAGCGCGTCGCGATCGCCCGCGGGTTGATCTCCAAGCCCTCGATCCTGATCTGCGACGAGATCACCTCGGCCCTCGACGTGAGCGTGCAGGCGGCGATCGTCGAGCTCCTCGGTGAGCTCCAGCGCGAGCTCGGTCTGTCGATGGTGTTCGTGACCCACAACCTGCCGCTGGTCCGGTCGATCGCACAGAAGGTCGCCGTGCTCGCCGACGGCAGCATCGTGGAGTACGGCAAGACGGCGGAGATCCTGGCCAACCCCCAGCAGGAGTACACCCAACACCTGATCTCGGACACGCCGTCGCTCGAGACAGCGGTCAGCGAGGCTCAGGAGAACGTCGAGCACACGGACGGCACCGGCCACCCCACCCAGCCAGAGCCCACCGCGTGACCGCAGCCGACCGGCCCGACATCCTCATCGTGGTGGCGGACCAGCTGACGACGGCCGCCATGCCCTTCCACGGCAACCAGGTCACCCGGGCGCCCGCCATGGCCGGACTGGCGGAGAACGGCGTGGTGTTCGAGAACGCCTACACCGCGAGCCCGCTCTGCACACCGGCGCGCGGGGCACTGATGACGGGCCTCCTGCCGTCGCGCACGGGCTGCTACGACAACGCCGCCGGCTTCTCCTCGGAGATCCCGACCTTCGCCCACCACCTGCGCAACCAGGGCTACCGCACGGTCCTCTCCGGCAAGATGCACTTCTGCGGGCCCGACCAGCTGCACGGGTTCGAGGAGCGGCTGACGACCGACATCTACCCGGCCGACTACGACTGGACGCCCGACTGGGACGCGACGGAGCGGCCCCACTGGTACCACGACATGTCGTCGGTCACCGAGGCCGGCACCTGCGTCCGCACCAACCAGCTCGACTTCGACGACGAGGTCGCCTACGCCGCCGAGCGGGGACTGTTCGAGCACATCCGGTCGGGTGACGACCGACCCTTCTGCTTCGTCGTCTCGTTCACCCATCCGCACGATCCGTACGCGATCACCCAGGAGTACTGGGATCGCTACCGCGGCGACGACGTGCCGATGCCGGTGCACGAGTACGACGCGTCGATCAGCACGCCGCACGAGGAACGGCTCCGCGCCGTCTGCGCGATGGACGAAGTCGAGCTCAGCGACGACAAGGTGCGCGACGCCCGGCACGCCTATCTCGGTGCGGTGTCGTTCGTCGACGACCACCTCGCCCGGTTGCTCGAGATCCTGCGGGTGACGGGCCGACTCGAGAACACCGTCGTGATCCTCACCAGCGACCACGGCGACATGCAGGGCGAGCGCGGCCTCTGGTACAAGATGAGCTTCTTCGAGGGCTCCGCGCGCGTGCCGTTGGTGGTGTCGGCCCCGGGCCGTTTCGCACCGTCGCGGGTCGCCTCCCCGGTGTCGACGATGGACCTGCTGCCCACCCTGGTCGGCCTCGCCGGGGGCGACGACTCCAGCGACGCCCTCGGGAACCTCGATGCCGAAAGCCTGATGCCGCTGCTGTCCGGTGAGCGCGACGACCGCCAGACGGTCGTGGCGGAGTATCTCGCCGAAGGGGCGATCGCGCCGCTGGTCATGGTCCGGCGCGGCTCCTGGAAGCTCGTCCACTCACCGGCCGACCCCGACCAGCTCTACGACCTCGCGACTGACCCGCTGGAGCGGGCCAACCGCGCCGACGACCCGGCCGCCGCCGAGGTGCTCGCCGAGCTCCGTGCCGAGGTGGCCCGTCGCTGGGACCTCGAGAGAGTCGACCGCGAGGTGCGTCAGAGCCAGCAGAGGCGGCGTACGGTCGTCTCGGCTCTCGAGCGCGGCGTGATCAGCTCCTGGGACTATGCGCCGGCGTACAACGCCACGAGGCGGTACATCCGCAACCACCGCGATCTCGGCGACCTCGAGGCGAGCGCCCGCTATCCGTCCCTCCGGCCACATGCCCAGGAGAAGCTCGAACCCTGAGGCCTGTCAGGCGACACTGCCGACGGTGCTCGGGAGGGTGTAGAGCGAGAGGAAGAGCTGCGCCGCCGCCTGGTCACCGTCGACGACCAGGTCGCCGGACTGCACGGCGTCGGCGAGCGGTCGCCCGGCGTACACCACCGAGGCGAACATCCGTGGGTCCCCGCTGATCGTGACGTCGGGCTCGTCGACCTCGCCGGACTCGATGGTGAGCTTCTTGCGCGCCACCCGGGCGACGAGTGCCGCATCGCCTGGCCGCAGCTGCACGGTCACGTTGACGCCGTCGGCGAGCGTCGGGTCGAAGTTCGTGCGCAGGGACAGGATCAGCGAGGTCGCGCCGAAGTGCAGGTCCTTGCGGTGTTGCGGATCGCGGGCGGCCCAGCGGCCGAACGACTGCAGCACGGGCTCCAGCTCGCGCGCCCAGTCGGTGAGGTCGTAGACCCAGACCGATGCCGGCTTGGGCAGCTTGTGCCGAGTGACCAGCGCGGCCTGCTCCAGCTCGTCGAGGCGGTGGGAGAGGACGTTCGCGCTGATCCCGGGCAGATCGTCCTTGAGATCCCCGAATCGCTTCGCCCCGAGCATCAGCTCGCGGACGACCAGCATCGCCCAGCGCTCACCCACCAGCTCCAGGCCGTGGGCCACCCCGCAGGAGTCTTCGTAGGTTCGCTTCGTCGCCATGACCGTCACGATACCACATAGTCACTATTTAGGACTAAACACTTGCCAAGAGTGACTGAACCCTCTAGCGTCTCATTCATGACGACTACAGACCGCTCTCGCTGGATCGCTCTCTACGTGCTGTGCGGCGGCATGCTGATGATCGTGCTGGACGCCACGATCGTGAACGTGGCGCTGCCGTCCATCCGTGACGACCTTCACTTCAGCCCGTCCGGGTTGGCCTGGGTCGTCAACGCCTACCTGATCGCCTTCGGCGGTCTTCTGTTGCTGGCCGGTCGCCTCGGCGATCTCGCCGGCCGGCGCCGCGTCTTCCTGGCGGGTCTGGCGATGTTCACCGCTGCCTCCGCGGCGGCCGGCTTCTCGGTGAACCAGGAGATGCTGGTCGGCGCCCGGTTCCTGCAAGGCGCTGGTGGCGCCCTGACCTCGGCTGTGGTGCTCGGGATGATCGTGCGGATGTTCCCCGAGCCGCGGGACCAGGCCAAGGCCATCGGTGTCTTCGCCTTCGTCGCGTCCGCGGGTGGCGCCGTAGGCCTCCTGGCGGGCGGTGTGATCACCGAAGCCGTCAGCTGGCACTGGGTCTTCTTCGTCAACGTGCCCGTCGGTGCCGCAGTCGCGCTGGCGGCCATCCGGTTCGTCGAGAAGGACGCCGGCCTGGGGTTCGACCAGGGCGCGGACGTGCTCGGCTCGATCCTGGTGACCGCAGCCCTGATGCTCGGCGTCTACACCCTGGTCAAGCCCGCCGCCGAGGACGGTTGGACCGCGGGGTCGACCCTCGGTCTGGGCGCCCTCAGCGTCGCACTGCTGGTCGGATTCGTGGTGCGCCAGGCACACACGGGCAACCCGCTGATGCCGCTGTCCCTGTTCCGCTCCCGCAACCTGGTCGGGGCGAACGTGATCCAGGTCCTGGGTGCCGCGGGCATGTTCGGCGCCTTCTTCCTCGGCACGCTCTACCTGCAGAACGTCAAGCACTACGACGCGCTCCAGATCGGCTTGGCGTTCCTTCCGGTGACCGTGGCCATGGGCACCCTGTCCGTGAAGTACTCCGAGAAGCTGATCACCCGCTTCGGACCGCGCGCCGTCTCGCTGACCGGTCTCGGCCTGATGGCTGCCGGCCTGACGCTGTTCGCTCTGGCCCCGGCGGACGCGGCGTACGCGACCCAGCTCTTCCCCGCCCTGACGCTGCTCGGGCTCGGCGCGGGCACGTCCTTCCCCGCAGTCGCAGGTCTGGCCATGAGCGGCGTGGCGCCGGACCAGATGGGTCTGGCATCGGGGTTGGTCAACGCGACCGCGCAGGTCGGCGGAGCCCTGGGCCTGGCCGTCCTCGCCACACTGTCCAACACGCGTAGCCAGACCCTGGCCGCCGCCGGACACAGCACGACGGACGCGCTGGTCGGGGGCTACCACCTCGCCTTCTGGATCGCGGCGGCTGCGCTGGTGGCCGCCCTGGGCATCGGCGCCGCTCTGCTGACCAAGCCGTCGGCGCCCAGCGTCGTGGAAGCGGCAGACGAGGTCACCGAGGACCAGGAGCTGGTCGCCGCCTGAGGACCCCCCTTCGTGCGCCCGCGCCGACGGCGCGGGCGCACGGTCGGGTCGCTCGCAGTCCGCGCTCGTGGCTTGGCTAGGTTGGGTCGCGATGAGTGACCCCGACGACTACTGCGAGCTGTGTGATCTGCCCCGATCACAGTGCATCCACGGCCAGCCGCCACCGCCACCGCCCCCGCCGAAGAAGGCTGCAGCGCCGCCGAAGCCCCGGAAGCGGGCGACGACACCCGCACGCTCGTCCGTGCCACCGAAGCCGGTGACCCGGCGCTGGACGCCTCCGGACGTCTTCAAGCCCCTCATCGTCACGGTCCTGGAGCGGGCCGGTGGCGAGCTGGAGGCCGACGAGGTCTTCGTGGAGCTCGAGCTCCTGGCCGAGGACCAGTTGCGTCCCGCCGACCGGGAGACGACACCCGAGGGCGAGCTGCGCTGGCGGTACGCCGCCCGCCGTGCGCGCGTGGCGCTCATCGACGAGGGCCTGATGACGAAGTCCAGGCCGGGCGTCTGGCAGCTCGCCTGACCTCACCCGAGGTCGGCGGCCACCCGGAAGCCGACGTTCCCGGCACTGCTGTCCGGGGTGTTCGAGCTGCGTGAGTCCACGCGGTAGCGCCAGCAGTAGCTCTCGTGGCAGAGATAGCTGCCACCCCGCATCACCCGGTTGACGCCCTTGCGCGGCCCCACCGGCGCGTGATCCGGCGACCGGCGGTAGCTGTCCGCCGAGAACCAGTCGGAGCACCACTCCCAGACGTTCCCGGTCGTCTCGAACAGACCGAAGTCGTTGGGCGGGAAGGCACCGACCGGGCAGGTGCCGACCCACCCGTCCTCACCCGTGTCGCGTTGCGGGAAGTGACCTTGGAAGACGTTCATCCGGTGCTCGCCGCCGGGCTCACGCTCGTCACCCCACGGGAAGTGGTGGCCGTCCTCGGGTCCGCGGGCGGCCCGCTCCCACTCGGCCTCCGTCGGTAGCCGCAGCCCGGACCAGTCGCAGTACGCGACCGCGTCGTACCAGCTGACGTGGACCACCGGATGCGTCTCGCGGTCCGTCACCTCGGACTGCGGGCCCTCCGGGTGTCGCCAGTCGGCGCCGGCCACCTCTCGCCACCACGGCGCTGCGGCGACTGCCGGTGTCGGCGGGAAGTCGCGGGGGAGCAGGCGCTCGAAGACGAACGACGAGCCGAGCTCCTCGGCGGTCGTGCGGTACGCCGTGTCGTCGGCGAAGGCGGCGAACTCGCGGTTGGTGACGGTGTGGACCCCCATCGCGTAGGCGTCCAGGTCGACCGGATGAGGCGGCCCTTCGCCGTCCACGGCGTACCCGCGTGGATCGTCGGTGCCCATCACGAAACGGCCGGCCGGGATGGTGGCGAGTGTCGCGTCGGGTGAGCCTCCAGCCACCGACGGCGCCGAGGACGACGCCCGCTCGGCCTCGGACGAGCCGCCCGTGGGGCGTCCGGGCGCGCAGCACGAGCTCATGCCGGCGAGTGTGCCAGCCGTCGGAAGGCGCCCGCGTCAGCGGGCGTCCTGTCTGCGGACGAACACCTCTCTGACCAGGAGCAGGATCGACGCCGCGGTCGGGATCGCCAGCAGGGCGCCGACGACGCCGAGCAAGGTGCCGCCCACCAGGGCGGCGACCACGGTCAAGGCGCCCGGGATCTCCACGGAGCGCGACATCACCTTGGGATAGATGACGTAGTTCTCGATCTGCTGGTAGGCGATGTAGAAGATCACCGCGATGATCCCGGTCTTGATGTCGGTCGCGAACGCGATGGCGCAGACGATCACCGCGCCGATCGTGGCGCCGATCATGGGGATCACGTCGAGCAGCATGACGACCATGGCCAGCGCGACCGCGTAGCTGCCGAGGCCGACGATGAACAGGAAGACCAGTGTGCTCACCCCCGCACACAGCGCGACCACGAACGCACCGGAGACGTAGCCGCCGATCGTGCGGAGGATCCGGTCGCCCAGGAGCGAGACCCGCTCGCGCCGCGAGGCAGGCGCCAGGTTGTACGTCGCCTTCTTCATCGACGGGAGCGAGGCCAGGAAGTAGAGCGTCAGCACCACGACCACGAAGGCGTTGAGCAGCGCACCGAGGATCGCGAGTCCGACACCGACGGCGCCGCCGAAGGCCTTCTGGGCCCACGCGCCGGACTTCACGTAGTCCTCGACCTTGGACGTGACGTCGTACTTGTCGTCGAACTTCCGGACCTGCTCGTTCTGCTGGAGCTTGTCGAACCAGCCGGGCAGGTTGTCGCCGATCGCGGTCACCTGATGGCTGATGATCGGCACCAGGAGCGTGAGGAATCCCGCGAACACCAGCACGACGCCGAGGATCACGCAGAGCACCGCCCATGGTCGCCTCAGTCCGCGGCGCATCAGGAACTCCACGGCGGGGTTGAGCCCGACCGCGAGGAACATCGCGACGACCACCAGCACGAGCACGCCGCCGATCCGGACCACCATCAGCCCGATCCAGATCGCTACCAGCGCGCCGAGCCCACCGAGGAGTCCCCACATGAACGGGGACCGGGTGTTCAGCGGTGGTCCCATCTCGCCCAGGTCGTCCGGGTGCTGGTTCGGGTCGTGGAGGAACGCCCGCGCGTCGGGGTCGATGTCCTCGACCGCCACGTCGCCTCGGTCGACCGGCGCTGGGTCGGCCGCGTCGTCTGTCTCGTCGGCCGGCCCCTCGGTGTCGGTCATGGGCCGATTATGGTGGCCCGCTCCGCCGATTCGGCGGAGCGGGCACGCGTGGGGTGCTCAGGCGAGCGTCATTTCTCCTCGTCGTCGCCGAAGCCGGCCATCATCTCGCGCAGTGATCCGAGCTGCGCGGAGATGGCCTCGCGCCGCTTGGTCATCCGGTCCACCTCGGCCTTGAGGGCGCCCAGGTTGCGCTCGTGCTCGGCGTTCCCGGAGGCGGTGATCGCCTCGGACTGGGTGCGTGCCGACGCCACGATCTGCTCGGCCTCGCGGCGTGCGCGGGCCAGCAGCGCCTCGGCCTCGGACTGAGCCTGCTGGCGGTGCGTGTTGGCCTGGGCCGTGGCCTCGCGGGCCCGCGCCTCGGCGGCGTTCGCCCGCTGCTCGGCCTCCTCGACCAGGCGGCCGGTCTCCGCGGTGGCCGTGCTGTGGTGCTCGACGGCCTCCTTGGCCAGTCGCTCACGCTCGACCGCGAGCGTGCGCCGTGCCTCCTGCACCTCACGGTCCGCGGCCGCCCGCGCCTGCTCGGCCTCGCGGGTCGCGGTGACGCGAAGCTCCTTGGTCTCCTGCTGCGCGGCGAGCCGGATCTGGTCGCTCTCGCGCTTCGCCGACGCGCGCAGGTCCTCGGCCTCGGCCATCGCGAGCGATCGCTCGGTCTCGGCATCACCGGCGACCCGGGCGCGCATCTCGTCGAGCTCCTTGAGCTGGACGATCCGCATGTCGTCCGCCTCACGGGTCGCCTCGGCGCGGATGCTGACCGCGTCGCGGCCGGCCTGCTCGCGGATGTCGCTGGCGTCGCGCTGACCGGCCTCGCGGATCTCGGACGCCTCCTCCTCGGCCAGTCGCAGCATCGCGCTCGCGCGACCGCCGAGCCCGGCGTACGTCGGGTTGGAGTTCTCGGCGAGCTCGTCCTGCGCCTGCCGGACCTGGGCCTCGAGCTCGCCCACCCGTTGCTCGGACTGGGTCAGTGCCGCAGCGACTGCGGCCCTGTCCTGGAGGACCTGCCGGAGCGCGATGTCGACCGCCGCCTTGTCGTAGCCACCACGGCGGACGGTGGCGAACGTCGGCGCCGAGGCCGGCGGGGGCATGACGGGGGACACGCGACCGGGCGTCGGTGTGGTCGTCACCGGGGCCGGGACGGGATCCGGCGCAGGAGGCGCCACCGCCGAGACGGCCGGGGCCTTCTGCTCGTCGGGCTCCGGCGCGGGCTCCGGTGTGCTCTGCGCAGGAGTCGGCAGCTGCTGGGTGGGCTCGGGATCCTCCACGGCGACCTCGTCCTCAGCTTCTGCGGGCACCGCATCCTGCAGGTCGACGGCCGGCATCGTGGAACGCGCGGTCTTGCCGGCCTTCTTGACCGGTCGAGCCGGACGCTTCTGCTCGTCCCCGGTGTCGTCCTGGGCCGCCAGCACTCGCGTCGGCTCCTCGTCCACCTCGGGGGTCTCGTCCGGCTCGTCGAAGATGGAAAGGCCCTGGTCGCTCATGGTGCGGACTTCCTCCCGGAAACTCGAGTTGGGCCCAGTCTGGCCGATGCTCGGAAACGACTTCCACCCCGTACGACGCCCCGGGCGGCCCTCAGGTTGCGACACGCCGTCCTGACCTGCCGGGACAGGAAGTCAGACGCCGCGGAACGCGTTGATCGCGTCCAGATGCTGGGCGCGCTTCTCCTCGTCGCGGACGCCGAGGCCCTCGTCGGGAGCCAGGCAGAGGACTCCGACCTTGCCCTGGTGGAGGTTGTGGTGGACGTCGAGGGCGGCCTGGCCGACCTCGGTCAGGGGGTAGACGCGCGACAGGGTCGGGTGGATCATCCCCTTCGCGATCAGCCGGTTGGCCTCCCACGACTCGCGGTAGTTGGCGAAGTGGGACCCGATGATCCGCTTGAGGTTCATCCAGAGATAGCGGTTGTCGTACTCGTGCACGTAGCCCGACGTCGACGCACAGGTCACGATCGTGCCGCCCTTACGCGCGGCGTACACGCTTGCGCCGAAGGTCTCGCGCCCCGGGTGCTCGAAGACGATGTCGACGTCCTCGCCGCCGGTGAGCTCGCGGATGTCGGAGCCGAAGCGGCGCCATTCCTTCGGGTCCTGCGTGCGCTCGTCCTTCCAGAACCGGTAGCCGGACTCCGACCGGTTGATGATCAGCTCCGCACCCATCCGGCGGCAGATCTCGGCCTTCTCCTCGCTGGAGACGACGCACACCGGGACGGCGCCGCCGTTGAGGGCGTACTGGGTGGCGAAGCCACCGAGGCCGCCGCTGGCGCCCCAGATCAGGACGTTGTCGCCCTGCTTCATGCCGGCGCCGTTGCGGCTCACCAGCTGGCGGTACGCGGTGCTGTTCACGAGTCCGGGCGACGCGGCCTCCTCCCAGGTGAGGTGGGCCGGTTTGGGCATCAGCTGGTTCGACTTCACCAGGGCGATCTCGGCCAGCCCGCCGAAGTTGGTCTCGAAGCCCCAGATCCGTTGCTCGGGGTCCATCATCGTGTCGTTGTGGCCGTCGGGGCCCTCGAGCTCGACCGACAGGCAGTGCGCGACGACCTCGTCGCCCGGCTTCCAGGCCTGCACTCCGATCCCGGTCGCCAGCACGACGCCGGACAGGTCGGAGCCGACCACGTGGTACGGCAGGTCGTGACGCTTGGTGAGCGGACTGAGCCGGCCGTAGCGCTCGAGGAACGCGAACGTGGACAGCGGCTCGAAGATCGAGGTCCACACGGTGTTGTAGTTGATGGCACTCGCCATCACCGCGACCAGCGCCTCGCCGGGCCCGAGCTCGGGGACCGGCACGTCGTCGATGTGGAGCGACTTGCGCGGGTCCTTCTCCTTGGACTCCATGTCGTGGAACATGTCGACCTCGTCCTGGTGGACGGTGGCCGCGCGATAGCTGGCCGGCACCTCCAACGCGGCGTAGTCCTCCGGGGCCGCGGTGCCGGACAGGATGGCGTCGAGGATCTGCTGCACGAGTCGTCTCCAGATGTCGAACGTCGACAGGGGGCGTGCCGGGAACCCTAGTGAACGGTGCCGGGACCATGGGAGTTCTGTGATCCACGGCTCATGCCGGTGCGCTCCGGCGGGCTACGTGGCGAGCGCGCCCATCGGGTCCCAGGCGGGAAGCACGATCGGCTCCTGCGCGAGCGCGTCCCGCAGCTCCTGCGGCAGGGCACTGCGCGGGACGGCGATCTCGAAGACGAACTCGTCGAACCACGAGTCGTCCATGGTCCAGAAGCCCTTGTCGGCCTTCTCGGTGCCCCAGGAGTTCTCGACCCGCCAGCGGGTCGGGACCTGGGTGTCGCCAGGACCGTCGACCAGGTTGACCCCGGTCAGCAGCATCGCGTGGTCCATCGCGGTGCCGTGGTGGTACAGACGGTCGGCCTTGCTGAGGACCGGCCCGAGGTCACGGGTGCCGTACAGCTCGTCGTAGTCGAAGAGCGAGGCATGCCACAGACCCAGGTCACCGTCCAGCATCTGGCCGACGTCGCACCCGAACCACACCGGCTCTGCCGGCCGGTCGGCCGACCCCGCCAGGGCGTCGGCGGCGAGCTGCTTGATCAGGGCGATCTCGACGTTCAGGTAGACCACCTGCGGGGCACCGACGACGTTGCCGAGGTGCTCGACGGTGAAGGTCCGGCCGAACGGGCTGCTCGGGCGCGGGTCGTGGACCACGCAGACGTAGTCGTCGATCGGCAAGGTCACGTAGCGCTCCACGAACTGGCGCGGTGTGAGCTCGCCGTCGCGGTGGAAGGCCTTGTCCGAGTCGCGCCACTGCCAGGTGAACGAGGTGGGCGGCGTACCGAGGTGGAGGGCCAGCATCCGGTGGATCGCGGCGAGCGTGTCCTCCTTGGCCTCCGCCAGCTCCTCGGCGGTGGCTCCGGCCGCGTGGCGCTGCCGGAGGTCGTGGGCGGCACGCCGGAGCACGGAGGAGATGTCACGGTTCAGCTTGCTCGTCTTCGAGGACGACTCGGTCTCCGGCATGACCTCCTTGGGCACCAGGCCGTGCTTGGCGACGAGGGCGAGGAACATGTTCCACTGCCCGCCGTCCTCGGCCGGAGTGGTCAGGAGGTGGGCGACCGTGCGGTCGTCGACGTCCCGATCGGCCGTGGCGAGGACGGACTCGAGCCAGTGGTTGGCCTTCTCCAGCTTGTCCCAGAACTGCAGGTAGCTCTGGGAGAACTCGAACTCCTTGACCCCGAGGCGCGTGGCCACGCCCGCGCGCACGAGGTTGAGCCCGGCGAACATCCAGCACCGGCCGGACTGCTTCTGGTCGGTGACCTCCCAGTCGTCCAGCTGATGGCTCATCGACCGTGGCAGTGAGAGCGTCTGGGCGTGGTCCTGGACGACCTTGTCCACGTCGGTGCGCGCCAGGGCGTTCTGCATCATCCGGGCGGTGGGATCGGCCTCGACGCGCTTGGCGAAGCGCTCCAGGAGGTCGGGGGTGAGCTGGCTCGTCATGGGCGAGACGCTACCTCTCCCCCAGCGCGAGCATCATCGCTCAGGCTGGTGAGGCCGGCTGGACGAGCTCGATGAGCACGCCGCCGGTGTCGTGAGGGTGGACGAAGTTCACCAGGGAGCCGGCCGTGCCGACCTTCGCCACGTCGTACAGCACCCGGAGTCCACGGTCGCGGAGCACGGCGGCAACGACCTCCACGTCCGTGACCCGGTAGGCGAGCTGCTGCATTCCCGGGCCGGATCTGTCGAGGAACTTCGCGATCGTGGAGGACTCGTCCAGGGGTGCGAGGAGCTGGATGCAGGAGCCCGAGTCTCCGACCGCGACCATCGCCTCGCGCACTCCCTGCTCCTCGTTGGTCTCCTCGTGCACCGTCTCCATCCCGAGGACGTCGCGGTAGAACGCCTTCGCCTGGTCGAGGTCGGCCACCGCGACGCCGACGTGGTCGATCGCGGTGAAGAGGTGCGCGGGGATGTCCGGGCTCATGCGTCCAT